>JBLWWK010000008.1:0-116183 GCA_048267965.1 Salibacteraceae bacterium
TAATGCCGTTTGCGAGTTCGGGTGAGGTAGTGGAGCGAACGCCAGTAGTTCAACAAAATCTAATACGCAGCCTTGAATTTTTGTTTCCATCGCACCAGCTGGCTCAATAGCTCCCCAAGCTATTGCCCTGGTTCAAGCCAAAAGAAATTAAGAAAAACTTCTTCTTTCCGCCAACTGGCTCAATAGCTCCCCAAGTTGTTGCCCTGGTTCAAGCCAAAAGAAATTAAACAAAAACCTTCTTTCTTCATCTTTCAAGAAGAATCTGTAAAAACAAAAAAACCGCTTCAACCAATCATTAAAGCGGTTTTCAAATAAAATTAAGGTAGAAAAACTCATCGATTTTTAATAAACAATGAAAAAATGACAAATCGGGTTCCTACCGTGAGAGAGCAAAAAATGCAGTTTGTTTTAAGCCGGCAATTTGCCTTCTTTCACCATTTGAGCGTACTGCTTAGCGAAATAGGTAATAATTACAGAAGCACCTGCTCTGCGAATACTTAATAGCATTTCGGGCATGGCTTGGTCAAAATCTAACCATCCGTTTTGAGCGGCTGCAGTAAGCATTGCACACTCGCCAGATACGTTGTAAGCCGCAATGGGAATGTCAAAATTTTCTTTTAGCAAATGAATCACATCGAGGTACAAAGTGGCGGGTTTTACCATCATGTAATCGGCACCTTCTTGATAGTCTAATTCTGCCTCAACCATCGATTCCCACTTGTTGGCCGGATCCATCTGATAGGTTTTTTTGTCTTTCGGAATATCTTCACTTCCGGCAGGTGCAGAATCTAATGCATCTCTAAACGGACCGTAAAAAGCGCTCGCGAATTTGGCCGTATAGCTCATGATAGAAACATCGGTGTAGCCGGCTAAATCGAGCTCATCTCTGATGTAACCAACGCGGCCATCCATCATATCGCTTGGGCCAATTATATCTGCGCCCGCTTCTGCTTGTGCCACCGCCATTTTGCCCAGAACTTCTAATGTCTCATCGTTTAAAATCTTGCCATCTTGAACAATGCCATCGTGGCCATCGGTGCTGTAAGGGTCGAGCGCAACATCAGTAATAATGCACATTTCAGGATAGTGCTCTTTAAACGTTCTAAATGCTTGTAGGTAAAAATTATCGGGATGGTAACTTAACGTGCCTGTTTTGTCTTTTTTATCGTCAGAAAAAGCAGGAAAAAACATAAAAGATGAAATTCCTAATTCTAGGCATTCTCCAATTTCTTTTAGAGCTAAATCTACGCTCCATCGGTAGTTGCCAGGCAGAGAAGCTACCTCGTTTTTAATACCGGTTCCTTCTACTAAAAAAAGGGGGTAAACCAGTTGCTCAACAGCTAAGCGAGTTTCTCTTAAATGGGCTCTTGTGGCGTTCGATTTTCTATTTCTTCTCGGTCTGCGCATAAACGTTTAAGCTTTCAATTAACAACATCTTCGGGGCTATGAGTCATTGCCCTATCTTTGAAGCCAAAGTTACAACTATGCATTCTTTGCTGGCTATAATTTGGGACATACATCCTGAAGTCTTCGGATTTTTAAAAGACAATGCTATTCCCGTGCGTTGGTACGGTTTGCTCTTTGCGTCTACGTTTTTAATCGGCTATAAACTGATGGAAAACATGTTTAAGCGCGATGGAGTGCCAGAAAAATGGCTCGATAAAGTGTTTGTATATGTTATTGTAGGAACCATAATTGGCGCGCGTCTAGGCCACGTTTTATTTTATGGGCCTTACCACACTCCTGACGGAACCGGATATTTTGATCAACCGCTCAGTATCTTAAAAGTTTGGGAAGGCGGTTTAGCCAGTCATGGAGCAGCCATCGCCATTATAATTTCTTTGTATTTCTATTCGAAGAAAATCACCAAAAAGTCGGTTTTATGGATCTTAGACCGTGTTGTAATTACCGTTGCCATTGCTGGTTGTTTAATTAGAACCGGAAACTTGATGAATTCTGAAATGATAGGGAAAGCTAGCGACAGCGGTTTAAACTTCATTTTTACGAGGTATACAGAAGATTACATTGGTAACCGATTAGGCGATCGATTAGAAGATATTGAGTTCGAAGATGCAGAGCAAATAATCGACTATAAAGGCCGAAAGGTAGCCGTTATGGAAGGCTCTATTGAAATTAACAATCGGTTGAGTGAAGAACTTTTCGAACGATACTTAAAAGAGCAATTGCCTTTAGAGTTAGAACGATTGGGTAAAGCCGACCAGCATGTAATTATCGACCCAGAAGCCATGAATTTGCAAATAGAATCGACTGGTCGTGGGTTCGAAGCAGAATTTGTAGCCTATGGCGTAGTAAGGCACCCAGCCCAATTGTACGAGGCCATTAGTTACCTGCTCATCTTTTTATTGCTGTATTTCTTGTACTGGAAAAAAGAGATGTATCAGCAAGAAGGATTTATTTTCGGAATGTTCTTAATTCTCATTTTCGGAGCGAGATTCTTCATCGAGTTTTTAAAAGAAAACCAAGTTGATTTTGAAGAAAACTTGGCGTTTAATATGGGGCAAAACCTGAGTATTCCGCTTGTTGCGGCAGGTATTTTCTTTGTGGTAAGAGCCCTAAAAATGCAACCGAAAAAATGATACAAGTTAAAGAGTTGGTTTTTTCGCCAGAAGAGGCGGCAGATCAACAAAAAATGCAGCTTTCGGCTGCTCGTCAACTGCGAATAGACGTTGCTACTATCGAATATGTAAGGCCGCTCAGGCGAAGCATCGATGCGCGTTCTAAACAAGTGAAAATTCGCATTAAAGCCGAAGTGTTTATCAACGAAACACCAGAATCGGTTCCTACCCCAAGTGTAGAATACCCAAATGTTGAAAGTGCTCAAGAAGTTATTGTAGTAGGAGCCGGACCAGCCGGTTTATTTGCAGCTCTTCGGTTAATTGAGTTGGGGTTTAAACCCATAGTGCTCGAGCGCGGTAAAGACGTTAAAAACCGAAGAAAAGACTTAAGTAAACTGCACAAAGAACACATTGTAGACCCAGATTCTAACTACTGTTTTGGTGAAGGTGGAGCAGGAACGTATTCTGATGGTAAACTCTACACACGCTCTAAAAAACGGGGCGATTTAATGCGTGTTCTCGATATTTTAATTGCTCACGGAGCTGTTCAAGATATTAAGATTGATGCGCATCCGCATATCGGAACCAACAAACTACCCAAGATTGTAGCCGCCATGCGAGAATCGATTTTGGCTGCTGGGGGCGAAGTGCATTTTGGAACCCGTGTAGCCGATTTTATGGTAGAAAACAATGTGCTAAAAGGGGTGGTAACTCAACAAGACGACAAAATTGAAGCGGCAGCCACTATTTTAGCCACTGGTCATTCTGCACGAGATATTTTCTATTTACTCGATCAACACCAAATTTTTATAGAAAGCAAGCCTTTTGCTATGGGCGTTCGAATTGAACATCCGCAACCGATTATAGATCAGGCGCAATACCATTGCACAACACCCAGAAGTAAGCATTTGCCCGCAGCTAGCTACAGCTTGGTGCACCAAGTAAACAACAGAGGCGTTTACTCTTTTTGCATGTGCCCAGGTGGCTTTATTGTTCCCGCAGCTACAGCGCCCGGTGAGGTAGTTGTTAACGGTATGAGCACGAGCACGCGCGATTCTAGGTATGCCAACTCGGGTATGGTAGTCGCTATCGAAGAAAAAGATTTGCAACCTTGGAGTAAGTTTGGGGCGTTTGCAGGCTTAGAATTTCAAAAATCGATAGAAAGAATGGCTTTTGAAGCAGGTAACCGCGACCAAACAGCTCCTGCCCAACGCATGGTCGATTTTGTGAATAACAAAACCTCTGCAACCTTAAACGATTGCTCGTATATACCGGGCATTCAATCGGCACCATTGCACGAGTTATTGCCCTCTTCTATTGGCAAAAGATTGCAAGAAGGCTTTAAAGCCTTTGGCAAAAAAATGCGCGGATATTACACCAACGAAGCGCAAATTTTGGGCGTAGAGTCTCGCACGAGTTCTCCAGTTAAAATTCCAAGAGATCGTGAAACCTTAGAGCATCCTCAAGTAAAAGGTTTATTTCCGTGTGGAGAAGGTGGAGGTTATGCTGGTGGTATTGTTTCGGCAGCTATCGATGGTGAAAGAGTAGCCGCTGCAGTGGCTGTTCAGTTAGCATCAAAGTAGTGGGTTTTTAATGTTTTGAGCGTTTTCTTCGTGATTTATTACGAAGAAAACGCTGCGCTTACGGGTGTAGAAAAACGGGTTCCTACAGAGATTCTAAAATAGTTTTTGCCTCTTCAACGTGCTGCTCTGCATTCGATTGCGAATTGAAAACGTGCTGCACAATTCCGTTTTTATCGGCTACGTAAGTTACCCTGCCGGGTATTAACCCAAATAGATTTCCGGGTACGCCAAATTGCTTTCTTACTTTGTTTCCGGGGTCGCTCAGTAAGATAAACGGCAAGTTGTATTTCTTAGCAAACTTTTTGTGAGACTCTGGAGAATCTGCACTAATGCCAATTACGATGGCATTGGCATCTTTAAATTCTTCAAATTCGTCTCTGAACGAACACGCCTCTTTGGTACACCCGGGCGTATCGTCTTTAGGATAGAAATAGACCACCATATTTTGGTTACCGATCACCGACTGGATGTCAAAATCTTCGCCATTCTGATCTTTTAACACAAAAGAAGGAAGCCGACTTCCTTTAGCCACTTTATAGCTCATTGTATTGTTTCCTGTATTTGTAAAATCGTTTTGTAAAAAATTACAAGCGGCAAAGTTCAGCATAGTTATGCTGCTAAGCAAACAGAACAAATACTTATAAAAGCGCGATGTTAAAGTTGATGTCATCTATTTATTGTAAATTTCTGATGCTTTTTACCGTTGCTACTACCTTAAAAAACAAATGGCATAACAAATGGTTTTAGACAATTACAACGCATCGGAAATTGACTCTATCTACGAATCTCAACGAGTGGCTTTTTACCAAGGCATTACCAAATCGGTGAGTAGAAGAAAAACGTTGCTGAAGCAGTTGAAACGTTTAATACATGAAAACGAGCAAAAGATATTTAACGCGCTGCAAGAAGATTTAAGAAAATCTGAAGCAGAATCGCTCATGTCTGAAACCGCTTTTGTTTTGGCCGAAATAGAAGAAGCCCTTAGGGAGGTAGATTTTTGGGCCAAGCCCGAAAGAGTAGATGGCAGCTGGCTTACGTTTCCGTCTAAAAGCGTTATTTACAAAGACCCTTACGGAATTGCCTTAATTATTGGTCCGTGGAATTATCCGTTTCAACTCATAATGGCTCCGCTTGTGGCAGCTATTGCAGCCGGAAACACCGTAGTTTTAAAACCTTCTGAAATTAGCAGCGCCACTTCGCAGTTGCTGGCAGAATTAATCGATCAGTATTTTGCCGCCAAAGAAATAGCCGTAGTTCAAGGCGGTGTAGAAACCACCCAATATTTACTTTCTAAACCCAACGATAAAATCTTTTTTACGGGGAGTCCGCAAGTAGGGAAAGTTATTATGAAAGCCGCAGCGGCACAACTCACTCCCGTAACGTTAGAGCTAGGCGGCAAAAGCCCCGTTATTGTAGACGAAACGGCATCGGTAGAATCTACGGCCAAGAAAATAATTTTCGGAAAATGCTTAAACGCGGGTCAAACCTGCATTGCGCCAGATTATTTGTTGGTGCACGCCTCGCAAAAAGAAGCATTGGTAGCGGCCTTAAAGCAAGCAGTAAGCGAGTTTTATGGTGAAAATCCGCAAGAATCGAACGACTATGCGCGCATTATTAACGAGAAGCATTTTCATCGATTAAAAGGGTATTTAACAGAAGGAACCATTCTCTTCGGGGGCGATACTTTTCAAGACGATTTGTATGTGGCTCCTACCGTTATAGAGGTAACCAACCCAAGTGCATCTTTGATGAAAGAGGAGATTTTTGGTCCTATTTTACCCTTGATTACCTACACATCGATCGATGAAGTAATCGATTTAGTGCGAGAAAACAACAAGCCTTTAGCGCTGTATTTGTTTTCGAAAAACAAGAAATTGCAGCAGCAATTAATCGAAAGTTTGGCTTTTGGTGGTGGAGCCATTAACACAACCATTGAGCATATTATTAATCCGAATTTACCTTTTGGCGGGGTAGGAACCAGCGGATTAGGCGCTTACCACGGCAAGTTTGGATTCGAAGCGTTTAGTCACCAAAAATCGGTACTGAAGAAAAGCAACTGGCTCGATTTACCCATTAAATACCCGCCTTACCACAACAAAATGAAATGGTTGCGCAAAGCTTTTAAATGGGCTTGATTTTGATTAAAATCTGATAAAATTATAGTTAGCTGAAAATGAGCAGTATAAATTGTTTAAATTTGAAGCTTTTGCCATTCTTATGCCCAAACAAACGTTTTTCAACCTTCCTGACCAAAAGAGAGAACAGTTCACAGAAATTGCCCTAAAAGAGTTCGCCCTACACGATTATTCTTCTGCTTCTATTTCGAAAATAATTCGTGAAATGGGAATTGCTAAAGGGAGCCTGTATCAGTATTTTGGCAATAAAAGAGAACTGTATTTTTACTTGGTAGATGTAGCCACTGAGAAGAAACTGAAATCTGCTGAGCAACTCTACGATCACGCTGGAGACCTCGACTTTTTTAAGTGGTTCCGTAAAAATCAATTGCAATCACTACTGTTCGATTTGGCTCACCCTGTAGAAGGTTTACTGTTGCAAAATATTCACCGAGAGGTACACAACGAAGAAGTGGGAGAATTGGCTTTGCAAAGCAAAAAAGAATCTATTTCGTACTACAAAAATGTGCTTAAACAGCATTATTTAGCGGGTGGTTTAGGAACCAAACCCAATTACATTGCCTTGGCTTTTGTGTTGGTGCAAACGGGCAACGGGCTGATGGATTTACTACAAATGCAGTTCGATTTTTCGCTGCGTGAACATGCTAAAACCAATACTCCGGTAGAAGTAGACGAGCTAGAAGTGAAGAAAATTATCAAGAAGATTGTAAAAAGTATTCAGCTCAATTTTGCATAAAAAAAGCCCGGATGCATCTCTGCTGCCGGGCCAATAGAAATCCTTATGATGATTATCAAGTTGTCTCAAACAAACCTCATAAGGAATAAGGTTTGTCTGCTAAAAGGCAAAGCCATTTTTAGCGTTCGACATATAATTACTTGATAACGATTTCTTGACTGATGACATAAACCGCCCTCCTCTCTTTTAATAGTACTTTTCTTTCACCGTTCGCTGAACAATTTACAGCTTACTAGGCCAAAGACCGTGGATTTTCCACTGAGTAAATATAACAGCTATTCGGCAAAATTGTCAACAGAGATTTCGATTCTTGCCATTTTTTAACATCTACATAATATCGAATCGTTATACCCTGTTTTTCACGAAAAATCACGAGAAAAATTATAAAACGTTCGTTTCGAGATGTTTTCATAACAGAAAAGTAACGTGTTCCTACCGTTTTTCGAGTCATTTAATCAGTAGCTTTCTTTCAAAATTAAATGCCTTTATGCCTAGAAAAGCAGCAAAACCCCGCAAAATCTTTGTTTTCGACACATCGGTAATTCTTTACGATCACCAATCTATTCAGAATTTTGACGAACACGATGTGGCCATTCCCATTACGGTACTCGAAGAGTTAGACCAGTTCAAAAAAGGAAACGAAACCAAAAACTTTGAAGCTCGCGAGTTTATACGATTTCTAGATAAATTATCGGGTGCTCACTCGTTACAAGATTGGATTCCGCTCAACGGAGCTAAAAAAGGAAAGTTCAAAGTTGTGATGAACGGGCAAGCCGGCAGAACTGAAGCCGAAGAGTTGTATGGGAGCAGCAAAGCGGATCACAAAATTCTTAATGCTGCGCTTACCTTAATGAAAGAAGAGCCCAAGGCGAAAGTGATTCTGGTGACAAAAGATATTAACCTTCGCCTAAAAGCAAAAGCGTTAAATATTGCCGCTGAAGATTACGAAACGGGCAAAATTCAAGATCTACAGAATTTGTACACAGGCAAATCACAAGTTGACGAGGTAGATCAGAAATTAATTGATGCGCTGTTTAAAGAAGATTCCATCCCAAAAGAAGAATTTGATGAAATCGAGTTTCAAAACAATCATTTCTACATATTAAAAGGGAAAAAAAGCAGCACATTGGCTTTTTATAGTGCCGCTAACAAATGTGTTCAGCGAGTAGAAAAACGTTCTTGCTATGGAATCACACCAAGAAATGCCGAACAAACGTTTGCCATCGATGCTATTTTAAACCCAGACATACCCATTGTAACCATGCAAGGGGTAGCAGGAACCGGTAAAACCTTAGTGGCGCTTGCCGCAGCCATTGAGCAAAGAAGAGCGTTTAAGCAGATTTACCTAGCCAGACCCATTGTTCCGCTTAGTAATAAAGATATTGGCTATTTACCGGGTGATATTAAATCAAAGATTAACCCTTACATGGAGCCGCTTTGGGATAACCTTAAGTTGATTAAAAATCAATGGAAAGAAACCGACCGTAATTACAAGCGCATAGAAGAAATGGTTAACCAAGAGAAACTATTAGTTACTCCGCTGGCTTACATCCGTGGGCGTAGCTTATCGAACATTATGTTTATTGTTGACGAAGCACAAAACCTCACTCCGCACGAGGTGAAAACCATTATTACCCGTGCAGGTGAAAACACCAAGGTGATTTTCTCAGGAGATATTTACCAAATAGATACACCTTATTTAGATGAGCACTCGAATGGTTTATCGTACCTAATAGATCGTTTAAAAGGACACGACCTTTTTGCGCATATCACATTAGAGAAAGGCGAACGAAGCGAGTTAGCCAACTTGGCCAATGAAATGCTTTAAATCGCTTAACCGATAGAAAAGCCGCTATAATATCTATAGCGGCTTTTTTTCTTCTTGAGATAGAGAAATCCTTTTTAGGTCTTTCACATCATTCACGAAGAATCTAACTGAGAATCTTTAAAAACCTGAATTCGTTGATAAAACGAATACCTGAATCATAAGGCAGTGTAGGCAACCCAAAACGTTAAGAAATCGCGAAGCCTTGGAGCGATTTTAGTTTTGGTGTTGCCGGTGCGCAGCAACACCTTTTTATGATTCTTGATTTTTACCCCTTTTTGTATCAAGACAAAAAGGAAAAGAAAAACTTATTCGCTTTACCCCCAACTAACTGGCTCAATAGCTTACCAAGCTATTGCCCTGTATCAAGACAAAAAGGAAAAGAAAAACTTCTTAGCTATTTCCTCCGTACCAGCTGGTTCAACAACCTTCTGATTATGGCAACAACCTTTAAAAATTTATAGAGATCTCAGTGTGCTACTTTTATTCAAAATTCTCAATGTGAGTAACCTACAGTTTACTATGAAGTAACCCAAACCATCGATTTTCATCTTTTTTCTTAAAATACTATTGATTCTCTCGTAAGGTCAAATCGGTAATTATCTTCTATTCTTGTTGTCCATAGAGCAGTCAAATCTGCTGGCCTATGGAATGATTCTTTTAGATCAAATACAAAGTTCTCATTCTGGCTTTTCAAAAGAAAGGCTGCGGTCTTTCCCCCTTCAACATTTTCCTGTTTCAACTTCACTTTTGCCTTCGGGTGAGCTAAACAATCTATGCCATGAAAAAGAAAAATAGAAGACCGGTAGACATTGTGGTCATCTCAGATGTGCACTTGGGTACTTATGGCTGTAGAGCCAAAGAATTGCTCAAGTACATGAAGAGTATTCACCCAAAACACGTAATTCTAAACGGAGATATTATCGATATCTGGCAGTTTAAGAAACGCTACTTCCCCAAGGCGCATATAAAGGTAGTGAAGCAAATTATGAACTGGATTGCCGATGGGGTTAAAGTAGATTACATTACAGGAAATCACGATGAAATGCTTCGAAAATTTGTCGGATTTAAAATGGGATCATTTCAAATTGAAAACAAGCTAATTCTAGAGATCGAAAACGAAAAAGCTTGGATCTTTCATGGCGATGTATTCGATGTTACCATGCGTTACTCAAAGTGGTTGGCCAAGTTAGGCGCCATTGGTTACGATACGCTCATTGTGATTAACAACTTATGCAATTGGTTTAGCGAACGGGTATTAAAACGCGGTAGGATCTCGCTCTCCAAAAAAATTAAAAACAGCGTGAAAAGTGCTGTAAAATTCATCGATGATTTTGAAGATACAGCCGCAGCCATTGCTATTTCTAACGAATACGATTACGTTATCTGTGGGCATATTCACCAACCTCAATTCAGAAAAATAACCAAAGACGAAGGTTCTGTTATGTACCTAAATTCAGGTGATTGGATCGAAAACTTAAGCGCCCTCGAATACCATCAAGGCGAATGGAGCTTGTTTAAATTCGAAGAGCATTTCGATTTAAAAGATACAGACGAAGACCCCAGCGAAGACCTCGCTTTAGAAACCAATATTTTGTTTGAACAACTAATTCAAGAGTTTAACATTATTAAGGCTTCATGAGGGTTTTGTACGCCATTCAAGGAACTGGAAACGGACACGCTGCGAGAGCGAGAGATATAGTTCCGATTTTAAAAAAGAAAGTAGATTGCGATGTGCTCATCAGCGGCATTCAATGCGATTTAAAAACATTTGATTTTCCTGTCGATTACCAGCTTAAAGGCCTCAGTTTTATTTTCGGAAAATCAGGCGGAGTCGATTTGCTTACTACGTTTTTAAAAACCAACCTTTTTCGGTTTGCTAAAGAGGTGAATACTTTACCTGTAGAGAAATACGATTTAATTATTAACGATTTTGAGCCGGTATCTGCTTGGGCTGCTAAGCTAAAAAGAGTACCCATTGTTTCGGTGAGTCATCAATCGGCAGTGCTGGCGCCCAATGCACCCAGACCTTCTTATGGCGATTGGAAAGGCGAGTTTATTCTCAAAAACTACGCACCGATAAATCAATCGTATGGTTTTCATTTTCAATCGTATAATAAAGGCATCTCTACTCCGGTAATTCGTCAAGAAATTAGAAATACGGTTCCTACCGATAAAGGCCATTTTACCGTGTATTTACCTGCCTACTCAGATGAGGTTTTACTACACGTGCTGAGTCAAATTGTAGGAACCCAATGGCACGTTTTTTCTAAGCATTGCAGGCAAGAGAAAACGGTCAATAATGTGAAAATTGAGCCGGTAGATAACGATGCGTTTATCAAGAGTTTTGCCGAATGCAGAGGCATTTTATGTGGCGCTGGGTTTGAAACTCCGGCCGAAGCCCTTTTTCTCGGAAAACAACTTGCGGTAATTCCCATGAAAGGTCAATACGAACAGCACCTGAATGCCGCAGCATTAGAAGAAATGGGGGTTTGTGTGTTGGCAGATTTGCCTTCGAGTGTAGAGCAATTGCAAAAGTGGGTGAAAAGCAAAAAAGCACAGAAAATTAGCTATCCAGACAATGCGGAAAAGGTCATTAACCGTGTTTTGCATCAAAACGGACAATTTGACCTAGAAAATAAAGCCATAAAACATTCTTTTAAAAACGCAGCTTCCACCATTTATTAAGCGAAACCAACTCGTTTTCTATGTTCTTTCTGGGGCCAGATTTTACAAGAAAGTGACTTGTTACCGAATAACATCCCCCGCGCGAAAGCGTTCGCGCGGGGGATGTGTGAGAGTTATTTTTTTATTCCTTCTAAATCGAACAGAAAAGCATATTCTAATGCAATTTCCCTAATTCTTTCGAACCGTCCAGAAGCACCGCCATGGCCCGCAGACATGTTGGTGTGTAGCAATAATTTGTTGCTGTCGGTTTTGTGCGTTCTCAGTTTTGCTACCCATTTAGCTGGTTCCCAGTATTGAACTTGAGAATCGTGCAAGCCCGTTGTTACCAATGTATGCGGATATTCTTGTTGGGTTACATTATCGTACGGTGAGTACGATTTTATGTAATGGTAAAAGGCTTCATCGTTTGGGTTACCCCACTCATCGTACTCTCCCGTAGTGAGCGGAATAGAATCGTCTAACATGGTGGTAACTACATCTACAAACGGAACGGCCGCAATAACGCCATGAAAGGTGGTAGGAGCCATATTCATTACCGCCCCCATTAGCAAACCACCCGCACTACCGCCCATGGCATACAAGTGGGCGCTTGAGGTATAGTTTTGCTCAATTAGATAATGGGCACAGTCAATAAAATCGGTAAACGTGTTTTTCTTTTTGAGAAGTTTGCCGTCTTCGTACCACATTCGTCCCATTTCTTCTCCACCGCGAATGTGAGCAATAGCAAAGATAAACCCACGGTCTAGCAAGCTTAACCGAACCGAGCTAAACCCAGGGTCAGTGCTGTAACCGTAAGAGCCATAAGCATAAAGCAAAACGGGCATTTTTCCATCTTGCTCGAAGAATTCTTTCTTATACACCAAAGAAATAGGCACCTTGGTTCCGTCTTTAGCCGTGGCGTAATGCCTTTCTGCGTGGTATTCTTCAGCATTGTAGCCGCCAATTACCTCTTGCTGTTTTTTAAGAATACGCTCTTGGGTGTTCATGTTATAATCGTAAACCGAACCCGGAACGGTTAAAGAAGAATAGCCAAAGCGCAACCACTCAGAATTAAAATCACGATTGATGCTGGTGTAAGCTACGTAGGTTTCTTCATCGAAAGAAATGTAGTGAGGTTCACGCTCAGAATCCCACGGTTGAATAAAAAGTTGCGTTAATCCGTTGGCTCGCTCACCTACGACTAAAAAGTCGCTAAAAATTTCAATGTCTTCTAGCAAAACATTGTCCCTGTGGGCAATAAGCTCTTCCCAAAACTCTTTTTTCGTGTTCTCTAAAGAGGTCTTTACTAGGCGAAAATTGCGGGCTTTCCAGTTGGTAAGAATGTAAAAGTGGTTGTTGTAGTGAGATACCGAATATTCGTGATCGCGTTCCCTCGGTTGCACTACTTGAAAAGGCAGATCAGGAGTATCGGCAGATAAAAAACGGTATTCTGTAGATACGGTAGCGTACGATGAAATAAAGATAAATTCTTTCGATTTTGATTTGTGTACCGAGCAAATAAAGGTATCGTCAGTTTCTTCAAAAACTACTTCGTCTTCTGCCTGTGGAGTGCCTAACTGGTGCTTCATCACTTTGTAACTGCGCAAAGTGGTAGCATCTTTTAAGGTGTAAAACACGGTTTTATTGTCGTTGGCCCAAGCAATGGAACCTGAGGTTCCTTCTAAAACATCTTCTAAAAACTCTCCAGAATCGAGTAACTTAAACCGAATGGTGTAAATTCTTCTGCTCACAACATCTTCGCTAAAGGCCAAAATGTTGGCGTTGGTGCTAATGCTTAAACCGCCAATAGAATAGTATTCGTGATCTTTCGCTAAATCGTTAACGTTAAGTAAAATCTCTTCGTCAGCTTCTAGCGTTTCTTTTTTTCGGCAATACAATTCGTACTCTTCGCCTTTTTGGTAACGACTATAAAACCAATAACCATCGCTTTTATACGGAACCGAATTGTCGTCTTCTTTAATTCTCGATTTTATCTCTTGAAAAAGAGACTCTTGCAACGGTTCGGTGTGTTTTAACTGCTCTTGAGTGTAAGCGTTTTCTTGTTCTAAGTAATCGATTACCTCTTTATTTTCCCTATCGTTTAACCAATAATAAGGGTCAATGCGCAGATCGTTATGCAATTCGAAACGCTTTTCGATTTGTTGGGCTATGGGAGGTTTTTTCATTTTTTTCGATTTTACGCAAATCTAATTACACAAATACATCTTTTTTAATTTTCGCAGTCGCATTTTAATTTAAATTCGGCCGCCCATTGCGTATCTTTTAAGCAGAAAGTTATATTTGTATGCATGCATACCTTTTTGCTTTCCCTTAACAATCAAGAATAAAGCTCATGTTAAAGGACTTATTTAAGAGAAAACTTCCCATTTTTATTGCCTTTTTAGGTTTCTGGCTATTGGTAGGATCCCAACTGTTTGCCCAAGGAGTGATCAAAGGAAAAATCATTGATGATGCTTCTGGAGAAACCATGATTGGTGCCAACGTGATCGTAAAAGGTACCACGGTAGGAACCACCACCGACATCGATGGAAATTTTCAACTAAAAGTTGATCAAAATCCTCCCATAACATTAGAAATCTCGTTTATCGGTTACAAGAAAATTGAATACACCGTAAACAGTTTTGACGATAAAGTAAAAGTTCGATTAGAACTCAACAATGTAATGTTAGATGCCGTAGAAGTAGTCGATTCTCGCATTACCGATCGTCAAAAACAAGCGGCTCTCACCGTAGAATCACTCGATGTGTTGGCCATTAAAGAGGCGCCATCAGGTAGTTTTTACGAAAGTTTAGGAACCTTAAAAGGAGTAGATTTAACCAGTGCTTCTCTAGGGTTTAAGGTTATTAATACCCGCGGTTTTAACTCAACTTCACCTGTACGCTCGCTTCAATTAATCGATGGAGTAGATAACCAATCTCCAGGGCTAAACTTCTCGTTAGGGAACTTCTTAGGAGCATCAGATATCGATGTAATGCGCGTAGATATTATTGCAGGAGCCAGTTCTGCATTTTACGGCCCCGGTGCTTTTAACGGGGTGGTTAACATGACTACCAAAGACCCGTTTACATTTCCGGGCTTAACGTTTTCTGCGAAAGCTGGTGAAAGAAACCTCTCTGAATTTGCCGTGCGCTGGGCGCAAGTTTTAAAAAACAAAGAAGGAAAAGAGAAATTCGGCTACAAACTAAACGCTTATTATTTCTCTGCTCTTGATTGGGAAGCCGAAAATTACGACCCTGTAGAAGATTCTGATGTGCCAGCGTCAAATCCTGGCGGCTACGATGCGGTAAATATTTACGGTGATGAAGGTACTTCTGCTTCTAACAATGATTATTCGCTCAGTGCTTCTGAAAAATTTGAAAATGTAGGTTTGGGCAAATTCTACAGAACAGGTTACCGAGAAGCTGATTTAACCAATTACAATACAGATAACCTTAAACTAAATGGTGCTTTCCATTACAAGATTAAGGATAGTCTTCAGGTTATTTACGCGGTGAATTACAGCACAGGAACCACGGTTTATCAAGGCGATAATCGCTATTCGCTCAATAACATTCAATTTCTTCAAAACCGAGTAGAGGTTAAAAAAGAAGGTAAATGGTTTGTTCGAGCCTATGCTACCCACGAAGATGCAGGCGATTCTTACGATTTAGTAACTACAGCTATTCGAATGAACGAAGAATCTAACAGTGAATTAGATTGGAATCTTGGTTATTCTGGAAGTAAAGGATGGAGTAGATTTAAAAGGGACGTAAAAAATTTAGAAGGGTATCCTAATAGTGGTCTTCCAACAGAAGAATGGGAGACTGAATACGATGCGTTTCTTGCACTGCCTTATGTACAAGATTCATTGCGGAAGTGGCATGCTTTAAACCGAGAAGCTATTGATGGTGATCCGCCAAAGGGTGATCCCAGGTATGTTCCGGGTACTACCCGCTTCGATTCATTATTTAATGATGTTCGTTCGCGCAAATTTACCGATAACGGATCCCTCTTTTTTGATCGTTCTGCCCTCTACCATGCACAAGCAGAATATAAGTTTCAACCGAAATGGGCAGAAATTACAGTGGGAGGTAACGGAAGAATGTATACCCCTAACTCACAAGGAACCATTTTTAGCGACACGTTAGAATACGAGCGCGTTCGTACCGATTCTGGAGTTACCGTTGTAGACTCTTCGTATAAGCAAATTACCAATACAGAGTTTGGTGTGTATGTGGGGGTAGAGAAAAAATTCTTGGCAGAAAAACTAAAAGTAAACGCTACGTTGAGAATGGATAAAAACGAGAACTTCGATTACTTGTTTTCACCTGCTGCGTCTCTTGTTTACAGTCCTAACGAAAAGCATACGTTCAGAGCTTCGTTTTCATCGGCAGTAAGAAACCCAACCTTAGCCGATCAATACCTTTACTACAATGTAGGGAGAGCGCTGCTGTTGGGGAACTTAAACGGTTACGATTCTCTAGCCACTACCGAGTCAACACTCGATTTTATCAACTCTAGTGGTAACCCAGATACGGTAGATTATTTTAATGTAGATGCTATTCGTCCCGAGCAAGTAAAAACAGTAGAGGTGGGTTATCGCGGTACACTGGGTAAAAAAGTATACGTAGATGCCTCTGCATATTACAGCTGGTATACCGATTTTATCGGTTATGTGGTAGGGGTAGAATCAGATTTTTCTGGGTTGTATACTAGCCAATACGATGTTTATCGAGTAGCTGCTAATGCGCAAAGCACAGTAACCACGCAAGGGTTTAATGTGGGAGTAAATTACTATTTCCACAAGAAGTTTAAGCTCACCGGTAACTATAGTTATAACAAGCTAACGTCAGGTGATGACGACCCGATTATTCCGGCCTTTAACACGCCAGAAAACAAATACAACCTTGGCATTTCAGGAAAAGACTTTACACTACCGTTCATAAAGCTAAAACACGTAGGTTTTGGTGTTAACTACAAGTGGGTAGAAGGCTTCAGATTTGAAGGTTCTCCGCAGTTTACAGGAAACATCCCGTCTTACGATTTAGTAGATGCGCAAGTAAGTGTTGAAGTTCCACGTATTTTTACTACTTTTAAAGTAGGAGCCAGCAACCTTTTAAACAATAAGGTGTACCAAGTATATGGTGGGCCACAAGTAGGAAGATTGGCTTACGTTTCTGTATTGTTTGATCTAAGCACCCGCTAAAAAATAGTTTAGTAAACCAAAATAAGTCCAGTATATGAAAAGAATTTTACAATTCGGTTTAGCTTCATTGTGCGTCTTAGGAGCGTTGGGAACCCAAGCCCAAAACCGCTATCACGAAGAAATTTTCTCAGAAAGTGAAGTGATGGTTCAGAAAGATGTTACGTATAGCACGAACATCGACTTCATGAAACACACCAGTTTGATTGATCCCACTTTTCTTCAATCGAACTTTACTCAAATTAGCTCAGAAGCCACACAGCTAAAACAAGCCGTTGTTGCAGGAACCGCAATTCCAGTGAGTCATTACATGCCTTATGCAATGGATAACTCAACCATGGTAAAGGTTTCAGACCTAAAATTAGATGTTTATTATCCAGACCCATCAGTAGATACGGAAACAGAGCGTCCGGTTTTATTTTACATTCACACAGGTAACTTTTTACCACCCATTATTAATGGTGGCGTAGGTGGCTCGAAAGAAGATTCTGCGGCAGTTGAGATTTGTACTCAGTGGGCAAAAAGAGGTTACGTAGCAGTAGCGTTAAATTATCGCCACGGTTGGAACCCAGCAGCCACTGGAGCAACAGGTACAATTACGCGTAGAGCCACTCTGTTAAATGCTGTTTACCGTGCTATTCACGATGTTAAGGCAGCTGTTCGTTTTATGAGAAACGATGCAATTAACGGTTCTAACACTTACGAAATTAGCACTTCAGATGTTGGTATTTACGGTCAAGGTTCTGGTGGTTATGTGGCATTAGCCTATAATTCGTTAGACGATATCCAATCAGAAACAACCATTGCTAAATTCATGATTCCAGACGGTAGTGGTGGGTTTACTTCTGTAATTCAGCCGAACATCGTAGGAGACGAAAACGGATTCAACGGTTTGTTAAGCTTAAACTACGACCAATCAATTTCTGCAGACATCGAAGTGTGTATTAATGCAGGTGGTGCTTTAGGTGATATCTCTTGGATTGATGGAAACGAAGCTCCAATGATTAGCATTCACGCTATTCGCGATCAGTTTGCACCTTTCGATACAGGTACTGTAATTGTGCCTACAACAGGAGGTGAAGTAGTAGATGTGAACGGTCCTAACATGTTTATTCCTTTAATCAATAGCTTAGGAGTAAACGATGTGTTTGCAGGCATTGAAGTAATGAACGGTTTAGGATACGATCCGTATACCGATAGAGCGCGTTCTATTTACGGAAAAACCTACACTAATATTCCAATAATTAATATCAACGATCCTATCGTAGTTTCTTCAGAAGGTGAAGGTATGTTTGCTTTAGACTTAGAAGAAGGCAATGGCGCACCATGGGAATGGTGGACTTTATCTGATGTTCAGAACTTAACGGCAGCTGTGAATGCGGCAACAGGTGGTTCTTACGTGGCGCAAGATATCCATAACAATGCATTAGCATCTAACGCTAACATGTCTAAAGCATTGGCATTAACTTACATCGATTCTATTCAAGGGTACATTCACCCAAGAATCATGAGAGCAATGGGCATTGGTAATTTTGATGCGTTAAACGTTGATGAGGTTTCGCGTTTAGAGAATACCACCAAAGTATTCCCGAACCCAGCTACCAATAACGTATTTATTACTTCAACAGAAACTCCTGTTTCTGCAGTAAAAATTATCGATATTAACGGTAGAGTAGTTTACAATACAAAAGTGGTAAGTCAGTTTAACCACGCTATAGAGCTAAACGGCTTTACAAAAGGTGTATACTTTGTAGAACTTGAACTTGAAGGAACACGAATTGTGAAAAAGTTAATGGTTCAGTAAGTAGAAAAAACCATAAAACATAAAAAAAAGGGGAATTGAATTCAATTCCCCTTTTTTTATTCGTTAAAGGCTTGTTGAGCAGCTTCAACTGTTTTCTTAGCGTTTCCAATAAAAATGGAACCACCGGCCAAAATTACAGGACGTTTTAAAAACGTGTACTCTTCTAAGATAAGATTTTTGTAATCTTCTTCTGTAAGCTTTTTCTCGTGTAAACCTAAAGCGCGGTATTTCATCGCTCTGCGACTAAAAAGGGCTTCGTAAGAACCCGCTAATTCTTTCATTTCTTCTAATTCCTCCGCGGTGATTTTGTTACTTTTGATTTCACGAAGAATAACATCTTCTCCCGGTTGAAGGTCTTTTAAGATTCTTTGGCAAGTAGAGCAGCTAGCGAGATGATAAATTTTCTTCATTTGTTGATAGTATAAATTCGATGGGTTGCTAAAATAGTAGCCTTCACCCTTATTTCAAACCATTTCTCATGGCAAGAAAAGCCAAAAGAAGAAAAGAAAGTCCTGTTAGAAAACTAATGAACCCTCGAAAAGTGGCCATCCCTGTGGTGATTGGGATTTCTGTTGCAGCCTATCTTTTATTCGATTCTTGGGATTCTAAAGCATTTGCTTCCATAGAATGGGGATGGTTTACCTACATAATGCTTTTCGTAGGTTTCTTAATGGTAGTTTGCCGAGATGTGGGCTACATGATTCGCCTGCGCATTTTAACCGATGGCCAAATTTCTTGGCGCAACGCCTTTGATGTAATCATGTTATGGGAATTTTCCAGCGCTGTTACTCCTTCGGTAGTGGGCGGCTCTGGGGTGGCTATTTTTATTCTTAACAAAGAAGGTTTAAGCGTAGGGCGCAGCACGGCCGTTGTAATGACCACCGCCTTTCTAGACGAGCTTTTCTACGTAATTATGGTTCCTGTTCTTTTATTGGTAGTAGGAACCACTACCCTGTTTCCCGTGCAATTACAGCAAGAATTTATGGGAATCACCCTAGGAACCAAAGACATCTTCTGGGTAGGATACGGGTTCATACTGTTACTCATTTCTTTAATTCTTTTCGGGATTTTTATCAGTCCTCACCGCTTTAAATCGTTGCTGGTTACGGTATTTAAACTGCCTTTTTTAAAGCGATGGGCAGCTTCTGCGCAGAATACCGGAGACGAAGTAATTACTACTTCTAAAGAACTAAAAGGAAAGCCTTTTAAGTTTTGGTTCAATGCATTTGCCGCCACCTTTCTTTCTTGGACAGCTCGCTATTGGGTAACCAATTTCTTGCTTTTGGCATTTGCTACCAGCGCCATTGGGTGGGGAGATCACTTGCTTATTTATGCTCGCCAGTTAGTAATGTGGGTAATTATGTTGATTAGTCCAACTCCCGGAAGTGCAGGCGTAGCTGAATTGGCATTTGAGCAATTTCTTCAGGCATTTACTCCCGTAGGTTTGGCCGTAGCGCTGGGTTTATTGTGGAGATTGTTTACGTATTACCCCTATCTATTTATGGGAGCCATTGTTTTACCTAGCTGGATTCAGCGCGTATACCTCGGAAGAAAGTTAATCAAATTTAAAGATCCGAAATAGCCTCTTTTACTTTTGTACCTTCGTGAAAACTTAAAACGAGAATTCAATTATGGCTCAAGACAAGAACATGAAGATTGGAACAAAAGTGATTCACGGTGGCTTAGAACCGGATTCTGCTACCGGAGCAATTATGACTCCAGTTTACCAAACCTCTACCTATGTTCAAGAAGCTGTCGGTAAGCACAAGGGTTACGAATACTCTCGTACATTAAACCCAACTCGCCATGCACTCGAAAAGAATTTAGCGTCTATCGAAAACGGTAATTTCGGTGCAGCGTTTAGCAGCGGATTAGCAGCAATTGATGCTGTTGTGAAGTTACTAGAACCAGGCGATGAGGTAATCTCTACCAACGATTTGTATGGAGGTTCTTACCGAATATTTACAGCACAATTCG
This sequence comes from Salibacteraceae bacterium, assembly GCA_048267965.1. GTDB lineage: Bacteria > Bacteroidota > Bacteroidia > Flavobacteriales_G > Salibacteraceae. The sequence goes on from JBLWWK010000008.1 coordinate 20,507, forward strand.
AAAAATACGGCATCAAATTTCATTTTGTGGATATGACTAATCCAGAGAATGTAAAAGAGAAAATGAATGCCAATACCCGGTTAATTTGGGCAGAAACGCCTACCAACCCAATGATGAGAATCATTGATATTGCGGCAATTGCTGAGTTAGCCAAAGCCAACAACATTCTTTTAGGGGTAGATAACACCTTTGCAACGCCTTATTTGCAAAATCCGCTCGATTTAGGAGCCGATATCGTGATGCACTCAGTAACCAAATACTTAGGTGGCCACTCAGATGTTGTAATGGGAGCGCTTGTAATGAAAGACGAAGCGTTAGCACAAAGAATTTATACCATTCAAAATAACTGTGGAGCGATTCCTGGTCCGCAAGATTGCTTCTTAGTATTGAGAGGGATTAAAACCTTGCATGTGAGAATGCAACGCCATTCAGAAAACGGAGAAGTAATTGCGCATTATTTGAAAAATCACGATCGGGTAGACAATGTTTACTGGGCGGGTTTTGAAGATCATCCTAACCACGATGTAGCTACTAAGCAAATGCGCGGTTTTGGAGGTATGATTTCTTTCTCTTTAAAAAGTGGAAGCCTCGAAGAAGCACACGATGTGTTAGCTAAATTGAGAGTATTCACTTTGGCAGAATCATTAGGCGGAGTAGAGAGTTTAGCTTCGCACCCAGCTACCATGACACACGCTGCAATTCCGAGAGAAGAGCGATTGAAATCTGGAGTAGTAGACTCTTTGGTTCGATTAAGCGTTGGAATTGAAGATGTAGAAGATTTACAAAACGATTTAGAGCAAGCATTGCAACACTAAAATGAAAGGCAGTAAATACGCTGTAATTGGTTTAGGCCAATTTGGAATGGCAATCGCTGAGAAATTGTCGAATAGAGGTGCAGAAGTAATCGCTATTGATAACAATGAACAGCATATTTTAGCCATAAAAGATCACGTAGCTTATGCAGTTACGTTAGATAGTACAGATAAAAAGGCCCTGCAAACGCAGGGCCTTCAAGATATGGATGCGGCCGTTGTAGCCATTGGGGAAAATTTTGAAGCCCTTTTGCTTACGGTGGTTTACTTGAAAGAAATCAAAGTGCCGAGAATTATTGCTCGTGCACATGGTCCGCAGCAACGCATGATTTTAGAAAAAATTGGCGTTGAAGAAATTCTGTCTCCTGAAGATGAGGTAGGAACCGCTGTTGCCGAACGGTTAATTAACCCCAATATTCTTACTTACATGGAATTGCCAGACGATTACGAAATCGTTGAAATTAAGGCGCCAAGAGGAAGCTGGGGAAGATCGCTCGAAAACATTGGATTAAGAGATAAGTACAAACTCACCGTAATTACCATTAAAAGGGAGTTTGCTGAAAGAAACGATAAGGGCGAAATGGTAATGACCCAACACGTATTAGGTGTGCCAAGTAGCACAACAGCTATTCAAGAAAACGATACGTTGATGGTTTTTGGCCAAATCAATCATATTGAGAAATTCTGCGAAATAAATTAACAAGAAAGTAGATGGAAGTATTTTTTATTACTGGAGCCAGCAGCGGTATCGGAAAAGCATTGGCTGAAGAAGCGCTGAGTAAACAACATATAGTTTATGGTATTTCGCGCTCGCAAGCGTTGGCTCACGATAACTTTCATCAACTTTTTTTGAACTTGGCAGACGAGAAATCGCTCTTAGGGTTCGATTTTCCTGATATCGACATCGATAAAGTAACCAGAGTGGTTTTGGTGAATAATGCTGGTAGCATCGGTGATATTCAGCGAATTGGAAAGGCAGATGCTTCGGCCATGGCGCATCTTTTTCGATTAAATGTTACGGCTCCTTCTATTTTGATGAACACCTTTATTGCTAAGTTCGGTTCCTACCGAAACGCTACTATTTTAAATGTGGGCTCTGGTGCTGGGCAGTACCCAATAGATGCTTGGGCGCCTTATTGTGCTTCTAAAGCAGCATTAGATCAGCTATCTAAAACGGTGCAAGAAGAGCAGAATATTACGGGCGGAAATGTGAGAGTGCTTTGCTATGGCCCGGGTGTGGTAGATACCAAAATGCAAGAAGAAATTCGCAAATCGAATACAGAAGATTTTAGCCGTGCCGATCATTTTAAAGAGCTAAAAGAAACCCAACAGTTGGCCACGCCTCACCAAGTAGCAAAAGAATACTTTCAGGTGTTAGACAATCCAGAAAAGTTTACCGATGTTGTGGGTTCTTTGCGTGATTTGAGATAACTATCAGAATACCAACCCCAAGGTAAATTAATTCGTCATTATTATTACTTTAGTGCTCGTTTAAAATTTGCCTGACTACATGAAATTATTATACGTTGCCCTCTCTGGGCTTTTGACGTTGGTGGCCACTGCTGCGTCTTCGCAAAATTCTACCTCTTCTGCACACAGTCATGATTTGCATTGTGCACAGTACGAACAACAAGAATGGTTGCTAAACCAAGACCCCATTTTGCGTGCTGAAGCCGAAAAAGCGCAAGAAGAACTGGATGAATTTACTAAAGATTTTGTTAAAAACTTCAAGAACAACCATCGCTCAAGAGCGAATAACTCGCAGCCTGAGTATGTAATTCCGGTTGTTTTTCACATTATTCATCAAAATGGCCCTGAAAATATTTCTGATGATCAGATTTATGATGCCATGCGCATTATCAACGAAGACTTTAATAAGTTAAACGAAGACCTTGTTGAGGTAATTCCTGAGTTTAGAGATAGAATCGGAAACGGTAAAATTGAATTTCGACTAGCTAGGTTAGACCCATTTGGTAACCCAACAACGGGTATCGATCGAATTGTAAGTGCTCAAACCAATGTAGGAAACGATGGTTCTAAACTGAACCGTTGGCCTAGAGATTCTTATTTGAATATTTGGGTAACTGATGCCATTAATTCAGGTTCTGGAAACAGTGCTGCAGCCTATGCTTATTTGCCTTCTGGTGCAAATGCCAATCCGCAAATTGATGGTATTATAGCAAACCATCGTTATGTAGGTTCTATTGGTACATCGAGTGATCAAGGAATGCACACGTTAAGTCACGAAATTGGGCACTTCTTAAACTTATTACACCCTTGGGGCAATAGTAATAATGCCAATTTACCGAGTAATTGCGGTATGGACGATGGTATTTTAGATACTCCCAACACGGAAGGAACCATTGGTGGTTGTAACCTTCAGAAAACTACATGTGGTTCTTTAGACAACATTCAGAACATAATGGACTATGCTTCGTGTGATCGCATGTTTACCGAAGGTCAGGTGTTGAGAATGTATGCGGCCTTAAATTCGAATACAGCTGAAAGAAGAGACCTTTGGCAACAAAATAACTTAACCGCAACAGGTGTTAACGACTTAGTAGCGGCAGATTTTCGCATGCGTAAACCCTACGTTTGTCAATTAGATACGGTGCAGTTTTTCGATGCGTCTACCTACGGTGGAGACTCGTGGTCTTGGAACTTAGAACTTGGAAACCCAACAACTACCACCGATAAAAATCCTGAAGTGCAGTATGTACACCCAGGAGCTCATAACGTAACCCTAGAAGTTACCAAAAACGGAACTTCCGTTTCTACGACTAAAAACAACGCAATTTTAGTTAACCCCTTAGTGGGAAGACATACTCCTTATCTTCAGAATTTTGCCAATGTTTCTGCATTGCCATTTGACGAATGGATAGGTATTAACCCATACGGAGATGATTATGAGTTTGCCATAGATGCTTCTGCTGGAGTAGATAACGATGCGTGTATTGCTTTTAGAAATGCCGGAAATCCCTATCCGACCGAAGACGAGTTGGTTTCAACTACTTTCGATTTATCAATGCTTACTTCTGCTTCTGTTTCTTTCAAATATGCAGCAGCCAGTGAAAGCAGCAACGATCAAAGTCGTTTAATGATGTATGTTTCTACCAACTGTGGAGAAACGTGGTTGCCACGTTGGTCAGAGTCGGGTTCTCAATTGGCAACGGCTGGCGTTCAATCTGCAGGCTGGTCGCCATCTGCTGGTGATTGGCAAACGGCTACGGTAACAATGAGCCAAAGCTATTTGGTTGAAAACTTAATGTTTCGCTTTTTGTATAGTGCAGACGGAGGGAACGCTCTATTCTTAGACGATATCAATATTCAAGGCGATTTTTCTGATGTAGCTATGTTAGAGTTTCCGGCCAATGGCCAAACCGCTCTTCCTGAAGATGTTAAATTGCAGTGGAAAGCTGTAGGTTCAGCAGATTCTTATGAATATCAGTTAGATACGGATCCTACCTTTAGCTCTGCGAATTTACAAACAGGGGTAAAAAATTGGATCAGTCCAGACCCAAATAACACCGATACCGAATTTGATGCGCATGGGCTTTTACACGGACAAACCTATCATTGGCGAGTAAGATTAGTTAAAAATGGAAACCCTTTAAGCTGGAGTTCCGTATGGTCTTTTACTGTTGCAGATAATGGCGTAGGTTTCGATGAATGGAGCCAAGATGCGCTAGGATTAACGCTTTTCCCGAACCCAACCAATGGCAAAACTTCACTAAAAATGAATTTGCCAGCACAAACGAAAGGCGAAATCGTTGTTTACAATACACTAGGTAGTGTAGTAGATAGATTGCCGTTGCAACTTTTAACGGTAGGAACCCAAACCATTTCTATCCAAAGCAACGAATACAACAAAGGACTTTACCTACTCAAAATAGAACTGAACGATAAAACGTATACCAAACGTTTAGTTGTTCGCTAGACCCTGGAGAAAACCTGACTGTCTCTTTTTTGTTTTATTATCAGAAAGTTAGAAGAAATGATGAAAAAAATCAGCCTATTTATAGGCATGGCCCTATGGGCATTCTCAGGTCAATCTCAACATATTTGCGGTACTGATCATTATCACGAGCAAATGATTAAAAATAATCCGGCAGCAGCTCAACAATTAGAACAAACATGGGCTATTTCTGACGGACCAATTTCGAACAACAGAGCTTCAAGAGCTTTGCATGTTATACCGGTAGTTGTACACGTTATTCACGATAATGGAGTAGGAAACATTGAATACGAACAAATTTTGGATGGTATTCGTGTATTGAACGAAGATTTTAGCAGAACCAATGCTGACGCCTCTTCTACTCGTCCGGTTTTTCAAGGTGTAGCGGCCAATTCAGAAATTGAGTTTCGTTTGGCTAAAATTGATCCAGACGGTAACTGTACCAATGGAGTTAACCGCATTAACGCAGGTGAACTAACATACGATGCTAGCAACAACGTAAAATCGTTGGGTTATTGGCCATCGAACCAATATATGAATATTTGGTTGGTATCTTCAATTGAAAACTTTTCTGGTGGAGCTGGAATTATTCTAGGATATGCTCAGTTTCCGGGCTCAGGTTCTTGGAATACTTACGGAGTGGTTCAAAGAAACGATACTTGGGGTACCATTGGTACTTCGAACTCAGACGGAAGAACGGCAACGCACGAGATTGGTCACTGTTTAAACTTGTTGCACACTTTTCAGAGTGGTTGCGGTGGAAACTGCTCTAGTTCTGGAGACCGTGTTTGCGATACACCTCCATCTCTTCAAGCTACTTATGCTTGTAACACAGGCCAAAACACTTGTAGTAACGATGCTAATGGTCCTTCTGCTTACGGTTCAGATGTAGTAGACCAAATCGAAAACTACATGAGCTACGATGCTTGTCAAAACTTGTTTACCGAAGGGCAAAAGGCCCGCATGAAAAATGCGCTGAACAGCATTCCGCAGTTGATAAATTTAACGTCTGCAGCCAATCTGGTTGCTACTGGGGTAGATAACCCAATGGGTGTTCTTTGTAAGGCCGAATTCGAACAAGATCGCTATACGGTTTGTGTGGGCGAAGAAGTAACCTTCGAAGACAAATCATATTTCAATATTGCTAATAGAGAGTGGTCGTTCCAAGGAGGGTATCCAGCACAATCTAATGCAGAAAATCCGAGTATTGTTTACAACATTCCAGGTACGTACAACGTAACATTGAAAGTAACCGATGGTGTAGATACCGTTTCAACTACCGAGCAAGCTGTTATTCGCGTACTACCAGAAGGTGCTTCTATGCCTTTTCAAGAAGGCTTTGAGTATACCACACCTATTGAAGACGAAAATTGGACCGTTACCACAAACGATGGTTTTGGGTGGGAACTCTCTAATGATGCGGCACATAACGGAAGTACTTCGCTGAAAATGGTGAACTTTGGTAACACTTACTCTTCAAGATTCGATGCGATTTCACCAAGTTATGATTTAAGCAATTTACAATCAGCTGCTTTAACGTTTAGATACGCTTATGCCCCAAGATCTTCTGCTTCAGGAGACTTGCTAAGGGTTTATTTCTCGAGCAATTGTGGTGAGTCTTGGACACTTCGTTCGGTTCTTTCAGGGAACAACATGAACACAACAGGAAGCACTTCGCCTTCTTCATATGTGCCTACCAATGCAGAATGGGAACTACATACCATTAACGTGGCTACCAATTTGTTAACCGAAGATTTTAGAGTGTTATTCGCTTATGAACCAGAAAATGGAAACGATTTCTACCTAGACGATATTAACATTTCGGGTGTATTCTCAGAAGTACCCGTTTTGAGATCTCCAGCCAATGGTCAAGATGCACTGCCTAACAACTTAACGTTAGATTGGAAAGCAACAGGCGTTGTAACCAACTACGAAATTCAAGTAGATACCAGTGATCAGTTTAACTCACCAGAGTTGCGCTCAGGAACCAAAACGTGGCAATCTTACGATCACAACTTAGGGGATACTGAGTTAGACATGATCGACCTGATAAACGGTGAAACTTACTTCTGGAGAGTGAGAACCTTAGGCAGTGGCGGTTACAGTGATTGGAGTTCTGTTTGGAGTTTCACAGTGAGCCAAAACGGAGTAGGCTTTGAAGATTTGGGCGCTTTTGCTCAGTCGTTACAAGCGTATCCGAATCCAGCTTCTACAGAAGTTTCGGTGCTTTTAAACATGAATTCTTCAGAAAAGGTAGATTTAGAAGTAATTAACCTGGTAGGCGAGCAAATCTTTACAAGAACTTGGTCTACAACGGTAGGAACCAATCGCATTTCACTACCAGTAAACAACTGGGCGAAGGGCGTTTACTTAATTCGCGCTTCTCACAACGGATTTGTAACACAACAAAAGTTGATTGTACAGTAAACCGATAAAGAGGTTTTACTTAAGCACAAAAAAGCCCGAGCATTGCTCGGGCTTTTTTTATGTCTGATAAAACGCGAAGCAGAATAATTAATGTGCTTCTAGCCAATTATCGCCTGTATTGGCTTCTACCTCTAGCGGAACATCAATTTTGATAGCTTCTGCCATGAGACGCTTTATTTCTGGGGTAATTTGGTCTACTTCGTCTACGTGAGCATCAAACACCAATTCATCGTGTACTTGTAGCAACATTTTAGAGCGAAATTGCTCTCGGTTTAAAAACTCTTGCACCTTGATCATGGCTACTTTAATCATATCGGCAGCCGAGCCCTGAATAGGTGCGTTAATGGCATTTCGTTCTGCAAAACCGCGTACAACAGCATTGGCAGAATTGATGTCTTTCAAGTACCTTCTTCTTCCTAAAATAGTTTCTACATAACCATTTTCACGAGCTTTTTGAATGCTGTCGTCCATGTAGCTTTTTATCTTCGGAAATTGCTCGAAATAACTGTCTATAATGGATTTTGCCTCTTTTCGTGATATGTTAATGCGCTGAGAAAGACCAAAGGCGCTAATTCCGTAAATAATACCAAAGTTGACTGTTTTGGCATTGCTACGCATTTCTCTGGTTACATCGTTTAAGTCTACACCGTAAACTTTTGATGCCGTTGTAGAGTGAATATCCGTTCCAGAATGAAAAGCCTCTAACATGGCTTCGTCTCCACTAAGAGCAGCAATAATGCGCAGTTCAATTTGTGAATAATCGGCAGCCAATAACGTAAATTCTTCTGAACGTGGAATAAACGATGCTCGGATCCTTCTACCTTTTTCTGAGCGAACCGGAATGTTTTGCAAATTAGGATGATCTGAACTTAAACGACCAGTTGCCGCCATAACCTGATTATACGAGGTGTGAATTCTGCCAGTGGTTGGGTTAATCAACGTAGGCAACGGATCTACATAGGTGTTTTTAAGCTTGATGACCTCTCGATAACTCAAAATTTCATCAATAATAGGATGTTTACCCTGTAATTTCTGTAAAACTTCTTCGTTGGTAGCGTATTGCCCCGACTTGGTTTTTTTAGCCTTATCAGTAACTTTCAGCTTATCGAATAAAATTTCGCCCACTTGCTTTGGGGAGCCTATGTTGAAGTGCTCACCAGCCAATTCGTAAATCGATTTTTCGATTTCTATAATTTCGGTGCCTAATTCTTCGCTGTAAGATTTTAGTCCATCTACATCGATTTTGATTCCTTCTTGTTCCATTTGAGAAAGCACTTTTACCAAAGGCATTTCTACTTCATCAAACAGTTTTTCTGCGTTCGAACTTCTTAATTCTGGTTCGAAAATCTCTTTAAGCTGAAGGGTAATATCGGCATCTTCACAAGCATAATCGCTTACTTTTTCTGGCTCAACATCCCGCATCGATTTCTGGTTTTTACCTTTCTTGCCAATAAGCTCGGTGATAGAAACCGTTTCGTAATTGAGGTAGGTTTCTGCCAAGATATCCATGTTTCTACGGTTCATGTCGGGTTGCAACAAGTAATGTGCAATCATGGTATCGAAGAGTTTACCCTTTACTTGAACACCGTATTTCAGCAGAACCGTAATATCGTATTTTAGGTTTTGTCCTACTTTTTCAATGTTTTCGTTTTCGAGTACGGGTTTAAATAAATGGATTATTCGCTGCGCATCGTCCCAGTTAGCAGGCGTAGGTACGTAATACGCTTCGCCTACTTCCCAAGCAAACGATAAACCTACCATCTCAGCTTCTGTAGACTCTACAGAAGTAGTTTCTGTATCGAAACAAAAAGAAGTTTGCTGTTCTAATTGTTGAATAAGTGCTTGAACGCCTTCTTCGGTATTTACAAAATGGTAAGTATGCTCAGTATTTTCAATGTTTTTAACGTCCGTTTTGGTGGGCGTTTCATCTTCTTTTTCTTGTTGAGTTGTTTCGGTAGCTTGGCTAAACAAATCGGGTTGTCCATTGCCAGCAGCAGATGCGGTTCCTGCCGTAGAAATAGATTCACCTAAAACGCGTTGAGCCATTCTTCTGAATTCGAGCTCTGTAAAAAGTTCTTTCAGTGCGTCTCCGTTGGGCTCTTCTAAGATGAGTTTTTCGGGCTCAAAAGCAATGTCTACATCGGTAATAATAGTTGCCAGCATTTTACTCATAAAAGCTTGCTCTTTATTATCAATTACTTTTTCTTTCTGCTTGCCTTTCAGGTCTTCTACATTTTCGTAGAGGCCTTCCATGCTGCCGTATTTCTGAATAAATTTTTTGGCTGTTTTTTCACCCACACCTGGTATTCCTGGAATGTTATCTACAGAATCTCCCCACATTCCTAAAATGTCGATTACCTGTTCAACGCGCTCTACTTCAAACTTTTCTTTTACCCGCTCAACATCCCAAATTTCAGGCGGATTTCCCATTCTGCCGGGCTTGTACATAAAAGTTTGCTCAGAAACCAGTTGAGCATAATCTTTATCAGGAGTCATCATATAGGTTGTAAAACCTTCTTTTTCTGCCTTTTTGGCCAAGGTTCCTACCACATCGTCTGCTTCGTAGCCATCTACCATTAAAATAGGAATGCGAAACCCATCACAAATTTGTTTAATAAATGGAATAGACAGTTTTATGTCTTCTGGTGTTTCTTCTCTATTGGCTTTATATTCAGAGTAATCTGCCACTCGATTTATAGGCGTTGGTGGGTCAAAAACTACCGCAATATGCGTAGGTTTTTCGTTTTGGATAATATCAATTAGGGTATTGGTAAAACCAAAAATGGCCGATGTATTAAGACCTTGAGAGTTGATTCTTGGGTTTTTACTAAAAGCAAAATAAGCGCGATAGATTAACGCGTATGCATCGAGTAAAAAGAGTTTTTTATCCTGAAGATCTTGCGAGAGCATATTGAAATGTTTTGTGTTGAGGTAAAGGTAAACTGTTCTAAAAAAAGAAAATGGGTTCCTACAATTATATCGGTAGGAACCCATTTACACGTTGTGCGATAAAAACGATAGAAACCTTGAGATTTATTGTTTTTCCCAAGTAGTTTCGTCTTTACTATCTTTTAAAACGATGTTGAGTCGCTGCAAATGATCGCGGATGCGGTCTGATGTTGCATAATCTTTTCGCTGTTTAGCTTCTAAACGCAAATCGATAATGGTTTTCATTAATCCATCTACTAAACCGCTGTTATCACCGGCTTGTTTTGCAGCGTTTTTTAGACCTAATACATCGAAAACAAAAGCGTTTAGCAAACTTTGTAGAGCCGCTAGATCGTTTTCGGTAATGGTAGCTGTTCCATTTTTAACGCCATTAATAAACTTAACCGCATCGAAAAGATGAGCAATTAATATAGGGCTGTTAAAATCATCGTTCATGGCTGCGTAGCATTTTTCTCTCCATGCATCAAGATCAAAACCTTCGGTTTTCATGCTTTTCGGCAGATTCGGCAACAAGTCGATGGCAGCCATTAAACGTTGGTATCCCTTTTCTGCTGCTTCGAGTGCATCGCTTGAAAAATCTAACGGACTGCGATAATGGGCTTGCATCATAAAGAAACGAACAACAATCGGATCAAATGCTTTTTCCATTTTATCGTTGTTGCCAGTAAATAGTTCGTTCGGTAGCAAGGTGTTTCCGGTAGATTTGCTCATTCTGGCCCCGTTGAGCGTAAGCATATTGGTGTGCAGCCAGTATTTCACTGGCTCTTGCTTGTTGGCGCTTTTGCATTGAGCAATTTCACATTCGTGATGCGGAAATTTTAAATCCATACCGCCACCGTGAATGTCGAAAGATTCTCCTAAGTATTTAGAGCTCATCACAGAACACTCTAAGTGCCATCCAGGAAAACCAACGCTCCATGGAGAGTTCCAGCGCATAATGTGGGTAGGAGATGCTTTTTTCCAAAGGGCAAAGTCAACAGGACTTCTTTTTTCGCTTTGGCCATCGAGGTCTCGGGTTCCTGCCATTAACTCGTCTAGTTTTCTACCTGAGAGTTTGCCGTATTCGTTATCGAATTTTTGGTTGTAAGCTTCTACATCGAAATAGACTGAGCCATTAACTTCATAGGCCATCCCTTCTGAAATAATCTCTTGAATCATGTCGATTTGCTCTACAATATGGCCAGTAGCTGTTGGCTCTATGCTAGGCGGCATGTTGTTGAATTTCTCAAGAACATTATGAAAATCGAGCGAATATTTCTGCACAATTTCCATGGGTTCTACTTGCTCTAAACGTGCTTTTTTCGAGATTTTATCTTCGCCTTCATCGGCATCGTTCTCAAGGTGACCAGCATCTGTAATGTTTCTAACATAACGCACCTTGTACCCTAAGTGCATTAAGTAGCGATACATTAAATCGAAAGAAATAAAAGTTCTACAGTTCCCCAAATGCACATTGCTGTATACGGTCGGGCCACATACATACATTCCAACAAAAGGGGGTTTTAGGGGTTCGAAAATTTCTTTCTCACCTGAAAGAGTGTTGTGAACATGCAATCGGGTATTCATAATAAATCTAATTTTTCGCAAATATAAAAGAGGCCAAGGGTTGAGGCTACACTTTAATATCGGTTTCTATAATGGTTCCTTCTTGAGGCTTTTCAAGCATAGAAGACGGAATTTTATCTTTAATAAGTGCGGCAAGACTATCAATTAACCGTTTTTTAAGAAACTGACGACTAACAACAAGCGATATTTCTCTTGCTGGCTGTACATCGGCAATTGGTTTAATCATGTCGCTTTTCTTTGCAGAAATGAGGTTGGCAGCCAGTTCTGGTATTAAGGTGATGCCGTCTTTTACCTCTACAATTCGTTTTAACGACTCAATAGAGTGGCTTTCGTATCTGAATTGATTAGCAAAATCTTCTTGTGAGTTTTTAGCGCAAATGTTAATGACTTGGTTTCGAAAGCAATTGCCTTCTTTAAGTAACCAAAGGTCGTTTACCTTTAAATCAGATGCGTTGAGTTCGTCTTTGTAGTACAACAAATGATTGCGACTTACATAAGCAAAGAAGGTTTCGTAATACAGCGGTATGGTAACAACACCTTTTGTATCAACAGGTGTGGCAATAATACCAGCATCTAATTCGCCATTTTTCAACTTAAACACCACTTCTTCGGTGATTTCTTCTTTAACATTTACGTTTACCTTGGGGTGTTGCTTATTAAAATGGTTGATAAACAACGGTATTAGATAGGGCGAAACGGTAGGTATAATCCCCAAGGTTAAATTCCCTTTTACCTCAGTATTGAATTCGTTAACAATGTCTGGTATTTTTCTAGATTGTTGAATTACCTCTCGAGCTTGTTCAATAATTTGAGAGCCAATTTCTGTAGGGATAATCGGTTTTCGAGTTCGATCGAAGATGACCACATCCAGCTCAGATTCTAAGTTCTTCACCTGAGTAGTAAGAGCGGGTTGAGTAACAAAACACTTATTAGCCGCTTCTACAAACGAGCCATAATCAGCGATGGCCACAATGTATTCTAACTGTATTAACGTCATACAGCAATAATAACAAATAGTTATCGTAAAATAAAAGTATTCAATTTGAATAATAGTTCGAAGCTTCTTATTTTTGTTCTATCAAAATTTAAACAGTATGGAACAAGCAAACAACATAGACTTTAGAGGAGAACATACTCCAAAAACGATTAACGAATTAAATGGCCTTTTAGCAGACCTTCAAGTGTATTATCAAAACATGAGAGGCTTTCATTGGAATATTAAGGGCCCTCAGTTTTTTGAATTGCACACCAAATTTGAAGAATTGTACGATGCGGCCGCGTTAAAAATAGACGAAGTTGCTGAGCGAATTTTAACATTGGGCGGTACACCTCTGCATACATTCGAAGATTACTTGTCTACCACCTCTTTAGAAGTAAAGCGTGATTATTCAGATGCAGAGCCCATTATGGAAAGCGTATTTGCTATGCACTTGGCGCTCCTAAATAAAATGAGACATACGATTGGTGTGGCGGGCGAAAACGATGATGAAGGAACCCAAGATTTAATTGCACCCATGATTTCTGAAATCGAAAAAACCAACTGGATGTTTGGTGCTTACTTGAAAAAGTAAGAAGAGGCTGTACTCTCTCATCTGAAAGTACGGATGTAGAAAATCGAATTTAGCGAACCATTGTATGAAGCACTTAGTTTCATACAATGGTTTTTTTGTGGGTAAAAATCAGTTCTTAATTGCTCCCTGCACGAGACAAGGGAAGTTGTAGAATACTTTCGGCTTCGAACCGTTTCTGCTAGTTAACCAAGTTGAAAAAAAGCAGTTCTCTCCTTAAAAAGAACCGTTATTTCTTAGCGGTTTCTACTTGTATTGATTTAATCATGGCTTCAACTTCACGAATGAATTCACGCTTATCAAATTCAGGTGAGAAAACATAACCACTAGCCATAATAATGCGGTTGTTGGTTTCGTCAAGAGTCACCAAAGTATACATAGGCCCGCCCATGTATTCTACGGTCATTTTCCATAATCCTCTCACTTCTTTTGCATATTGATTTCTGTAATCAATTTCACGAGAAACAGGTGGTACATACTTATAATCAGAAGTCATATAAGCATCAGGAACACTCCCTTTTACGTGTGCTTTTAGCAGATGATCTCGCTGTAAATACACTAGGCTGTCTGAAAACTGCATTTTATCGGTATACTCATACGTATTGATAAGAATACCTTGAGAAATCTGATGCATAAAACCACCTTTTGGTCGTTCTCTTTCAATGCGAATCCAAGCATGATTACTATCAATTTCTACTAATTCGGCATCTTTTTGCATCACCATGGTTATGCCAAGTGAATCTCTTAAACGCTCAACAGCACCTTGTTTTCCAAACTTTTTGTTGCGCTTGATTAAGCGGTCAAGCTCTTTGTTGTTGAAAATATCTTGAAGTTGAGAGCCATTTTTTTCGAGCAGCTCGATAAGTTCTTGGTTTGAAGATGCGTTAAGTTGAACCACTACTTGTCCGCGCGCCCATTCATTCTTTTTAAGTTGATAACTGGGTTCCTGCTTTAGTTTAGCATCAACGTTTACAATAACAATGTTTCGAAAAGTTTCGAAAACACTGGTAAAATTTGCTTTCTGAACGTTGATAATATCGAAAAAAGGCTCGTCTTGAGGCAGACCATACACCGGAGCTTGGTAAACATTTCTTAAGGCTTCGCCTACTTTACCATTCCACTTAGGATTAGAAACAACGATTACCACTTCACCGAAACTTCCTGAGTAACCTGGCAAAGATTTTTGCTGGTTAGAACCCGAGCATGCGCTTAAAACAAGAATTGAAAATAGAATTGCGAATAGTCGCATAGTTTAATTTTTTAACCGTTAGAACCCACTATCACTTTCATTCCGGGCTTCAGTTTATTAAAGTTGAGGTGCTGGTTATACTGTTTAAGTTTATCTACAGAAACTCCTCTTGCTTTGGCGATATCCCAAAGAGTGTCTCCACTCTGAATGGTGTAATAAATGTAATCGCCCTCTTTTAAAACTTGAGGTTTTGGCTTCGCTGCAGCACTTTTTGTAGAAGCACTATTGGCAGAAGCTTTGTAGTTTCCCTTCGGATAAATCACTAAACGCTGACCCGCTCTAATATTATTACTTCTGAGCCCATTCCAGTGCCTCAAATTTGATACCGAAACGTTATACTGTTGAGCAATTTTTCCTAAATAGTCTCCAGACTTAACTCGATAGACCACTCTATCTTCCTCAAAGCGTTGAACAGTAGCGGTTCCATCGTTCTCTTTTTCTTTGATACTTTTTTGATACGCTAAATCTTCGTTTTGAATAAATAAACCCAATTTGCTTGTGGGTAGCACCAAGTAGTTCGATTTGTTATTGTACGCTGGTATGTAACCCATTTTGTACGATGGGTTTAAGAACTCAATATAATCGGTTGGTTCGTTAATAATTTGTGCCACTTCAGATAAATTGATAGGCTGGGTTACTACAACAGTATCCACCTCCCAAAAATTTGCTTCAGGCGCTACAGGGTATAAATTGTGAGCCGCTGCATTTTGCATAACGTAATTTACCGCAATAAAAGCAGGCACGTAACCACGTGTTTCCCTTGGTAAGTAAGGATATAAATCCCAATAATTACCATCTCTACTTCCCGAGCGTCTCATGGCTTTGTTTACGTTTCCGGGACCACAATTGTAAGCCGCTAATACAAGATCCCACTTACCGTAGATGTCGTATAACTTGGTCATAAATTGGCAAGCCGCATGGGTAGATTTTATCGGATCCATCCGTTCATCCATGTACGAGTTTTGGTGCAACCCATACAGTTTTCCTGTGCTATACATAAATTGCCAAAGACCAGTGGCTCCTACACGAGAACGAGCTTTAGGGTTTAAGGCCGACTCTACAATAGCCAGGTATTTCATTTCAATAGGAATATCGTATTGATCTAAAATCTCTTCGAACAAAGGGAAATAGTAATGCTGAAGACCTAACATTCTTGAAGTTTGCTCTCTTCTTTTTACCGTGTAAAGGTTGATAAAAGCCTGAACGCGTTGATTATACACCAAATTGAAGGGTGTTAAAGAATCTAAGCGCGCTAGATGCTTTTGGTAATGCGCATCTTCATAGGTAGGAACCGTATCTTTCGGAAAGTTGAATACATTTAATTCGTTGGTATCGATGATGCAGACATTGGCCTTGAAATAAGGCGTACGAACCATTTCATCGAGCATTTTTAAAACCGGATCGTCTTGTTTAATTTGAAGACTATCTAATTTTAGTTGATTGGTATCGATAGGGTTGGCTAAATTAACCAACGATACAAGTAGAAAAAACAGTGTGTAAATGTGTTTTATCATGGTACTAAATAATTAACCAGAGCTGCTAAGTTAAGCGGTGAAAAATTACCAAAATAGCCAGCTCTGGAAAAGTAATAAAGAAGAAAACGTTAACTACTAACGTTTAAAGTTGATGAGTATGATGTGCGAAGGCCAATAATTCTTTCTCAGTGAAAGGGCCCGACATGATTTGCAATCCTATTGGTAGTTGGTTAGAATGCGTTCCTACCGGAATAGAAATAGCCGGGGTTCCTGCCAAATTCGCCTGAACGGTAAAAATATCTTCTAAGTACATTTTTACAGGATCGTGGTTGTTTTCGCCAAATTTGAAAGCGGTATGTGGTGTAGTTGGGGTAATAATAAAGTCAAATTTGCTCAGAATTTCTTCGGTGGCATCTTTAATTAACCTTCTTACTTTTTGAGCTTTAGAGTAGTAAGCATCGTAATACCCAGCGCTAAGAACAAAAGTTCCCATCATGATTCTGCGTTTTACTTCGGCTCCAAACCCTTCTGAGCGCGAGTTTACATAAGTAGACTCAATGTCTTGTGCTTGCTCGCTGCGGTAACCATAGTGTATGCCATCAAAGCGAGATAAGTTCGAAGAAGCTTCTGCGTTGCTTATCACGTAATAGGTAGGAACCAATTTCTCTAAAAGAGGAAAACTGATTTCTTCTACTTGATGACCTTCTTTCTTGAGAGCTTCTATTTTATCGAGCACCGATTGTTTTACCTCAGAGTCGATGTGCTCGCTGTGAATGGTTTCGGTAAGAACCGCAATTTTTTTCTTGCCAGAAACTTCTAGAGAAGTATACTCTTCTACAGGTTGATGACTAGCTGTAGAGTCGTGCTGATCTTTACCAGCAATTATTTCTAAAAGTAGCGCTGAATCTTTTACAGAATGTGAAAAAGGGCCAATTTGATCTAAAGACGAACCATAAGCAATGAGTCCCCAACGCGAAACACGACCATAAGTAGGCTTAAGACCTACCACACCGCAAAAAGCAGCTGGCTGGCGAATAGAACCTCCAGTATCTGAACCTAATGTGGCTAAACACATGTTGGCGGCAACGGCAACAGCACTACCTCCAGAACTTCCGCCAGGAACTCTCGATTCGTCTATGGGATTTAAAACAGCACCAAAGGCCGATTTTTCGTTCGAACTACCCATAGCAAACTCATCACAGTTTAAACGACCAATTATTATGGCGTCTTCTGCTAACAAGCGTTCTACAACGGTAGAGTTGTAAAGAGATTTAAACCCTTTTAAAATTTTACTAGACGCAGATACATGATGATTTTTGTAGCAGATATTATCTTTAATACCGATTACCATCCCGGCTAAACGACCTGCATTGCCCGATGCGATTTTAGCATCAACTTCTTTCGCTTTTTCTGTAGCCGAAGCTTCGAATACTTCTAAAAAGGCATTTAGGTGTTTTTTTTCTTCTATAGTTTGAAGATAGCTTTTGGTAAGTTCAACACACGTGATGTTTCCTTTGCTTAAATCTTCTTGAACAGCTTCTAGCGATCGGTAATCTTTCATCTATCTGAACGTCAGTTATTTTCTTTCTTCTTTTTCGCCTTCTACCTTGTTGCTATCGCCTTTTTCGTTAGAGGCATTTTTAAATTCTTTGATACCTTCTCCAAGGCCTTTCATTAATTGAGGAATTTTTCTACCCCCGAAAAGCAGTAGCACTACAAGAATGATAATAATCCATTCGTAGCCTCCTCCGAAGCCGATTAAAAAAATAGTGTCCATATTCTAGATCTAAATAATTGGTGCAAAAGTACGAAAACGAGCGGTGTAGAAATAACCTGTTTTGGTGAGTTTATTTAGCCTTGTATAACCAATATTCTGGGTTCAATAATTCGAGGCTCTGTCGAAGTTGAAACTCAAATTGCGATTTTCCATCTTGAACAAGTACCGTACCGATGGCTTGTTTGGTTTGTACTTTATCGCCTACACGTACAGAAACATCTTTTAAGTTACCGTAGGCGGTAATAAAGTCTCCGTGGCGTAGCATAACTACCTTACCATAATTCGGAATTCTGATGATTTTCGATACTTCTCCTTCAAAAACGGCTCTAACGGTTGCACCCGCTTTTGTTTCAATAGTAATACCATCGTTTCTTGTTTTTACTTCTTTTAAAACCGGATGATAATTGATTCCGAACGATTCTATAATTACGCCTTGTTCAACTGGCCAAGGTAATTTCCCTTTGTTGGTAGAAAAGCTGTTGGCTAATTCTTTGGCTTCTGGCGTAAGAACAAACTTGGTAGCTTTGCTGGTGTTAGCAGAAGCCCTCATGGCTTCTTCAATAATTTTCTCAATGGCTTTTTGCAGGGCTAATCGCTCTTTTTCTTTCTTTTTTATTTCATCGCGTAATTCGCGTTCCTTCTGTTGAAGATCGCTGTAAACCTTATTTTGCTCTAACTTTTCGTCTGCTAAAAAAGCACGTTCTTGATCTTCAGAGCTTAGTAGCGTTTGTTTTTCGGCTTTTTGTCTAGAAAGCACTTCGTTGCGCTCTCTCAGCGCATCTTCTTTGGCTTTAATGGTTTCAACTTGCTTGGTTCTGTAATCAGAATACTGTTGCAAATAGCGAATGCGCTTGTACGCTTGGTTAAAATCATCAGCCGCAAAAATGAAGAGCAACTTATCTAAATCGTTGCGAGATTTATGGGCAAACCGAATCATTTCAGCATATTCTTCTTTGAGGGTTTCAATCTCTTTTTCAAGCCCAGAAATGCTTTGTTTGTTTTCGTTAATTTCTTTGGTGAAAAGCGAAATTTCGTTTTTTATGGTTGAAATCAGTTCTTCTCGCTCTTTGATTTTTTTATTGATAATAACCAGTTGATTCAAAGAGGTTTCTTTGCTTTTGGTGGTTTCTTTTAAGAGCTGATTTTTGTATTCAATATCTTTTTTGAGGTTTTCTTTTTTCTTCTCGAGCTCTTTTTTGTTTTGCCCCATCAAAGGCAGGGCTACTACTAATAACAGTAGGAACACAAATCCTCGTTGATGAAAAAAACTAATTTTTAATTTGCTCATATTTTGAAGGAATTCTAAAAGAAAAAGATAAAGATTCTTCCACATTTATTCTGCTGAAGTCGAGTTTTAGTTCAGCTGATTGGGCTGCTTGAATAAAAACGCTTAGCTGATGTGCAATGTTATTGTTTTCAATCGGTTTAAAATCGGTGTATTCGAAAGTTGCCGATTGGTCTGTTCGTAAGTCAAAAATAGAAGTTTTGGCCACGCGAAAGAATTTCGGATCGATCCAGGTGTTGTAAAACACTTCATTTTGATCAAACTTCTCGGGTTTTTCTTCTAATTGCTTTACTTTTCTTTTGTTGAGGCTGCTGAGTAAAAAGTGCTCTTTGGTGTTAGAACGCTTTATATTGTCGAGCGAGTCTAAACCAACGGGGTTGCCCAAAAGAAGGTTTTGTAGCATATTAAAACTAAGCGCTATATCTAGCTTTTGGCTAATAAAATCTACGTTGCCTTTGTAATAATTTCTATCGGTTCGGTTCATTAGAAACACACTGTCTGGTGTAATCATGAAACGAGCAGCTTCGTAACCTACCGCACTAATCGATACCCAAATAATGCTATCCGTTTTCATGCGGATGTTCGCCTTAAACGAGTTTGATCCCTCGCCTTTTTTAAACTTTACAGAAGCCTTGGCAGATAGAAATGCCGGCTCGAATTTATTGCTATCAATTTCTTTGATTAATTCGGCTGTTTTTCGATTATCGGGCTTTTGCGTGGTGAGCTGCTGAGTAGATTTACAGCCTACCAAAACAGCGAGCGACAACGAAAGGTATATGAAGGGTAAAAGATGCTTCATGGCGAGAAGGCGCTTTAATTATAGCTTTTGGCTATTAATTTTTTGCTCTAAGCTAGGATTTGATTCAATTTTTTGAGCTTCTTTCCATTTTTCAATGGCTTGCTCTTTTTGACCAGATTGGTACAAAATATCTCCAAAATGCTCAACTACTTCGGCACTCGTGTTCCCACCGTTATCATATGCCTTTTTGATCGTTTCCAATGCTAAATCGTAGCTTTTTAATTGGTATAAAACCCATGCATATGTATCGAGGTAAGAAGCTGAATTAGGGTTTTGTTTAACGCATTTTTCTGCCATCTGACGGGCTTTCACTAAGTTCTCGTTATTTAGACTTAAGAAATACGCGTAGTTATTGAGCACATACGTGTTGTTAGGGTTTAACTCTAAGGCTTGATCGTAATTAAGGTACGCTTGTTGGTGTTTGTCGAGTTGATAGTAGGTGTCTCCTAAGTTGGCCAAAAATTGAACTTTTAAAGGATCGTTTTGCACTACTAATCCCTTGCCTTGCTCGAAAGCCAACACCGCATCTGTGTAGTTTTTGAGTTGTAAATGGCCAATGCCTTGATAGAGGTAAACCGATGGCTGCGAAGGAAAAAGTTCCATTGCCCTTTCGCTTTCTTCAACCAGGGCTTTAAAGTCTGACAATTGAGCGTTGATAAACAGCAATTCGTTCCAAACCATAAATCGAGAAGGGTCTAATTCTACCGATTTGCGAAACATTTCACGAGCTTCTGGCAACTGATTGTCGCGATTAAAGAAATCGCCCGAAACCGCATACCCTTTTGGATCGGCTGGGTGGGTTACTACAACAGAATCGCAGAGATCGTAAATCAATTTCTTCAGTTTTTCATCTTTTGCTGAAGATTGATAATAAGAAAGCAAAACTTCTATTTTGGTATCGATGCTTAGATCTTCGTGACCAAACGCTTCTCGTAAAGCAGCGTAGGCTTTATCGTTTTCACCTCCGTCTAAATAGTACTCGTACAAAGAGAGTTTTACCAAAGGGTTTTCTGGGTCGAAAGCTTGAAGTTTTTCATAAGTTTCAATGGCTTTTTCTTTTTGGCCCAGTTGTTTGTAGAGATTAGCTAATTGCCCGTAATAATTGGCATTATTAGGATAGTAAGCAATCAGATTTTCAATTTCTTGAATGGCTTTGTCTTCTTTGCCTAAGCTGAGGTAGAGCTTGTGTTTTTGCTCACTTATTTGCTCGGTAATCCCAATTTTTTCTTCAATTTGATTGTAGGTTTCAATGGCTTTTGTGTACTCATCGGTGAGTAAATAGTTGTTGGCCAATTCGTAATAATACTCTAATTGAAAGGGATGGTTTTCAACGAGTTGCTCGTAGATTTCGATGGCTTCTTTGTTCTTGTTTTCTCTATCTAACAAGTAAGCATAATAGGCCAAGTACCAACGATTATCAGGAGAAGATTCAACAGCGCGTTTTGCATAAGAAAGTGCTTCAGCAGAGAGCCTTTGCATTTCTTTCAATTGCGCTATTTCGAAGAGTGAAGCGCTGTGATTAGGGTCAATCTTTAAGCAGCGCTCAAAATACACCAAGGCCGTTCCAAAATCTTCTTTGATTTTGAAACGGTTGGCGTTCATAAAAGTATTCTTGAGTTTAATCTCTTCTTTCTCAGACTTTACCTCTTTTTGGCTTTTGTCTGTGTTAGAAACTGATTTTCTGGGGCCAGCACAGCTCGCCAAGAAAACAGAAGTTGAAAAAACTGCTAAAAAAAATAATTGCTTAATGTTCTGTAGTGTAATCACCAATACTTACATCTTTTTTACCGTGATCTAGCTGAACATGATTGCCCACCATAGAGTTGTCGAAGTTAACATTCTTTAATGTAGAGTTAGCGTAAATAATAGAATTGCTGATGATGCTATCTTCTACAATTGTGCTTTCGTGAATAGAAACGTGGGGTCCTACTACACTATTAATAGCTTCTGCGTTTTTGCCAATGTAACACGGAGGTATAATTACCGAGTTTACAATAGTAGCTGATGCATGAACTAAATCTTGGTCTTTATTAAACTCTAAAACTTGGTGGTTGGTGTCTACAGTAGCATTTTTCTTGCCACAATCTAACCAAGCGTCTACTTTTCCTGGAGAGAATTTAAGACCTTGTTCAGTCATGTTTTTCAACGCATCAGGAAGTTGGTATTCACCGCCTTTAATTACGTTGTTATCAATTAAATACTGAAGTTCTTCTTTTAATTTTGCGCCATCTTTAAAGTAGTAAATCCCGATCATGGCTAAATCAGAAACAAACGTTTCTGGCTTCTCTACAAAGTCGATAATCTCGTTGTTATCGTTTACTTTAACCACACCAAATGCAGAAGGGTCTTCGATTTGTTTCACCCATAAGATGCCGTCTTTTTCAACATCTAAAGTGAAATCTGCTTTAAACAACGTATCGGCAAAAGCTACAATCACGTTTCCGTCTAGCGCTTGCTCGGCACATAAAATGGCATGCGCTGTTCCTAAAGGATCATGCTGGTAAACAATGGTTCCTACGGCTCCTAAGCTTTCAGCAATGTTTTTTAAGTTCTCTTCAACTGCAGGCCCAAAAGAAGGTCCAATAATAAATGCTATTTCATCGATCGACTGATCACAAACTTTAGCAATATCTTCTACTAAACGCTGAACAATGGGTTTGCCAGCAATAGGAAGAAGCGGTTTAGGAGTAACTAATGTATGAGGTCTCATTCTTTTCCCCATACCTGCCATAGGTACAATTATTTTCATTGGTTCGATTGCTTTTCGTGTTTAGGTAGCCAAAAGTAAAATTTAATGGTATTAATAGGTACTTAATTGATTACGCCTTTTAGGTTATTTAATTTTGCATAAACGATTACATAATGAATCTAAGTATTGAGCGATTAAATTTACTGGGTGAAAACGAAAATGGAGCTACTTTTTCACTAGAAACACGCAGCGCCAGTGCATTTGTTTTTGCGCAACGAAAAAAGGGCTCGGTAAGCGGCAACCATTATCACAAAGGAGATTCTGCCGGTAAAAATCCTGAGATTTTAATTTTAACGGCAGGAACCGCATCCGTTTATGCCAAAGATTTAACCACCGATGAAGAGCTTGAAGAGGTGATAGAGGCTCCTACTCAATTAAAAATTGGCGCGAATATTTTACACACCGTAACTGCCATCACCGATATTTCTTTTTTAGAGCTAAATTCTATCGAAGAACACAAAAAAGATACATATTACCCAAAATGATTAAGAAGGGCGCGTAGCTTCTGGCTCGGTATCTTCTGAATCTGAAGAAGATTCACCTCCCTCGTTAGGTGCGGCAATGTCGTTTTCGAACAACAAATCGTCAAAAAGATCTTTTTTGCTGTTTTTGATTAACGACCACGTCATAATTACACTCGAAGACAGAATTACGTAGAGTAAAATTCCTGAATCAAACTCAGGTATTTGCAAGTTAGGTGGGATATTGAAAAACAGCAAAATGGTGATTAACCCCCTTGGAGCAATGTAAATCTGCGGATCTAAATCTTTTTTCTCTACCACTTTAAACAGTCCAAAACGACTAATGTAAATGCCCACCAGTATTAAGGTGCTGATAATAAACACTTCGATATTAAAGAGAGATTCTATGGTGATGGTGGCTCCAAATATCACAAAGAAAAAAGTTCTTACAATAAAGGCAGATTCAATGGTAACGAGTCTAAAATCGATGAGAATTCTTTTAACGGCTACAGGCTTTAACCAACGATCTAAGATACCTCTAAAAAACACTTGTTGGTTGTTGAGAATGAGGCCGAAAACCAAAATAATTAGCAACGAAGAAAGGTGCAATTGCTTGCCAATAGCATAGAGCAATATAAGCACAGCAATTAGCAAAAAGAGCTTGATTTTGGTGCGAATGTTTTGGAAAATGTATACCAGTAAATAGCTAACAACCAGAGATATGGCAATGGTAGCAATAATGTTCCAACTGATCGACCAAATTAAATCTGAGGTATGTTCAGCTTCTAAGCCGCTTACCAAGAAATAGAAAAACATGATACCGAGAATATCAGAGAAAGTACTCTCGTAGATCATGAATTCTTTCTTGTATTCAGAAAGGCCTTCAATACTCGGTATTACAATGGCACTGCTCAATATCGAAAGCGGAAGCGCATACAAAAGGGCAATGCCAACTTCTACATCTAAAAAGTACTGAATAATAAACCCGATAATGCCTGCAGACAAAATGAGCCCAACAAAAGCAATGAGCAAAGACCGCAAAATAATAGGTGCTTTTTCTTTTTTTAATTCTAGGTCTAGTGCGGCTTCGAGCACAATCATGATTAAACCAACAATCCCTAAAATTTCGAGTACAGGAAAAAGATCGATGTCTCCGGCTCCTACCACTTTTAGCCCTTGCTGAAGCAAGAAACCGGTGATAATAAGCAGTAAAACAGACGGAATATTCGTTTTCTTGGCTATGATGTTGAACACATAAGACAAAATCACAATTACCGAGGCAACAATTACAAAAGAGTAAGAAGTTAAATATTCCATTAAAAAGGCTTGTTTGCTCCTAAAATAAGCGAAAAAAGCGGTTTAGCGTTCTATTTGCGGAGCGTTCTTGGGAGATGGTAACGATTTGGCAATTTGCTGCGCCAATTCAGTAAAATAAATGCCGGTGATTTGGTCTAAATCTCGCACAGTAGAAGGCACTTCTACCACGCATTTGCCGCCCACCATTTCGTTGCCTTTACGGTTTAAAAAAGAATAATGTACAATAAGGTGCCGATTGTAAATACCAGATTGCAACTGAATAGGATCTACCGTTACGGGCACTACAAATTCGAATTGATTCACCGATAAAAAATACCCATTGTTATAAGAAGCACTAAAAACAGTGATAATGTCTTGATCGTCAAGAAAAACACTCATGTATTTCTCTTCTTTCGATCGGTGCGTAACCAATTGGCCGTTCTCAATATAAGTACCTTCTTTTTTCTTCGATTGAGTGGGCTTTTTTAGCTTTTTAAATGCTTTTTTGAATTTTTCGTCCGCAGCATCTTCTTCATTAATAACGGTAGGAACCGCTTTATAATCGTAGTTGAGTGCTTCGTGTAAAATTTCGCGATCTTGTTTTAATCGAGAATGATGATTGCCTAAAGCCACCAGCGTGTAATTAGAATCGCAAGCTTCGGCTATGGCTACCCCTAAGGCTATTTGAAAAGAATCTCTCAATTCTTCGTAAGAAAGGTGGTTGTGCTCCATCAATTCTTTGTCGAAATGCGATTTATACAACTGTTCTTTAAATGGCACAAAAACAATATCGCCCACTAGATAATCGGCTTTAGATGCAGGTTGCGAGGTACCATCATCTATTTTATAGGTTTCGTTTTGTGCCCATGAGAATTGGGTTCCTACTACAAGAAAGAATAGGAAAATGTATTTCATGAAAAGTTAGTTAAAGAGTTTAAAAACATCGTTTCCGTTAGCAAATAAAAGCAGTGCTAACAAAATTACCATCCCGGCAATTTGGGCGTATTCTAACACTTTTTCGTTCGGCTTTCTTCCAGAAACCATTTCGTAAAGTAAAAACATTACGTGGCCACCATCGAGTGCCGGAATGGGCAGAATATTCATGAAAGCGAGCACCATTGATAAAAAGGCCGTTAAATTCCAGAAGGCATTCCAGTTCCATTGAGCAGGGAATAGATTTCCGATGGTTCCGAAACCACCCACTTCGGTGATTCCTTCTTTAGTGAAAACCAAAGAAAACTGGTCAATGTAACCTTTAATGGTAGCCATTGCTTTGTCTACACCAGCTGGGAAAGATTCAGCAAAACCGTATTCTACACGGGTTACCTCAAAATAGTTGGCTAGGCCTTGATTGCCTACGCCAATTTTGCCTTCTTCGTTTACCGTTACTGGTATGCTCATTTCTTTACCATTGCGCATTACCTGAACATCTGCTTCTTGGTTGGCGAGGTCTTTCACCGTTTTTACAAAATCGAGAAAGTAAGGCGTAGACTCATTGTTGATGCCAACAATTTGATCGCCCAGCTGAAAGGTAGAAGCAGCAGCGGGTTCGTTCGGTAAAATAGTGTCAATAACAAAAGGAACGCGTTCTACAAAAACGCTCTTTTCTCCGTTGGCGAGCATTTGTTGACCAAAATCGGCAGGAACCATGATTTCACGAGAATTCCCGTTGTTTTCGACCAAAACTTTGTGCTCTTCACCACCAATTAAAAACTCTACAGAAAGCTCGCTGTAGGTAGCATCATCAGCAATTTTTTCGCCATCAACAGAAAGTATTCTGTCGCCATCTTGAAAGCCAATTTGTTTGGCCACTTCAGAAACATGAACTCCGTTAGTAACATCTTTGGCAGCAATAAACGATTCTCCCCATGTAAAGAGAATCATAGCGTAGATAATGATTCCTAAAATTACATTTACGGTAACACCACCAATCATAATAATTAGGCGTTGCCAAGCGGGTTTAGCTCTAAATTCCCACGGTTCGGGTTCCTTCTTTAATTGCTCTTTGTCCATCGACTCGTCAATCATACCCGCAATTTTCACATAACCACCTAGCGGAAGCCAGCCAATACCGTATTCGGTTTCGCCATACTTATACTTAAACAGCGAAAAACCAGGGTTAAAAAAGAGGTAAAACTTCTCTACTTTGGTTTTAAAAAGCTTAGCGGGAATGAAATGTCCTAACTCGTGTAGAACCACTAAAATCGATAAACTGAGAATAAGCTGTAAAGCTTTTATAATGAATACTTCCATGTAATTTTGACTAGGCGTGCAAAAATAGCAATGATAGCACGAATAACGCCATAATTATTGAATTGGTTCGTGCCATTGCATGTATTTACAGTTGGTTAAGTTGGTAAGAAATGTTAAAGATTTAGGTGCGAGTCAGGCTGTAGTCTTCCATTTAGAAAGCTCATCGGCAATTTTGCGATCGTTCGATAAACGAGGAATTTTATTTTGACCACCTAATTTTCCACGGCTTTTCATCATGTTTTTAAAGCCGTCTTTTTCTACCGAGGTAAGCACTAACGGACGAAGAATATTGCCTTCAATTAAATCTTTGTAATACGGGTTGAGTTCTTGCATTATACGATCCATCCGCATGCAAAAAGCATCTAGGTTATGCGGTTTTTTACCAAACTCAATAAACCATTCGTGATAGGGCAAACCAGAACTTGGGTTTACTTGCGGAGCTAAGTGAAACTCTCTTACATCGGCATCGAATAATTCGAGCACTTGCTGAATTGTTTTTTCTACTTCTTCACCAATTACATGTTCGCCAAAGGCGGAAGTAAAATGTTTGATACGCCCTGAAACAACTATTCTGTAAGGGTTTTTAGAAACAAATTTTACGGTATCTCCAATGCTGTACCCCCACAAACCAGCGTTGGTAGACATAATCAGCGCATAGTTTTTATCAAGCTCTACTTCTTCTAGCGAAAGACGAGTGGGTGCATGATTAAAATACTCTTCGGCAGGCACAAATTCAAAGAAAATGCCCGCATTTACATTAAGCAACAAACCGCCTTGGTTGTTCTGCACATCTTGGTAAGCTATAAAACCTTCAGATGCAGGGTACGTTTCTACAGAAGCAATTCTTTTCCCAATTAATTTGTCGAAAATGGGTCGATACGGTTCAAAGTTTACACCGCCATAAACAAAGAGCGAAAAATTGGGAAAAACCTCTAGAATAGTGTTTTTTCCTGTTCGTTCTAAAATGCGCTCAAAATACATTTGCACCCAAGAAGGTATGCCGCTAATCAGGCGCATATCTTGCTGCAACGTTTCGTCAATAATTTTGTCGAGTTTCGTTTCCCAATCGTCTAGGCAGTTGGTTTCCCAGCTAGGCATTCGGTTGCGCTGCAGGTAATTAGGTACGTAGTGAGCTACAATACCAGATAGTCTACCGGTAGGAACCGCTCCTGTTTCATCTAAAACTGGACTACCTTGTAAAAAGATCATTTTTCCATCTACAAAGCTAGATTTACCCGTTTCATCAATAAAAGAAAGCAACGCATATTTAGCAGCATCGATATGGTAGCCGATTGATTCTTTACTGATAGGAATGTATTTCGCCCCCGATGTAGTACCTGATGTTTTGCAGAGGTAGATGGGTTTTCCAGGCCAAAGAACATCTTCTTTTCCGGCTACTACTTCATCGATATAAGGTTTTAGCTGCTCGTAATCTCTTAGCGGAACGGCTTTCTTAAAATCGCTGTAATTTCGAATAGAACCGAAATTGTGGTCCTTCCCAAATCGAGTGTCTTTAGCTGAGTCTACCAGCTTAAGCATCCAATTATTTTGGTGTTCGGTAGCTTGTGCGCTCCATTTGTTCACCTTCGATTTTAAAAAAGAAGCATAGGGCTTGCTGAGCAAAGATTTTATTCCCATTAAAATAACCTCCCAATGTTTCCGGTAAATAGTTTTACGGCAATGGCCAATAAAACAACACCGAATACCTTACGAACTATCGCGATTCCTGATTTACCTAAAATACGTTCAATCTTAGCTGAAAGTTTAAGAACTATGTAAACAACAATAATGTTGAGAACGATACCAACCACAATGTTAACGTTGGCATATTCTGCTTTAAGCGATACAATAGTGGTTAAGGTTCCGGCTCCTGCAATTAGGGGAAAGGCGAGAGGGAAAATGGCTGCTGTTTCAGGTACATCGCCTTTGAAAAACTCTACGCCTAGCACCATTTCTAAGGCCAAGAAAAAGAGGATAAAACTACCCGCTACGGCAAAGGAGTTAACGTCTACACCAATTAAATTGAGAATAGATTCGCCCAAGAAAACAAAAGCAATCATGATTATGCCAGCAACAATACTGGCTTTCTCACTTTGTATGTGACCTACTTTTTGGCGCAGGTCTATTATAAGTGGAATGTTTCCAATCGAGTCTACTACGGCAAAGAGTACCATAGAAGCTGATATAATTTCTTTTAAATCAAAGTTCATAGATCGAATGTAAAAGATGAAAAAACGAGCAAACGCTTTCTAAAATAAAACCTTTTCTATGGCTTTTACATAATTCTCATGCTCTAAGGTGAGCACTCGTTGGGCAAGGGTTTCGGGTGTGTCGGTTGGGAGCACATCGCAAGTCGCTTGCAAAATAATTTCGCCACGATCGTATTCTTCAGATACTTTATGAACCGTCATTCCAGATTCTGTATCGTTGGCTGCAAGAACGGCTTTGTGCACATTAAGTCCATACATTCCTTTACCACCGTGCTTAGGGAGCAAAGAAGGATGAATATTAATGATGGGAAACTCTTGAATTAGATGGGCAGGAATTAACCAAAGAAAGCCAGCGAGAACTATTAAGTCTGTTCGTAATGCTTTCAGTTTTAATGCTAAATTTGAGCCAGTCAGATCGTTCTTATTAATAGTGATTACCGGTACATCATTACCATGAGCTTTTTCTATTACGCCTGCATTTTTATTGTTGCAGACCACAGCTACCACCTTAACTTCGGTTGAATTTTTAAAGTGGTTAATAATAACTTCAGCGTTTGAACCGCCTCCTGATGCAAAGATTACTATGTGTTTCACGGTGCAAAATTAGTATAAGCGAACCTATAAAACTTGATTGAAATTAAATTCTCATGAGTGAAAAAAAACAAATTCTTTACGAGCATACTTCATACAACACAGAAGAGATGGTAAAACGCAGTAACTCTTTTTATCACTGGCTCGATAAAAGAAGAACAGTTAGAGAGTTTTCTCCAGAGAAATTTCCTTTAGAGATCATTTTTCGCATTATCGAAGCGGCAAATACGGCTCCTTCAGGAGCCAACAAGCAGCCTTGGCATTTTTGTGTTATTGAAAACCCAGAAACTAAAAAGGCCATTCGAGAAGCTGCAGAGCAAGAAGAAAAAGAAAACTACCAGAGAAGAATGAGTGCAGAGTGGCTAAACGACTTAGAGCCCATCGGTACTGATGAAAACAAACCGTTTTTAGAAGAAGCGCCTTATTTAATAGTAGTAATGAAAAAGGCGTATGGACTAAACGAAGATGGCGAGCGCCTCACTCACTATTATGTTAACGAATCGGTTGGCATTGCTTGCGGAATGTTATTAGCGGCTATTCACAATGCAGGTTTGGTTGCAGTAACCCATACACCGAGCCCAATGATGTTTTTGAAAAGGATACTCGACCGTCCAAAAAACGAACAGCCTTTTCTGTTAATTCCAGTTGGAAAACCCAAAGAAGGAGCCCAAGTTCCAGCCATTCGAAGAAAAACAATCAAAGAAATAACTTCTTATTATTAACTTTGGCGGTTCTCAAATTTATTCTGCATGCCTACAAAATAAAGGGTTATAGAGCGCTGAATCGCTTATTTTGTGGGAGTTTTAGAAAAGTTTGATTTTAATTCAACTTTATTTTTCTTTGCAGCGCTTTAAAAACAATAAAAAAGTAGAACAATGTCTGATATCAAATCAAAGGTGATTGCAATCATCGTAGACAAATTAGGAGTAGAAGAAAGTGAAGTAGCAGTTGAATCTTCATTCACAAATGATTTAGGTGCTGACTCATTAGACACCGTTGAATTGATTATGGAATTCGAAAAAGAATTCAATATTGCAATTCCAGATGATCAAGCTGAGAATATCGCTACTGTAGGTGAAGCGGTTAAATATATCGAAGAAAACATCGACAAGTAATTTATTGTTAATTACGGGATAGAATTATGGAATTGAAAAGAGTAGTAGTTACAGGTTTAGGTGCAGTTACACCAATTGGAAACACAGCCGAAGAGTACTGGAATAATCTAGTGGCCGGGAAGAGTGGTGGAGCCCCAATAACTCGTTTTGATACTACTCATTTCAAGACAAAATTTGCATGCGAGGTGAAAGGTTTAGACCTCGCTGCATTTTTCGATCGTAAAGAAGGGCGTAAACTTGATCTGTTTTCTAAGTATGCTATCATTGCTTCAGATGAGGCAGTTTTAGATGCTGGCATTACAGACAAGAACATCAACCACGACAGAGTGGGTGTTATTTGGGGCTCTGGTATTGGCGGAATTCAAACTTTCCAAGAAGAAGTGGAAGGCTTTGTTAAAAACGATTACCAACCTCGTTTTAACCCTTTCTTTATCCCTAAAATGATTGCAGATATTGCTTCGGGTAATATCTCGATTAAGCATGGTTTTAGAGGGCCTAACTTTAGCACTATCTCAGCATGTGCTTCCTCTTCAAACGCAATAATTGATGCGTTTAACTACATCCGTTTAGGCAAAGCAGACGCTATTGTTGCGGGTGGTTCTGAAGCAAGCATTAACCAATCTGCTATAGGTGGTTTTAACGCTTTGCAAGCACTTTCTAAAAACAACGATTCACCAGAAACTGCTTCAAGACCGTTCGATAAAGATCGAGATGGTTTTGTAATGGGAGAAGGTGGTGGAGCTCTTATTCTTGAGTCGCTTGAAAGCGCCATGAATAGAGGAGCAAAAATTTATGCAGAAATTGCAGGTGGTGGAATGTCTGCAGATGCTCACCACATTACAGCCCCACATCCTGAAGGGCTAGGCGCACTGAATGTTATGCGCGCAGCTTTAGACGATTGGGGTGGAATAACAGTGAACGATATCGATTACATCAACGTTCACGGTACATCAACTCCATTAGGTGATATTGCTGAAACAAAGGCAATAAAATCTGTATTCGGAGATCAAGCTTACAAATTGAACATTAGCTCTACCAAGTCGATGACGGGTCACCTTCTAGGTGCCGCAGGAGCCATTGAATCAATTGCTACATTGCTCGCTGTTAAGAATGATATTATCCCTCCAACGATTAATCATTTTACAGACGATCCAGAGTTAGACGAGAACCTAAACTTTACCTTCAACAAAGCTCAAAAGAGAGAAGTAAGAGCAGCACTTACCAACACCTTTGGCTTTGGAGGGCATAACGCATCTGTAGTCTTTAAAAAGTTTGAAGCCTAGTCAACAACTTCAGAGGCAGTACAACCGTTTTTTTCGTTACCGAGATAACAAGCTTTATCGCCAATTAAGTGATTTTTTGGGCTTTTACCCATTAAATTTTGAGGTGTATGAACGCGCTTTTAAGCATAAATCAATTTCTCAGAATAAAGATAATAACGAGCGGTTAGAGTTTTTAGGTGATTCTATCTTAGACGCAGCAGTTGCTCATTATTTATTAACTGAATTTCCCAACCATTCTGAAGGGTTTTTAACCAAAACTCGGTCGAGAATAGTGAGCCGAAAAAGCTTAAATCACCTCGCAGAGCAACTGGAGATTAAACGATTTGTTCGTGCCTCTAAGAATGCTAAAAGTGGAACAACCTCTTTGTATGGTAATGCTTTAGAAGCTCTTGTAGGAGCCATTTACCTCGATTGCGGATTCGAAAAAGCAAAAGAATACATTCTTAAAATGCTCCATAATCATCTCGATTTAGAGCAGTTACTCAAAACAGAATCAGATTATAAAAGTCGTTTGCTAGAATGGGCTCAGAAAGAAAAGGTAAACTTAACTTTTAGAGTAAAAGAATTGCCTCAGCACGATGATGGTTCCTACCAATTTGAAGCCTACATTCAAGACCAAGAATCTAAACTCGAAGCTACAGCCATTGGCACTTCGAAGAAAAGAGCAGAGCAAAAAGCTGCGCACATTTACTGGTCAAAATTGTTTAACAATTAGATATTAACAACCCCTGTCTAATTGTAGCAATTACACATACCTTTGATACTTCTCAACTATGGCAAAAAAAAGACTGTCGGTAGAGGTTGATTATAATTTTTTCCTAATCGGAATTAGCTGTTTTGATAAAGCGTCAAAAATGGCCTGGACATTAGGGCAAGCACTTCATTGCCCATTCGAAGTGAGAGAAAATTATAAGGCAACTAAATCACTAAGCAACAATACGATAGAAAGGTATCCGTATTTTTCTGCAAATCACGAACACTACACTTTCCACTTGGTTTCTAACCTCTCTGTCGAAAACGCGTTCTTGATTCCAGAACACAAGAACATGAATTACTTTTTTGTAATAACAGGCGTTTATAAAAGCCTGGATTTACAAGAAATTACCAAAGAAATTAGAGCCGCTAATAATGTGTTGGCAGCCATCGAACTAGACCCTTCAACCCTTAAATCAAGAGATAAACTAATTCTAGATTAAAATAAAACTTAACATGGACTCACTACAAAACAAAACAAAAATTGTGGCCACTATTGGGCCAGCATCAGCCGACAAAGCCATGCTTAAATCGATGATTTTAGCAGGTGTAAACGTTTGCCGAATCAATTTTTCTCATGGTGATCATCCTACCCACCAAAAGGTGATTGATACCATTCGTGAGTTAGATCAAGAAATGGGCACTTTCACGGCCATTTTGGGCGATTTACAAGGGCCAAAAATTCGCATCGGTGAAGTAGAAAACAACGGAGTTGAACTAAAAGACGGGAGCGAACTGGTTATTACCACTCAAGAAAGGGTAGGAACCGCTCAAGAAGTCTATATTACCTATAGCCAGTTTCCGAAAGATGTTGCTGCCGGAGAGAG
Organism: Salibacteraceae bacterium; assembly: GCA_048267965.1. Classification (GTDB taxonomy): domain Bacteria; phylum Bacteroidota; class Bacteroidia; order Flavobacteriales_G; family Salibacteraceae. The sequence continues at coordinate 53,907 of JBLWWK010000008.1, forward strand.
AATCTTGATTGATGATGGTAAGCTCATGCTCGATGTAATTGAAACCAATCGGGAAGATCGTGTGGTTTGTAAAGTAATTCACGGTGGTACCCTCTCTTCGAAAAAAGGAGTAAACCTTCCTAACACTAAAATTTCACTGCCTTGTTTAACCGAGAAAGATTTAAGAGATCTTGAGTTTGCTTTAGACAACGATCTTTCTTGGATTGCTCTATCTTTTGTGAGAAAAGCGCAAGATGTAAGAGAATTGCGTGAAATTATTGACCAAAGAGGCACCAAAAATCGCATTATCGCCAAAATTGAGAAGCCAGAAGCCATTGATAATCTAGACGAGATTATTGCTGAAACAGATGGTGTAATGGTAGCTCGTGGAGACTTAGGAGTTGAGATTCCGATGCAAAATGTGCCGCTTATTCAGAAAGAGATTGTCAATAAATGTCAACGTTCTGCCAAGCCGGTGATTATTGCCACTCAGATGATGGAAACCATGATCGAGAATATTTCTCCAACACGTGCAGAAGTAAACGATGTGGCCAATGCTGTAATGGATGGTGCAGATGCTGTAATGTTGAGTGGAGAAACATCTGTTGGTAGATTTCCATTGCAAGTAATCGAAGCCATGTACAAGATTCTTATCCGTACAGAAACTTTCCAGGGCATTTACCACAAAGAATTTTTACCCGAAGTGGTAGATGATCGCTTTATTTCTGACTCTGTATGTTTCTCAGCTGTGAAGATGCAAGAAAGAACCAAAGCCAAGGCGATTATCACTATGACTCACTCGGGTTATACCGCTTTTAAAATTTCTAGCTTTAGACCCGCCTCAAACGTTTTTGTTTTCACGAGCAACGTGAAAATATTAAATATGTTGAGCTTGCTTTGGGGGGTAAAAGGTTTTTACTACGATAAGTTTGAAAGCACAGACAATACCATTTTAGATATCAAGAAAATGCTAAAAACCAATGGTTTACTTCAGTCTGATGACTTGGTAATCAATATTGCTAGTATGCCAATTAGCGATAAGGGTATGACTAACATGGTTCGTTTAAGCAGAGTATAGAAAATAGAGAAAGGCCAAAAAAACAAAAGCTTGCTAATGCAAGCTTTTGAATTGGTCTAAGAAGCGAGTATCGTTCTCGCTGTATAATCGTAAATCGTTGACTTGGTACTTTAGCTGAGCAATTCTTTCTACTCCCATACCAAAGGCAAACCCTGAGTATTTGGAAGAATCAATACCGCAATTTTCTAACACATTGGGGTCTACCATTCCGCAGCCCATAATTTCTAGCCAGCCTGTATATTTACAAACGTTGCAGCCATCACCGTTGCACAAAGTACAGCTTACGTCCATTTCTGCAGAAGGCTCTGTAAAAGGGAAGTAAGAAGGCCGTAAACGGATAGCTGCATTCTCGCCAAACATTTCTTTCACAAAGTATTGCAATGTTTGTTTTAGGTCTGCAAAAGAAACATCGGTATCAATATATAAGCCTTCTACTTGGTGAAAAAAGCAATGTGCGCGAGCTGAAATAGCTTCGTTTCTATAAACTCTTCCCGGAGCTACAATGCGAATTGGAGGCGTATTATTTTCCATAATACGAACTTGTACTGAAGAAGTATGTGTTCTTAATGCTAATTCTTCCTCGTCATTTTTAACGAAAAAAGTGTCTTGCATATCTCTTGCTGGATGCTCTTCTGGGAAGTTTAAAGCGGTAAAATTGTGCCAGTCGTCTTCCACTTCTGGTCCTTCTTCAACGGTATAGCCAATTCTACCAAAGATCTCACAAATTTCGTGGCGCACCATAGAAATGGGATGGCGGGTTCCTACCTTGGTTCTAATACCTGGGCGGGTTAAATCGCTTGGTTTATTGGCCAAATTAGCTTGTGAATGGGTCGCGTTTTTAAGCGAATCAAATTTGTCTTGAGCCAAGTTTTTAAGGGCATTTAACTCTTGACCAAAAGCCTTTTTTTGATCGTTGGGTACATCTTTAAAAGCCGAGAACAGCTGCTTGATTTCGCCTTTAGATCCTAAGTATTTAATGCGGAATTGTTCTAATTCTTCACTGCTGGTTGTAGCGAAGTTTTCAATTTCTTTTTTAACCTTTTCTACTTGTTCAATCATCCTAACATGCGTTTCGTCTGCGAAGTTAAAGTTTACGCCTTTAATCGAAGGCAGAAATCACCTTCATTTCCATGATTACCGGCTCAAGAGGGCGATCTTTCTTATCGGTAGGAACCGCAGCTATGCTATCTAAAACATCGAATCCTTCTATGAGTTGACCAAAAACAGTATAGCCTCCATCGAGGTGAGGGGCGCCTCCCACGGTTGAATACAGCGCTTCTTGATGTTTGTTAAGCTTAAAACTATTGGCAACCGCTTCTATTCCTGACTTGTGTTGAGCAATTAATTTCTCAAGTTGCTCGCGATTTTTTGACTTCTGAGCGGCCAGATATTGCGTTTTAAATTGAATATTGGCAGAATCATTTAAATACAGTTTAAAGGCATCTTGACCATACATGCTCATTCTGCGCTGGTTAATAGCACGAATTTGGGAGTCGTTAAAAACAGAGCCTTGAACAATGTAAAATTGCGACCCTGAACTGTATTTATATGGGTTGATTTTATCGCCTTCTCGGGCAGCAGCCAGCGCCCCTTTACGGTGGTAAAGGCCGTCTACAAATTCTGGAGGAAGCGTATAACCTGGTCCGCCATTCCCCACTTTTTGTGTGCTATCGGCTTGTTTAGAAAGCGGATCTCCGCCTTGAATCATAAACTGATTTATCACCCGGTGAAATTGCAAGTCGTTGTAAAAGCCTTTGTTTACTAATTCAATAAAATTGTTTTTGTGAATGGGGGTTTCGTTGTAAAGCTCTACCACCATTTGACCATAATTGGTAGTGATTTGTACGCGAGTACGGGGTTCTTCAGGTTCGTTTACCAAAAACGATGAAAGCAAAAGGGCTGACAAACCAACCAAGAAAATTGAGAGTAGATTGAAACCGTGTTTTTTCATCAAAATGGGGCGTTTTAAAGAGTTTGCCGTTCGAAAATAAAGTAAACCTCAAATTTATCGAGGCGATAAGTGGGTTAATTGCATTAATAGAATTATTTTTCGACCTTTACTGTTTGGTACTAATTATTGCCCCATTATGAAATTGAGATTTTTCATTACTTTACTAATAGTTGGATTAGCTTTTGTTGCATGTGAAAAGGAAAAAGACCCTACGAAACTTCAAGTGTTTGTTGTAGATGAAGAAGGGCAAAAAGTGCAAAACGCAGTTATTCAATTTAACTGTGAATCTTCTTTTAATCCGCCTAGACCTTGCGATGTAGAGATTGAAGTAAATGCCAATTCAAGTGGGTTTTACGAGCATAAATTTGATCAACCCGCTGTGTTGAGAATCAATGCCTTTAAGATCGATCGAGATACTTTGGTGTTGGGTACGTTACCAGATACCACTATGGTAATTACAGCAGACTCGTTATGTGGTGAATCTTTTGTGTCTATTCAAGAAGAAGAAACTACTCGGAAAACGGTTGTTGTGTACGAATGTAATTAATCACCGCTTCTTTCATTAAGCGTTCTTGGTCGGCTTCTTTCAAGTGAGGAAGCTTTTTCTCTCTGGTAAAATGTGGCCATCCTTCACGATCGGTTCCTTCGTAACTATAATAGCCGTATGGTTCTAATAGTGCACATGTGCCGATGTGAATTACATCTAGCTTTTCGTCTTTTGAAAACTCTTTAAAGCCTTGACCTAACTCTTGAACACCGATTAAAAAAACGATGGTATCTAAATCTAGGTCGTCACCAAATTGGGCTTTCATGGGTGCAATTACCTCTCTCCACTCTTTTTCAAACTCAAAATCCATTTCAACATTGCTTTGTGCGCAAAGTTAGATTTCTTCTTCTTGAGAAAGGCAGAATTAAAAATATCTTAGCAAAGTGAATGCGGTAGATATAGTTTTATTAATTCCGTTACTATACGGAGCCTACAAAGGGTTTACTCGAGGTGTTATTTTAGAAATTGCTACCCTAGTAGCTTTGTTATTAGGTGTTTGGGGAGCGATTCAGTTTTCTTCTTACACCGAAGGCGTACTTTCTGAATCGATAGATATTAACGAATCGTATTTACCGTTAACTGCTTTTGCAGTCACCTTTGTGGTAATTGTAATCGCTATTCATTTATTAGCAAGGGTGTTGCAAAAGATTATTTCGCTAGCAGCTTTGGGTTTGGTAAACAAGCTGTTGGGCTTAGTTTTTGGCGCAGTAAAATTCGCGCTCATTCTCAGCTTTGTTTTAGTGGTGATTAACTCGGTAGAAAGTAAATGGGGTTCTCTCAACGATTCTGCTTGGAGAAAAGAATCGAAATTGTACGAACCCATTTCGAACATAGGTCCTTTGTTATTACCAGTGGTTGAGAACAACCACTGGTATAAAGATTATGTGAAAGACTATGTAGATTCTACTGAAGAAACAATTAGTCTTTAATTGCCGCAACTCCAGGAAGTTCTTTCCCCTCGATTAGCTCAAGCAATGCACCACCGCCCGTAGAAACGTAGCTAACGTGTTCGCTGAGGTTAAATTTGTTGACCGCTGCAACCGAATCACCGCCACCTACTAGGGAGTAAGCGCCTCTTTCAGTTCCAGTAACTACTGCAAAAGCGGCAGATTTGGTTCCTTCAGAAAAGTTTTCAAATTCAAAAACGCCCATAGGTCCGTTCCATAAAATGGTTTTAGACTCTTCAATACACATTTTGGTGTGTTCAATAGCTTTTGGCCCAATGTCTAAGCCCATCCAACCGGCTGGTATACTATCGGTAGGAACCACTTTCTGATTAGCGTTGTTGTTAAAATCATCTGCAGCCACTGTGTCTTCAGGAAGTAAAATACGAACACCTTTCATTTCTGCTTGGCGCATCACTTCTTTGGCTAAGTCGAGTTTGTCTTCTTCAACTAATGAGTTTCCGACTTCACCGCCCATAGCTTTGGCGAATGTGTAAGCCATTCCACCACCAATAATTAGGTTGTCGATTTTATCAAGCAAGTTTTCAATGATGCCAATTTTAGAAGAAACTTTTGCACCACCAATAATGGCAGTGAATGGTTTTTGAGGCTCTTGCATTACTTTGGCAACACTCTCAAGTTCTTTTTGCATTAACATTCCGAAACACTTGGCTTCGGTATTAAAAAACTCAGCAATAATAGCTGTTGAAGCATGTGCGCGGTGAGCAGTACCAAAAGCATCGTTTACGTAAATGTCTCCGTGCTTTGCTAATTTTTCAGCAAAGGCTTTGTCGCCTGCTGTTTCTTCTTTGTAGAATCTAAGGTTTTCTAAGAGTAAAACATTTCCTGGTTCTAACTCGGTAGAAAGTTCAAAAGCCTCTTCGCTCACGCAATCGTCTGCAAATAGTATGGTTTTGCCCAATTCAGCGCTTAAATATTCGCCAAGATGACGCAAAGAAAAACGGTCTTCAGGTCCTGTTTTTGGGCGACCCAAGTGAGACATTAATACTACTGAACCACCATTTTTCAAAATCGATTGAATGGTAGGAAGAGCCGCTTGAATTCGCGTATCGTCTGTAATTTTAAAATCATCATTTAAGGGCACGTTAAAGTCAACGCGAATAAGAGCCCTTTTGCCAGAAAAATCAATGTCTTGAATTGTTTTCATTACAATTTGTAAATAAGGCGTTTAAGTTTGTTTGAAGTTCCAAAAATGAAATAAAAAATGCGGAGGGCAAAAGGTTTCAGGGCGTTTTAGCAAAGCCTTTGTTTTACCTTTGAATAATCATGTGGAAAGAAAGAGTTGTTGGTCAATCGGCCATTCTTGAAAATTTCGAAAAAACGTTATCAGCGAGAAGAATCAGTCATGCTCAATTATTTTTAGGAGCACATGGCAGAGGTTCTTTAGCGTTAGCACTTGCGTATGCCGAAATGTTGATGGAAAAAACGGCAAAAGAAAGTTCTCATTCTCAAACAATGATGAGTAAATTAGTACATCCTGATGTGCATTTTGCTTTTCCGGTTGCCAAAATTGGCAGTGGCAGTAAGGTTACTTTGAGCGATGATTTTATAAAACCGTTTCGTGAAAATATCATCAATAATCCGTATTTGAGTCTGTTTCAGTGGACAAAAGCCATTGATGTTGAGAAAAAGCAAGTGCTTATTAATGCAGCTCAAGGAGCAGAGATTAGCCGAAAATTGCAGTTAAAATCATTCGAAGGCGAATACAAAGTGATGATTATTTGGATGGCCGATAAAATGAATGTGGCTACTTCTAACAAATTGCTGAAATTGATTGAAGAGCCGCCCGAAAAAACCGTTCTTCTCTTAGTGGCTGAAGACGAAGAACAAATGCTGGCTACCATTTTATCTCGAACACAAATTATTCGAGTACCGCCCATTGAAACTGAGGCTATTGAAAACGAGCTAATCACCCAATACGATATTGCGCCAGATACGGCTAAAAGTATTGCCGGATTAGCAGATGGTGATTTTGCATCTGCTTTGTCGATTTTACATACATCAGACGAAGAAAACTACGATCAGAAAGCCTTTATTCAATGGATGAGAACGTGCTACCAAAAAGATTTTTTCAAACTAGACGCCTGGATTGGCGACATGAGCAGAGTAGGTAGAGAAAGACAAAAAATGTTCTTTGCTTACGGTCTGCATATTTTTAGAGAATGTTTAATCAGTAATTACGCAGATGCCTCGTTAATTCGGTTACACGGTGAAGAGCAAAACTTTGTACAGAAGTTTAAACCGTTTGTAAATACTGCCAATGCACTTCAATTAATCGAAGAGTTTGAAGAAGCCTCGGCAGATATCGAAAGAAATGGTAACTCACGCATTGTTTTTACTGATTTGTCGTTAAAAGTGATGAAACTACTCACGCTAAAACCGTGATTTTTTATTCGTAGTAATTCATCTAATTTTGACTATCGAAACCGAAAGGTGAAATAATTGTAGAATAAGTGTTGACAGCAGTCAACTCTAAATAGATATTGAAGTATGGGATGTGGAAGTTGTTCTTCCGGAGGTTGTGGTTCGAGTGTTCCGGCCGGCTGTGGAAGTAACGGATCGTGTGCCACTGGAAGCTGTGGGAAATTAGACGTATTCAATTGGTTAGCCAATATGGAAATGCCCAATGCTAAAAGAGCGAATACGTACGTAGAAGTTAGGTTTAAGAATACACGAAAAGAATATTTTAGAGTTCCCGAAAGCCTTGATTTAACGGCAGGAACCATTGTTAAAGTTGAAGCTGTTTCTGGCTACGATATCGGTGCGGTAACACTTACCGGTGAATTGGTTCAGGTGCAAATGGCCAAGCGAAGAACGAAAGATAACAAAGACATGCGTTCGGTACTGGCTCAACCAACGCAAGAAGAAATCGATAAATGGCAAGAAGCAAGAGGGCTTGAAAAAAGCACCATGCTTAAAACCCGATTAATCGTTCAAGAGCTGAAACTTCAAATGAAGATTTCAGATGTAGAATACCAAGCCGATCGGTCAAAAGCTACTTTTTATTACACAGCAGATGATCGTGTAGATTTTCGTGAACTCATAAAAATACTTGCCGACCAGTTTAAAATTCGGGTAGAAATGCGCCAAATTGGGGCTAGACAAGAAGCTGGTAGAGTAGGTGGTATTGGGTCTTGCGGACGTGAGCTGTGCTGTTCAACTTGGCTAACCGATTTTAGATCTGTGAGCACAAGCGCTGCGCGTTATCAGCAATTAGCGATTAACCCGATAAAACTAGCAGGACAATGTGGTAAATTGAAATGCTGCCTCAATTATGAGCTCGATTCTTACATGGAAGCTGTAAAAGAGTTTCCTGATAGCAATACGCGCTTACGAACTAAAAAAGGAGACGCGTTCCATCAGAAAACAGACATCTTTAAACGGAAAATGTGGTTCTCGTATCCAGACGAGCCAACCAAGTTTTACGAATTGAGTTTAGACCGTGTTAATGAGATTATTTCATTAAATCAAGACGGAAAAACGCCTCAAGATTTAGAAGATTTTGTTGAAATTCCAGAAATGGAAGAGGTAGAGCCAGACTACGAAAACGTAGTAGGGCAAGATAGCCTAACTCGATTCGATCAAAAGAATAAAAAATCGAGAAACAAAAAGCGTAATAGTCGCTCTCGAAATAACAAGAAAACGGTTCCTACCAATAAAAAGCAAGAAGGGGAGAAAACACCTAAAAGTGGTAACCGCCAAAAGGCGAAGCCAAAAGGGAAACCCAACAGGCCTAAGCAAGAGGGAGGCGGAGCACAGCCTAAAAAAGAAGGCGGACAAAGGCCTAAGGCAAGAGGCAAAGGCAAACCAAGAAGTCAGAATAGACCAAGCGGAAACAAGCCCAAACCAAAAGCTAACAAAAAACCAAATAATCCTAAAAGCGAGTGATGAAACACATTAAGTGGTCGTTTCTTATCGGCTTGTTGAGCTTAATGGCTTGCACAGAGCCTCCGTTTTATGCAGAAAGCAAGCCCATTGAAAACCAAGCTTGGGAAATGGATAATCAAAAAGTGTTTGAGCCCGTTATTCAAGATACTACAGGACTTTACAATGTGTTTTTTACGTTGAGAAACGCCAGTACGTATCCGTATCAGAATATTTGGCTTTTTGTAGAACGCGAAATGCCCAATGGACAAGTAAAAGTAGACACGGTAGATTGTCCGTTGGCCTACAAAGATGGCCGATGGATTGGCAAAAGCGCTGGCGAATTGCGAGATAATCTCATCTTGTACAGAGGCAATTTCCGTTTCGAGCAATCGGGGAAATACCGATATTCTATTCAGCATGGAATGAGAGATTCTGTGTTAAAAGATGTTACAGATGTTGGCTTACTTATCAATAAGGTAAAGCTGAATAATTAATTTTACCCAATGAGCGAGAAAGCAAAGAAAGAAACTGCTAAAAAGCGAAATTTCAAGAAGTTAGTGCTTTGGTTTTGGGGCCTTTTTGTAATGGCTTCGTTGCTAATCACCGTCTTTTTCTATGCCTTATCTATGGGTTGGATTTGGGATTTACCGTCTTTCGAAGAACTGGAAAATCCGAGAAGCAATTTAGCTACTGAAATCATTTCGTCTGATCAGCAACTTTTAGGTAAATTCTACCAAGAAAACCGTACAAAAGTTGAATTTAAAGATTTGCCAAAACCCTTGGTAAATGCCTTAGTTTCTACCGAAGACGAGCGTTATTTCGAACACAGCGGCATCGATATTCGAGGGCTTGTAAGGGCCATTGTTTATGTAGGAACCAAGGGGGGAGCAAGTACCATTACGCAGCAGCTAGCTAAGCAATTGTACCACGAGCCTGCGGGTTCTACACTTGCCAGAATCAAGCAAAAACTCATGGAATGGGTAATTGCTTCTAAACTAGAAAGGCAGTATACCAAAGACGAAATCATTGCAATGTATTTCAATAAGTTCGATTTTATTAACCATGCAGTGGGTATAGAATCGGCAGCAAACGTCTATTTTGGAGTCAAAGCGAAAGACCTAGACATTCACCAAGCGGCTCTTTTGGTGGGTATGTGTAAAAACCCAGCCTTGTACAATCCGCTTCGTTTTCCAGAAAGAGCTCTAGGTAGAAGGAACACGGTTTTCGGCCAAATGGCGAGAAACGGAATATATTCGAAAGAAGAAGTAGATTCGCTAAGCCAGCTTCCGCTAGATATCGACTTTCAAAGTGCCGATCACAAAAAGGGAATTGCTCCTTACTTTAGAGAAGTTCTGCGTGGAGAACTAAAGAAATTATTCAACGAAAAAGACGATAATGGCAACTATAAAATTGCCAAAGCCAATGGCGAGCCGTACAATATTTACAAAGACGGCTTAAAAGTATACACCACCATCGATAAGCGCATGCAGCAATATGCAGAATGGGCGGTTCAGCGCCATTTGGGAGGTGAACTTCAAGATTTATTCGACCGCAAAAACGCAGGAAAAAGAAACCCGCCATTTAGCAACGATCTTTCTGATAAACAAGCCGCGGGCATCGTAAACCGAGCAAAAAAGAGAAGTCCGCGTTATTTAATTCTTACCGGAAAACAATGTGAAAATTGCGGTAGACGTGGAGATTATGTTTCGAAAGAAGTTATCGATGGAGACGAAAAATGGGTGTGTTCAGCTTCTGATTGTGAACATGTGGCTCATGCGGTTCCTACAGATTCTATTAACTACATTTTTGAGCAGCCGGCCAAAATGAAAGTATTCACTTGGCAAGGTGAAAAAGATACGGTAATGTCACCGCTCGATTCTATTCGCTACTACAAAGGTTTTTTACAAGCGGGTTTAATGTCGATGGATCCGAGCTCGGGCGAAATTAAAGCTTGGGTAGGCGGTATCGATTACAACTACTTTAACTACGATCACGTAAAGCAAGGGAAACGCCAAGTAGGCTCTACGTTTAAGCCCTTTGTTTATGCTTTAGCCATTGAAGCAGGCTATTCTCCTTGTTACGAAGTTCCGAATATTCTGTACACGTTTAAGAAAGGTGAATGGGGCTTATTAAGCGATTGGACACCCAAAAACTCTGGTGGTGATTACGGCTTTAATGTGTCACTTAAATATGGTTTAGCCAACTCTATGAACACCATTACCGCTTGGGTAATGAGGCAATTTGGTCCACCAGCCGTTATCGAATACGCCCGTAGAATGGGAATCGAAAGTAAGCTAGATACGGTTCCTTCGTTAGGACTAGGTGTGGCAGATATTTCTCTCTACGAAATGGTAGGAGCCAATGCCACTTTTGCGAATAAAGGCATCTGGCAAAGTCCCATTTTTATTACGCGAATTGTAGATAAAAACGGAACGGTAATTAAAGAGTTTAGACCAGAAACGTACGAAGCCATGAGCGAGAAAAACGCCTACGTGATGCTCGATTTAATGAAAGGCGTAATAGATGGAGTGAGAAGCGATCACGATGGTAGAAAAATAGGAAGTGGTGTAAGATTGCGTTACGATTCTCAAGAGAGAGAATACGATGGTATTCGCTACCCTATGGCAGGAAAAACCGGAACTACTCAAAATAACTCAGACGGTTGGTTCATGGGAATTACCCCCGATTTAGTAACAGGTGTTTGGGTAGGAGCCGATGATCGATCGGTGCGTTTTAGCCGAACCTATTACGGACAAGGAGCCAACACAGCATTGCCCATTTTCGGATATTACATGAAGAAAATTTATGCCGATTCAACCATTAATATTAGCACCGGAGATTTTGAAGCACCAGAAGATCCAATTGGTATAGAGTTAGACTGCGCCAAATTTAAATCTGGAAAAACAGGTGGCTTTGATGATGATTCTGGTAACTTTGATGATTAAGTAAGAGAAAAGATTTTTTGAATATGATTAATAAGGTATACAACAACGCAGAAGAAGCTATAGAAGGGTTAAAAGACAACATGACCTTGATGTTAGGAGGTTTTGGTTTATGCGGAATTCCTGAAAATGCCATTTCTGCTATTCAGAAAAATGGAGCCAAAAACCTTACTTGCATTTCTAACAATGCGGGTGTAGACGATTTTGGCTTAGGCTTGTTGTTGCAAACCCGTCAAATCAAAAAAATGATTTCTTCTTATGTGGGAGAAAACGACCTTTTCGAAAAACTTATGCTGAGCGGTGAGCTTGAGGTAGACTTAGTACCTCAAGGTACTTTGGCAGAGCGCTGTAGAGCAGCTGGTGCTGGAATTCCAGCGTTTTATACTCCTGCAGGTTACGGAACCGAAGTGGCAGAAGGCAAAGAAGTTCGTTGGTTTAATGATAAGCCTCATATTTTGGAGCATGCTTTCGAAGCCGATTTTGCATTTGTTAAAGCTTGGAAAGGCGATACGGCAGGTAACTTAATCTTTAAAGCAACCGCTCGAAATTTTAACCCATTAATGGCTACTGCAGGCAAAATCACAGTGGCTGAGGTAGAAGAGTTAGTAGAGCCCGGAGAGTTAGATCCGAATCAAATTCATACACCTGGCATTTTTGTGCAACGCATTTTTGAAGGAACCAATTACGAAAAGCGCATTGAGCAACGTACCGTTCGTACAAGAGATTAACCGAGTTAAATTTTAGCATCCGCTTTCTCAGTTGATGCGTAGTTGATAGACATCGACTATCTGTTTTAAATACCGTGAAAGATGATTAGCTAATTTCGCTCTTTGCTGCACGAAAAATGGGTAAAAGATGAAATTAGCCATCCGAAATGCTATTTGCTAAAGACGAATTAACAGATGGGTGGTAGGCAAGACAAGCGCAGTATAGGGTGAAATCAAGAGTTGTAGAAAAAGAATCTGTATTGTTTTCTGAGCTAACCATGCCAGAAGAAAGTGTATTGAAGGCGCTCTGCTATTTCGATATTTTCAATTACCCGCTTACAGCAGACGAAATAAGAAGGTTTAGCGATGTTTCTGTTTCTGAAAACGTAATTCGAAGATTAGTTTCTGCAAAGATTCTTCAACAAGAGCAAGGTTTTTATTTCTTAAGCACGAGTGCTTTAGATGTTACCAAGCGCCAAAAAGGAAACAAAGACGCCCAAGAATTAATTCCAAAAGCTATTCAACAAGCTTCTTTTATCGGAGCCTTTCCGTTTGTTAGAAGCGTTTCAATAAGCGGTTCTATGAGTAAAGGTCATATCGATCAAGAGGGAGATATCGATTTCTTTATTATTACAGAACCTGGTCGTTTATGGATTGCCCGCACCTTACTGATTCTCTATAAAAAAGTATTCTTACTCAACTCTAAGAAATACTTCTGCGTTAATTACTTTATTGATACTGAAAATCTTACCATAGAAGAGCACAACCGCTTTACAGCCACTGAGGTGGTTACCCTCATTAATGTTTACGGTAAAAAATGGCATCAACAGTTTATTGAGGCAAACCGTTGGGCACAAAAGGTGTATCCGTTTTATGTATCCGATTCTTGGAGTTCTTTACCGAGAAAAGAACGTGTTAAGAAAAGTGTAGAGCGGTTCCTACCGAAAAAATGGGCAGAGCAATTAGACCAGTACTTTTTTAGGTTAACACTAAAACGGTGGGACCAGCGATTTGGTACTCAAATGGCCGATAAAGATTTTGCAGTTGCTTTTAAATCAAGAAGATATGTCTCTAAGCACCATCCTAATCATTTTCAGAAAATTGTGCTCGAAGAGTGGGAAAAGCGCATCTTGAAAATCAAAGAACTTGTAGAAAAACAGTAAGGTAGAATGAATAAGAAAGTGCTTTTTACTCATTCGTATTTCTATCCGTTAGACGAAAAGCAGTGGAAAAATAAAACTCCCTATCCGCCATTGGCCACCATTTTGGCCGCGGCTGTGCTAAGAGAAATGGGCTGCGAAGTAGAATTGTTTGACACAAACTTGCGCAATTCGCCCCATGAGATAGAAAACAAGCTAAACGACCAGCCCGATATTTTGGTGGTGTATGACGATGGTTTTAATTACCTCACCAAAATGTGTTTAACCACCATGCGAGATGCTGCTATAAAAATGATTGAAATGGCTGCTAGTCGCGGTATTTCGGTATTGGTTTCGAGCTCAGATTCTACCGATCACTACCAAAAATATTTGGATGCAGGAGCCACAGCCGTAATCATGGGCGAAGGAGAAATTACTTTGCAAGAAATTGTAAAACAGTGGAATGGCTCCTCGTCTGTTCTAGCCGATATCAACGGAATTGCCTACTCGTTAAATGGTTTTACACAGGTTACCGCACCCAGAAAAGCGAATAAAAGTTTAGATAGTCTTCCTTTGCCTGCTTGGGATTTGGTAGATATTAACGCTTATAAAAACATTTGGGAACAAGGAAAATATCCCTTCCACTTGAACATCGCCACAACAAGAGGTTGCCCTTTTAAATGCAATTGGTGCGCAAAACCAATTTACGGCAATCGATACAACACAAGAAGTCCAGAAATGGTGCTTGAAGAAATTGCGTTTCTTATGCAAACCTATCAAGTTGACAAGTTTTGGATGTGTGACGATATTTTTGGCTTAAAACCAGGTTGGGTAAAAGAATTTAACCAACTGGTTCAAGAGAAAAAACTGAAATTTCAATACAAAATTCAGAGTAGAGCCGATTTGTTGGTAAAAGATAAAACCATAGAAGAATTAGCCAAAAGTGGATTGTACGAAGTTTGGATGGGAGCAGAAAGTGGCTCGCAAAAAATTCTCGATGCCATGGATAAAGGAACCACGCTAGAGCAAATTAAAACGGCTACTCAAAAGTTGCAAAACTTGGGCGTGAGAGTGGCGTATTTTATACAATTTGGCTATTTAGGGGAGTCGAAAAAAGATATTGAGTTAACCCTTAATATGATAGAAACCAATAAACCAGACGATATTGGTGTCTCTGTTTCGTATCCGCTTCCCGGAACTCCGTTTTACGATCGAGTAAAAGCAGATTTGCAACAAAAAGCCAATTGGACAGACTCAGACGACTTGGCCATGATGTTTCAAGGCACTTTTAATTCGAACTATTACAAGACGCTGCATCGCTATTTACATAAATCTTTTCGTTGGCGCCAAGCCAAAGAAATGCTAACGGGTAAATCTCAGCGTAACGCTAGCAATCCAATAGCCAAACGCACGCTTTTATTAGCTCCGTTGAATGCTGTAAAAGCCGCTTATTTTCGCTATCAACTTCACCGCCTCGATAATGTTTCTCGTTCATGAGCGCCTTTAACGATGTAGCCAACACATACGATTCTACCTTTACACATACCCCGGTAGGAACCGCTCAGCGAGACCAAGTATATGCCTATTTATCAACAGTATTATCTGCTTCGCAAAGGTGTTTAGAAATCAACTGCGGAACGGGTGAAGATGCCCAATGGATGGCGCCCAAAGTGGCTTCTCTATTGGCAACCGACATTTCTTCTTCGATGGTAGAAGTGGCCAAAACCAAGAAAAAGATGGAAAACACCCAATTTCAGGTGCTCGATTTTTTAAACATCCACACCTTGGAAACTCCGTTCGATGTAGTGTTTTCTAATTTCGGTGGCTTAAATTGTTTGCCTGCTCAACAGTGGAGTCAATTCACAAATAGCTTAAACCAAATTACTCTGCCACATTCGCATTTTATTGCTGTAATTATGGGCAAAAATTGTTGGTGGGAAAAACTCTATTTTTCATTGAAATTGAATTTTTCAAGCGCAAATCGAAGAAAAAAAGAAGTGGTTTCTGCTAATTTAAACCCGAATTCGGTAGCAACGTATTATTATTCACCGTCTGAGATTGCCCATTTTTTCGGTTCAAACTGGAAAGTAAAAACCGTGCGTCCCATCGGTTGGTGGGTGCCGCCTTCTTACCTCAATCCGTTTTTTGCCAACAAGCCAAAAGCTTTGTCTATTTTGCAACAACTAGACACAAAATGCGCAACAATGGCAAGCTTGGCCAACTCTGCAGATCACTACCTAATTCATTTAGAAAAGCAATAAGTGAAAGTAGTTTTAACACACGGCTATTTTATTGAAGAAGACGTTAAAGAGCAAGAAATTATGCGTCCGTACCCACCGTTGGGCTTGCTCTATGTTACTGCTTTTCTGAAGGAACACGATTACAATTGTTTGGTGTTCGACTCTACCTTTGAAACAGCCGCTTCTTGGAAAGAATTTATGCTGAAAGAACAACCCGATGTGGTTTTCTTTTACACGAATTTAATGACCAAAATCAATGTAATTCAGTTAAATAGATGGCTAAAATCCAAAACGACTGTTACCAGCATAATCGGTGGGCCAGATGTAACCTATAACCTCGAAAATTATTTAACAAGGCAATTCGATTTTGCAGTAATCGGAGAAGGAGAGCAAACGAGCGTAGAACTGTTGCAAGCCATCGAAAACAAGCGAGAGATTTCAACAGTATCTGGAGTCGCGTTCCTACAGAAAAAAGAAGTGGTAAGAACCACACCACGTGTAAAACTGCGCGATTTGTCAGAATTGCCGTTGCCTGCAAGAGAAGCCATCGATTTTGATCGATATTTAAGTGTTTGGAAAAATTTTCACGGAAAAGCTACTGCTAATATTTCGACTCAACGCGGCTGCCCCTATTCGTGCAAATGGTGCAGCACAGCCGTTTATGGTCGAAGCTACCGCAGACGGCCGGCCCACCTAGTAGCCGATGAAATTGAGTACTTGAAAAACGAAAAAGGCGTAGAAGCTTTGTGGTTTGTAGACGATGTTTTTACCGTAAAATTTAAGTGGGTAGAAGAGCTTTACGCAGAGTTTAAAAAGCGAAACCTTACCATCGATTTTGAAATTATTTCTCGTGCAGAACGATTAAACGAACACATTTTACAGCTATTGAAAGAAATGGGCTGTTTTCGCATTTGGATTGGCGCAGAAAGTGGCTCTCAAGAAGTGATTGATAAAATGCGCAGAAGTGTTTCGGTAAATGAGGTGAGAGAAAAAATACGGCTCACTCAACAAATGGGAATTGAAGCAGGAACTTTTATAATGGTCGGGTATCCGGGAGAAAAACACGAAGATATTTTAGAAACTGCACACCACTTAAAAGTGGCTCCTCCTAATCAATTTACGGTTACCGAAGCGTACCCAATAAAAGGCACCGAACTTTACCAAGAGGTAGAGCCCATGATTACAGAAAAACCGAATTGGGAAACATCTACCGATCGAGAAATAAAATTTGAGCGCCCTTACAGCCAACGGTATTATACTATGGCCGTTCGGTATATTTACAATACATGGAAAGCCAGTTTTTCTTTGAAAGAGCAAAAAAGAAAAGATCACTTGGTGTTTAAGCTAAAGGCAAAAGCCGCGTTGATTTACATGAAAGCGTTAAAATATGCACCCAAAACTAGAGATTCTAGAGCCATATAAATCTTCTGAATTTGAAGATGATTACACCGCTTTGCGCCAAAAAGAGCAGCGACTGTTATCGGATGATGAGGTGCGAATGTTACCCTATTTAACCGATAGCGTTCATGCAGATGAGTGGAAGTTACGAGCTGAATCTGCCGAACGTTTTCGAAAATACTTGCACTCAAAAGGGAACATACATATACTGGAAGTTGGGTGCGGAAACGGTTGGTTTAGTCATTTTTTGGCGCAATTGCCTCACGTTTCTGTAACGGGGCAAGACATCAATTTGTTAGAATTACAACAAGCCGATCGAGTTTTTAAGCGAAAAAATTTGCGGTGGTTGTATGTAGAAAATTTCCAATTGTTGAAAAGGCAACAGTTTGATGTAGTGGTTTTTAACGCGTCTTTTCAGTATTTTAAACATCCTAAAGAGGTGTTGAGTTTGCTGAAACATTCGTTGAAAAATTCAGGCGAAATACATGTTTTTGATACACCTATTTACCGAAATCAGCGAGAAGCTGAAAAAGCCCAAAAAAGATCAGAGCAGTATTATCAATCGAAAGGTTTTGCAGCGTTGGCTCGCTTTTATTTTCACCACACATGGGCGCAATTGCCTCAGGCGAAAGTGATGTATTCGCCATCGAAAGTGGGGAAGCTTTTGGGTAAGAAAAATCCATTTCCGTGGTTACGATTCAAGCAAGCGGATGTATAAATCTCGATACGCTTTTACCGTATTTTCTATCTGAAATGGGCGAGAAGAATCCGCATTTTGAGTGAGTGCTTTTTCGAGTTGAGCCACGCCTTCTTTCTTGTTGTTAAATAGTTTAATGTTAGCTGTTTCTGGGGCAATTCCAACTGGAGTGGAAACTACGTGCAAACCCAAAGCAAGTGCCTCGGCAATTACTAAACCGTAACCTTCGAAACGAGCTGTATGTAGCAGAATTCTAGCCTTTTCCATGTTTTTGAAGGATTCTTCTCGTGAAAGATGTCCCAAAAATTCAACGTTGTTGGTCAACTGATTTTCTCTTACAAAACGCACCATGTCGTTTCTTAAAGGTCCGTCACCAATAAAAGCTGCTTTTAATTGAGGCTGTTTTTGAATAATTGCTTGTAGACATTCCAACGCAAAAAGAGGCCTCTTCACGGGAATTAAAGAACCTACACAGATAATATCGAATTCTTTAATGCTGTTGTTAGCGGTAATTTTGGGTAATCCGTGTGGAATAACCTCTTGCGGTTCTATTCCCATTTTTTGTAAATGCTTTTTCTGAAATTCGCTAATGGCGACTACCGGTGTTTTCCATTTGTAGATTTGTTGGGTGTAAAATGTTGGGCTAACATCTTGACCCATGGCAGTTACCAATGTCGGAATCTTCCATTTCTTACCAAAACGAGCTGTAATATATCCAGCATCCGTTAACCAGAAAGCATGCAGTACATCTGGCTGAAAAGAGTCCATTTCTTTTCTTAACAATTGGTTCAACTCGTAGAAGGCAAATGCTTTTTTTAAACGTTTCGGATTGTTTTTACCTAGGCTTAAAACTGAAATTCCGTTCCAGTAATAGTGTTTGCTTTGCGGATAGTGAAGGGCAATAATTCTGAACTCAAAATGAGCCAATGTAGAGAGTTCTTTAATTAAATCTTGCAGTGCAGGTATGCAGCTTGTGTCTTGCTCATCGGTTGCGAAACCAGGAGTAATTAAGAGCACTTTTTTACTCATATCGATACACCCTCCAGCCCTTAATGTTCTCAATTTCGGTTAGCTGGTTACTGGTTTTCAGTCGGTTCCAGTTGCGCATCACTGCATGATTTTTCCACTGTTCGGCAAAAGCAGTTTCGTTAAAAACCACCAACGATTTGGGCTCAAATTCATCAATTTCTTGGTAGTAAAAACTTGTGATTTTTACGTTAGGAACTCTTGTGGAAAGCGCTCCTTGAAGTCCGAAACAGTAAACATGTTGAGCATTGTTGGCAGCAATTACTTCGGCAATTTGCCTTTCGATGAAATGCCGCTGAAAAAATTTATTAAAGCTATAGCCAAACATTACTATCTGTAGGAACACGCTAACCACAACAGTTGAGACTACCCATCGTAAGTTGAAAGATTCTGCTACTCGCTCAAAAAACGGATAGAGAAACCAAACCACCAGCGGATAAACAGGCGTGAAGAAGCGCATATTTTGAATAGGAACTCCAGCTAAAAAGAATAGATACAGCAAAATGCAAACAAGAACCAAGCTTTGTTCTTTACTCCAAGAAATGCGAATGCGCAACAGAAAAACCAACGCCAAAAGAGGCAAGCCCAGCAAGAAATAACCCAGGTGAAAAAAAGGAGAGAAAACCACGAGAATATTGGGGAAAAGATGACTTTGATGTCCATTTGATGTGACAAATTGTGTGTCGAAAAAGTGAGAAAAACTCCAAGATGTTAATCCTTCGTGGTGTAAAAATCCTTCAGGTAAGGTAGCATTTAAAATAAGTTGTGGAAAAAGAGGAAGCAAGCCAGCTAGAAGCATAACAGGCAAGGCCATCCAGTTTTTTTGTCGAATTATCTTAAAGACCTCCATCACTAAAAGTGGTGTGAGAATTATAGAAGTTGGATATCGGGTTCCTACCGCTAAACCACTAAAAAGAGCAATGATGGCCCAATTAAATAGCGAAGATTTTTTTCGTGTGCTCCAGTAAAACGCCAATAACACAAAAAGGGTGGCAAGCAAATCGCTCATACCCAAAAGAGACATTCTTAAGAAGTAAGTAGAAATACCCACAGAGGTGAGTAAATAAATGTTTTTTAAGCTGTTTTCGGTCGAAATCCACCTGCGTAAAATCAATAAAATACCGATAAACGAAAAGGCGCTAACGCTTTGTAAAGCCAGTGAAGTAGGGAGAATAAGTGATGCCAGTGCACTTGCTAATGGAAACAAAACTGGCCAGAAAAAACTGCCCGGATGTTCTCCTGTGAGCATCCAGTTTTTTAAACTTTCAGCATACCGATGATATTCGTAAGCATCTTGCCCATATAACCCATCAAACCCTGTAAGCAAGGCCACTGCTACATACATGAGCAAGGGCATAAAAACCAAGCTTTTTCTGATGGCTGTTTTCGAAAAAAGGGAAGAATTCATTAAAACAAATGTAATTCGATTGTAGGTGTTTTTTTGCGCAGATAGTACATTCGTTTAATGCAACGTATTTTGGTTTTTTTACTAGGAGTTTTTTGCATGGGAATGCTCCCAGCGCAAAGCTATAATAGACCAATTCCGGTTGGAATGTACGGTTACGAATTTGAGTTAGTAGACGCTAGTTTAACGCACCATTATTTGGTGTCGCCTTTTAAAATTGGTACAGCCGCCCAACCCAATAGAGCCACAACGTTTCCGGTTATTCTCGATGAGAAAGGCTTTATTGCATGGTACGGTGATTTTACCAACCAACGTGCTATTTCAGATTTCAAATACGTGCCTTCTCTTCAGCAGTTTTTCTTTTTCTCTCGAGACACTCAATCACATGCTGTTACGTTAGATCAAAATTTCGAAATTGCAGATACACTTAACGTAGCAAGTGGTTCAGAACTAGATGCTCACGATTTTATTCACTTGTCTAATTCTAACTACTTGTTAATGGCTACAAGAGATAGCATAATGGATGTAAGCACCTTGCAGTTCGATTCTATTACGGGCTCTTCTGCCACCCAAGTTATTTGCAATTGTATTCAAGAATTTACTCCTCAGCACGATTTAGTTTGGGAATGGAACAGCTGCGATGCCTTGGGTGTAGATGAGTTTTACAGCTTCTATCAATACGATTCTACCAACTTTGATTATGCTCATTTCAATTCGGTTTTCGAAGACGATAATGGAGATATTCTTATTTCTTTTAGGCACACCAACAGTGTTGTAAAAGTAGAGAGAGGCACAGACACTATTCTCTGGAGATTAGGAGGTAAGCAAAGCGATTTTTCTTTTGTGAACGATGCTGGTTTTTCTGGTCAACATACGGCTGGTTTTTCTGAAAACGGCTTGCTCACCCTGTTCGATAATGGAAACATGAGCGGATTTCCGCAACAGTCGCGGGCGGTTTCTTACACATTAAACGAAACTACCATGACGGCAGAATTAACAAGTGCCTACACCCATTTTCCAGCTGTTTTTGGAAGAGCTATGGGAAGCTACTTTCAGACACAAAACACACAATTAATCAACTACGGATTGGTTTTTCGTCCTCATCCCAACGTGGTAGTTACCAATTTAGCAGGCACCGTAGGTGCTTCTATCACCTACCCAGATTCTGTTATGCTGTACCGCGCTCATTTTGGGCAACTCGATTTTGATTTGAATAGACCTACTATCACCTGTTGGCAGTTAGACGATGTAGATAAATTTGAGCTGTTTGCAGATAATCATCTTCAAGAAGTAGAGTGGTCTACAACAGAAACCACCACTTCTATATTGGTCAACGAAGGCGATACTATTCAGTATTGGTCGCCAAGAGGAACCGGCTTTATAGGGTCGTACCCATTGGTTGTAAACTCTGAGAATTGCACCCCTGTTGGTGTTAAATCGATATCACCTAAACAAGCCGAAGAGGTATGTGAATATTACGATTTAAGCGGCAGAGCGGTGATAAAACCCATTAACGGAAATCCTTATATCAAGGTGTGTAACCAGCAAACATCTGAGGTGATTTATTACCATGAAAAACACTAATATTCATCTCTTTCTAGTTTTTTGTGTTGCGTTAGTTGTAAGAAGTGTTATTCTGTTTCAATCTCCCGAAACGCTATTGGTTCGGTGGGGAAGCGATGATCTTTTTTACTACACTCAAATAGCTGGGAATGTAGCTCACGGAAACGGATTTACCTTCGATGAAATACATGCTACCAATGGTTTTCAATGGGGCTTTTTATTGTGTTTAATTCCGTTTGGCCAATGGTTGCTAAACGATTTATCATCGAGTTTATACATCTCTTTTTCGCTGATTACAGTGCTTACTTTTTTCGGAGCAAGAGTTTGGTTTTTGGCGATTAAAAAAGCTCAAAATACAATGGCAGCTTTCGTCTTTTTACTGTTGATGTTACTGCACCCAAAATGGTTAAACATCACTTTTCAAGGTACAGAAGCGGCCCTGGTTTTTCTTTCGTTGGGCGTGTTGTTTTTAGGAGTAGTTCAGCAAAAAAAGGGGATAATCATTTTAGGCAGTTGCTTAGCTGTTTTATCGCGCTTCGACATGGCGTTTGTAGTACTTGCAGTGGGTGGTTGGCAATTTTATACATCGAATTATAACTGGAAAAAAGTACTGATTTATACCCCTTCGGTAATGGTGGTTTTTGCTTTATTGTTGGCCAATAATGCTGTCACAGGTAATTACTTGCCAGATTCTGCACAAGCCAAATCGGTGCATGCTTCGGTGAGTGAAGTTCCTGTTTTTTGGTACCTCGTTAAGGCAGTTTCAATTCCTTTTATGGCCGAAGCTAAATGGAGTTTTGTTTCGCTCTTTTTGAGTCTTCTTTTGGGATATCAATGGACAACGAAAAAGGTGAAAAGTCAAGAGATGGGGCCGTTTGTAGTATTAAGTGTGGCGGGAGTATTTTTACTTCTTTTAGCCATTGTAGGAACCCACGGTTACAGAGAATGGTATGCCGTGCCGCTTTTTGTAGGGGTTTTTTCAATGTTTTCTACCACTCTTGCATTGAAAAAAAACGCAGTGCCCATTGCGGCAGTATTGCTGATTTTTTGGTGGGCAGAAGCCGCTATTCAACCGAGAAAAACAGACCTTTCGAATCAGTTGCAAGTCTTAACTGAAATGCAAAAACGGGTTCCTACCGATCAGGTAATTGGAGCTTTTAATGCGGGTATGCCCGCTGCCGTTTTGGGGGCATCACATTCGGTGGTGAACCTAGATGGAGTGGTAAATCACGAGGCTTTTGAAGCACTCAAAAATCACGAAATAGCGCAGTTTGTTTCATCGCGCATCGACTATGTTTTGGATATTGATGGGAGCATTCAGTTTTTTATTCAGAATTTTTCTGGTAGGAACCGATTACATCTTGAATTAGTAGAAGAATATCGGCAAACCATCAACTCTTCGAAAAAAGTAGATTATGTGCTGTATCGAGTGATTAAAGATGAAAAAAGCCGAGATTAAGACAGTTTTTTCGATAAAAAGGGGCTCAAAAGTGCTTTTTCGATGGGAAAAACAAAAATTTCTTTTTCGCACCTCCACTTAGCTAATGCTTTTAAAGGTTGCAATAGAGTTCCGCCTTTAGGGGTATAACCTAATTTTAAAAAGAATTTAAAAGCTTCGAAAAACTTCTCTTGTTTCGGAGAAACCCATGGTCCGCTTGAGCCAATGTAATCGAAATTAGACCATTCTTCGGTGGTTTGTGGTAGTTGAAACCCTTCTTTTTCAGCATCAATAGTAATTTGAGTTCCTGGATACGGTTTAAAATAAAAGATGGGTGTTTCGAACCGTGGGCTTTGGTTTTTGAGTTGCTTAATTAGTTGAATAGAAGCATTTAGCGTTTGATCGGTGTCGTTCGGGAAGCCTACAATAAACGGGAAAATCACACCAATGTCGAGTTGTTTGCAAAGATCAGCACAGTAAAGAACTTGCGGCAGTTTAATGTCTTTCTTGATGCTGTTCATCATTTCTTGAGAACCTGATTCAACACCAATTAAAAGTCTGCGTAACCCAGAAGATTTACAGGCTTTCCAAACGTCTAGTTTTAATCGTTTTCCCTGATCGGCACGCATGGTGGCTGCCCAAGTAAACTGCATTTTACGGTTAATAATTCCGTTGGCAAAATCCTTAATTCTGTTGGGGTTGGTAAAGAAAGTTTCGTCTTGAAAATTGAGGTCTGTGAATTGATATTTATCGTAATAGAATTGCAATTCTTCGAGCATTTTCTCTGCTGATTTTGCTTGAAAACGGTTCCCAAAAACAAAAGGATCTGCACAAAAAGCACAGCGATAAAAACAACCAATTGAAGAGATGTAATCAAATTGACGGGTTCCTTTTTTCTTAAAATACTTTTCTACCTCTACCAAATCGTAATTTACCATTGGCAGGCGATCGAGAGCCTCTAACTTACGCGGAGCATTTTGTACAATTTCGCCTTCGTGCCTTACCGTTATGCCTTGCAAATGGTGATAAGGAAGTTGGTGAGCAATTTTAGCAATCAATTCTTGAAAAGTGTATTCCCCTTGGCCTTGAACAGTAATGTCTATAAAATCGTGATCGATTAAAGGCTGTTTAGGAAAAAGAGAGGCGTGCCATCCGCCCCAAATAATGGGCAAATTGGGGTTGGTTTTTTTGGCCAGCTCAGAAATGTGTAAAGCGTCTTTAATGGGCGCTCCAGTAATTACAGATACCCCTAAACAGATGGCTTCTTTAGCATAAGATTGAATAAGAGATTCAGGGTTTTCTTCTATTCTTCCGTCAATAATTTTGACTTCATATTGAGACGAGTCTAGCATAGAACCTATGGCCAGCAAGGCCAACGGTAAATCAAAGAATACGGCTTTTGGGTTGTAAAGTAGTACGAGTTTTCTATCCATCATTTTTATCTGAACTAAGCTTAGGTTAGCTTTGCTTGCTCTGGATTTCTAAAATATGCCAAATTTTCAAGGAAAAAACGGATTGATTTTATTCAATCCAAGAAGTGCTAATACCAAGCACCGTTTACCCAATAGTATTTTGCAGGTGGCTGCCTCTATCGATGGGCTTTTGCCGTACGAAATAATTGATGGTAACATGGAAACAGCTCCGCTTGAGGTGCTTAAACAGTTACTCGATTCGGGAAAGTTTCGTTACTTCGGTTGTACAGTAATGCCAGGGCAGCAGCTAGAACAAGCCATTCCGTTTACTAAATACATTAAAGAAAATTACCCAGATATTGTTGTTATTTGGGGAGGCTATTTTGCGGCCAATCAATACCGTGTTTCGTTAGATTCTGGCTGGGTAGATTATGTTATTAATGCGCAAGGCGATATTGCTTTTCCGCAATTGATCGAAGCGCTTGAGAAAGGGGAGAAATCGGGTCTTACCGAGATCAAAAATTTAATTTTTAAGAAAAACGGTGAAATCGTGAAAACGGGTAAAGATCGTTTGCCCGATTTAGATCAACTTCCCCGTTATCCGTATCAAAAGCTCAATGACCGATATCCGCTAGAAAATTACATTGCTAAAACATTTCTGGGTTCTAGAACCATAAGTTATCACAGCAGTTTTGGCTGTCCGTTTACGTGTTCGTTTTGTGCGGTAGTTCCGCTCTACAACGCGCGTTGGAAAGGCAAATCTGCCGAAGGAATGATGAAAGATATCGATTGGTTTAAGTCAGAATTTGACATTAACGCCATAGAATTTCACGATAATAATTTCTTTACTGCCAGAAAACGAACGGTAGAATTTGCCAAGCAAATGTTGGGCAAAGGCATTAGTTGGTGGGGAGAAGGAAGAATAGATACCATCAATAAATACAGCGATGAGGACCTAAAAATTATGCGCGACAGCGGTCTTAAAATGATTTTTTTAGGAGCCGAAACGGGCAACGATGAGGTGCTAAGCCAAATGGATAAAGGCGGAACCCAAAGTGCCGCTCAAATTCGTGAGTTCGCAGCAAGAATGGGCAAGTTTGATATTATTCCA
The DNA here is from genome assembly GCA_048267965.1 of Salibacteraceae bacterium. Lineage (GTDB taxonomy): Bacteria > Bacteroidota > Bacteroidia > Flavobacteriales_G > Salibacteraceae. The sequence goes on from JBLWWK010000008.1 coordinate 79,372, forward strand.
GAATACTCTTTTGTGTTGGGAATGCCTGCAGAAACTGAAGAAAAAGTGATGGAGCAAATCGATAGCGACATCGCATTTATTCGAGAAATTAAAGAAATCAATCCGCAAACCGAAATCATTATTTATGTGTACAGCCCGGTTCCTACCGAGGGGTCTGATTTGTATGAGTTAATTACATCGAAAGGCTTTCGTTTTCCGGCCCATTTAGAAGAGTGGCTTTCGCCCGATTGGGAGAAATTTGATTTGCGTAAAAACCCGCTTACACCGTGGCTCACAGCCGAGATGATTGACAAAATAAAGAATTTTGAAACGGTGCTCAACGGCTACTATCCAACGGCATCAGACTTTAGAATTAAAGGCGTGAAGAAACAAATTTTACGTTCGGTTTCATCGGTTCGGTACAAAACGGGCTGGTACAGTTTTCCGTATGAAATTAAAGCCATGCACAAATTTTGGAAATATAGGCAGCCAGAAATTACGGGGTTTCACAGCGAGTAATTCGAGTTTTTGCGAAGAGAAATCATGGGCTGGTCGCTGGGTGAATCGCCAATGGCGTGTATGGTTTCGTAGTTTTCGAGCAGATAAATTCGCTTAATTTCTTCTACTTTTTGTAATCCTTTGCAGTTTGCGCTAGCCAATTTTCTTTCGGCTTTTAGCAACGAAATATCTAATTGAGTTGAAATTAGCGAAAAACCGTGTAAAGTGCACCACGGTTGGGTCCATAAATTGCAACTGGCGGTGACCACACAAATTTCGAAGCCTTGGTTTTTCCATTCGAGCGCTTGATTGACCAAGCGCGAATTCTCGTGCTGAGTGAGCACCTTTTTGGCAAAATGTTTGGCTAGTGCAGACAATTGGTGTTCAGAATATTTCTGTAGGAACCGATTTAAAAACAGAGCTTTCCATCTTTCTGTAGAAATTGTGCCCATTTTATGGGAGAAAAATGCAGGAAGCAGCGTGAACAAGTAGAAAAAATAGGTAGGTGGTTTCACTAAAAATCGCAGAAACAAGTGCATGCTGTCACCTTGAATCAGTGTTCCGTCTAAATCAATAAAAGCGATTTGTTTTTTCACAATTTCAGCTTTTTAAAGATGCTTTCTGGAATCAATCGAATAACGAGCATAATTGCGTTCCACCAAAAATTAATACGAATGAAATGGTGTTTTTTCCGATGCGCCCAATAAATTTTATGGGCCACTTGTTCGGGTGTGGAGGTTAGCAACGCGGGTGTGGTTAAATGGCCAATCATTTTCGAACTCACATATCCTGGAATCACTTCTAAAACATAGATATTGTGGAGGTAAAGAGAATTGCGTAAGCCAGATAAGTAAGTAGAGAACCCTGCTTTGGCAGCACTGTAAAAAAGCGTGCTTTGTTTACCTCTTTCACCTGCCACTGAAGAAATGGCAATGATTTTCCCAGCTTGTTTTTCTTTAAAATATTCGGCAAATAACTGCACTGATTCTACGGCAGATGTAAAATTGGTGGTGAGAATCGATTGCCTTTCGTCAACCTCTTGAAAAGCTTGCTGATTGTTTCCCAATTTCCCAAATGCTACCAGTAATACATCGGTAGTTTGTCCGTGATTTTGAGCTATTTGCTCACGAGATTCTGAGTTGTTGGCATCGAAAAAAACAACTTCTGCCTGTAGTTGGTTTTGCTCAACAAAAGCAGATAATTCTGATGTGTTTCGGCTGGCTAAAACCAATGTATAGCCTTCTTTTGCAAACCTAAATGCGGTGGCTTTTGCAATGTCTGAGTTGGCGCCAAGAACTACCAATTTTTTCATGAGTGCAAATGTATGCGCTTCGAAAAAGCCGATTGATATTTGCTTTGTTTCTTTGTCAATTCTTCAAATTTTGAGAAATTTCGGTAGGAACGCGTTATCTGCTCCCGATTTAAAAAACTGTCTTTAGCGAGATAAAACCTACTTCCTTTGGCAATTATTTCATCTGCCCAATTACTCAGCTCATCTTCTAAACCGGGCTGGTACTTTATATCGATGGTAAACGTAAAACCTGCTTTTGGAAAAGAAAGCCAACCTTCAGATTCTCTTTTCCCGAATTGTTTTATTGTGGGTATAAAACCAGTGAGTTTTTTGTCTTTTATTTTGTTGAAAACAAGTTCGATAGATGGAATAAGGTGTTTTTCATCTACCACAAATTGAAACTGAATAATGCCTTGTTTTCCGTAGAGTTTATTCCAGTTTTTGAGTTGATCTAACGGACAAAGAAACTGTCTGTAATGCACTATTTGTTGAGGTTTGGCGGTATAGTATTTAAGACTATTATACAAATTGAGTACCCAACGAGCGGTGAACCATCCTTTAAAATGAAAAGGCACGTTTTTCACTTTATTTGAAGATTGTACTTGTTTTTGGGTGGTAAACTTTCCCGTAATCAAATGGCCTTGATGTTGATTTCGCAACCAAACAATTTTATAAGCGGCTTCTGAAGCTTTTAACGCTGAAATCAAGTTGTGAAGCCCAGTGATTGAGCGAGTTTCTTGCAAAATGGCCGAAGAAATAAGGGGCTCAATTTTTATTTTAACAGATTGGATGTAGCCCGTTAACCCACAACCGCCAAGGGTAGCGCTAAACCATTCAGAATGGTGTTGCCGAGAACAAACCATAGCTCTTTTTTCTGTTTCTTGATAAAGCGTAATTTCCATTACATGGTGCCCAAAACTGCCTTTGTTTACATGGTTTTTACCGTGAACATCTGAAGCCACAGCGCCACCTATGCTGATGTCTAAAATACCCGGAACAACGGACAATGTAAACCCTTGATTTTCTAGGTAAATCAGAACTTTTTTCAGGGTAATTCCGGCTTCAACATGTATCCATTTTTCGGTGAGGTTTAGCGCTAAAATTTGGTTGTTTTTTAGCGCAGAAACGGTGCATTCTCCGTGCGCAATATCTCCGTAACTATTGCCCTTTCCTCGATAAATAAAGGGGTTTGTCGGTTGGGGTTCATTTATTTCGAAGAGGCGAGTGGTTCCTACCGGGAAGCCACCAAAACCGCATATTTTTTGCTTAACAGGCATACAGCAAAATTACCCAAATCAACATCCAAAGTGCAGAAAGCGAGAGCAAATAGATATCACTTAAAAAGAGGGCAACAGGGTTGGCTAAAGTGGGTGTTTTTTGGTGAGTGAGTTGGATAATTCTATAGGAACCAAGCGCCACCAGAAAGGCAGTACTCAGCGGATAAATAACGGGTAAATCTACCGTGTGAAACGCAAAACAATATAAAATATAAACCCCATTGATCACCAAAACACACACCGTAAAAAGAGTTTTGAAACCAGAAAGCGAATAGTGGTTCAATACAGGACGAGCTTTAAAATCTGGAGCATTCAATTTCATTTCTCGTATTCTCTTCATTAAAATCACCAAAAAAGAAATAAGAATTACCTCTGCCAATAGCCAATTACTAATGGAGGTAGCGCTTACCCAGCTGCCAAAATACAGGCGAATGATAAAGCCACTCACCACAAAAATCATTTCTATGTAGGGCCATTGTTTTGCCTTAAATGAATAAAAAATGTTGAGAAAAAAATAGAGTAAAAACAGTTGAATCAATTGCCAAGAATTCTCAAGAAAGGTGGTAAGCATGAGGCTAATTAGTAACAGAGAAACGGAACCGATCATCCACCAAGGTGTTTGGTTGTTGGTGATAACACCTTTTTTATCAGGGTTATAACGGTCTGTTTTTCTGTCGGCCACATCGTTAATGAGGTAAACAGAAGAGGCCAATAACGAAAAACTCAAAAAAGCCAACAGAAGTTCAGGCCAATAGTGACCCAGGTTGAGTCCGAATAGAGCAGGAATAAAAATGAGCCAATTTTTTACCCAATGTTTTAATCGTAAATGCTGAAAAAAATTGCCCATGAATTTGCTGCTTAGAGAGCCTTAAAGAAGAGTGTTTGCTATAATTTCGATAAAAGTGAAAAGATTTTTTTTGTTGAGCGGTAAAAACTTTAATAAGCGAGAAAACTCAACGGCTATGCGGTATAAAAAGGGCAGAAAATATACATTTGAGCCGTGCGTAAACCCTTTAGAAAAGTTGTAAAAAACGGAGTATTTCGGTTGGTAGGTGGTGTTTTGAAAAAGGCCATAAAAACCGATTCTGTATATCGGTATCAATCGATTCGGTTACAGGTTCCGGATGGTGTTTTTCATCCGCGTTATTTTACAAGCACCCGTTTATTAAGAAGTTGGGTAGAACGAGAAGTTACTTCTTCTATGCGTGTGCTAGAATTGGGGTGTGGAAGCGGAATTGTTTCACTAGTTGCGGCCCAAAAAGGGGCAGAAGTGGTGGCGTCAGATATTAGTTCTCTAGCGGTAAATACATTAAAACAGAACGCTGCCGATAACAAGTTGAACGTAAAAGTGATTCAATCTGATTTGTGGAATGAAATTACCGAAAAACCGTTCGATGTAGTGCTAGTAAATCCGCCATTTTACCCGAAAAACCCACAGAAAGAAGCCGATAAAATGTGGTATTGCGGTGAGGATTTCGACTATTTTAAAAAATTCTTCGAACAGTTAAAAAAGCGGGTTCCTACCGAGAAAGTAATCATGGTTTTATCAGACGATTGTGATTTGAGCGCCATTCGAGAACTCGGCAGAAACCAAGGCTTTTCGTTGGTAGAAATAGAGCGTAAAAACGGAATTTCAGAGTGCAATATGTTGTATCAATTAGAACGGATACACCAGCGGAGCTAGCACAGAACCTTCTCCTAAAATAATAAGCACAGACAGCAGAATCAGCACAATTACCAGTGGTAATAGCCAGTACTTTTTACGCTGAATAATAAAGCGAAAAAGGGAAATAACAATTTGAGCTCTTTTCAAGAAAGATTGATTTTTTAGACGTTTTTCACATCAAAATGGCCAAAAGAATGCCGCAAAAGTAAAACAATGCTCATTTTATTTCGGTAGGAACCATTTTTCGTCTTTTTTGAGCCCAACAGGTTGGTTTATCTTCGCACTAGAAATGAAAAAGCTCTTATCAACACTCATTGTTTGCCTACTAGCATTAAGCGGTTTCAGTCAAGAATTATGGCTGGGAGCAGGTGTAAAAGCAGACATCGGTGAGCGATTTTCTGGAAGTGTAGAAAATCAAGTTCGGTTTACCGATTATGTAGAAGAGTGGCGTCTCGATTTAACCCAGTTGGGTGCAGAATACAAAGTGTTGCCTTGGGTAGAAATTGCGGGGAAATATAGGCATACGGTGGTGCATAGAAAAGACAATGAACATCGCTTTATGGGTGATGTAAAACTTGAAACCGATTTAGGTGAGTCTGATTGGGAAGTAGGTTATCGGTTTCGTTATCAGGCAGAATGGGAAGTAGACCGAGAAGATTATTTAAACTTGGTAAGGAATAAAATTAGCGTGTCTAATAAGTTCAATAAATTGCTGAAAACAAGTTATTCAGCTGAGCTTTTTCATGGTTTATCACCAGAGTTTTCTACCAATCGGTATCGATTAACGGCTGCAGTAGAAACCCGCTTGCTGAAAGTTTTCGATTTAGAAACGTTTATTCGCTACCAAAGCGAAGTAGAAGAAGCCGAAATTATTTTTGGTAACGAACCCGATAAAGGAACCATTATCGGGATGACTCTCACTTACAAGTTCGATTTACTGAAAAACAACTAATGGGAGTGAAAACACCAATTCTCCAGTGGTGATTCTTACAATGTAATAGCCTGGAGCATAATGGTTGAGCGCTATGGTTGTGTTGAAAGAGTAGTTGTTTTTTACATCGATAATTTCTCCTTGCGCGCTGTAAATAACCAAATCGGCAGTTCCTGAACTGCCATCTATTTTTTCTACTGAAAATTGCTGAGAAGCCGGATTGGGGTAAAGCTTGTAAGGCGATCCGAAATTTGCTTCAAGTTGTGCCATCATTTCTAACGGTCTGTACAGCGCAAAAGCCTTTAAATCTTGCACATTGTCGTGCCAAGCATAAACGGCACTAGGAATTTGCCAACGGTAAATATGTTCAGGAGCAAGTGGCTCGTATTCAGCTTCTAATTTCTCAATAAGTTGCAGCATTTTGCCAGTGGTAAACACATTTTCCATAGCCCACAAAAAACGACTATAAAATTGGCCTTTAAAGCGTTCGTTTTGTAGCATAGCGCGTTGTAGCTCTGTGGCTCTATCGCTCCAGCTAGTTTCTTGAACATTACCTAGCAATACGTTTAATCTTGAATTATCGAGATCAGAAAAACAGCGGTCGCAATCGAAAAATAGCCATCTCCATTTTCCATTTTCCCCTTTTTCTTTCCAAACTTTGGTATTAGAATTTAACCAATCTTCATTGGCAACAAACAACTGCAAAATGTGGTAATCGATAAAATTCTCCACATCAATAAGCTGGTAAAGCGTATCGAATTGTTGATTATCTGCTAAATCATGGGTACGCACATAATTCATCAGTTCATCAATTTCTTGTCGGTCGCCCTCAACAATTTCGTAGAAACCGCGATTAAAATCGCTTAAAGAAATTAAATCGTATTGGCCTTGGTCTAAGTTGTAAAGTCGTTTTATGTAATGCTCGTCTTGGCGTTCTCGTAAATTGTGAATTCCCCAATATTCGCCATTAATAAGCACCACTGTTTGTCGGTAACTTTGGTAGTCTATATTTAGCGATTGAGCCAACTGATGACACAAAACATCTTTAAAAAAAGTGTTCGAAATATCGGCTCCTGCTGTTCTTAAAATTAAAGTAGGATAGTTGTTAAATGGCCGATCTTCAAAAAAAGAAAAATTAAACCCTTGGGCGGGGCTTTCGTTCGATTCGCCATACAAACGCAATGATTTTTGAGGATAACTTCTCGAAGTATTTCCATTAATACGAATGCGTGCATTCTGTTTAATAATAGGCGTTCTGTTGGCTTCAAAAGCTTCTACGTGTACATCTCGTTCCCAAGCACCACCTTTTTGAAAATAGTTGCCCGTTGAGCCATCAAGTGAAGGAATAAAAGTGTTTCCCGGAACGTAAATGCCTTCTTCATCGTCAAAAAAATCATCGCCTTCAACAATTAAACTAAAAAGCGTAGTTCGGTATTTCGATTCGGCATTTTCGTCAATCACAAAGGTTCTAAAAAGCTCATCGGTAACCGGGCAACCTTGGTAAAAACCACGCGCTCTTACCACCTGTGCCTTAAACACTTTGCCTTTCGGTTCGTTCCAAAGCGGAGAAGTGGGTTCGTCTGCGAATTTATCTTTCTGGTGCCGCTTGTTATACATCTCTAACGGCTCGGTGTAAACCGCTTCGGTGAGGTCGGCTTCATCGCCATCGAGCGAATAATAAATAGCTGTTCTTGGGTCGGTCACCGAAAGCGAAACCTCAAAAGCATCGGTAAAAAAGCCGCTGGCATGTGAGGCTAGCAAACTATCTTGATAGCGAGTTATTGTAATAGAATCGCTCGTATTTAGAGCGTTAGGAGTAGGTTCGTTCAGCCATCGAAGTGTTGCCGTTTGGTTATACCTTCCAAAAGATTTATCGGTAGGAACACAATCTGTATACAAGTAATCGACCAACTGAGAGTCGGGAGAAAACAAATAGATGGTGTCAGATCCATCGCGCAATGCAAAACTGGCTTCGTTAGCGGCAGTGGTTCCTTCGTTACCCGTAGCATAGATAAGGTAAACCCCGTTAGAAGCTATTTGATTTTCTTGAAAAACGAACTTATCAGGCTCTTGAAGCTCATCGCTGAGCATCCAACCTTGTAGCGCAACAGCATTTGCAGTTGGGTTGTAAATTTCTACCCAATCAGGTGTTTCATCGTTAAAGAACAAGGTAGAACGGTTGTTGGTTTGGTATTCGTTGATTACCAATTGACTATAGCCTGTGAGAGCCGTTGCCCAAAAACATATAAAGAACAGAATTCTCAAAACAAATAGCCTATTTTAAAAGCAAGTAGCACAATAGAAAGCCGGTCGGTATAATTTTCGCCTGCAGCTTCGTATTCTACACTGGCGTATTGTTGGCGATAACTCACATTAAAGAGGAGGGTTCCTGCCTTTTCAAGGGGCAATTTGTAGCCAATTCCTGGGCTAAACATTATACCTCCTGTGTAGGTGTAACTGTTATACCGAGCGTAATCATCGTTCCACATAAGTGTATACCCAAGTTGACCAGTAAAATAAGCAGAGCGTTTATTTTTTTTGATAAAAGCTTTTAAGTCGAAGAAAATGGGAACCCATTGATCATTGTCGAATTGCTCGTAGCCAACGCCTAAACCGGCAAAAACGCGTTCGTGAAATTCAAAATCGGCAATAGCGTGTGCTCCTAATCCATTTTTAAACACAAAGTTTTCAGAATTAATTAAACCGCCCACTCCGTAATTTACTTCGAAAGAAGGGTGAATTTTAAGGGGTTCGTTTTCTTTTTCTTGTGCGAACCCGCTAACCGCGAGAAAAAAGAAAAGCGTAAAAATTTGAAATATTCTGATCCACATAGCTGGATGTTTGCGAGCAAAGATAGCAGAGTAGAACAGACCACTCTCAATGATGTACCTTTGTCTGCTCTTTTAATGGTTAGAATTCGATTTATTTATGATGAAGTTGGTAAATTCTTTTTGGAACCGATTAGTTTCAGAGAGAATTAAGTTCTACATATCGTGGCGACTGGCCATGGCAAGTACCTTAATCTTTGCAGGGTTAACGTGGGGTTTTGTTTCTACGTTCGAAATGGGTTTTGGAGTAGAATTAACACTAAACATCACTACTTTCTTCGCTTTTTTTGTTAGCACCTTAGTAGGGTTGTTGATTGCCACGCTGCTAGAGGTTCTGGTTTTTAAACGAATTTTTAGAAAGTGGGCATTTGGCTGGGCATTATTGCTAAAAACCATTTTGTCTTCTCTAATTGTAATTGCTCTCATCATTGGTAGCGCCTATGTTTTTCAAATCGTTTTTGGCGATTTCCCAGTTATTGGGAAAATTCGAATGAATCCGAGCGAAATATTTACAGTTCCCGTTTTTTGGGGAATTGCCATTTATTGGGGAGCCATTATCGACATTAATTTCTTCTTTTTAAGTGTTCATACCTTAACAGGCGATACACTTTTTGCTCAATATGCGAAAGGCAGATTTTATAAGCCTTCTGCTGAAAGTCGTGTGTTTCTATTTGTAGATATGGATGGTTCTGTAAAAACAGCAGAACGATTGGGAAACGATCAATACTTTAGGTTGCTCAACGAAGTGTATTACGATTTTAGCGCACCCATAGAACAGTTCGATGCAGAGATTTACCAATTTGTAGGTGATGAAATTATTATGAGCTGGAATTTTAAAGAAGGAATAGAACGCAACCGATGTGTTCGTTTGTTTTTTGAATTACAACGGGTTTTGGAAGAAAACAGAGAGAAATATCAAAAGAAATATGGAGCGGCTCCTACTTTTAAAGGAGCCTTGCACTTTGGAGACGTAATTGCCGGTGAGGTGGGCTTTGTAAGAACCGGCATTATCTATAGCGGTGAAGTAATTAATACTACAGCTCGTTTAGAAAGAATGGCAGGGAGTCTCAAACGTAAATTATTAGTAACCGATGATCTCTTTTTCGAACTCAATGCTGAAAGCCTAGACTACGAGAATTTAGGTAAAGTCACTTTAAAAGGAATTGTTGAGAAGCATACTATTTATGCGGTAGACGGCATTCGTTAAGGTTGCCAACATCTAATTCTTGCTGATTTGCCACTGCCCTCGTTGGCCACCAAAAAGGTGTTGTTTAGATACTGTAATCCTTCCGGTTGTCTATGGTCGTCTTTATCTAAATTAAAGCCGTTTACCACTTTTCCGCTTTTGTTGAGCACTGCAATTTGTTGGCTCCTACCCGATAAAACATAAAGAAATTGGTATTTCTCATCCCAGCTGATGGCAGAAGGGGCAAACGAAGAACGACCATATCTTTTATGAAATTCTTTTGTGTTGATGGTAAAAGCGGGCGTTTTATTTAACTGGTGAGACGTTAACGAATACCGATAAATGGCTTTGATTTTTTCACTTAAACCAGGGGCGTTTTCTTTTACAGCAATAAAAAGAGAATGGGTAGCTTTATCGTAACAAAGGCCTTCACTTTCGCTGTCTTCAAGATAAGGTACTCGGTGTTTTTGTGTGCGATATTCACCCTCAAGTTTGGTTACTTGAAAAAGAACAGCATCTGAACGTAAAACCCAAATGTCTCCTGATGGAGTGGTTGTAATGCCTTCAAAATCACCTTCGTTGGTAAATTCGGTAAGCTTTTCTACTTTTCCGTTTTCCCAAATTCGGTAAATTTTGCCGTCTTCGTCTTGAACGGCCAAAACAGTTTGTTCTTGGTAAGCTGTGAGACCTGAAATCTCGATTAGCTTATTGGGCAATTTCATGCCACACCAACCATCTGCTTTGCTGGGTATCGATGAGCAGTTTACAATCAACATAGCGCATGCGAATAGGCTAACGAAATAAACTATATGTTTGGAAGGCTGATTTACAGACATTATCATCGCTAAATTTTGCAACTTTGCATCTCGTATGGCCGAAGTGAGTATTACCAATAAAGCCGAAGAATACGTATTACGTTTTCTCAAAAATAATCTATCTCCTGCATTTACCTTTCACACATTTGGGCATGCATCTGATGTGGTTGCTGCTGCGCGTGAAATCGGGGAAGGAACCGGCCTCTCTACCGAAGAAATTGAAATTGTTGAACTAGCTGCATGGTTTCACGATGTGGGCTATGCAAAAGGCAAAGAAGAACACGAAGAGTTGGGCTGGCAAGTTGCTCAAGAGTTTTTAGAAAGAGAGAACTATCCGAAAGAAAAACAAGAACAAGTACGCAAATGCATTTTAGCTACTCGCCTTGATCACAACGCAGAAAACCCATTAGAATGTGTAATGGCAGATGCCGACCTTTCTCACCTCGGAGGTACCAGCCACGCTACCAAAAGTGAATTGCTTCGCCAAGAATTGAAAGCCGCTTGCAACATTAATTTCTCTGATATTAAGTGGCTAGAGCAAGACATTGCATTTTTGCTAAAACACACCTATTGCACTGTTTATGCTCAGAAAAAATACCATAACCAGAAAGTAGAAAATCTTTTAGCCATGCAAAAACGCTTGGCTAAATTGCAAGAGAAAAAAGCAAAGAAAAAGGCCGAAAAAGAAAGTGACTTACTCAAGCGAGAAGTACTCGATTTAAAAAATGCCAAATACAGAAGTTCAGATCGAGGGGTGCAAACCATGTTTCGCGTTACACTTCGAAATCACATACAACTCAGTGCCATTGCCGATAACAAAGCCAACATTATGTTGTCTATTAATGCCATTATTATCTCGATTATTGTAAGTGGCGTGGGGCCTAAAATCTTGACCAAATATTCTCATTTAATGATTCCGATGTTGATGATGGTTTTAACCAGCATTATCACCATCTTATTGGCCGTAAAAAGCACCCGACCAAAAATTACTAGCGGTAAGTTTACCGAAGAAGATATTACTTCGAAACGCGCTAACTTGCTCTTCTTTGGTAACTTTCACAATATGCCATTGCCCGATTTTGAAAGAGGGTTTCAGGCCATGATTAACGATAAAGATTTTTTATACGATTCGCTGACCAGAGATTTCTATTACTTAGGCCAAGTTTTAGGTAAGAAATATAGCTATTTAAGCAAGTGCTACACGGTTTTTGCTATTGGCTACGTAGTTTCCATTATCGCTTTAATTATTGCTGTTGGCTTTAAATATTATTGGTAAAAAGGGAGCGAATCTTGTTCGGGAGATGAGAAAGCGCTAAAACGGATTTTCAGATATATTTTCTTCTTGGTGAATAGTTTTCCAACCTGTTTTTCGGTGGGTTTTAATGAACAATTTTAGCGGCCAAGCCAATAAAAAGTACAACAAGAAAAGCACAATTGTACTTACCAATTCGCCAAGAAATCCGCCAAAAACTAACCAAGCCCATAATGGTTTTTGCATCACGGTAGGAACCGCTATTCCAACGAGTCCTATGGTTCCTACTACTAGGCTAATGAACAAAGGAAAGGTGGAGAATGCCCAAAAGAATGCCGCCAATAGCAAGAATAACCCCGAAAAAATGAATTGTTTCCGTTTTTTCTCACTGTTGGTTGCTGCCGTTTCAAGAATAGGCTTAGTCCATTTCATACGCAGTGTTTACAGTTGGGAGAGCATCTATTTCTTCTTTTACAATCACATATTGGTGCAGAACCAATACATCTAAACCCGTAGATAGAAAGCACCGAATGGCGTCTTGTGGAGTTTCTACAATGGGTTCCCCGCGCTGGTTAAAAGAGGTGTTAATTAAGACAGGAATTCCCGATAAATCGGTCATCTTTTGTAGTAGTTGGTGCAGCTTCTGATTTTGCTTTTCGGTAACGGTTTGAACCCGAGAACTGCCATCTTTATGCACGCAGGCTGGCATTTTAGAGGGCTGTTTGCACTGAACCGTAAATTGCATGTATGCGTGGTTGCCAATGGTCTTAAACCATTGCTGGGCTTCTTCGGCAAGAACTACCGGAGCAAAGGGCCTAAAATCTTCGCGCTTTTTTACTTGTATGTTTAGGTTGCTTTGCATTTCTGCCTTTACAGGTGAAGCTAAAATACTTCGGTTCCCTAAAGCACGAGGTCCCCATTCAGCGGCATCTTGAAACCAGCCCACTGTCTTTTGTTCTAAAAGCAATTTTGCCACCTGAGAGGTTAACCTTTCAGAAGCGTACTTTTTATACGGTAGTTGAAATTGGGTGAAGGCTTTTTCAAGTTCTTTAGAAGAGTATGTTTTTCCCCAATAGGGATGAGAAAATGTCGCGTTCTTGACGCTGTGTTTCTTCTGAAAGCGAGCACCTAAAAGAGCTGCTCCTAATGCCCCACCATCGTCTCCGCAAGCTGGCTGAATCCAAATCGAATCAAAAATTTTGGCGTTAGTAAGCACGCTATTCGCCACACAATTAAGAGCTACACCGCCCGCCAAACAAAGGTTGTTTTGCTGAGTGATGGCTTTTACGTGTTGTGCTTGAGCAACAATTATTTCTTCAGTAACTTTTTGAATCGAAGCGGCCACATTGGCGTAAAAAGGAGATATTTCAGTTTCTGCCTTACGTGCGGCCTTGCCGAAAAGTTTTTCGAATGGTGCGTTGTACATTTTTAATCCACGATGAAAATGAAAGAATTTCATATTCAGTTCGATGCTACCATTGGCTGAAATGGTCACCAAATTATCGCGAATTAAATCGGTGTAAATAGCCTTTCCGTAAGGTGCTAAACCCATCAGTTTGTATTCTCCTGAGTTAACCTTAAAGCCGCAATAAGCCGTAAAAGTAGAGTAAAGCATCCCCAACGAATGTGGAAATTGCTGGGTAGCAAGCGTGGTGAGTTTACCGTTGTTAAACACTCCGAAACTTGAAGTTTCTTGTTCTCCTACGGCATCCATTACTAAAAAGGCTCCTTCTTGAAATGGAGCCGTAAAACAGGCACTGGCCGCATGGCTTTCGTGGTGTTTGGCAAATAATAATTGTCCTGAAAACTGGAGCTCTTTTCGAATAAGGTGAGGAATCCAAATTTTCTCTTTTAACCAGCTTTTGAGTGCTTTTTGAAATGGTAGAAAAGCAAACGGAGCTTCTTTTACAAAGGTTTCTACCACACGTTCGAATTTTACAAAAGGCTTTTCGTAAAAAACGATTTTCTGTACAGTTTCTATTGAAATATTGGCTTTTTCAAGGCAGTAATTTACCGCTAAAACGGGTAGGTTGCTATCGTGCTTTTTGCGCGAAAGACGTTCTTCGGCAATAGCACAAACAATTTCTCCATCGCAGAGTAAGCAAGCGGCAGAATCGTGGTAAAACGCAGAAATTCCCAAAATATAAACAGGCGGTTTTTTCATGGTTTAGCCAGTTTTTGGGTAATCCAATCGCCTAAAAGTTGTTGGCCTTTTGGGTTCAAGTGCTCATCGTTCGAGAAATAGCAAGCTGTTCCCTTGTTTTCTGCTTTTTGTAACATTTCGGTAGGATCCCAAACTGCTTCTATTCCTAATTCTTGTTTTAACCGTTGAATTACCGGATAAGATGGAGAAACTAAAAAACGGTTGGCGCCCAGCTTTACGTAATCTTCTCGATAGCGCTCGTGAACGGCCACCGCATGAGGTATTACCAAAACATGAAACTCAACCGAGTCGGCTAAATTTTCGCGAATCGATTGTAGGTAGTCTACTTGTTTCTCAAAAGCCGATTTAAAAGGTGTGTTGAGGTAATAGGTTTTATTGAGGTAATCAGGAAAAGCATCGGTATACATTTTGGTTCTTCCAGAGTATTTCTCTACCGAAAAAGCGGCTTCCGTTTTAGATTCTTGCTCTTCGTTGAAATCAGAATTGAGCAAATTGCTCAGTTGGGCTAATCGATAATTCAAGTAGTTTAAACTTCTAAACACCGAACTAGCCGAAAAGTATACGTTTCTAAAAAAGCTCAACTTTTCCCAATTGGTGGGTAGGGCTTCTTCTACCAAATCGTTGCCGAGATAGATTTGGCAAATAACCTGTTGAGGTGATGTTGTTTTTAACCGTTGACGAGACATGTAAAAGGCGTGCCTCATTGTAGTGCCAGGAATGGCTGAATTGATAACGTTTTCGGTTCCTACCGTTAAGCGAATAGAGCTAACATAGCTTGTTAAATCGGCAGAAAACGAATCGCCAAAAATTAGAATAGTCGGCTTTTGAGAAGGTTGCTCAGCATTTAAATGCCGATAAGAGGCCGCGTAAAAATCGATGAGCTGGTAGCGGTAAATTATTTCGAAAATCACCAGTGAAACCAGCAAGACGATTATTGTTTTTATGAATCGAGAAATAAATTTTAGGGCTTTTTTCACGATAAATTTTCGGTTGATAATCGATTTCTACTTTTTTGGTCGAAAGTGTAAATGGTGGCTAGTGCACCGAGGTAAAGAAAGGCCATTTCGTCTTGGTCGCTAAAGGCGTTAAAAATGCCATGAAAGTAAAAAGTAACCAAGCCTAATAAAACAGATAAGAGCACGTATTTACTCGAAGATGAGTTGTAAGCGTAGTAATTTTTTAACCCTAAATGAAGGCTGTAAAACACCATAAAAGTGAAGATAATAAAGCCAAAAAATCCAGTTTCTGCTAAGTAGGAAAGGTATTCAGAATGGGCATTTCCGCGGTCTCCGTGAGTGGTGCTAATGTAGGTTTTGTACTCCCATATTTGAAAATTAGCATATTCGAATTGGTAGGTGCCAGGGCCAAAACCTGTGAGCGGTTTTTCTTTAAACATTTCCCAAGCGCAAATCCATCGGTTAATGCGCTCTAAATTAGAAGCATCGGTTTGCACGTTGGTAACTGAAGCCACGTGGTTTACCACATTTCCATCGTTACTTACCGCTTCGGTTTGTGCAAAATAGTTGTAGAGTTGGTTCCTAAAAGAGAGCACGCCTACCGTAAATAGAAGTAGGAACACAATCAAGGTTTTTATTTGAATTTTATACCGAGTTAAAATTAAGAATATAAGGGCCACCAATAAGCTGAGCAAAGAAGCTCTAGAGAGGGCTAATATTTCTGAGGTCACCACCAAGATGAGCACAGCGCCTAAAAACCAGCGCCAACCTGTGGTTATTTTCAGTTCTTTGGCTTTTACCACCGCCATAATTAACGGAGGAATAATAAATGCCAAACAGGCTCCGTAAACGGTGTGCTCTGCGTAATAAGGTTGCGAAATAGAGAATACCACCTTCGGATCAAAGTCGTAACGAGCGTGGTTTTTTAAAATAAGTAGCATGGGAGCCAACAAACCAACGGCATAAGCCAAAAACAGCTTAAACGATTTTTTAGGAGCGTTTTTTGTCCATTCAGCAAACAGTAGGTAAAACACTACAAAAAAGGTAGTTTTTATTAGCCAGCGCTTTAAAGAAACATCCGGTAAAGTACTGGTTAATGAAGTGACGAATAGCCAGCCAATATCGATGAAAAGAAGCACCGTTAACGGGTGTTTAAGCAACTTTTTATCGATCGATTTAAAAACGGCAAAAGCCAAAGCGAGCAAGAGTAGCAGCAATTCAAAACCTTCTGATGGTAACGATACATTGATGCCAGAATCACCTGCTTCTACCCCTATTGAAATTGGAATAGACGCCACGGCTAATATATACAACCATCGCTTTTCGAAAAAGAGGGCGAAGCCAATGGCTAGCACACCGGTAAGAATCCAACTCGTATACCCAAGTGTGGGCACATCAAAGAGCAAAGAAACGGGCCAAATTAAAGCGATACTTGCGCCCAGAATTAGCCAAAAAGATGAGTTTTTAGTGAGTTGATGGTTCACCTTCTGCTTCTAGTTAATTTGATTAAACCTAGAGCGCAAAGCCAGTGAAGTTAAAACAGCTAAAAAGGCTATAAAAGCTCCGGCCAACGTATTAAGCACAAGAGAAGGCGATACTTTTTTATAGTTAGGCGTTGCTTTTTCTACCACATAATTCTCTAGCAACGGCTTGTTGCTGGCATCTTTTGCTTGTTCGTAATCTGCTTTCCGGTCAAGCATAAGCGCTTGGTAAACTTTGTAATCTTCTACCAATTTTTCCATTTCTCTACTATCGATAAAATCATTGTCGATGTAGTTTTCGCTGTTCGAGTTTCTTAAAAAGTTGGTAATAAAGTTTTTGCTTCTGGTGGTGTCTTTTAGTGCGTAAATTCGATTAATAATTTCTGCTGGTCGTTTTCGAGACTGCAAATACCTTTCTTCAAAAAAGTCCATTTCTCGCTGAATATTTCCAGAGAAAACGTTCTTTTTCTGTTTGTTGACAACATTTAAAATGTAGTTCACAATTTGGGCAGAAAGCTCAGCATCTTTTGTAGTGGCTTGAATTACTACCGAAAGGTATTTCGATCGAGAAAAGGTGATGTCTTTAATGTATTTCAGCGTTAATTGATTGCGCCAACCTTGTTTGTTGGTATCAATTTCGTAGTATTCGATTAGGTTAAATTGCTGCACAACGCTATCTCGAATAGGAGCCGATTCTAAAAGCTGAAGCAAGTATTCTACTTCTAATTCGTGACCAAAAGTAGGATTCGAAATTAGCTGCTCTCGCAGGTAGGTACTCGGAGGGTAAACAATAGCCGTTGAACGGTATTTTTTCGGTAGGAACCCAGAAATCACACCACTTATAATACCACCAGCTATTAATGCAATCAGCAGTATTTTGCGATGTTGAACAATAAAACGAACTACTTCTGAGGTGTCTTTTTTTTCTTCTTCGAATAGCGACATAAAGCACTGAAAAATTTGAGCGGCTAAAGTACAATTTACGCAAAGTTGATAATTGCTTCTTATGTCTCTAGTTGCTGAAAAGTTCTAAAAAGGTGAGAAATTCCGTTTTTGATGTTTGCTTAAAAACCGAAGCGAACAGCGGTTCCTACTGAAAAAAACGAGAGGCCGCAGAAGTTACACCGAATTGGTTACCTTCGTAGCAAGCACTAAATTCTTCATGTATGTCATTAGATAAACACGGTATTGCTAAGCGAATTTCGCAAGAATTGCGCGATGGAATGTATGTTAATTTAGGAATTGGAATTCCTACATTGGTGGCCAATTATGTTCCCGATGAAATGAGTGTTGAGTTTCAATCTGAAAATGGTGTGTTAGGCATGGGGCCGTTTCCGTTCGAAGGTGAAGAAGATGCCGATTTAATTAACGCAGGAAAACAAACCATCACTACCAAAAAAGGAGCGGTGTTTTTCGATTCGGCTATGAGTTTTGGCATGATTCGCGGTCAGCACGTAGATTTAACGGTTTTAGGCGCTATGGAAGTAGCCGAAAACGGTGATATTGCCAACTGGAAAATTCCAGGAAAAATGGTGAAAGGCATGGGAGGCGCAATGGATTTAGTGGCTTCTGCTAAAAATATTATTGTGGCTATGATGCATACCAACAAAGCAGGCGTTTCAAAGTTGCTAAAATCTTGCACTTTACCTATTACTGGCGTGCAGTGCGTAACCCGAGTGGTAACTAACTTAGCCGTGATGGATATTACCCCAGAGGGTTTTTTATTGAAAGAACGCGCACCTGGAGTAAGCGTTGAAGAGATACAAAAAGCTACCGAAGGTAAGCTGATTGTAGAAGGCGAAATACCAGAAATTAAGGTGTAAAAAATGTCGATTGTTCGTCATTTATTAAAAAGCATTCGAGAAGAGCGGGTTATTATAACTCTGCTCTTTTTTTGTTTTGGGGTTTACGCTTACTGGGCTTATTTTAGTGAAGGTAGTTTCGGTGGAGCAGACGCTTTTCATCATTATGCTATGTCTCGTTATTTGTGGAGTTACCCAGATGGGTTACTCACCAACCATTGGGGCAAGCCGCTTTTTATTTGGTTGTCTAACCCGTGGGCGCAGTTCGGATATTTGGGCATTCGAATTTTTAATATTCTCTGTGGCTTATCGGCAGCATTTTTCTCGTACAAAACGGCAAAAAAATTAGGTGCAACACGTCCTGAAATGGCGGCTTTATTTGTGGCTTTTGGTAGTTTGGGTGTTCCTGTTTATTTAAGCGGATTAACAGAACCCCTTTTTGCGTTAGTTTTGGCCGCGAGCATTTACCTTTTTGTGTATAAAAAATACATTTACAGTGCTCTGTTGGTGTCTTTTATTTTTTTAGCGCGCTCAGAGGGGATGCTGATTATCGGGCTTTTTGGAGGTGCTTTAGTTCTGCTAAAACAATGGAAAAGTCTTCCTTTTTTATTGGTAGGAACCGTACTTATCGGTTGTTTAAACTGGATTACTCAAGACGAGTTTTTCGGTTATTTTACACAAATGCCATTTGGAAATGGTTTTTATGGAACAGGTGATTTACTTCACTTTTTCAATTATCGAAATCGAATCTTTGGCGAGCCATTTCAACTCTTTATTCTTTTGGGAATGTTGTTGCTTTTTATCAACTGGCGAACCATTTCTGGGCTCGATTCTCACAGTGTAAGTTGGTGGTTGATAATGGCAATATTCTTCGGATATTTTGCCGCACATAGCTACGTTTGGTATACGGGCACGGGCAGTTCTGCTGGGTTATTACGAGTAATGGTAGGTGCTTTCCCAGCAGGGGCAATAATAGCTTCGGTAGGAACCCATTATTTCAGTTTTATTAAGAAATGGATAAAACGAGATATTTCTTGGCTTTTCTTAGCGGTTGTGGCTTATTTTCAAATTGGCGATGCATTGAAAGAGCACCAGATTCCTACTGAGTGGTGGGTAGAAGATAAAGAACTGATAAAAGCCGTAGACTTTATAGATTCTGCTTATTCTGAGCGGCCTTTTGTTGGGTTTTTTAATCCGATTGTTCCGCATTTAATGGATTACGACCCTTTTGATTCTACCCTGAATATTCAAGTTTTTAAACATACCCGAAGATTCTGGACCCAAAAGGGAACGATTATATTTTATGATAACCATTTTGGAAGTGGAGAAGCTGGATTTGCTCATGAGACTTTCGATAACGATTCGGTCTATAAAAAGCTCAAAGTGTTTAAAACACCCACTCAACATAAGGGTTTTGATGGAGAGCCTTTCCATGTTACTCTTTACGAACGAGTGAAATAGCAACGGTTCTGTTCAGTTTTTTTGAAGTTTGATTTTTACCACAAAGGCACAAAGGGAGTTTGAATTTTTCTTTGTGTACTCTGCGGCTCTGTGTTGAATTATAAGTTGGTTTAGGATTTTTACCACAAAGTCACTAAGATCACAGAGGGTGTCTGATTCATTCTTTGAGGGCTTCGTTTCTCTGTGGTGAATTCCTGCTTTGTGTACTCTGCGTCTCTGTGGTGAAATATTGGTTGGTTTAGAATGGTTACCACAAAGGCACAAAGATCACGGAGAGGGAGTTTGAATCATGCTTCGGGTGCTTCGTGGCTCTGTGGTTTCTCGTTGGAAAAAAAACTCTTTCGAAAGTGAATCTATAACTGACCATTGATAATCCGTTTTACACCATCAATTACCCTTACCGAATTAAAATTAATTAATAGACCTAACTTGAGATCTTTAAGTCTTAAATAGGTAAGAAGTTGTGCTGTATGGATGTTAATGAGAAAATCTACCGCTTTAAGCTCAATAATTACTTTGTCTTCAACTAGAATATCGATTCTGTAACCGGCTTTCAGTCTTACTTCTTTATAAATTACAGGAAGAGCAACTTGAGTTCTAACTTTTAAGCCTTGTTGTTTTAATTCGTAAGCCAAACAAACTTCATAGCTACTTTCCAATAATCCTGGACCGAGTTGTCTGTGAACTTCGATTGCTGCACCGATTATTCTTTTTGAAATTTCGTTTTCTGACATGGTAGTGTGATTATAGTGGTTAAGTAGTTAATAATATAGGCTTTTTTTGAAAATGAATTTCTTACCACAAAGTCACTAAGATCATAGAGGGTGTTTGATTCATGCTTTGCGTTCTCTGCGGCTCTGTGGTGAAATATTGGTTGGTTTACGATGATTACCACAAAGGCACAAAGGTCACAGAGGGTGTTTGGTTCTTTCTTTGAGTTCTCTGCGGCTCTGTGTTGAATTATGAGTTGATTTAGATGTTTACCACAAAGGCACAAAGATCAAGGAGGATGTTTGATTCATTCTTTGAGTTCTCTGCGGCTCCGTGGTTTCTCATTGGAAAAAGAATCGAAACAGTGTTATCGTTTTTGCTGGAAGAATAACCTCACCAAATCTGAACAATCATTTTCCATAACGCCTGCAATTATTTCGGTTTTTGGATGCAAGAGATCTTTGCCAAAACGGTTAAAGCCTCTTTTTTCATCTTTTGCTCCATAAACAATTTTGCCAATATGCGTCCAGAAAGAAGCACCAGCACACATCACACAAGGTTCAAGCGTAACATATAATGTGCACTGATCTAGGTATTTACCACCCATGGCTTCGGCAGCAGCGGTAAAAGCTTGCATTTCGGCATGAGCAGTAACATCATTTAAACGTTCAGTAAGGTTGTGAGCCCGGGCCACAATTCGGTTATTCCATACCACAACGGCTCCTACTGGAACTTCGTCTTCGTCAAAAGCTTTTTGCGCTTCGGCCAGCGCTTGTTTCATGTAAAATTCGTCAGATTGAACGCCTAGCATCTTTTCTTAATCTTCTTGCGGTGTAACTAATTCAAAATCGAGCCTTCGGTTGGCTAAATCAGCTTCTTTTACTCGAATAGTAATGGTGTCTCCCAGTTGGTAAATTCGTTTTGTATTGTGGCCAATTATGCGATAATTCTGCTCATCGAAAAAGTAGTAATCACCACTGATTTCGCGTAAACGGATCATACCTTCACACTTATTCTCGTTAATTTCGATGTAAATACCCCATTCAGTAACTCCAGAAATGGTTCCTTCAAACTCTTTACCCACATCGTTTTTCATGAAAAGAACCTGAAAATACTTGATGCTGTCTCTTTCAGCTTCAGCAGCTTTTCTTTCCATGTCGCTACTATGTTGGCACAACTGGTTGTAGTATTCTTCGTTTGCCGATTTTTCACCCTGATTATAGCGCTCTACTAAACGGTGAACCATCACATCAGGATACCTTCTAATAGGTGAGGTGAAATGGGTGTAATAATCAAATGCCAAGCCGTAGTGGCCTACATTTTCGGTGCTGTAAACGGCTTTGGCCATAGTGCGAATAGCGAGCGTTTCTATCATGTTTTCTTCTCGTTTGCCTTGCACTTCTTGCAAAAGACTATTCATACTTTGCTGAACAGCTCCAGGTTTTAACGACTTAAATCGGTATCCGAATTTTTTAACGAATTCTACAAAATCGATGATTCTTTCGGGGTCGGGCTCATCGTGAATTCGATATACAAAGGTGTTGGGTTTTCCGCCCTTTTTTGGTTTGCCGATGTCTTCAGCCACGGTTCTGTTGGCCAAAAGCATAAACTCTTCAATTAGCTTATGAGCATCTTTCTGCACCTTGAAAAACACACTCTCGGGTAATCCTTCTTCATCCACTTTAAAACGCACTTCTACTTTGTCGAAAGCAATAGCACCTTTATCCATACGTCTTTGGCGCAATTCTTTAGCCAGTGTGTTTAAGCCAGAAAGCTCATTAAAAAGTTCACCGGATCCTGCCTCTAAAATTTCTTGCACCTCTTCGTAGGTAAAACGCCTATCGCTGCAAGTTACCGTGCGACCAATCCAGTAATTTTTTACGTTGGCTTGATCGTCCATTTCAAAAACAGCTGAGAAAGTTAGCTTGTCTTCATTGGGCCTTAGCGAACACACCTGATTAGACAAAACCTCTGGTAGCATGGGCACCACACGATCTACCAAGTAAATACTCGTGGCTCGATTGATGGCTTCTTTATCGATGGCAGAGCCGGGTTGAACGTAATGGGAAACATCGGCAATGTGCACCCCAATTTCTAAGTTGCCGTTTTCGAGGCGTTGTATAGAAAGCGCATCATCAAAATCTTTAGCGTCTGCAGGATCAATCGTAAAAGTGAGAATATCTCGCATATCCCTGCGTTTGCTCACTTCTTCTGCGGTAATTTCAGTAGGAACCCGTTCTGCCTCTCGAACCACATGTTCTGGAAACTCGGTGGGCAAACCATATTCGTGAAGAATAGATGAAATCTCTACTTCATTGTCTCCTGGTTTTCCTAAAACGCTGGTAACTTCACCAAACGGACTGCTAGCATCTTTAGGCCAATCGGTTAATTTGGCAACGGCTTTATCTCCATGAGCGGCCCCGTTGAGCTTATCGATGGGGATGTAAATATCGACCAACATTTTGCGATGGTCAGGAACCAAAAAGGCAAAATTTCGTGAAACTTCAACAATTCCAACAAATTCGGTTCTTTTACGCTCTAAAATCTCAACAATTTGTCCTTCAGGCCCTTTTCTTCGTTTTCTAGCCAATAGAAAAACCTTTACGCGATCGCCATCGAGAGCTCGGTGAATAAACTTGGGAGGGATAAAAATATCGTCTTCCATATCGTCACAAATCACATAGGCAGAGCCACTTTGGTTCATGTCTACCCTACCTTCTACAAAAGCGTTAAGGTTTTTGAGACGGTATTTTCCTCGTTGAACTTCTTCGAGTTCTTCAGAACTTTTCATTTCGTTGAGCAACTGAATAATCAGCTGTCTAGAATGCGTATCGGTAATACCTAGTTTAGAGGCAATTTGTTTGTAGTTGAGAGGTTGAGTTGGGTTATCGCCAAGAGCATCAACAATCGAATTTCTTATTTTCTTTTTGCTCACTCCCTTTTTCTTCGGGATTTGGTTTTTTTTATTTCTATTTCTTGCCATATATCGGCCTTTGGAAAGTTTCTAAATAGTGCAGGTGTTAAAAGTAAATGGCCATTTGGCTAAATCTACATCATTTACCTTATTATCTTCGTTGAAAGGTCAACAAAAGAAACGAATCTTACATAATCTTAAACATTATGCTTTCTAAAAGAATAGAAGAATACTTAAATCGCCAAATTGAATCAGAAGCAGAATCTTCTCAATATTATTTGGCAATGGCATCTTATGCAGAAGTGAAAGGCTATAACGGAGTGGCAGATTTTATGTATCGTCATTCTGATGAAGAGCGCCAACACATGCTTAAATTAATCAAATTCGTAAACGAAAGAGGTGGCCATGCTGTGGTTCCTGCTTTGAGCAAACCGCCAACAGAATTTCAAGGCATTTCTGAAATGTTCGAGAACCTACTAAATCACGAAGTGGCGATTACCAATAAAATTAACGAATTGGTGGCCATTACTCTAGAAGAGCGTGATTATACCACCCATAACTTTTTGCAGTGGTATGTAAGCGAGCAAATCGAAGAAGAAGCATTAGCAAGAACCGTAATGGATAAACTCAACCTAATTGGCAACGATAAAGGCGGTTTGTACATGTTCGATAGAGACATTGCCTCTTTTACCGTTACATCAGCTAACGATGCGCTAGGCGAATAAAACGCAAACAGCATACAATCAAAACAAGCTCAATCTATCTGGTTGGGCTTTTTTTGTGCCAAATTGCCACTAAAAAAGAGAGTGCTCCGCTAGTGTAAGAGTTTCAAGGTTTTTAGCCCGAAACCTTATATTTGATTAGCAAAATAAACTAGCACATGAAAATTTCTATCGACAGTATTTCTAAATCGTACAAAGAGCAAAAAGTGCTCGACCAAATAAACCTACATATTGAGCCAGGAACCAATTTTTGTCTTCTAGGAAAAAACGGAGCAGGAAAAACCACCTTGATTAATTGTATGCTCGATTTAGTAACTGCCGATGAAGGTGATATTACATTTAACGGCAAAAGTCTAAAGCAACACGCTACAGAGATTAAAATGTCTATGGGTGTTATGAGCGAAGACAATCCGCTAGTTGAGCAACTTACGGGTTATGCTTATTTACGTTTTGTAGGAGCCCTCTACAAAGTACCCAAAAAAGAACTAGAAGAGAGAATGGAAAGCTTGGCCAAGTTTTTCTTTGGCGAGCTGGACGTTTTAAAGAAGCGAATTTCGAGCTACTCTACCGGTATGAAAAAGAAAGTAGGTGTAATTGCAGCCGTGCTTCACAAACCCGATTTACTCTTGCTCGATGAGCCGTTTTCTGGATTAGACCCCGTAGCAGCTAAAGTACTTATTGAGTTTATTAATAATTACCAAAACGGAGAACGCGTGGTGTTTTTATCTTCTCACGATTTGGCTTATGTAGAGAAAGTAGCCAATAGAATTGGTGTTCTTAACAACAAAGAAATTGTTTACGAAAACTCTTTGGCAGAGTTTACCGCCAACGGTAAAGAAGAGCTAGATGATGCGCTAATTCGCATTTTGCAGCCAGAAAACACCGATATGTCTGAACTTTCTTGGATTAACCAATAAGCCCATTTGCTATGCTGAGAATAGTTTCTATTATTTTAAGAGAACAGTTAAAGTACTTTTTTAGAAAAGAAAGACTTTGGCTTAGATTGTTGCTTGCTGTAGGTGGGTTTTTATTGTGGTCGGTTTACAGCGCAGGAATGGCATTTTTGCTCGATAAAGTGGGCGATTCAATTTCTGAAGAAATAGGTATATCGGTACCAGAAATGGTTTTGGCAATTGTAGGTGGCTTGGGCGTTCTTACCATTTTTGGGCATTTTTTTCCAACGTATCACCCTAAAAAAGTATGGATTCCCAAGGTTTTTCCGATGAGCAAAATAAAGCGCTTTGTTACCGAAACAACCATCGATTCGTTGGGGTTGTTATACATCGGGAATATGCTCTTTTTTGTGCCTTCTTTTATAGTTGCCGATTTATTCACTTGGGATTTAATGGTGCTGGTAGTGGTATACACTTGGCTAATTCTGCTAACACTAAGAGCATTTCAAACCTTTTTTCAAGACGCCATTAAATGGTCTAAACCGGCTGCTTATTTGGGAGTAATTCTGTTGGTGCTAGCTGGTGGGTCTGTGGTTCTTACCGTTACCCATTACGAAATATTTTGGTGGATGCCTTTTGTGACCTTTGCTTTGGCCTTTGCGGGTTCTTACTCGGTAGAATTGGCGATAGTGGGCAAGAAAGAAGAGCAAGCAAAAATGGGGTCGTTATCGTATAGTTTCGATAAAATGGCGCGCGATTTACTCTGGAATTCTAAGCCCATTAGAACGGGAATGCTCATGAGTTTTGCCTTTAAAATTGTGTTGTTGGCTTTGGTGGCTTCAGAGGTATTGCTAAAAAGTGAATCGAACTCGTTTTTGCATTATTATTTCTTGTTTTTTGTGCTGCCTCCGCTGAGTATTTTCACCTATGTATTTAACAACGTGTTTGGGTATTTGCGAAATTCTTGGCTTACCATTCAGAAAACTACGGGTAATTACAAAGACTTTAAAGCGTTGTATCGAAGCCTTTTTATGGTTCCTGTTTTGGTCGATTTTGCCATCAGCTTTGTTTTTGTAATCTATGCAAAAGTAGACCTCGTTTTCTTTTTCGGAATGTACGTTGGCTCTACCATTCTTAATTATTACGGAGGTTTGTTTTGGTCAATTTACTTTCCGAAACCTGTGCTAAAAGCACTTAATATGAGTGGCGGAAATTCGTCTCCGATGGGGAGCTTTTTTGTGATGGGAATTACGGGTTTACTCTTTACTATTCAGTTCAGCTATTGGTTTTTGTTGCTGATTCCGATTTACATTTTAGGAGCGTTTATTCTCAATAAAATTATGGCAGACGATTACCAGAATAAGCAGTACAATATTTACGATAAGCTGTTTAAAGCACAGTAATTTTCTATCGGTAGGAACCCGATTTGTGTTTTCTCTGTAATGCTCTATTGCAGAGAAAACCCTTTTTCAAACTGAACAATGTGCATCAAGAAGTTTTCGTTGCGGGTTTTGAATGTGAAGAGCTCTTTAAAACGAATTCCGTCTTTTTCTAGCTTGGTTTTTTGGGTAGAGTCTACAATGTAATAATCGGCAGAGTTAACGGCTTTAAACTCTCTTTTTAAGGTTTCGCCTCGTTCTCTAGCAATGTAAAAAGAGACATCTTCACTTAAGTAGGGGGCTTTGAATAAATGTAAAGCGGTTCCTTCTGAAAACTGAGCCGCTTTAATGGCTAACTCTCTGTGCTCAAATTCTTTAATCTGGTGAGAGTAACTTTTTATGTAGAGTAAATCGGCACCGTAACGGGCGGTGATGAGTACCAAAACAAAGAGGATGAGTCGGCTATTGGGCAAGGCAAACATCAAATAAGTTAAGCTAGCTAAAACGGCCGTTAAAACCAGAGAAATAAGCAAAGCGTTTGGGATGTTTTGGGCAAAAGGTGTAAACGGAAATACGATTGCACCAAGTGTTGCAATGGCGGCAATAATCCACCAAATAGAGTTGAGGAAGAAAACTGTTTTTTCTTGTTGATTACGGTTTTTCCAAGTGTCAACAATCAAGATAAACAACAACGGAAATAAGAAGAAAATGTAGCGGGCATGCCAAAATGGAGAAGCCAAATAAACAAGGTTATTGGTTACAAACATTAAGGCACAGAAAAGCAGAAAATCATGCGTTTTCACTTGTTTGATCCAACTTTTTCTCACCATCAGAAAAACGATAAAGCCGTAAGGGAGAATCTCGTAAATTACTTTTACAGGATAGCTAACAATGTGAACTACGTTATCTAACCAAGAATACTCTAAGAAGGTGCGTTGTTCAGACTGATCCCAAAGGGTGGCGATGTATTGATCGAAAACGGTTGGGTTGGTTTCGCAGTAAATTCCCATATAGATGGCTATGGTTCCTACAAAGGTGAAAAGGCCTACAAAATGTTGCCAAGAGAATAATTTCCAGAAATCTTTTCTCCAAAGAAAAAATACGGGCAAGGTAATGGCTTGAGCAGCTACCCCTTGTAATCCTTTCATGAGAAAAGTGAGGGCAATTAAAAAGTAAGAAACAGTGAAAAGCGCTAGCCAGCGTTCTTTTTTATGGAAGGTGTAGATGACCCAAAAGTTGATAAAAAGCACCAAGCCGTGGGTGAGCGCCATTAAGCCAAGGTAAAAATCGTTGAATAAAACACGGCCGCAGGTTAAGAACAATAAAGCGGTAAGTAGCGCCTCTTTTTTTGAAAAATACTGGCGAGAAAAGGCGTAAGTCGAAACGCCAAAAATCAATCCCATGAATAGATTTGGCAGTCTAAAAACATACAAAGAATGGCTGTCGAAAAGATAAAAAAAGGCAAGAACTAGCCAATTGTAAAGCGGTGGTTTATTGAAATAATAATCGCCATTGATGGTGGGCGTAAAATAGTGTTGATCAAAATCCATTTCGAGCGCCACCAGGGCTCTTATACCTTCGTCACTCATGAGTGGCATGTAGCCCATTCCGATAAAAAGAGCCGGAATTAGCAAGGCAACAGCGGCTATGTAGAGCGGGAAATCATTTTTCTGAAGGCTACTTATCCATTTCATTATGACGCAAATTCTGAAAGTTCTAGCCAGCGCAATTCTTTTTCGTCTAATTGGTCAATTACCTCTTGAATTCTTGCGCCTGCTTCTTGCAATTTTTCATGATCGAGAGTTCCTGAATTGAGCTCTTCGGTAAGTTTTGCCTTTTCTTTTTCTAGATTTTCGATTTCAGATGAAAGTTGCTCAAATTCACGTTTCTCTTTGTAAGAAAGTTTCTTCTTTTCTTGCTGAGGTTCTTCTTTTTTCTCGGTACGAACCGTTTCTGTGTTCTTTTCAAGCTCTTGTTGCAGTGCTTTTTGCTCTGCTAACTCCAGTTGCTTTTTAATTCGGTATTGTGAGTAGTTTCCTGGAAAATCTCGAATTTCTCCTTGGCCTTCGAAAACAAAAACATGATCAACTAATCGATCCATAAAGAAACGATCGTGAGTAACCACCAAAACGCAGCCAGAAAAAGACTGTAGAAAATCTTCTAGAACGGTGAGTGTTAGTACATCTAAATCATTGGTAGGCTCATCGAGAATTAAGAAGTTGGGGTTTTTCATTAAAACGGTAAGCAAGAAAAGCCTGCGTTTTTCACCACCGCTTAATTTATCAACTACAACGTAATGCTGTGAGCGCGGAAACAAGAAGCGTTCGAGCATTTGAGCAGCCGAATAAGTTTTTCCTTTTTCGAGTGGAATGTATTCGGCAATTTCTTTAATAACCTCAATAACTCGCTTGCCCGGTTTAAAATCTAAACCCGATTGAGAATAATAACCAAAAACTACAGTTTCTCCCGTTTTTATGGTTCCAGCGTTGGGTTGTTCAAGCCCCATGATAAGGTTCAAAAACGTAGATTTACCAACACCGTTTGGGCCGATAATCCCCACTTTTTCACCTCGTTTAAACTTGTAGCTAAAGTCGTTTATAATGGCTAGTTCATCGTAACTTTTTTGAATGCTATGCAGTTCGAGAATTTTACTCCCCAAACGAGTCATGTTAACGTTGAGCTCCATCTCATCTTTTTTGATTTTTTGATGAGCAGTGGCCTTTAAATCGTAAAATGCATCTTGTCTAGCCTTTGATTTGGTGCCGCGAGCTTTGGGCTGTCTGCGCATCCATTCAAGCTCTTTGCGCATTAAGTTTTGCGCTTTACCAATCTCTGATTGTAAATTCTCTTCGCGTTCTTCTTTCTTTTCAAGGTAGTAGCTGTAGCTACCTTTGTATTTGTAAATCTGTTGATTTTCGAGCTCGATAATTTCGTTACACACATTCTCTAAAAAATAGCGATCGTGCGTAACCATTAGTAAAGTTAGGTTGCTGGTTTTTAAAAACTCTTCTAGCCACTCAATCATTTCTAAATCAAGGTGGTTGGTAGGCTCATCTAGAATAAGAAAATCGGGTTCTTCGATTAAAACACCCGCCAACGCCAGTCTTCTTTTTTGTCCACCACTTAAGGTGTTTACGGTTTGGTCAAAATGGTGAATTTTTAGTTGAGTGAGAATCTGTTTTACCTGTGTTTCGAAATCCCAAGCCTGAGTACGATCCATCTCTTCAATGGCCTCTTGCATGGCTTCGGCATTTTCGCTTTCCATAGCAGATTCGTAAAGTCGAATAGCGCGCACAGCGGGTTTGTCGCTATGAAAAAGCACATCGCCTACTCGAGAAGAACCATCAAAATGAGGCTCTTGTGCTAAAAAGCTCACTTTAATATCGTTTCGGTAAACTACTTCACCGGCATCTGCCGTATCAATTTTTGCTAAAATGTTTAACAGTGTGGTTTTACCCGATCCGTTTCTAGCAATCAAAGCAGTTTTTTGTCCTTTATCTAACCCAAATGAAAGTTCTTCGAACATTAAGCGTTCGCCATATCTTTTGGTCAGATTTTCTACCGAGAGGTAATTCATGCTTCGAAATTTTTGCAAAGAAACTCTTTTCAGAGGTTGTTCGCATCAGTTCTGCCTGAATTCTCTAATTTAGTGATTATCTCATGAGCAAAGAATCTACCCCTAAATGGAGCGTTGTAAAAAAGTTACTAGCCGGCTTGGCCATTTTGCTAGTGGTGTTTTTTGCCGCTTTTTACTTTTTATTAACCCCTCAATTAGTAAAAACCTTAGAAGAAGCTGTTTACCAAGAAACCGGAGGTGTTTATACCTTACATATAGAAGGAGCCGATATTAACGCTGCTGAACTTTCGGTTCAGCTACAAGGTATTTCATTGGCTCCGAACGCTCAACTTACCGACTCAGTATCTGGGGTAGAATCGGTAGTTTTTGCCAAAATGGAGCAATTCGAACTCAGTTTTTCGAACATGGCAGCATTGCTCACTCAGAGTAAAGTGGTAATTGACCGACTTAACTTGAAAAACCCCGAACTCATTTATTATGTGCACAAAAGTGCTGCAGAAGAAGGTGAGAGCGATATAAATGTAGATAGCACGTTGTTAAATGCCTCTCAATACGGCAGTTTAATGGTGAAAGAATTGTTGTTGTCTGATGGGCGAATAGAAGTTTTTCAGGTAGGAACCGATACACAACAAATAGCGTATTCTGACAAAATACTTTTTGAACTGGCCAATTTTGAGTTTAATGCTTCGCTTAAGCGGTTTGTAGATTACAGCAGTTTTCGACTCACCTTAGATGAACTGGCAATGATTGACCCCGAACGGTTTTTACAATTAAATGCTCAAAACGCAGTGCTGAACTCCCTCGATAGTAGTTTTGTTGCGCAAGAATTGGAGTTGGTTCCTACCGTTGAACGATCAGAATTTGCCCAAAAAAGGGGTTTTCAATCAATGGCGCCAGATGCCAAAGTAAAACACCTAAAAATTGAGGGGTTAAGTTATTTGAATATTGCCTTGCACCAATTTGCTGAAGCCCGAAAAATTACCATAGATACGTGTGAACTCAAACTGTTTAAAAACCATAAAAACGATGCAATTGGCTTTAAACAACGTCTTTTACCCAATACCTTTTTAAAACAACTTGCTAACAAAGTAGAGATTGACAGCATCGACATTCGCGAATTGGCTGTTCATATAGAAGAACAAACCACCGATGGGCATTTTGCTAAAATGAAGTTTACGCACATAAACGGGCTAATTACCAATGTGTATAACGATAGAGAGAAGGTTAAAGAGTATCCGAAAATGTTTGTTCAGGCAAGCGGCTGGTTGGGTGGAGAAGCAGAATGTGAACTTTTTGCCGAATTTGAATTAGACCACGATAACGATGCTTTTTCAGTAAAAGGCGAAGTAGACGAGTTAGAGCTAAAAGTGCTCAACCCGTTTGTAGACCCGATGAGCCATGTAAAGTTTACCGATGGTTTTGTAGAAGAATTAGAGTTTAAGATGAATGCAGACGATTTTTATGCTCGCGGAAAAGTAAAACTCAATTTAAGCGATGTGGCCATTGGAATTGGCGAAAAGCGAAAAGGAGAATCGAAAGGCAAGCGAATCTTAAAAACCATTGCTGTTTCTGCGGGTAATTTGGCCTTGCAAGTTCATCAAGAGTTTTCTAGCGATGCCAAAAGAAAAGGAACCATTGGTTACCATCGAGATCGAGAAAAAACGGTGTTTTCGTATGTCTTTAGAAGTGCGCTTTCTGGTATTTTAAGTGCAGTAGGTATTAAGGTGGAAGAAGAAAAACTGCACCCTGATTACGTTAAGAAGTAACTAAACAAACCGAGCGTAGGCACTTTCTAACTGGGGCAAATAACTGTTTCCGAAAAGGTTAATGTGAACCAAAATAGGATACATGTTAAAGAGATACAGGCGGTTTTGCCAGCCAGATTCTAAAGGGAAATAATGTTGATAGGCTTCGTAAAACTCAGAAGAGAAGCCTCCGAAAAGAAAAGTCATGGCAATATCCACTTCTCGATGACCGAAATAAACCGCAGGATCGAATAAAACGGGGATTTCGTTTTGGGTAACCAAATAATTTCCAGACCACAAATCACCATGCAAGAGTCGAGGTTTTTCTGAGGTGAAAAGCGATTCATTTTCGTGAAAAAGATGAAATAACCGAATTTTCCATTGTGGCGAGAGCCGTTCATTTTCGATGGCTAAATTTACCTGCGGTTCTATGCGATTTTTCCACCAAAAGTGCGTCCAGCTGCTGGTTGGTGTGTTCTCTTGCGGTAAGGCGCCCATGTAATTGTTAAACGTATTGCCAAATTGGTTGTGTGTAGTTAGGTGCAGCTCTGCCAAGGCTTCGCCTAATCGATAGTGAGATTGTGGGGTAGACGGCTGTTCTTCGATAAATTCTAACGCTAAAAACTGATGAGTGTCGGTTTCAAAATAGCCATACACTTTCGGGATTTTTGCAAGAGAGCAGGCGGTAGAAAGTTGTTGTAATCCTTCGGCTTCTTTTCGAAACATTTCAGGAAAAGGATGAAAATCGTTTCTTTTGAGTAGAAGAGTGCCGTTTTTAGTGGTTACTTTGAAAACATCATTTATACTTCCACCGTAAATTTGAGTAGAATGAGAAACGGTTCCTACCGATAAAACCTCACTGATTTTGGCCTTTTCTGCTGGTGTAAGCATAAACTTTATCACTTTTATAACGTTGAAAAGAAAAAACAAAAGATGAAAACATTTTTACTTTCTCTAACTATTGGTTTTTTGGCGCTTGTGGGCGATTCTGGTAAAAGTATTTATCAATTTTCGATGAATACCATCGATGGTGAAGCAAAATCGTTAGCCGATTACAAGGGCGAGGTTTTGTTAATTGTTAATACTGCAAGCGAGTGCGGGTTTACGTACCAGTACGAAGGGCTGGAGAAATTGTACAAAAAATACAAAAATCAAGGCTTTAAGGTGCTAGGGTTTCCGGCCAATAATTTTGGAGCCCAAGAGCCCGGCTCTAACCAACAGATTAAGCAATTCTGCACAAGCAAATTTGATGTAACTTTTCCTATGTTCGAAAAAATTTCTGTGAAGGGAGACGACATGCATCCGTTATATGCTTATTTGAGCAACAAAAATGAAAACGGAACGGTAGATCAAGCGCCAAAATGGAATTTTTACAAGTATTTAGTGAATAAAGAAGGCAAAGTAGTAGCCAGTTTTTCTTCTCGCACAAAACCCATGAGCGATGAGTTAACTCGTGAAATTGAAGCATTGCTGAAATAGCTTACAGTTCCCGTAAAAAGTCAAAACCTCAGTGAAATAGTTCGCTGAGGTTTTTTTGTGTTTTTTCGGTAGGAACCCGTTAAAACCTTAGAAATGAGCCAAATTGACAGAAAAAGGATTATTTTTTTGTTTCTTTGAACAAACCTAAACTGAAAAATAATGCTCAACTCCAACCTCTTAGCAAGGCTAAAAGGCCAACTTTCTGTGCCTGTGCTCTTGTTTTTACTGTTGTCTTCAGCGTCTAGTTGGGCGCAAAAAGCCATAAAAGCCAAATGTACAGCGGTGCTTTACGAAGTGCGTTTACGAGATGTTAACTACAAGTTGCTGAAAGACGATGTAGTGCAACAATCTACCTTCTCAGGAAACGGGAAATTTAAATTTGAAATACCATCGAAACAACACGAATACCGCGTAATTCTTGAGAAACCCGGTTATGTGATTAAAGAGGTGGTTTTCGATTCGAAAGATTATCCGTTCGAGAAGCGTTACGATAAATTATCGCTCGATTTAGAGTTAATGCCTTTGAAAGAAGACAGTCCTACGCGGTTAATTTACACCCTTGGTTTTCAGGCGCTGCAAGACGATTACGAAGTAACTTCGATAGATACCGTTTATGCTGATAGGGAAAAATTATTAGCCGAAAGAGGAGCTCAACAAAACGAAGCCAAACACAAAATTGTAGTCGATCAAGAAACCAATGCACTACAAATGGTTTTCGATACAGCTGTGGCTAAAGCCAATAAAATGTGGAATCAACAACAATTTGGGGTAGCTAAAGAGTTTTACCAAATAGCCAACACAGCCATTGAGGGCAATGAGCACGTGTTAGCTCGGTTGGCTCAAGCAGATTCTGCCATGGCTGCAGCAGCTCAAAAACAGAAAAAAACACAAGATTTAGTAGTGGCTAAATCGGATGCAGAAACGGTTCTAACCGAGAAAGAAAAGGGGAACGAAAAGAGCGAGAAAACCGATGAAAAGTTGAACCAAGCCAAAAACGATTACCCCGAAGAGGTGTGGTACTCGGTACAAATTGGGGCGTTTTTCGAGAAAATGAATAGAGCTGTTTATAAAGATGTTCCTGATTATATGCTGATTCAAGGTGAAGTATATAAACGATGTTTTTCGGGTATTTTTACCACGAGAAAAGAAGCTTTTACCCGCAGAAAACAAATGATAGCAATGGGTTTTAAAGATGCCTTTGTGGTAACTATGCAAGGCAAAGAGCGCATAGGTTTCTAAAAAAGAGTTAAAAATAGCGTGCTGTTTCCCTTTCCTTTTTTGTATTTTCATACACTCTTAAGGCTAGGAACTGTATGAGATATTCGATTTTTTCGATTTTCACGTTATTATTTTTGGTGGCTATTCAGGCGGTAGGGCAGTCGAACATGACGGTTCAACTTCGTGCGTATAACGAGTCTGAAAAACGTATGCGCGATGTGGAATATACCATTCAACGCAACAAGGCAGAAGCCATTACTCGCAGCGAGAAAAAAGGGATCTTTCAATTTTTTGTTCATCCGAAAGATTCGGTAATTGTGTTAACTGCTAAGAAAGAAGGTTACCGCAGCAAGGTGATGATATATCCGGCTAGCACGTATAATTTCAACGATAAATACTCTGTGCAAGAGATTGATTTGATGTTCGAAAAGGGCGATGAAAACAATCCAGAATACGGTGAATTGCTTTACGAACGCAAGAAATATGTGATAAAAAAACTCAAGAAAAATCCGTTCGAAAAAGAGCCCGTTGTAAAGGTTGAAAAAGAAATACCTATCGATTCTTCCATGTTGGTTGTAGACACACTTGCGGCCGATTCGGTAGTAGAAAATCCCGATTTTAAAATGTTTACCGAGCAAACCGAAATTGCTGCCGATACTACGCTGCAAGAAGAGTTTAACTTCGAAGAATCGGGCTTGTCAGAGTATTTTAGCGTTCAAATTGGAGCTTTTTCTAATAAAGTAAATCCCCAAACATTTAGCATGGTTCCCGACTTTCGAATGGTGCAAGATGTTGATTTTAACCGCTGTTTCTCTGGTAAATTTGTTACACGTCAAGAAGCAGAAAAACGCTTGACTGAGGTAATAGAGCTGGGCTATTTAGATGCTTTTCTGGTAAAATTTAAAGGCAATCAACGTGTATCTTTTTAAACTACTTTCGGTAGGAACCCAATTCTGATTTTTTCGAGATTAAGTGCTTGAAAATACATGTGTTACATATTTTGTAACTTTGAAGAGTAACTCTTAGAAGTCTGGCTAATCTTTTTCGCAAACCGCGAGAAGCCCGAGTTACCGCACTTTATTTTTTGAAATCTTAAAAATCAGTTTCTTTTATGATTAGAAAGTCATTCAGCATTTTTCTATTAGTATTTACATTTATTCAAACCTCAAACGCCCAACTTACTGGGGGCAAGTACGACAAGCTTTTCGATCTTTACATTCTTGGAGATTACGAAAAGTGCATTAAAAAAGCCACTCGCTACACCGAGAGAGACAAAACCAAACGAGACCCTGAACCTTACCTCTATTTGTCGAAAAGTTATTTAGCCGTTTCTCAAGATCGAGAATTACAAGAATACTATCCACGAGCATTAAAAAACGCATTAAAGCATGCTTATAAGCTGTATAGAAAAGACGATGAAACCAGCTTAATGGAAGATAATGCAGATTTTTTTGAAGAGCTAAAAACAGTGGCTGTAGAAGAAGCCATGTATAATTATAATTTGAACGATTTTAGAAAATCAGCCTACTTTTTTAAGAAAATCTTGAAATTCGATCCAGACGATTATACCGTTCAACTTATGTGTGGTGTAGCGCAAGTAAAAGCTCGAAACAGAAGAACAGGAACCGATAATGTAAATGCTGCACTTGCTGCTTTGAAAAAAGAAATGGAAGAAAATGGAGTTATCGAAGGATCCGGTTCTGAATTACTAGGAGACGCTTTGGTAGATTATACACAGTACCTCTTAGAGAAAAAACGATACGCAGATGCTGAAGATGTGATTGCCGAAGCTCGTTTACTCGATAGCGAACATGCAGAGGTAAAACAATTGTATAGCGAAATTTATAGCGACAGTTAATTTTATTGAAGCAAATAATTACTTTTGAGTTCGCCTAAAAGGCATTCAAAAGTAAGTAGGGGCATTAGCTCAGTTGGCTAGAGCGTTTGACTGGCAGTCAAAAGGTCAGCGGTTCGACTCCGCTATGCTCCACTGATAATCAAAGCGTTGCAGTTAAAAATTGTAACGCTTTTTTGTTGGTAGACCTCATAAAACTTTACGCAAAAGCTTTGCTTTGTACAAATGACTACACCTGCTGCAATTCTAATACTTTATGCACTTGCCTTGAATTACTTGACCAGAATTAAGCGTTGCATAATAAACGTATAAACCAGGTGCCCAATTGCTAGTATTGATCGATTTTAAGCGAGGTTGGTTGTACACTCGCTGTCCATGGTTATTATAAATAGCTATCGACTTACAGTTTTTAATCTCAAAGTTGAGCTCATTTTTGAAAGGATTAGGGAAGACTTTTGATTCCTGTACTGGTTCTTCTACAGTAGGAACCGAAGTGTAATCAATGCAATCTTCATGATCAAAACACCCTTCGCTGTTGAGTTTAACTACCCAGGCAGAAGGCTGTTGAAGAGATCTTTTGAATTGGCCAACGCCTATAAAACCTCCATCACTGGTGGGAATAATATCTTCCAATTCATTATTAGAACTGTTCTCTTTAGTGTAACCGATTAACCTTTTCCACAATATGTCACCAGCAAGACTTAATTTAAAGAAACCAGCGTAATGTTGACC
>JBLWWK010000009.1:0-115014 GCA_048267965.1 Salibacteraceae bacterium
AGCAAATAACATGGTTTTCTGAAATGGAATGGAAGAAAAATCACCTCCAAAAGCACAAGGAGTTTTTTGGAACTTTTTTTCTCCTCAAAAAAAGTGGTAAAGATTCTTCTCTTTCTTTTGTCTTAAAACAGGGCAATAGCTTGGGGAGCTATTGAGCCAGCTGGTGGGAGGAAACAAAAATTCAAGAATCATAAAAAGGTGTTGCTACGCACCGGCAACACCAAAACTAAATCGCTCCAAGGCTTCACGATTTCTTCACGTTTTGGGTTTCTTACACTGCCTTATATTCAGGTATTCGTTTTGAGAACGAATTAAGGTTTTACAGATTCTGCGTTAGATTTTTCGTGAAAGATTAAAAATATTCAAAGTGAATTTTTGATTTAGAACTTAAGTTGAAGGCTGAATTTAATTGTGAGTGGTGAAACATGAAAGGGTACGGGACGTGTTCCTACCGAGAACTTAGAACCGTTTTTTCACTTTTTGCAAGAATTTTTCGCGTCTTTCTTTTTTGCTAGACGAGGTGTAATCACTGTTGATCCATTTCGCATTTTTAAGTCCGATACCCTTCAAGGTTTTATTGATGAAGATGCGTTGAATAGGATTTCCAGCAAGCAGCTTTAAATACCATGTAGGATATTCTGAAGTAGTAATTACAGTCGTCTTTTTTATGTGCGTAAGTTGACCTTTTAAACCCGTTTTGGTTTCTATATACGAGAAGTTTTTCAGCATCACTTTATCGAAAAATCCTTTTAAAATAGCAGGGAGATCATACCACCAAATAGGGAAAATAAAGACGAGTTCTGAAGTGTTTTTAAGAATTTCTTGGTAGCGTAGAGTGAGTTCGTTAGTGGTTTTTCCTTTCGAATAAAGCGCTAAGTCTTTTTCTTCAAGCACCGGATTAAATTGATCTTTGTTCAAGTCAATTACTTGATAATCGGTTTGTTGAGTATCGAGTTTTTGTGTGATTGTATCTAAAATTGCTTTGTTGAAACTGCCGTGCCAAGGATGTGCAAATACTATAGTTGTTTTCATTGCTTGATCGCTAATTAATTCAATGAACGCAAAATTAGGGGCAGAAAAACAGCAAGGGAGCAGACAAATGTCTAAAAAGCAAGGTCTTTTCGTAAACGACTTAAATGGCGTTGAGAAATGCCGAGATAAGATGCCAAGTATTTTAATGGGATGTTTTGCAACAATTGAGGTTGATGCTCTAGTAAATCTCGGTACCGTTTTTTAGCAGATTCCATTTGAAAGGTTAACAGCCTATTTTCCATCTCTATGTAAGATTGCTATGCTAAATGCCTTGAAAGTTGGAGCCATTTTTTGTTAGAATTCATGAGTTCGTAATACTTCGAATGCGAAATAACAAGCAATTCACCCGCAGTTAATCCGTGGATGTTTTCGAAGGTAGGTTGGCGTGAAATAAAAGAAGAAAATGCAGATACAAACTGGTTGGGAAAGCTGAGACAATAGGTGATTTCTTCGTCTTTACTAGAAATATAAAAGTTTCGAAGATGGCCAGAATTAACAAACGCCATAAAATCACAAACCTCCCCAGCAGAAATTAGAAATTCATCTTTTTTGAACTCTTTCACCGTGAAATAGCTCAATCCTCTTTCAATTTCAGCTTCGGTTAACACATCAAACGTTTGTAGCCTTTCTTTCAAGCTAGATTTCATAGAAAACGAATTGCAGATTGTTTGTTATCAAATGAGTGAACGTATCAAATGTAACTTGTTTAACCTGTTTCCCAATCATTTTTTGGCGCTAAGAAGGGGATGATTTTCGAAGAATTTTAGCGATACGATGATTAATAATTTCAGCTAAATTCCAATAAATTAAATCAGCATCGGTAGTGCTATAAAAAGCGACCACTACGGCATCAATGTCTTTGTAGTAGGTGGCAAAACTTTGGTAACCGGGTACCCAACCCGAATGATTAAACTGATAAAGAGAAGAGTACAATGCTTGTTCTTCGGTAGTGAGAAGTGTGCCTTTATTCAATGCCTTAACAAATTGACCAACATCTTGAGCGGTGACCACCATCGAAAGGTCGTCTAACTTTAAATCGTGCGGATGTCCTAAATGATAACCGCTCATAACTTTCGCTGTGTCTACTTCTTGAAGAGAATGATAGGTATGGTTTAATCCTAAAGGATTCAGTATTTCTTGGCGAATAAAATCGAAATGAGAATACCCCAATACTCGATCCATTATTTCACTTAAGAGAAGGTAATTCGTGTTGCAATATTCGTAATCCGTACCCGGTTCAAAACGAGCAGGTTGGTGGCTAATTAATGCAATACTTTCTTCGAAAGAGGTGGTCGGGTGCAACCAATAATTGGGTGAGTCGGTAAAATTGGGTAAGCCACTTTTGTGTTGCAATAACCACCGCAAAGTGATTTTATCGGTGTTTTTTAATCTCGTTTCAAGTTCGGGCAGGTAATCGTTAATGGTTTTATCTACATCGAGTTGTTGGCGCTCCATTAACTTAACCACCGCTGCGGCATCGTACAATTTGCTGAGGCTGGCGATTTTGAAAAGTGCATCGGCTTGGGTTGGTTTTTTCGTTTGTCGGTTGTGCCAGCCAGAGGTATAAACCTGAGGTGGTTCATTTCCTTGATCT
Source organism: Salibacteraceae bacterium (assembly GCA_048267965.1). Taxonomy (GTDB): domain Bacteria; phylum Bacteroidota; class Bacteroidia; order Flavobacteriales_G; family Salibacteraceae. The sequence goes on from JBLWWK010000009.1 coordinate 2,627, forward strand.
ACATAAACGATTACTCCGTTAAACCCTAAATTTACTGCTTCGTTGGCTTGTTCTTGTACGTTGTTGGGTAACGGTAGGAACCAAGTATACACCAAAATCCAAGGAACATAAAACAAGGAGATTACGGTTCCTACAAAAAGGAGAGCGCGGAGTAACCATCGAAACGATTTTTTCATACACCAAAAAAGCGGAAGTTCAGCAGCAAATTTAAGAAGCCTTTAATGAGATGGTTGTATCAAAAACTCAGATTCTCATTTCTATCGAAGAATTCAGGATCCAAAAGACGAAAAACACCTTACGAACAACTGCAACCAGAGCTATTCATAAGGTGATTCTTGTTTTTATTGCTTGATTAATCTCAGCACAGCTTGCTTATTACTTGTGTTGACCCGAATAAAGTAAATACCTGCAGGTTGCTGAATTTGAAAATCAAAACGTTGAATGTTCGTTTGTTGAACCGATTCGATAACTCTTCCAGTAATGTCTACTATTTCGAAGTATACAGCTTTCTTACTTTCACCGAGATCGATTGTGTAATCGCCATTACTGGGGTTAGGGTAAACCATAAAATTGTGATTATTTGGGGTGTCGTAAATTCCCAATACATTGAAGTTTATACAAGCAGAGGTATCTACGCAGCCATTTTCAGTTAATTCAACCGCATAGTTTCCATTCATAGAAGGTTGAAAGGTTTGAAAGGTCTGAAAATCGATAACCGCATAGTTCATGTCACAATCTAACCATTGATAAGTAGCTGATGAATTGTTTGCAATAATGCTATCGTTTACAACAGTAATGGATAGACTAGAAACGGAGTTTATCGTTAAATCGAGGGTTACAGTAGAATCGCAGCCATTAGCCGCTCCACCTGAGATTGTATGCGTAGCAGAATTGTTGCTCGAAGTATAGGTGTTTCCATCAATCCAAGTGAAAGAGTTGCATTCCGTTCTGGTATCGGTTCCTACTGTAGAATTGACAATAGTTAAATCGAGGGTTACAGTAGAATCGCAACCGTTAGCTGCTCCACCCGAGATTGTATGCGTAGCTGTGTTGTTGCTCGAAGTATAGGTGTTTCCATCAATCCAAGTGAAAGAATTGCATTCTGTTCTGGTATCGGTTCCTACTGCAGAATTGACAATAGTTAAATCGAGCGTAACGGTAGAATCGCAGCCATTAGCCGCGCCACCCGAGATTGTATACGTAGCAGAATTGTTGCTCGAAGTATAGGTGTTTCCATCAATCCAAGTGAAGGAATTGCATTCTGTTCTGGTATCGGTTCCTACTGCAGAATTGACAATAGTTAAATCGAGCGTAACGGTAGAATCGCAGCCATTAGCCGCGCCACCCGAGATTGTATGCGTAGCAGAATTGTTGCTCGAAGTATAGGTGTTTCCATCAATCCAAGTGAAAGAATTGCATTCCGTTCTGGTGTCGGTTCCTACTGCAGAATTGACAATAGTTAAATCGAGCGTAACGGTAGAATCGCAACCGTTAGCTGCTCCACCCGAGATTGTATACGTAGCAGAATTGTTGCTCGAAGTATAGGTGTTTCCATCGATCCAAGTGAAAGAGTTGCATTCCGTTCTGGTATCGGTTCCTACTGCAGAATTGACAATAGTTAAATCGAGCGTAACGGTAGAATCGCAACCATTAGCTGCTCCACCTGAGATTGTATGGGTAGCTGTGTTGTTGCTCGAAGTATAGGTGTTTCCATCGATCCAAGTTAAGGAATTGCATTCTGTTCTGGTATCAACACCCTGAACAGAATTATTACCTGTTGAATTAATAGTAGCTCCAGAAGTAACCCAATTAGAAGTAGAGCCGGTAAGTCCAAAATTGTTGAGTGTTCCGTTGTAGTTGGTAGTGACATCCGGAAGCGTGTTGATGCCCGTATTAACTCCGCTAGGCGTACCTTGATTAAAATTGTAGTAAGCCACTAAATTGAGAGGGAGAACCGTAAATTCACTGTTCATTGCGCTAAAAATCTCGCAATTGGTTCGTTTAAGGTTCCAAATGCGAAATTCGTCTAAATCGCCACTGAAAAATTGAGCTGCATTGGTTCGAGCACCTATCGTCATTACGTTATTAGAACCAGTGGAAGAACTACCTCCAGGACTGGTACTCTGTAAAATACCATTGATGTAAATGTTGATTTCGGTTGCACTAGCATCCCAGGTGCAAGCAATGTGAGACCAAGTGCCTAAGGGTAAAGAGATATTCGATTTTTCACTGTGCGAATTGTTTATATAGAAATAGATTTCGTTCGAAGCACTTAACGAAAGCGATACAAAATTAGAGGCGTTTACTTGTGAAAACAATACACGTGAAAAGGAGTTGCCAGTTGGTTTAATCCAAGTTTCAATGGTAAAATCGTTGTTCGATATATTGGTTAAAACGGTAGGAACCGTTGCTGAAACATAGTCGTTGTTTCCATCAAAGTTTAAAGCATTAAGTGCAGACTGAGCTTGTGTGATTTGATAAGAAAGGAATAGAAAAACAGTTAGAAAAAGTAGTTTCTTCATAGTTACAGGGAATAGGTAAGATACAACCAAAGGTAGTTAACTGTCTAGTTAATTGAAAATTAACTGGTAATAGTCGTAGTAACGCTGAAAGAAGAACTGAAAAGGATGAAGGAAGCCATGCATTAAAAAACCAAAAAAGCCGCTTATGCATCATAAGCGGCTTTTTCTTGAATAAAATTCGATAAAACTATTTCTGAGCGCGTTTTTTCTCGATGAAATCACCCAATTGCTCGGTGCCTAATTTTTTAGCAATAATTTTCTTGTCTTTATCTAACAAGTAAAACTGTGGAGTAGAGAAGATATCCCAATAATCTCTAAAGTTTAAGCTCGTTAAGGTAGTTTTTCCAGAGTTAATGTATTTCCAAGCGTTCTGGTTTATTTCCGGATTATCAGATACATTAATAAACGTTAAGCCATTTTCTTTAATGTATTTCTTCCAGTCGCCCATTTCAAACTCGGTACAAACGGCATACACCTCTACGCCTTTGTCTTTCCATTCTTCGTAGAAGGTTTGAAGCTTTGGAGTTTCTTTTTTACAGTGACCACAATTCGGATCCCAGAAATACAATACGGTAAACTCGCTATCTATATCGTGGAGAGCTTTCCACTCGTCTTTTTCGTTTAACAGAGTTATGTTATCGGCAACCTGACCCAAGGTTAGGTTTTTCAAAACTCCATAGCGCTCTTCAATTTCAGCAATTTTGGCTGAATCCATCCAATACGCTTTGTCTTTCAGGTAAAAGTTCTCGGCCATGCAAACAAAAACCGCATCCATTCCCATTATTTTAGACTTTTCGTAAGTGCTTGTGGTATACTGCACAACATACTTGAAAATCTCAGAATCTTCATCTGCCATACCAGCCATGTATGTAGCAGCAGCACAGATAGAATCTGGTACTTGAGGAGTAAGCTTTTGCAAGTAATAATCTACTTTTCCGTTAAAAATGGGAGTGTACAGCATTCTATCGTCACTAAAATCTACATGCTTTAAGTAATTTGATTTAAAAAATCGGAAAGCTGCTGTAGAATCACTTTTCGCCATTTCTTGAGAAACTTCTGGCTCTAGCGTCATGCGCATAATCTTAGCAATGAGCAAGCCTTCGTTATTATCAAAGAAGTTATTTCTAAAATCAATTACCTCTTGGTTAAGGGCCTTAATTTGTTTGTCGATTGCGCTGCGTTCTTTGCCTTCGGCAGCTTTTAATTTTTGTTGGAGTAGAGTTCCTTCTTTGCGTTTATTAATTAGGTAATTCTTGTACTTGTAAAACGCTTCGTTTTCTGCAGAACCTTTAAACGTGATATTCCCCTCAGGGTTAACAGCTTTGGTTTTAGCCGAAAAGCTAGGCTCGTTAATTACTAACTCGAAATAAGTTTGTCCGTCTGGAAGTATCACCGCATAAATTCCTCCTTTTTTGGTTCCTTCCCCTTCAAAAGCGAATTTACCATTGGCATCTACTGCTGTAGTATCGTTGTAATACAACTTACCGCCAAAATAATTAGCAAGGTAAACAGTATCGTTGGCAACACCATCTACCGTAAATTTGTAAGAATAAGATTGCGAGAAGGCACTTAGGGTTATAAGTCCCAGAATAAAAGAAAAGACGTTTTTCATCGTATTCGTTTTAATTGTAGACGTTCAAAGTTTACAAAAATAGGCGCTGAACACCTTGGCTTAACAAGGCTTTAACACCGAATGTAACTTTTGTAACAGAACGGTTTTAAATCCGTTACTAATTTCGAAGAAACTTTTAGAAAGCAAAGATGAATTGGTTTAAAAATGTAGTATTCTTAACAATTGGAGTCGCTTTTTTTACAAGCTGTGAAGATAAAGACGATAAAAAAGACAATACGCCAGTAAAACATGATGTGGTTCTTCACTTTCAGCCTAAATTTAATGGGGAGGTAATTACCGATTGGGAAAACGCGGCTGTTAAAGACGCCTACAACCGAGCGGTAGATGTAATTACTTTAAAAATGTACTTATCTAATATTCGATTTTCCGAAGGAACCGCTTCTTCATCTTTTAAAGAAGCTGAATTAATCGATTTACGACCCAATGCTCTCACCGCTCTTTTCGATGGCTATAGCCAAGGAAAAATGGTGGCGGGCGACTACAATCAAATCGTTTTTAATTTAGGATTAACGGATGATTTAAACGCCATAGACCCGGCTACTTACGCCAACGATGATCCGCTTAGCGCCATCAACGGTATGTACTGGGATTGGGCCACCAAATACATCTTCACTAAAACCGAAGGGAGAGTAGACAACAACAACGATCAAGTTCCAGAAAAATCGTGGTTTGTACACACGGGTTTAGATGAATTATTGCGCAAAGACATCACTTTAACCAAAACGTTTTCGGTTCCTACCGATGATACAATCGATGTATACGTTAACCTGAATACCCTTTTTGTTTTCGAAAACGATACGCTTGATTTGGTGAATAATGGTCAATCGCACACCATGGATAATATGGAATTGGCCACTTCTTTTTCTGATCGATTAGCCAATGCCTTCGAGTAAATTAGTGGGTTTACTGCTTTTTGTGGGCGCTTATTTTTTTGTGGCAAGTTGTGATCAATCAGTTATAAAAGATGAGTTAACGCCATTTTCGTTGCCCATTCCCAAAGGGTTTCCAGCCATGGAAATTCCAGACGATAATCCGCTTTCAATCGAGAAAATTGCATTGGGAAAGCAATTATTTTTCGATAAAAATTTGTCGAAGGATCGGTCTATTTCTTGCGCTTCTTGCCATTTTCAACATTTAGCTTTTAGTGATTCGGTTTCTGTTTCGGTAGGATCCGATTTACAACTCGGGTTTAGAAATGCCCCCACTTTAACCAACGTAGGGTATTTGAATAAACTCTTTCACGATGGCGGAATTCCCACTCTCGAACGCCAAGTTATGGCGCCTTTTAACGACTCACTCGAGTTTAATTTGCCCCTGCGAGAAGCCATCGAGAGAATAAAAAAAGATACGAGTTATGTGCGTCAATTTGAGTTGGTTTTTAATTCAGAACCCACCCTTTTTGGATTAACCCGAGCCATTGCTGCATACGAAAGAACACTCATTAGTGGTAACAGTCGGTACGATCAGCAGTTTTACCAAGAGAAAGATGTATTTACAGAGCAAGAATGGCGCGGGTATAGGCTGTTTGTCTCCGATTCGTTAAACTGTATTAGTTGCCACAGTGGTTTTAATTTTACCAACGAATCGTTTCAGAACAACGGCACTCAAATTGTGTATGCCGATAGCGGAAGAGCAAGAATTACCATGAAACAAATCGATAACGGTAAGTTTAAGGTTCCTACGTTGAGAAATGTGGCGGTAACAGCGCCTTATATGTACAATGGCAATATTTCAACGCTCGATGAGGTGATTGACCATTACGCACATGGAGGTAAAAAGCACCCGAATCAAAGTAAATTAATTGTTGGTTTTTCGCTCGATTCTTTACAAAAAGATGCTCTAAAGGCTTTTTTATACTCGTTAACCGATAGTACCTTTATCAACAATACAAACCATACATTGGGTGAACATGGAGCGAGTAAATGAGGTGATTTCTGCCGGTAACGGAAAACCAATTTCGATTGATTATCGAATTCCGAAAAACGCAGTGCATGCTCCGTTGGTTATTTTCTTACACGGTTTTAAAGGGTTTAAAGATTGGGGTCATTTTAACGCCATAGCCGATTGGTTTGTAGAAAATGGAATTGGTTGGGTAAAATTCAACTTTAGCATGAATGGAACCACCCCTGAGCAGCCCACCGATTTTGCCGATTTAGAAGCATTCGGAAATAATACCTTTAGTCAAGAAGTAGCCGATACCAAAGCCGTAATTTCTTGGGTAGAAGAAAACCTAAAAGGCAAGTATCATCCGGGGCAAATTAATTTGGTGGGGCACAGTAGAGGTGGAGGAATCGCTTTGTTGGTGGCTGCAACTGATTTACGCGTTCATAAACTCATCACTTGGGCCAGTGTGTGTAATTTCGAAAAACGTTTTTCTGCACAGCAGTTTGAAGAATGGAAGCAAAACGGAGTTATCTACATTTTAAATGGCCGAACGAAGCAAAACATGCCATTGTACAAAGTAATTTGGGACGATTATCTAGAAAATATAGATCAGTTAAGCATCGAAAAAGCGGCCAAACAACTCCGTAAACCTTACTTAATAATTCATGGAGAGATGGATCCTACCGTGCCGTACCTAGAGGCGAAACAGTTGCAACAATGGACGGGAGCAACGCTTGACTTACTACCGAGTGCTGATCATGTTTTTGGCGGCAAACACCCTTATACCGAAGAGAAATTACCTAAAGAAACGCTGCAATTGCTCGAAATTACAAGGCGTTTTATAAAAAGCTAAAGGTGCAACCTAGCAGAAGGAGCCGAACTCAACGCTGCAAAATCTTTTCTTAAATATTTAAAATACCCAGCAATGGCAATCATAGCGGCATTGTCTGTACAGTACTCAAATTTGGGTACAAAAACTTTCCAACCGTGAGAGTTCACGTGTGCTTCTAGCGTTTGGCGTAAAGCCGAGTTGGCAGATACTCCGCCAGCAATGGCAATTTCTCGGATTTCTGTATTCTTTGCAGCCGCTTCTAACTTTTTAAACAGCGTAGAAACAATGGTATGCTGGGCACTGGCGCATAAATCGTTGAGGTTTTCTTCGATAAAATGTGGGTTTTCGTCAACGCCTTTTTGAACCGTGTAGAGAAACGAAGTTTTAAATCCGCTGAAGCTAAAATTGTAATCGTTGTTAGCGGCAATACCGAATTGAAAGGCGGTGGGATTCCCACTTTTTGCGTGCTGATCAATCAAGGGGCCACCTGGGTAAGGTAATCCTAAAATTTTGGCCACTTTATCAAAAGCTTCTCCGGCTGCATCGTCTTTGGTTTCACCAAGTATTTCGAAATCGAAGTAATCAGTGATTTTTACAATTTGGGTATGTCCGCCACTTACGGTCAAACACAAAAAGGGGAATTGAGGCGAATCATTTTTTTCGTCTTTTTCTTGAATAAAATGCGCCAAAATATGGCCGTGCATGTGATTGATTTCAATCAACGGAATACCTAGCCCAGCACTCATCGATTTGGCAAAAGAACTCCCCACAATTAAAGAGCCCATTAAGCCAGGGCCTTGAGTGTAGGCTATGGCCGACAAATCTTTCTTAGTAACGCCCGCCTTTTTAAGGGCCAAATCAACAACCGGAATAATGTTTTTTTGGTGCTCGCGAGAAGCCAATTCTGGCACTACACCTCCATATTCTTGATGAACATCTTGGTTCGCAATTACGTTGGCATGTTTAATGCCATCGATAATTACCGATGCAGAAGTATCGTCACACGAAGACTCTATGCCTAAAATAACGGTTCGGTGTGCCATTTTCGTAGTTTTGCACGTTTAGTTAGAAAATCAATTAAAAACTTGTTGAAGGCAAATATCAGAAAAGTACGCAAAGTAGCGCTGTACGGTTTACTTGGCTTGTTCTTATTTACTTTAACCCTGCGAATTCTTATCGGAATTCCAGCGGTGCAAACCAAAGTGACTTCTTGGTTGGTAGAGTACTTAAGAAGCGAGTACCAAATTGTAGCGTCTATTGATGCGGTAGATATTGAGTGGATCGACAAAATTGGTCTTAACGGAGTGTATCTAGAAGATCACCAGCAAGACACATTAGCGTACATTGGTGAGCTTCGTATTTCGGTGGGCGAGTTGGTATTTTCTGATGTTACCGAATTAGATTTTCCCACTGTAGAATTGAGAAACGGACTGTTCAATCTGAAAAATTACCAGGGCGATACACTCACCAATTTAGATGTTTTTATTCGCAAATTAGGAACGAGTGAGTCTACAGATACTACCTCTTCTTCGCTGAAAATATCGGCTAACGGTTTAGAATTGAGTAATTTTTCTTTCCGTTATATCGATGAAAATGTAGAAAGAGATGAAAATCAGATAGATTGGAGTCATCTTAACCTGACCAAAATCTTCGCTGACTTTTCAGACATCACTGTGGTAAACGATACCATTGATGCGCACATTCATCAGCTGGCCTGTAAAGACCATTCTGGGTTTGAGTTAAAACGGTTTGAAGGATTGGCCCATTTTAGTCCGTTGGCTACTCAAGTAGAAGATTTGGTTATCGAAACCAACGAGAGTTATCTAGCTCTACAACTTGATTTTCAATACGATTCGATCGGTTCCTACAGTGATTTTTTAGAAGAAGTTGCTATGCGATTAACCTTAGAATCGGTGAACTTGCAAATGGATGACCTCGGCTATTTTTCGTCAGATTTAAAAGGTTGGAACCAAGTAATAAAAGCAGAAGGAAAAGCCAGAGGAACGGTGAGCAATTTAACCTTGCGCAATTTCTTATTAGGCTACGGAAAAAGTTCGAAAATTAGAGGAAACTTCGAGCTAAACGGCTTGCCGAACATCGAAGAAACGTTTATTGTACTGAATGTTAAAGAATTGAGCACCAACGCCACCGATATCGAAACATTTCCAGATTTTGAGTTTCCGTTACAGGCGAGTCATCGTTTAGAAATGCCAGACGAAGTAGCGCAACTTGAGCAAATCGATTTTAAAGGTTCGTTTACAGGATTTATCAACGATTTTGTGGCATACGGAACGTTTAACACAGGGCTAGGAAGTGTAAAAACCGATTTAAATGTAGAGAACAAAGAAGCGCAAAATACGCTGGCTTATACCGGAAAACTGAGCACTCAACGTTTTAACTTAGGAAAACTGCTGAAAAGTGAAGAAATGTTGGGGAAAACCACTTTCGATTTAACGGTTTCGGGTGAAGGATTAGACTTTGAAACCATGTCGGCCGAGTTAAAAGGAGATGTAAAATCAATTTACCTCAATAAATACAACTACAATAATATTGCTATAAATGGTTCTGTAAATCAGCGCATTATTGCGGGCGATTTGTCATTGAAAGATCCTAACGGAGCATTTCAGTTCGATGGAACCATCGATCTTTCTGGTGAGCTTCCTAAAATGCAATTTTCAGCTTCGGCCGATAGTATTGCTCTACATCCGCTTCACCTTTCTACCCGCGATACCAATGCCGTTTTAAGCACCAATCTTGAAGTAAATTTAGAGGGTAATTCGGTAAACAACATTGTAGGAACCGCTTCACTTCTGGGTTTAGAGTATTACGAAAAAGGAAAACTTTACCGTTTAGATTCGGCCGAACTGGCAGGATTAAATACACCAAAAGGAAGAAAACTCGCCATCAGCACCGATAATATTTCGGGTTTTGTAGAAGGGGAGTTTAACACCGTAGAATTGCCCAATAATGTGCAATACATGACACAATTCTTGTTTCCTTCTTTGTTTAGCGAAGAAATTCAGAAGCCGAAAAGTCGAGATATTTTCGATTTAGAACTAACCATCGGAAGAAAAAGCCAATTAATTGGACTATTGGTTCCTACCATTGAACTGAAAGAAGATGTGCATTTATCGATGAACTTAAATTCTGAATTGCGCGTGCTCGATTTACAACTGAATACGCAACAGATTACAGTAGCCGGAATCGCATTTTCTCAACCTAATTTGGCATTTCATACTGAAAACGATGCCCTCGATTTAACATTTACCACGCAAAAAGGAGCTCTTTCAGAAACAAGTTTTATAGAAAACTTTGACTTGAATGCACGCGCAACCAACAATGGGGTAGATGTTGACATTGATTGGAAAAACGAAAATTCAAGCAAATCGTTTGATGGAGATATTCACCTAAGAGGCGATATTTTAGACCCCACTCATTATGCTCTTTCTTTTAATGATTCGAAATTTAAATTGGCCGATACGTTGTGGACTTTCCAAGACAGCAACAAAATAGAGTGGAAAGCGGATACGCTGATGGTGAAAGATTTTAAGCTGAGTAACGCTGAGAGTAGTCTGTATGTAAACGGTGAAATATCGAAAGATTCTCTGGCGGTAATGACCGTAGATTTACAAGAGTTTCAATTGGCTTATTTAAATCCTTTTATAGAAGAAACAGGCTTTACTTTTAATGGAGTTTTAGATGGAAAAACCGAATTTTCATCGGTTTATACCAATTTGATTCTCACAGCCGATAATGAGTTTAAAAACTTGGTAATCAATAATCAAGAAATTGGTTCAGGAACAATTTCGTCTACCTTCGATAACCAAAAAGAAAAACTATCACTCGATGGAGATTTATATGCCAATGGGGCAAAAACCATTGGTTTTCACGGGTGGTATAAACCCAAAGAGAAGAAAAACAACATTGATTTAACGGTTACGCTCGAGAAATTTATGCTCGAAATATTAAACCCCATTTTAGAAGAAAATGTAGTTTTTCAACAAGGAAGCATAAGCGGTAAAGTATCAATTGATGGCGAAATTGAGCAACCTCAATTGAGTGGTGGTTTTTACACCGATCAAGTAAAAACCCACATTATTTACCTAAACACAGTGTATAGCATCGATAAGCAATACTTCAAAATTAGACCCGATTGGTTTGGTGCCGATGTACTCACCTTGGTAGATGCTAAAGGCAACGAGGCGCATGCCAATATTACCATTGCTCACGAGAATTTCGAAAACCTCAACTTCGATATTTTCTTGTACGATTTAAACCAGTTTACTGTTTTAAACACCCAAGAAGGAAACGGTGAAATGTATTACGGAAACGCCTATTTATCTGGGTATGCTAGTGTTTCGGGCTCTCAAGATAACTTGCAAATTGAAGGTAGCTTGCAAACAGGCAAAAACACGTATTTGGCAATTCCGCTAGATGGACCAGAAGATGCTGAAGATACTCCGTTTATTGTTTTTGTAGGATCCGAAGAGAAACAAGAAATTAATTACCAAGACCAACTCGATTTAACCGGAATTCAAATGAATTTCGATTTTGACATTACGCCAGACGCTAAAGTGGAAATCATTTTTGATAAAACAGTTGGTGATGTAATCACAGCACAGGGTACAGGTGATTTAAGCCTAGAGATAAATACCAACGGAACTTTTAACATGTTTGGTTCTTACGAAATGCAAAAAGGACAGTATTTGTTTACCCTCGAAAACATTATAAACAAACGTTTTGATGTTTTACAAGGCGGAACCATTAATTGGAAGGGAGACCCGTATGAAGGGCGAATCGATATGCGAACCGAATACAGTTTGCGAACTACACTGTATAACTTAAACATCAGTGCTGCGCTCGATTCAAATGCTATGAAACAACGGATTCCAGTAAGTTTATTTCTCGACTTAGATGGAAATTATACGGATCCTACCATTTCGTTCTCTTTTGGTTTGCCATCTAATTATGCCGAAGTAGAAAGTATTCTCAATAACCTAGAAGAAGGTGAGAAAAACAAACAAGCTTTTACCTTATTGGTATTAAATAGTTTTTTACCCATCACCGGAGGAACGGGATCGGCTCCTACCAGTAACGCTTTAGGAAAAAGTTCGTCTGAGTTCTTATCGAATCAATTAAGCAATTGGCTATCGCAGATTAGTGACGATTTTGATGTAGGGGTAAATTATCGCCCAGGAGATAATATTAGCAGTGATGAAGTAGAAGTGGCCCTTTCTACGCAGTTGTTTAACGATCGGGTTTCTATCGAAGGTAATTTCGGGGTGCAGGGCAGCGACCAAAGTGCCACAACTTCTACCGATGATAATTTTATTGGTGATTTCCAATTGGAGTATAAAATAAGCGAAGACGGAAAGCTGCGCGGTAAAATGTACAACGAAACCAATGCGAACGATTTGGTAAACCAAAACCAATCTCGCTATACGCAAGGTGTAGGTGTTTTGTATCAAGAACAGTTTAATACTTGGGCGGGCTTTTGGTGTAGAGTGAGTCAGCGTTTTGTGCCAAAAGCAGAAAGAGACGAGCAAGCTTGTGTTGAACTCGAGCGTAAAAAACTACTCGAAAAGCGCGAAGAAAAAGCCCGAAAAGAAGAAGAGCTAGAACCGTTAGAAAATAATCAACAGAACTAGCTCAACTCGTAAATATTTCAAAAGCTCAGCGTTATAAAAAGGCTAAGCTCATTTTTGTTCTTTTCTGCATTAATTGGTTTGCAACGGCACGTGTTCTACCACTTCTAAACCGTAACCAATTAACCCCGTTCTTTTAGTAGAAGCATTCGAAAGCAACCTCATTTTGCTCACATTTAAATCGCGCAAAATTTGAGCACCAATTCCGTAATCTCTTGGGTCCATCTTTTTGGTTTGCAATTTGGCTTCGATATGATCTAAGCCTTCTTTTTCTACCTGTTGGGCAGTCATACCAAATTCGCGTTCTTGACTTTGAGTCATAAATACCACCACACCTTTATCGTTTTCGATTTGGCGGATGGCCGCATGCAACTGTTTGCCAGCAATTAATCGAAAAGAACTGTCTAAACTTCCTTTCACAAAGCTACTGTGAACACGCACCATTACAGGTTCATCAATTTCCCAAGAACCACTTACCAGCGCAATGTGCTTTTCGTTGGTAGTAGTTTGGTTATAACCCACAACGCGGTAAGGTTTACCTTCGTAAGAAATCTCTTCTTCAAACGTTCGGTAAATAAGTGATTCGTTCATCATTCGATACGCTACCAAATCTTCGATCGAAATAATTTTGAGGTCAAATTTCTCAGCAATTTCAACCAATTGAGGTAAACGAGCCATGGTTCCATCCTCGTTCATAATTTCAACAATAACTCCCGCAGGCGTAAAACCCGCTAAACGCGCTAAATCCACCGCAGCTTCTGTATGTCCGGTTCTTCTTAATACACCGCCATCTTTTGCTATTAACGGAAAAATATGGCCGGGCATTCCTAAATCGGCTTTTGGTGTAGCATCGTTTACCAATGCTTTTATGGTTCTAGCGCGGTCTTGAGCAGAAATACCAGTAGTGTTACCGCCCGTTAATAAATCTACCGAAACGGTAAAAGCTGTTCCCATGGGGTCGGTATTGTTGCCCACCATAGGGTCTAAGCCCAACTGTTTGCATCGGTTTTCAAGAAGAGGCGTACAGATTAAACCTCTACCGTGTGTGGCCATAAAATTGACCAATTCGGGAGTGATTGCTTCGGCAGCAGCAACAAAATCACCTTCATTTTCGCGGTTTTCATCATCAACAACAATGACTAATTTGCCGTTTTTAATGTCCTCAATCGCTTCTTCTATTTTATTTAATTGCATGGCTTCTAATTTCAGGTGTGCAAAAGTACTCATTCTAATGAGTAACCACTGAGGTATCGGTTGGTTTACATATTTATTAGCAATACATTCGAACAATGGTTCGTGCACTTAGTATACTCTGTTTTTTTCTCGTCTCGGTAGGAACCCAATCTCAATCGAGTCGAAAAGCTCTAAAATTGGCTAGCGTAGCGCTTTCTAATCAAGATACCGCCAACATGATGAAGGTGTTGCCTACTGAAGAAGCTGCACAAAAGTGGGCAGCAGATTATTACGCATTAAAGGCTGCAGGCTATCTATACACACACCAGTGGAGTAGAGCAGAAGAAGTGGCTCGGCTCGTTGAGCCCACACAATTCAAATGGGTGAATTCTTCATCTTGGAGCCAAATTCTACAAGAAATTGGACAAAAAAAACGAGTAATTACCGAAATCGAGCAAGCGTTTGCGGCTGCATTATCGCATAATGTAAATTCTTATAAAGGTTGGAAACAACAGTTAATCAAAATAGACACAACGCATTATTTATATGCTTTTTGCGAAGGAGTTAATCATAAAAATGACGTTCGCTTTCAACAGGCATTTACTTGGTTTCAAAAAGCCGAACAACGCGCTACTCTCACCAATTCTTTGAACTTTAAATTGGGCGCAGCCTATTACGAGTTAGGCGAACTTAAAGAATCACTTTGGTTGCTCAACTCAATCGATGCCAATTTTACACCGCAAGACACCCTGTTGTACTTACAAACCGAAGCACAGTATCGATTAAGAAATTACTCAACAGCGTTGCAAAAGGCAGAACTGTATTCAGATTCTACCTTTTGGAAAATGAATCGGCTAGGCGACTTATACCGCGCCAACGGAATGCAAGAAGAATCGCTCAACAGCTATCAGGTAGCGGCTGAGTTGCAACCAGAAAACCAAGAAGTTGAGCTGCGCATTTTAGAACAGTTAAGCACCTTGCAACGCCATCTAGAAGTAGAGCAATTATTAACCGATTTATTGGCTAAATATCCCAAACAGAATGCATTTGTTCAATTTTCGATAGAGTGGATGTTGAAAAATGGGAAAACGGGTTCCTACCTAACCGAGCAAATAAAGCAGTTGCAAGAAGAAACCGGATATACGCCTAGAATTGCTCAATATTCAATGCAAGCGGCCCTTCTCCAAGAAGAATTTGAATTGGCGTATCAGCATTTTCGTCAAACGAAACCGACAAACCCAGCACAATCAGTTACTTGGGAAGCCATCATTTTAATTGGATTAAACAAGCACCAAGAAGCACTTGTATTGCTCGAAGAGGCGATTACAGAAGGAACCGTATTCAACGAAATTTATGCCTACCATGCCGCTTTGTGCAAACACCAAGATTTGGGATTTGAAGAATCAGAAAAAAAAGCACGCCACTACGGTTGGCAGGGAGAGTTACCAGAAATTAACTGATAACCCCAGAACCAATGAGTTCTTCACCATCGTACCAAGCTGCAAACTGACCAGCAGCGATTCCTCGTTGAGGAGAATCAAAAATTACATAGAGGCCATCTTCTTGCTGATGCAACGTGGCTTTAAACAATTCTTGGCGGTAACGAAAACGAAAATCAAACACTTTCGATTCGCCTAATTGTAGAGCTAAATCAGTGCGTAACCAGTGAATATCTTGCGGAATAATTTTTAATCCGTTTCGATACAATCCCGGGTGATTTTCGCTCTGACCTACGTAAATAACATTCTCTTTTGTATCGGTTTCTAAAACAAAAAGCGGTTCTGGTGTTCCGCCAATTCCTAAACCCTTGCGTTGACCAACGGTATAATAATGCGCCCCTTTGTGGTCGCCAATTACAGTACCCATAGTAGCAGAATACTCAAACTTAGCGGTAAGCGCTTCTAATGAAGAATCGTTATGCGTTTTAAAAACAGAATCGTTTGCCGCTATTTCGATTACTTTGCCCGTTTTTGGCTTCAATTGTTGTTGAAGAAAATCAGGAAGTTTTACTTTTCCGATAAAGCACAACCCTTGAGAATCTTTTTTATCGGCAGTAACCAAACCTATTTCTTGAGCTATTTCACGCACTTGTGGTTTTTGTAAATGCCCAATCGGAAACAATGCCTTGCTTAATTGGTCTTGCGTTAATTGACACAGAAAGTAGCTTTGGTCTTTGTTAGCATCAGCTCCTGCCATTAATTGATAAACAGTTTTACCGTCTTTTTCAATTTCTGAAAGTTGGCAATAATGTCCGGTAGCTACGTAATCTGCATCCAGTTGCATTGCAGCTTTTAAAAAAATATCGAATTTTATTTCTCTATTGCATAACACATCGGGGTTGGGTGTTCTGCCCCGTTCGTATTCGGCAAACATATAATCTACAATACGTTCTTTGTATTCTTCGCTTAAATCGATGCTTTGAAACGGTATTCCAAGTTTTTCGGCTACCTGCAATGCATCATTGCTATCGTCTATCCAAGGGCACTCATCTGAAATAGTAACAGACGTATCGTGCCAGTTTTTCATAAACATACCAATAACATCGTAGCCTTGTTCTTTCAGCAAATAAGCGGCAACACTCGAGTCAACTCCTCCCGACAAACCAACAACTACTCTCTTTTTCATGTTGCAAAAGTAAAACCTTCGCTACTTTAATGTAAACATCCAGCAGGTTCAATTTCTTTTATAGTGGTATAAAAAAGAACGTAAAGTCTTAATATTTATATCGGTAGGAACCCGTTTATGGTTCCTACCCAACTCTTATATTTACATTTGTGGCTAACAAAGGAAGTGGGCAATCAGGTTGTGGAAAGGTTAAAAAGGGTACTTTAATATTACCATTTTACGATTATGACCTAATGCCAATGAATAATTGTACCTTTGCAGCTTAATTAGATATAGATTTGCAAACATTTCAACAACTAGGTCTTTCGACCGCTATTTTAAACGCTTTATCAGATAAAGGGTTTCAACATCCCACACAAATCCAAGAAAAGGCGATTCCAGCACTCATTCAACAACCGAGTGATTTAATTGGATTGGCACAAACGGGGACTGGGAAAACGGCAGCATTCTGCTTACCGCTTCTCGATTTAATAGATCCAGAATTAAAAGTTACACAAGCTGTTATTATTGCTCCCACAAGAGAGTTGGCGCAGCAAATAGCAACAGAACTCGATACATTTTCTAAAAATTTACCAGCCATTTCTAAGGCTATTGTTTACGGTGGTACTTCTATTCAGAACCAAATCCGTAGCATTAAAAAGAACACACCACAGATTCTAGTGGCTACGCCTGGTAGATTAATTGACTTAATTGATAGAAGAACGGTAAGCTTAGAGCAAACCGATTTCGTGATTTTAGATGAAGCCGATGAAATGCTTAACATGGGCTTTAAAGAAGATATTGATCGAATCTTAAGAGAAACGCCAGAAGGTAAATTAACGTGGTTGTTTTCAGCTACTATGCCTCCTGAGATTAAGAAGTTGACCAAAAAGTATATGTCGAATCCTGTAGAGGTTTCGGTAAACCAAGAGGTAAAAGTGAACGATAAAATCGATCACAAATACATGTTGGTAAAGCATCCAGATAAAAAAGAAGCCTTAAAGCGTTTCTTAGACGTAACGCCAGAAGCGTATGCGGTTGTTTTTTGTAGAACCAAACGAGAAACACAAGCTTTAGCTGATCAATTGATCGAAGGGGGGTACAATGCAGAAGCCCTTCATGGTGATTTATCTCAAGAAAAGCGCGATACCGTAATGGATCGTTTTAGAAAGAAAGTTTGCCAAGTGCTGGTTTGTACAGACGTTGCCGCTCGTGGTATCGATGTAGATGATTTAACACACGTGGTACATATTTCTTTACCAGATGATCGTTCTTACTACACTCACCGTGCTGGTAGAACAGCTCGTGGTGGTAAGCAAGGGGTTTCTGTAGCTATTTTAAGTGGCGATGAGTTAACGTATAAAAACTCATTAGAGAAGCAACTTAAAATCAAAATGGAAAAGATGCAGGTTCCTTCTGCTGATGAGATTGCTCAATCTCGTTTGCAACAATGGGTGAACCAAGTATATGCCCAAAAGCCGTTGAAAGATGCTACCATTAATATGGCGTTGATCGAAGCTTTTGAAGAGTTAAGCAAAGAAGACCTGATTGCCAATATGGCGGCTATGGCGGTAGATCGTTTCAACTTGAAAGGTTCTAAACGTGATTTGAACATCGATGAACAATCGATTAGAAATAAAGGTAGAGCTGGCGGAAGAAATGAAGGCGGAAGAGGCGATCGTAGAGGTCGTGGAAGAGATAGAGATAGAGGCGGAGACCGCGGAGGCGATAGAAGAGATAGAGGTCCACGTGGTGGAGGTTCTAGAATGCCGAACAGCGATAAAATCTTTATTAACGTAGGAAGTCAAGACGGATTAAGCGTTCCTGATTTGTTACAAGCCATTCACAAGAAAACGGGTCTGAATCAACGTCAAGTTGGCGATATCAGATTGAGAAGAAACCATGCTTTAGTAGAGGTTCCTTCAAAGAAAACAACCAGCTTTATTAATGACTTAAACGGTAGCACGTTAAAAGGTAGAAGCGTGGTAGCGAAGAAAGATGGAAAAAAAGACTAGGCAACTAGTTGAAATAACAAGAATAAAAAAAAGCGCTTTTCATTGAAAAGCGCTTTTTTTATGGAATAAAGTTGAAAAATTAGATGCGGCCTAATTGAGATTTTAACATTTTAATTTGATCGTCTAACATTTTCTTGTCGTCTAGTTTTTTAGCCTCGCTTAACCAATTAAGGGCTTCGCGTTTTCTTCTACGGCTGGCAGCAATACCAGCTAAGTTCAATTTAGCTACTGCCTGATCGTGTTTCATTCTTAACCCAGTAGAAAGGGCTTTTTTAAACATATTTTCTGCCTTTCCAGGAGATTGTATTTGAGCCGTTACTAATGCATTGAGAAAATAGTAATAGGCGGCTTGCGTTTTTAGCATCAATTCAGGTTGCTTGATAAAGCCCAAATATTTGGCGCCTTTTTCAATGTTTCCTTTTCTAATTTGTAAAAAAGCTAAAAACATAACTTCATTTAAGAAGATAGTGGCTCCTACCAATAGCATAACAAAAATCAAGAAGATTCCGTTGCCAATATTTCCTTCGATAAATTGCCAAACAGAAAGCCCTAAAACAATTGCCGCTAGGCCAATTCTAGTATAAAGTGCGAATAACATACGTATGATTTAAGGGGGCAAAAGTAGTATTCTTTACCATTTTTTTGAAAGATGATGGCGCTTGTTCTGCCGTTGGTCACATTTTGATGTTTCATCCTCTTCGAAAACATTATTTTAGCGTGCGAATAAATTGACTTTTTATGCATAAACAGACAAAACTTCTTGGTGCAGCATTGTTGCTTTCAGGCTCTTTAGCTGTTACTTCGTGTGCTCCTACTGCAGATAACGGTAACACTGAAGATTCAAAAGAAGCAGACAAAGTTCCAGGATTTGAACTTTCTAGCTTAGACACTACGGTAGCTCCGTGTGATAACTTCTTTCATTTCTCAGCTGGTGGCTGGATTGAAAACAATCCAATTCCAGGTTCTGAACCAAGATGGGGAAGGTTTAATGCGCTTAATGATTCTAACAATGCCAAGATTAAACGCATTTTAGAAGAGTTTAGTGGTAAAGATGATTTGAAAAAAGGATCAGACGAACAGCTAATTGGGGATCTCTACTTCTCGGGTATGGATTCTGCTAAAATTGAAGAAGACGGTTTAAAGCACGTTCAACCTATTTTCGACAAAATTGCTGCTGTTGATAGCAAAGAGAGTTATGTTGAACTGATGGCTTACTTTGATGTAAATGGTGGGGGAAACCCTTTCGGTATTTACGTTTCTCCAGACAGCAAAAATTCTTCGATGAATGTTTTGCACATGGGGCAAAGCGGAATTGGTTTACCAGACAGAGATTATTACCTAAATTCTGACTCAGCATCGGCTTCGGTTCAAGAAAAATACAAAATGCACATTGCCAACATGTTTGTGTTAAAAGGTGACGATGAGCAAACAGCAAAACAAAAAGCCGAGTCTATTTATGCATTAGAGAAAGATTTAGCTTCACACATGATGTCTCGCGTAGAAAGACGCCAGCCTGAGAATACATACAATAAAATGTCTTTCGAAGAAATGAAAAAGCTGACTCCAGCTATTTCTATGGATCGTTTCTTCGAGTTAGTTGGTGTTTCTGCCGACTCTGTGATTGTTGGTCAACCAGCGTATTTCAAAGGGTTAAACAATGTATTTACCAATCATTCGGTTGAAGATTGGAAAACCTACAGCGAGTGGAGAGTTTTAACTTCTGCTTCAAGTGCTTTACCACACGCATTTGTTCAAGAAGATTTCGACTTCTACGGCAAAACATTGGGAGGTTCTAAAGAAATGAAGCCACGTTGGAAACGTGTTTTAGGAGCTACCAACGCATTAAGCGAGCAATTAGGTCACTTATTTATTAAGAAGCATTTCTCTCAAGATTCTAAAAACAAGGTAGAGCAAATGGTAGAAGATCTAAGAAGTGCCTACCGTGAGCGTATTAAGCAACTAGATTGGATGAGTGCTGAAACCAAAACGAAAGCACTAGAAAAGTTAGATGCATTTACCTACAAAATTGGTTATCCTAACAAGTGGAAAGATTATTCAGATTTAGATCTTTCTAAAGATTCTTACTTCACCAATTTATCGAATATTTCTGCTTATAAAGTGGCAGAAAACTACGCTAAATTAGGTCAGCCAGTTGACAAAGATGCTTGGTTTATGGGCGCACACATTGTAAACGCTTACTACAATCCACAAAACAACGAGATTGTTTTCCCAGCGGGGATCTTACAACCTCCTTTTTACAACCCAGATGCTGACGATGCTATTAATTACGGTGGAATCGGTGGTGTAATTGGTCATGAATTTACGCATGGTTTTGACGATCAAGGAAGTAAATATGGTCCTGATGGAAACCTACAAAACTGGTGGACAGATCAAGATCGTGAGCAATTCGATAAACTGGCTAAGCAATTAATTGAACAGTACAACGGTTACGAGCCAATTGAAGGTGTACACGTAAATGGTGCGCTTACCATTGGTGAAAATATTGCTGATTTGGGTGGTTTAACGTTGGCTTACTATGCGTACCAAAAATCGAAAGAAGGCAAAGATCCAGTAGAACCCATCGATGGTTACACAGACGATCAGCGCGTATTCTTAGGTTGGGCGCAAGTTTGGCAAATGCACGCTACAGATAGCTATACAAGACGCCAAGTTTTAACCGATCCGCACTCACCAGCTGAGTTTAGAGTAAACGGACCTATGGTAAACATGCCAGAGTTCGATCATGCTTGGAACTGCGATGGTTCTGGCGAAATGATGAAACCAGATTCTGCAAAGATTATTATTTGGTAATTTTTGCAAATTGTTGTTATTCAATGAAAAAGCCGGGTTTTGACTCGGCTTTTTTTGTTTTTATCATCGGTAGGAACACGATTTCAATTCCTATATAAACCATAAAAAAAGATTGATTTGTTCGGCTTTGAAACGCTGAATTTCGCGAAAAGATGAGTTGTCTGCTTTTTCACCTTTTTGTTTTCTTGAAACTTACAGCGTACAGATTATCAAAGAACAAAGCAAAATCGGGTTCGTACCGTTAGTGCAGGGCTAAGCATTGAGCAGAATAAAAAAAGAGATGAAGGAAATTACTTACACCGCTTTGGCTTTTTTGAGCCATCTTTAGCTAATAATTACAGCTGTTAAAGACTTTTCTTCGCTAAGTACCAATCTACCTTTTCTAACGACTCATCGCTGATTCTATCGTTTAGTTCGTCTAAAGTTTTGGGCGGTGAAACAATCACTTTATCACCCTTTTTCCAATCTAACGGCATAGCAACTTTATACTCATCAGACGTTTGCAAAGCTTCTAAAGCTCTTAGAATTTCATCCATGTTTCTGCCTACATTGAGCGGATAATACATCACGAGACGAATTTTTTTCTTTGGATCGATAAAAAATACTGCACGAACCGCAGCAGTTTCACTTTCGTTCGGTTGCAACATACCGTAAAGCTTAGAAACCTTCATGTCTAAGTCGGCAATGATGGGGAAATCGAAATAAACACCGGTATTTTCCCTCACATTCTGTACCCAACCTAAATGAGCATGAATGCTATCGATGCTTAATCCAAGAAGTTCAGTATTTAATGCATCAAATTCTGATTTTCTTTGGGCAAATCCGCTCATCTCCGTAGTACAAACAGGAGTAAAATCTGCAGGATGTGAAAACATAACCACCCATTTATCTTTGGCAAAATCAGAAAATTGGATTTTCCCTTTTGTGGTCACTGCTGTGAAATCTGGAGCGTTGTCTCCAATTCTTGGCATGGTAACTATTGATTCTACTAATTCACTTTTATTTTCCATGATCTTGTATTTTAAATGTTCTAAATTTTTGATAGTACAAAAGTAGTTTCCACTCCAAAGTTCCACAGTAACTTATGTTACCATGCGTTTTAAAGAGTTGTTTATCAGTATGTAATGGTTTTTTGAGAATGGATGTAAAAAAGAAAGGAATGACTTCGATTGCCTTTCGGCAAGCCTAGATTTTACAAACGTTTTTCACTAGAAAATTTTAAAAGAGATCGATTATTGGCCGTTTAATTCTTTCGGTAGGAACGCGCTTTTTATTTTTAGTGAAACCAATAAACATTTCTTTGAATAGATATTTCAAATACTAAAACCAAATGAAATTTCGTTTAAAAAGCAAATAACTGTTAATTTACTATGAGAAACTCCATTATCCTGCTTCATTTTCTTTTTGCATTAGTTCTGATAATTTCTTGCGCTCCAGAAGCAAAACTTTCATCAGAAATTTCATACCCTACAAAAGCGGTTCCTACCGAAAAGTTTAACGTAAATTCCCAAAAAGCTGATACTATCGTTACCGCTACTGGCTCTATCATTACGTTTCCGAAAAATTCGATTCTTAACCAAAAGGGCGAACCCATTACGGGCCAGGTGACTGTAACAGTAGAAGAATACCTCGATCCGTTTGATTTTTTAGCCAACGACATGCCGCTCGAATACGACAGTAATTCTACTCACTATTTATTCGAATCGGCTGCTATGAGCGAAATACGAGCTTTTGCCAACGGAGAAGAATGTATTGTAAATAAAGAAGCGCAACCGACTGTTTATTTGGCGGCTGCAGAAACCGAAAAAAGTTTCAATCTCTACGCCTTAGACACCAATACGCGCCAATGGACCAACATTGGTAAAGATCAAGTAATAGACGCTAAAGCTATTGAAGATAGTTTAGATAGAAGGGAAGAGGCGATTGTGAATCGTGCCGAAGAAGGTTTGGTTAAACCCTTAAAACCCAAAGAAAATTCTGAAGATTTGCCCACCTTAGAGATAGAAATTGAACCGGGTGTTTTTAAAGAATTAGAGATTTACGAAAACATGCTTTTCGCCATTGATACCACAGATTATAAGACCATTGAAAACGATGCTAAAATGGTGTGGATAGATGTGAAAGTAGAGCGAAGCGACAAAAAGGGGTGTTACAATTTGCGATTTGTCAATGCTGAAAAAGTACTCAACCTAGAAGGCTATCCTGTTTTCGAAGGCGATAATTATCAAGAAGCTTTGCGGGTGTTTAACGAGAAAATTGATTCGTATTCTACCATTCGTAAAAACCGAATTAAAGAAGAAAGAAGGTTGGCCAAAGAGCGGGAAGAAGAATTGCGTAAAAAAGAAGCGGAAAGACTTGAAGCGTTTAGAAAGCAACAACTGCTGATGAAACGAAGAATAGAAGAGGCCAAAAAGGAAATTGCCGCAAACACTAACAATCGAAAAAATTTACTGCGTTCTTTTCAAATAGAGTCTTTTGGCGTTTTTAATTGTGACCGTCCTATTTTTAAAGATAGAGTTAGAATGGAGCCTGTTTTTGTAAACGAGAAGGGAGAAACCATGGATGTTCAACAGATTTCGATTGCATATTTCCGTTTAAATACCCTTAATAGGTTGACGAAATTCGATTTTGGTGTATTGGTTGGCGAACCTGCCGTTTTAATTGTTCAAGCTTATCCGAATTGGTATTTTATGTCTACCAAAGATTTTATAAAACAAGCAGACATGGCGAAATTGAATAAAGAGGTGAGGTTTCAGATGAAATTACCTCCGAGTAATGAAACCAAGAAAGAAATGCTAAAGAATTTTGTTTATTAAGTACGAACGCAGCTTCTGTTGGCAAGAAAAAGAGACAGCATTTATGTGGTCTCTTTTTTTATGCGATTTTGAGTTTAAATGGACGACAAAGATCACTTCTGTTTCTTTTCATTAGAGTGAGGAGGTACGTAGTTCCAAAAATCTTCTTGGTGA
Organism: Salibacteraceae bacterium; assembly: GCA_048267965.1. Classification (GTDB taxonomy): domain Bacteria; phylum Bacteroidota; class Bacteroidia; order Flavobacteriales_G; family Salibacteraceae. Next base: position 26,715 of record JBLWWK010000009.1, read on the forward strand.
AGCGCTCCCAATAGTTTACCAATTTTACCAACACTTACTTTTTCTTTTTCAAGATTGATTTCAAAGTTGGTGGCTTCTGGACGAGCAATGAGATAAAAACCACCGTTTTTTAACAACGAGGGTTGAGCAGCAAGGGTAGTAGAGCCAAAATAATATTCATCACTCAAAACCACAACAACAGCCGACATCCCGAATTTTCTGTGTAATCGGTAGGCGTAGAAATCGTCTGTTTCTATATTTTCTAGTTTACTAACGGCTCGGTGGTTGGCTAAAGCTCGTTCAATAAACGGACGAATAGAGTAGTGAAGATCTTTACCCATAAAGCTTAAATTTTACGCGGTTCTTCTCAATAAATTCGTTAAAATCTGAACGCTCTTCTACTGTAAAAGTAGTAACGTGTAAGCCAATTTTAAATTTGAGTTTAAAGTCGAATTTAGTGTCTTCTATTTGACGAATTTGATCGTTGATGTTTTCTTTTTCTATCAAAATCACCAAGTCGAAATCGTGGGCTTTATCTGCAATAATTAAGGCAGAACCAATAATAAAAGCTTCTTGCACATTGAGTTTTTTTAACCTTTTAGAGATCCACTTCAGCTTCTTCTTAAAAGATCGTTGATGAATGGTGTTTTCAAAGCATTTATTTTCAATAATGGTAGGGAATTCGGTAGGAAACCAATGTTCCACATAATCGAAATCTGGATTATTGAGATGCTCTTCGTACGCATCGATGTGGGTAATCATTTCTTGTGCTATCGCCAATTCAGACTCGGGAAATAACCGTTTGTTTTTCAGAAGAACCTCTTTAATTTTCTGGTTGTTAGGAATTACAGCTTCGCTACGGTATTTGTACCAAAGCGTTAAATCTTTTCGTAAACTTTCTGTTGCTCTAGCATCAGAATCGGGTCCTACACTTTGAAAAATGTAATGGTTGTCTTTAATAATCGGATAGATGGCTTGGTAAACCTCTAGATTGGTTGAAAACTGAACGTTAGAAATGTTCTTAAACTCGGGTTCTGCTGATTTTGAATCTTTTAAATCGAGTAAGCGGTTTCTAATATTCCACCACAAACCCACACCGATAAGAACCAACGCGATTAGCCAATCCCAATTTTCGATCAATACAAACTCAATTTTATCTGTATTTCGGTTAGAAGTTTGCAGAACTGCGTTTAAAACATCGAGCCAAACCGGCTTTGTTAAAAGCGAGCAACCCGTAATTACAATCAAATATGTAATACGATGGTAATACTTCGGCTTGAGTAGCTTTATGATGCGTTCTAGTCTTTCCAATCGAAACGAAATGGGTTTGAGCAGTTATTGGACCTCTGTTTTTTTTAAGGTTTCAACAAATAAATGCTAAAAAAGCATGGAAAACGAGACTTTTAATCAGAGAGTTTCTTGGTTGAGCTGATAAGTTGTGTTGGTTGACATCCAATTTGAATGGGGAGAGATAGGCTAGGGCTTCGTTTTTTTATGTGTGAAGAACAATGAGGGTAGGCTTCTATTTTGGGAACTGATGCATTGAAAACCAACTTCATTCTTTCATCAGTTGATTGTTTTAGTGGTTTTCGGCAAAAGAAATAGTTGAATTACTGGATGTAATGAAATTTTCTTTTTTGGTAGGCCTACATGAATCACATAGAAATCGCGTTCCTACAGGTATAAAAAAAGGGAAAACGAAACCGTTATCCCTTCTTTTCATCTTTTAATGAGATTTACTTACACGTTTTATCTAAAACTGAAGTAATACTAATTTTAACATCAGGCCAAAGTTTACTTACTCCATCGCCAGCCATGTGCAAATCGTGACACGCTTCGTTTAAGCCATCTACCCCTGCTTGGGCGTTCCAGTTGGTAACATCAATTACCGCTTCTAAAGCAATCGATTGGTCAGGAGTAGCTACATCCATTTCTACTTCTTTTTCTACTCCGTTCAGTGTAATGGCTACAACAGCTTTGTCTTCTGCAATAGAAACTACTTTTCCGGTTAAGGTTTCGGCTCCTACCAATTTTCCGAAGAAAAACTCCTGAATTTTCTTGTCGCGATCAGGATTGTTTGTATTGATAGACGCTACAGGAATAGAAAAACTAGCGTTAGAAAAAACGTTAGTGATAGAAGCATTGTTTTCGGTTCCTTCAATGGTAATTTGATCGAATGTTCCGCCTACGCCAATTTTCTCGGTAGTTTTAAATGCTGTCCAAGAAACAGTTACACTGTCTTTATTAAAGGCATACATGCAATCGGTAGAGGCTGTTGCTTCTTGAGGCGTATCCGTTGTTTCTGCCTCTTTTTGTGGTGTGTTTCCACCGCCACAGCTAGCTAAAAAAAGAGTTGCAGAGAAAAGTAAGGCCTGAGAAAATTTTAACATGTTGTTCTAGATTTTGATTTCTTGCTTCAAATTTAAAGGGAGTAGTTGAAAAGAAAAACCTTCTTTTGAAGAATACCAAAATTGAGAAAAAATTAACATTTAAATGAAATCTGCTTTTTCGCGCGTAGAATATTGGGCCATCTGTTTGTTTATTCTAGTCGGCTGGGTTTTCGGGATGTTTTACTTCGATAAATGGTCTGTTTTATCTGATAATTGGCCACTTTCTGTTACCATGATTTTTGGTTCATTTGTAGCGGGTGCCACGGCAGAAGGCGGTGGAGCGGTAGCTTTTCCGGTGTTTACAAAGCTTTTTCAAATCGAACCAGCAGATGCAAGAACGTTTAGTTTTATGATTCAATCGGTGGGCATGACCATGGCTGGAGCCTACATTTGGCTTTCTCGCATTCCTATCTTAAAAAACGTATTGTTAATAGGTGTAATTAGTGGTTCTGTGGGGGTTGTAGTAGGAACCGAACTCAGTTCTATTTCAGGCGCCATGCCCAAGTTGTTGTTCTCGTTTATTGCTGCACTTTTCGGTTTTTTTCTGTTGTATAATCGCTATAAATTGAAGTACGAACCGCGTCAAAAGGTGAGCACAACTTTCACTCATACACTTTTGCTTATTGCCGTTACCTTTATAGGAGGTTGGGTGAGTTCTATTATCGGAGTAGGGATCGATATTGTACTATTTATTGTTCTCACTTTGGCGTTTAGGGTGAACGAGAAAGTATCTACGCCTACTACCGTTATTCTAATGGGGTTAATTTCAATGGTTGGTTTTGCTTATCATGGCTGGGTGCAAAAAGATATACCTCTACATGTTTTTAATTACTGGTTGAGTTGTGTTCCTATCGTAATTTTTGGAGCTCCGTTGGGCGCTTGGGCTTGTTACAAAATAAAAAGAGACCACTTAATTTATGGTCTCTTAGTTTTAATCGCTGTAGAGCTAACTACTACGTTATGGTTAATTCCAATTTCAGCTCAGCAAGCACTTTGGCTTAGCGAAATGCTGTTGGCGAGTGCTGCGGTTTTCGCTTTGTTTATTCGTATCGGTAGGAACCAATCCAAACCTACTTCTTAAGTCCGATTTCGCGTAAACGTTCGTCAAGGTATTCGCCTGCGCTCACATCATCATACAACTTAGGATGATTTTCATCAATACAATGAGGAAGGCAATCTAAGCGCATCTCACTTCTCGGGTGTAAAAAGAAAGGAATGCTAAAACGAGAAGTCCCCCACAATTCTCTCGGAGGGTTTACCACGCGGTGAGTGGTTGAACGCAATTTATTATTGGTTAAACGTTGCAACATATCGCCCACATTTACAATAATATGTTCGGGTAAAGCCGTAACGCTCACCCATTCTTTTTGTTTGTTCAATACTTGCAAACCATCTGCGCTCGCACCAATTAATAAGGTAATTAAGTTAATGTCTTCGTGTTCGCCCGCTCGCACAGCATCTTTGGGTTCGTCTGTAATAGGCGGGTAGTGGATGGGGCGCAAAATGCTATTGCCATTGTGCACCTTTTCATCAAAATAATTCTCTTCTAGCCCTAAAAATAAAGCTAACGCACTAAGCATTTTCTTTCCTGTGTTTTCTAAAGCCTGGTATGCGTCTTTACCAACTGTATTGAAATGGGGTAATTCTTTGACTTCAATATTTTCAGGATACTCTTCTTTAATGGGATCTTGGTCATCAACGTACTGCCCAAAGTGCCAAAATTCTTTTAAGTCACCTGTATTTCTGCCTTTGGCGTGTTCTTTCCCAAACGAAACATAACCGCGTTGCCCAGCAATGCCTTCAATTTCGTAAGCTGCTTTGGTTTCTTCGGGTAAAGCAAAAAATGCTTGTACTTCTTGATACAGTTGTTCAATTAAAGAATCATCTATTTGATGGTTTTTAACGGCTACAAAACCAATTTCTTCATACGCTCTTCCTAGCTTTTCAACAAAGGCGGCTTTTTTCTCTGGCTGCTCATTGTTAAAATCTGCTAAATCTACTGTTGGTATTCCTAACGACTCTGTGTTCATAGTAAAAAATTTTACGCTCCAAAAATGTCAAATTCCTTTGAAATAAGGTGTTTAGAAACTCGATATTCTAATTTAACACTTAAAACACAAAATTTTATCCGCATTCGTTTTGTTTTGCTATGAATTTATTTTATTTAGATTTGTCGAAATCACAATTAGTACGACAAAAGGTCGATTATTATAATGGCATTACAACGAAAAGATATAATCAAGCAACTTGCTAAGCAATACGAAAAAAAAGGATTTGTTAACCCAAAGTCTGATGTTCCAGGGTTCGGAGAGCCAGTAAAACTAGAATTTAGTTGGTCTCGAAGAGGATATACACCCGATTTAACAGTAGACGATGAAGATGGCAAGCGCTATTATTTCGTTGTTGAAGAGAAGTACAACAAAGAAATTCTTTCTGAATTAATTCAAAAATGGATTTTATTTAGCTCGCAAGTAAATCAGCACGGTGGTAAATTTTACATCGTAATCGCGAAAGATAAGCTGGTAGAAAAAATTACAACCATTCTTAAAGACAAGAAAATAGACGCAGAGGTAATTACCCCTGACGAGTTGGCTTAATGCATATTGTCGATCTGACAATATTCATAGCGTACATGGTGGCCATGCTGGGCGTGGGCTTCTATTTTCTGAAAAGAAATAAATCAACAGACGATTATTACGTTGGAGGCCGCTCTATGGGCAGCCTCCATATTGGTCTATCAGTAGTAGCCACCGATGTAGGCGGTGGCTTTTCTATTGGTCTTGGTGGATTGGGATTTGCCATGGGTATTTCTGGCTCTTGGATGCTTTTCACAGGCCTAATGGGAGCGTGGCTCAGTGGAGTTTTTCTAATTCCATTGGTTAGTCGGCTATCCAAAAAGGTCAACTTAATCACTTTTCCTGAAGTTTTTTCTCACCTCTACAATAAGCATGTGGCTTTAGTGGCTGCGCTTATTTCTGGTATAGGATACATCGGTTTTACCAGTTCTCAGATCTTGGCAGGTGCCAAACTGGCTTCAGCTACGTTTATTGAACTCGATTTAAACATTGCCCTTATTATTATGGGAGTAATTGCGGTAGTGTATACCGTAATGGGCGGACTCAAAGCGGTTATCTACACCGATACTATTCAGTGGGCCATCTTAATGATTGGTCTCATTTTTATCGGATTACCCTTAGCCTACAACGAAATCGGAGGGTGGGAAGCCATACAAGCTACGGTTGCTCCAGAGATGCTTTCGTTTACGAATGTTTCTTGGGTGCAGTTAGCCAATTGGACGGTCACCATTGTACCTATTTGGTTTGTTGGGATGACCCTCTACCAAAGAATATATGCTTGTCGGAGTGAAAAAGAAGCCAAAAAAGCATGGTTCATTGCCGGGTTGTTAGAATGGCCCGTGATGGCACTTATGGGAGTGTTGCTCGGTTTATTTGCTCGAGTAGCAATGGACCAAGGTATGTTCACCGAACTTGGCTTTGATGAAGTGGCTCAAGCCGACCCTGAAATGGGATTACCTTTATTGCTGCGGTCTATTTTACCCGTAGGTTTAATGGGAATTATGATGAGTGCCTACTTTTCGGCTATTATGTCAACCGCAGATAGTTGTTTAATGGCGGCTAGTGGTAGTGTAGTAACCGATTTGGTAAAACGCTTTTTTCAACTGTCGCCCCGAAAAGAATTAAGAACATCGCAAATAGCTACACTCATTATCGGTGCGCTGGCTATTTTAATTGCCATGAATTTGAAAGATGTGCTCGAACTTATGCTGCTTTCGTATTCGTTTATGGTTTCTGGATTATTCGTGCCCGTTTTGGGTGCCTTTTTCTGGAAAAAAAGTAGTTCGGTAGGAGCTCTTTTCGCCATGATAATTGGAGGAGGCACAACAACGATATTGACCTTGTTTAATGTGCCTCTGGTTTTCGGATTGGATGCGAATTTCGCTGGAATATCTGCATCAGCTATTGCTTTTGTGACACTTTCCATTCTTTTTCCGCCTAAACAAAAATCTATTCAAAAGGTTTAATACAATATGATCTTTAAAACGCTTAACAAAGAAACCGGCACAGACAGCAGTTACACCAACGAAAAAATTGCTGCTTTTCTCCATCAACACCTCGATGAATTTGGTGATCCTACCGAAGACATTCTAAAATGCTTAGAGTATGTTTTCGAGAAGGGAGGCTTTGTTCACTTGGGTATTGAAAACGATGAAATTAAAGGAGCCTTAGTGATTAACGAAACAGGCATGTCTGGTTACATTCCTGAAAACATTCTTGTTTACATCGCTGTAAATGCAGATCAAAGAGGTAAAGGGGTAGGAACGCAATTGATGAAAAGCGCTCTTGACCAGTGCAACGGAAATGTTGCTTTACATGTTGAACCTCATAATCCTGCTAAAAAATTGTACGAGCGATTAGGCTTCACTAATAAATACTTAGAAATGAGATTCGAACGCTAATCTTTTACTATGGATACTTCAACTTTTCATCTTTTAAGAGATTTTCGTAGAGATTTACACCAACATCCTGAGCTAAGTGGAGAAGAACTTAGAACTCAGAAAAAAGTAATTGAGTTTTGTGAAAAATTAAATCCTACTTTAGTTCAACCGCTAGGTAATACGGGCGTTGCCGTTGTTTTTGATTCTCACCAAGAGGGCGAAACCGTTTTAATTCGGGGCGATATGGATGCACTTCCTATTCAAGAGGTAAACACGTTTGAGCACGCATCTACACGGCCAGAAGTTTCGCACAAATGCGGACACGATGGGCATACCACAGTGCTGTGTGGTTTAGCAAAATTATTCAGTGAAAACCCTATAGAAAAAGGAAAAGTGGTTCTGCTTTTTCAGCCAGCGGAAGAAAATGGAAAAGGAGCTCAGGCTATTTTAAACGATGAACTTTTCTATCAAAATGAACCCGATTGGGTGTTTGCCTTTCACAACCTTCCAGGTTATCCGTTGCATCAAGTGGTGGTGAAAGAAGGAGCTTTTACCGCATCTGCTAAGAGTATTATCATAAAATTGAAAGGGAAGACCTCTCACGCAGCAGAGCCAGAGCTTGGTTATAATCCTGCGAAGGCTATGGCAGAGATTATTGAAGAATCGCTGAGTTTAGCGGTAACCGATATCAAAAGTGAAAGCTTTTTTCTGGTTACTCCAGTCTATTTAACCATGGGCGAAAAAGCGTATGGAGTTTCTGCGGGTTACGGAGAAGTGCATTTAACACTGCGCTCTTTTTCCAATGCCATAATGGATGCTCAAAGCGCTCAAATTGCAGAAAAGGCAAAAGCCATTGCTGCTACGCATCAACTGCAACCCATTATTTCTTATACAGAAGTTTTTGCGGCCAACGAAAACAACTCAGAAGCCGTACAGCTCATTAAAGATAGTGTAGAAAACGAAAAGCAGTTAACTGTTCGAGATCAACCGTTTAAGTGGGGAGAAGATTTCGGATTATTTACACAGAAATACAAAGGAGCCATGTTTGGTATCGGTTCTGGAGAAGATTCTCCAGCGTTGCATAATCCTGATTATGATTATCCAGACGAGATAACACCAACAGCCGTAAACCTATTTAATTCAATTACCCGAAAAATATTACAATAAAGTGTATCACACTTCTGCTATTGAAATTAGCAAAACAGCGCTTCAGAATAATTTAAGTTTTTTACAATCGATTATAGGTCCACATTCTAAATTTTCGTCTGTGGTGAAAGGCAACGCCTACGGTCATGGTATTACCCAATATGTGCCGTTGGCAGAAGAATGCGGTGTTCGTCATTTTTCGGTTTTTAGTGCCAACGAGGCATTCGAAACACTGCAAGTAAGCAACACCAATGCAGAGATTATGATCTTAGGAATGATCGATAATCAGCAGTTAGAATGGGCCGTAGAGCACGATATTCAGTTCTATGTATTTGAAATTAACCGGCTCGATGAGGCTATAAAAGCGGCCAAAAAAGTAGGTAAGAAAGCCCGCATTCATTTAGAAGTTGAAACGGGAATGAACCGAACTGGGTTTACTCTTCAGGAACTGGAACAAGCGGTTCCTACCCTTAAGAAAAATAGTCAGTGGCTAGAAATTGAAGGATTTTGTACCCATTATGCAGGAGCCGAAAGTATTGCTAATCATGTTCGCGTTAAAAATCAAATGAAAACCTACGAAAGGTTGAAAAATTGGATTTTATATGCGGGAATTAGACCAAAATCATTTCATACGGCTTGTTCGGCAGCGGCTATGCGCTATCCTGAGTCTCGCTTAGATATGGTGAGAATCGGGATCCTACAGTACGGATTTTGGCCAAGCAGAGAAACGTTTATTCAATACATTACCGACAAAGGAGGCGATAATATTGGTCCGTTTATTCATCGATTAATCACTTGGAAATCGAAAGTGATGAGTACAAAATCGGTAAAAATGGGCGAATTTATTGGCTACGGAACTACCTATTTAGCTCAGCACGATATGCAAATTGCCTTAGTGCCTGTTGGCTACTCGCACGGTTTTAGCAGATCGCTTAGTAACACGGGGAGAGCGCTTATTCGAGGCCAGCGGGTGAGTGTTATTGGCTTGGTAAATATGAATGCATTGGCCTTAGATATTACCGGATTAAGCACGAGCATTGAGAAAGGCGATGAAGTGGTGCTTATTGGAAAACAAGACGATTTAGAAATCAGCGTAAGTAGCTTTAGCGAGCTCAGCGATCAATTAAATTACGAATTGTTAACCCGTTTGCCCCACGATATTCCAAGAATTATTGTAGATTAAATCTATTATCTTAAAAAGAAAACATGGCTTTTATAAGGCTTTACAAAGAGAAATTAAAACACAATTACAATCACCTAAACACTCTTTTTAAAGAGAATAACATCGATTGGGCGATTGTGACTAAGCTATTGTGCGGTCACGAAGAATTCCTGAAAGAAGTAATTAATTTAGGCGCTAAAGAGTTTTGTGATAGTAGGATCTCGAACCTGAAAACAATCAAAGAAATTAATCCAGATGTAAGCACTGTTTACATTAAGCCTCCTGCTAAACGCGCTATTAAAAGTGTAGTGCAATATGCGGATGCGAGTTTCAATACGGAATACGAAACCATCAAATTGCTTAGCAAAGAGGCTGGCAAGCAAAATAAATTGCACAACATCATTATTATGATCGAAATGGGCGATTTGCGAGAAGGAGTAATTGGTGATGAGTTGGTTGATTTTTACGGTTCTGTTTTTGAGCTTCCTAATATTAAAGTAACGGGTATAGGAACCAATCTCAATTGCTTGCACGGTGTTATGCCCAGTCAAGATAAATTGGTTCAATTGAGCTTATACAAACAGCTAATTGAAGCTAAATTTAACCGTAAAATCCCTTGGGTTACGGGAGGTACATCGGTGGTGATTCCGCTGTTAATGACAAGACAATTGCCCAAAGGTATTAATCATTTTAGGGTAGGAGAGATGCTTTATTTTGGCAATAATCTATTTACGGCAGGACCCGTTGAAGAACTCAAACAAGATGTTATTAAGCTGTATGCCGAAGTCATAGAATTATCAGAAAAACCAGTAGTTCCCAACGGGGTGATGGAAGCCAATCCGAGTGGTGAAGTGTACGAAATCAATGAAGATGATTACGGCAAAACATCGTACCGAGCTATTATCGATTTGGGTCTTCTCGATGTTTCTACTGATTTTCTTACTCCAGACGACCCAACCATCGAAATCTCAGGAGCAAGCTCAGATATGATTGTACTCGATATTGGTGAAAACAAACAAGGCTACAAAGTGGGCGATTTAATTTCGTTCGATATTCAGTACATGGGCGCATTGGCACTTCTCAACAGTGATTACATTGGTAAAGAACTGATTTAGAAGACGCTTAAATCTCCGTTAGCGAAAGAGGGTGAACGAACTAAATTTTATTCGAAAGTATTACCAACCCATTCAACCTTCTGTTTCAGAAAAAGAGGCCAGAATTAAGTATCAAGAGATACAACCTGGTAAAGATTTAGAAAACTTTGTTTGCTGTTATTGGCAGCTGAAAACAAAAAGGCCACTCAATCAAGAGTATGTATACAGAGTAGTATCAGACGGTTGCATCGATGTCTTTTTTAATCATCAAAACCCTGCAGAAAGCTTTGTAATGGGCTTCTGTCGAAAATATACCGAGTTTTCGATTGGTAAAGAGTTTAATTATATCGGCATTCGCTTTTGGCCTTCAATATTCCCGTTGTTGTTTGGTGTTGATGCGAAAGGGTTGAGCAACCAATATCAAGATTTAAAAGCAGTTTTACCTGATTTTTCACAGTGGATAAAAAAATCTATTTCGAACGCACTCACTTTACAGCAAGTGGGTGAAGAAATCAATCAACAGCTTATTGGGCGAGTTAAAGATTCGGCAATAAGTTGCGACCAACGTTTTCTAGAGGCGTTGCATTTGATTTTGCTGAAAAAAGGAAATTTAAACACCGAAAAAGACTTATTAACGGGGCTAAGCTCGAGACAACTCCGCAGAATTTTTAATTACTACATAGGTACCACAGCAAAATCGTTTAGTAATGTGGTGCGATTTCAACATATTTTAAATGCTCAGCCTACTAAACAAAGTTTGCGAGAAAATAAGCTGTATTTCGATGTTGGCTTTTTTGATCAAGCACATTTTATTAAAAACTTTAAAACCTATTATGGCGTAACACCCTCTGAAGCATTCGATTAGCGATTGTCCGATTTTTACAATTCTTCCAATTTAGCTCGATTTACTTTTGTGATATTCATTGAAAAATCAATAATAAAGATCGAGAAATGAAATTAAACGCGGGTATAATCACTCAAAAATTAGCAGAAAGTAAAGCTTTCTATACAGAGAATTTAGGGTTTCAAGTTGTTTTTGAAAACGAATTTTATCTTTTACTGCGAACACCCAATAACCAAGCAGAATTTAGTTTTTTACTTCCTAACCATCCCTCTCAACATGCTTTATTTCAAACACCCTTTACTGGAAATGGTATGTATTTAACCATAAAGGTAGAAGATGTAGATGCTGTTTATACTACGATGAAAAATAAAAATCTTGATGTAAAAATTGAGTTGCGCAACGAACCGTGGGGCGATAGGCATTTTGCAATTCTAGACCCGAACGGAATCGGAATTGACTTTGTAACATACTCAGCTCCTCAAGATGAAAAAGACCCAAGTCAAAAAGTTGAAAAGAACACAAATGGCGGCTCAAAATAGCATCACAAATTATTTCGGTAGGAACCTTTCCGAACTTCTATCAGCAAAAATTACAGCCGTCTATTCAGATTTTGATTCAGAATGTTTTATTCATCAAGTAGAATCTTCGGTTAGAAATAAAACCTACACGCAAAGAGTAGAAGTGATTGCTAGGCATTTAAAAGAGAATTTGCCTAGCGCGTATAATGAAGCGCTGAAAATATTGGTTTCCATTTTAGGAGAGAAAAATCCTAATCAAACAGGCATGTTTAAACACTACTATTGGGTTTTGCCGATTGGTAAATTTATTCAAGAATATGGTTTAGATCATTTTGAGCTTTCTATGCGCGCCATAGAAGAAGTTACGCAGCGCAATACTGGAGAGTATGCAATAAGGCCTTTTATTCGTAAATATCCTGAAGAATCCCTAGAAAAGATGGAAAAATGGGCAAATTCACCTTCTTTTCACCTAAGAAGATTGTCAAGTGAAGGGTTGAGACCTAAACTTCCTTGGGCTCCTAAACTTGATACATTTATTGAACATCCAACTCCGGTGTTTGCCATTTTAGATCAACTCAAGCAAGACGAAATAATGTTTGTTAAAAAATCGGTGGCGAATCACTTAACCGATTGGTTGAAAGTAAACCAAGAAAAAACAATTCCTTTGATTAAAGACTGGAGTGCTTCTGCAGATAAAAACACCCAATGGATTTTGAAAAGAGCCACTCGGACAATCCCTCTATAAGGGTGGGATTTCTCTACGGAAAAGAACATATAAATCAGGCGAAAAACGGTTCCTACCGTTAGTTGAAAACGAAGAAATTATTAAAAAGTACCACTTGAAGTGGCTAGATTTAAGGTTTTGTATATTAATACATTAAGCTGATAGAAAGTGCTAAAAGTAAAATAAGTGCGCTGCGCATGAGGGGGAGTTTAAAATGGAAAAAATTCTTGCTTTGCTCTTTGCGCGTAAACAAAATTCCGAGCATACTAATCACCACCAAAATGGATCCTACCGATAAAACAATTTTCGATTCGGTAATTGAATATTGATTAAAAACAAGAAGAATCCCAACCAGCGCAGTGGCTAAGCCTAAGTAGTTTACAAATTCTATGATTTGGCTGATTTTAGTGCCGGTTGAACTAAAAGCCATTCTCGCCAAAAACAAATACAGAAGCGATAAAATGCTGACACTGAGCACCATTAAGATGCTCAGTTTGTTTTCTACTGTTGACATAGATAATACGATGCCGATGTTAACCGCCACCAGTATCTCTATGTACGGAGCTATTTTTTTAATGATATCCACTAAATCTTTCGTTAGAATGGGTTAATTCTTTTCTTAATGCTACCATTTTTAGGGCTGTAATAGCCGCTTCGTCTCCTTTATTGCCATGTTTTCCACCTGAGCGGTCAATGGCTTGCTGCTGAGTATTGTCGGTTAAAACGCCAAAAATTACAGGTTTTCCGGTGGCTAAACTCACATCTTTTACTCCTTGAGAAACCGCTTGACACACAAAATCGAAGTGTTTGGTTTCGCCTTGAATTACGCTGCCGATACAAATAACTGCATCTAATTTTTGAGACTCGAGCATCCAGCGAGCAGCTACAGGAAGTTCAAAACTTCCTGGAACCCAATTTAAGGGCATGTTCTCTTCTAGAACTCCGTGTTTTTTTAGCGTTTCCATAGCGCCCGAAACTAAATTTTGGGTGATATCGCCATTCCATTCGCTCGCTACAATCCCTATTTTCATTGCTTTTCCGTCTGGAACGGTTTCCGGATTATAACTCGATAAATTTTTATTTGCTGTAGCCATAATTGTTAATCTTCTTAAACACCAAATGTAGAACAACAAAAAAGGCGGATGAAACTCATCCGCCTTAAAATTCTTAACAAAAAGTGATTAAACGCGTGTTTTAGCTCTAGCCATGTATTTTATTGCGTTTCTTCCTTCTTGTGTGGTGCTGTATTTGGTAGCCAATTTAGAATAAAGCTCAACCGCTTTATCAAATTCGCCTAATTCTTCTGCTACTAAGCCAGCTTTCATTAAATAACGAGGTGTAATCAATTCGTTATCAGCCATGTTCGCTGCTTTTGTGTAATACTCTTTGCCTTTAGCTAAATCTCCTAATTCAACAAACGCATCACCGATATTGCCCATTGCATTGGGTGCAATAAACGGATCGTTACCTGAATACGCTTCTAAATAATCAATAGCGCCTTGGTAATCTCCAGATCGAAGCAAAGAAACGCCCATGTAATAGTTGGCTAAATCACCGGCTGCTGTTGAGCCGTAATCGTCTGCAATTTGTTCAAAACCTAAACTTCCAGAAGCATCGCCAAACATAGCTTGTTGTAGAGAATCTTGCTCAAAGTAATGCTGCGCTTTAAACATTTCTAACTGGGCTTCTTCTTGCATAGGAGCGACTACTCCTTTTGCATAATAAAAGTAACCACCTACTACTACCACTAAAACGCCAATAGCACCGATTAGCTTTTGCTTATTTTCTTCTACCCACGTTTCAGACTTCGAATAAAGACCTTCAACATCAACAATTACGTCTTCTTCTTCTTTTTTACTCATTTTGTACAAGTTGTTAAAGCCGCAAATATAGGTTTTTCAACACGTTTGAAATTTCCCTCTCTCATTTTTATTAACGGCCTATCGTTAATCTTTTTTATAGTAGGAACCGAACGCCATTCTAGCTGTACGATTTTGTACTTTTGAAGCCATGCATTTAAAGCAACTATCACTCGTCAATTTTAAAAATTACGACCAAGCAGAATTATCGTTTTGCAAGGGTGTTAACGTGTTTGTAGGCCTTAACGGAGCCGGAAAAACCAACTTATTAGATGCTATTTATTACCTCTCTTTTTGCAAGAGTTTCTTTAACCCAATTGATTCTCAAAACATTAAAAACCTAGAAGATTTTTTTGTTATTCAAGGTGAATTTGAGAAAAATGATGAAAATGTGCTCATTCACTGTGGCATTAAAAAAGGGCAAAAGAAATCGTTTAAACGCAATAAGAAAGAGTACGATCGGTTGGCAGATCACATCGGTTTGTTACCGCTAGTGATGATTTCACCCGCAGATTCTGAACTCATTTATAATGGAAGCGAGCTGAGAAGAAAATTTGTAGATGGCGTAATTGCTCAATACAACCGACCGTACCTCGATTATTTAATGAGTTATCAAAAAGCGGTTCAGCAACGCAATGCCTTGCTAAAAAAGTTCAACGAACAGCGTTATTTCGATAAAGATTCGCTCGAAATCTGGAATATGCAGCTCGACCAATTCGGAACGCATCTCTTCAACGCTCGAAAAGAGTTTCTAAAAGAGTTTATTCCGCTTTTTCAGCATTATTACGAACTTATTTCTGGCGGTAAAGAACGCGTTCGATTAGAATACGATACCAAACTCAACGATTTTTCTTTTGATCAATTATTAGAAGAAGCAGAGCCTAAAGATCGAGCCTTGGGGTATACTTCAGTGGGTGTGCATAAAGACGATCTTAAATTTTTAATCGAAGACCAACCGATTAAAAAGTTTGCAAGTCAAGGCCAACAAAAATCGTATTTGGTAGCATTAAAACTGGCTCAGTTTGCTTTTATAAAAAAGGTAAAAGGGGAAACTCCGTTGATTTTGTTAGATGATATTTTCGATAAATTGGATAAAAACAGGGTTCGCGCTTTAATGGAATTGGTCATAGATCATTCTTTTGGGCAAATCTTTGTAACAGACGCCAATAAACAACGCATCGAAGAATTATTTGATGGACTCGATACGGAGCTTTCTATCTTTCAGGTAGAAGAAGGTAAAGTGGAAATAAATCGTGTTCCTACCGAAAAAAACGAAGTTGAATGAAAAAGAAAAACGAACAAACTTTAGAAGAAGCCATTCAGCTTTATTTGAATCATTATCGCTTAGCGGGAAAGCTTACCGAAGCCGATTTGCAGCAGAGCTGGCGCGCTATTATGGGCAATTCAATTGCGCACCATACCACCGAAATTTACTTGAAAAAACAAGTTTTGGTAATTCATTTAGATTCTAGCGTACTGAGAAACGAACTCAGTTTCGCCAAAAATAAAATTGTAGAAAAAGTAAACGAATACTTTAAAAAAGAGGTAGTTAAAGAAGTTTTACTCGCCTAAAAGCACAAAAAAACCGATTATAGTGAAATAATCGGTTTTTCATGTATTGTGAACTTTTCTTACTAGAAACGCTCGAATCTAGAGAAGAAAAAGTTAGACTCAATCTGAGCATTTTCGTCACTGTCAGAACCGTGAACAGCATTTTTTGCTTTCGATTCAGCAAACGCTTTGCGGATAGTACCTTCAGCAGCTTCAGCTGGGTCAGTAGCACCGATTAACGCTCTAAAATCTTCAACAGCGTTGTCTTTTTCAAGAATAGCCGCCATGATTGGGCCTGCGCTCATGTAATCTACTAATTCACCGTAGAAAGGACGCTCTTTGTGTACTGCGTAAAATTCGCCAGCTTGCTCTTTGGTTAAGTGCATTTTTTTAAGACTCACAATTCTGAACCCAGCTTTGCTCATCATGCTTAAAATTTCTCCTGTGTTGCCAGCTTCAACAGCTTCTGGCTTAATCATGGTAAATGTTTGGTTTCCAGCCATCGTACTAATATTTAATATAGATTATAACCTTTTTCGGGCGGCAAAAGTAGTGATTCTATCGAGTACAAGCCACCCCTGAGAATTATTCTACTTTTGAAGGTTCAAAAATACAAGCAGATTTGAAAAAAGAAGATTACCATAAAATAGGCGAAATACTCACCACTCCTCAAAAAATTTTAATCAGCACCCACCGCAGTCCAGACGGAGATGCTATTGGCTCTTCTCTTGGTTTGGCGCTGGTTTTAAAGCAGTTAAATCATTCTGTTTCGGTAGTTGTACCCGATGAATATCCTAAATTTTTAAAATGGTTGGTAGGAACCGATCTCATCCACGTTTTTGAAAACGATGCCGTTTTAGCACGTCAACTGGCCAATGATGCTGATGTTATCTTTTCGTTAGATTATAATGCCCTAAACCGAATTGGTGATTTTTCTGATGCCATTCTAAAGGCTGAAGCCACCAAAATATTAATCGATCATCATCAACAGCCCGAAAATTTTCCCGATTTCTTGTTAAGCGATACCAGTGCTTCTTCTACGGCAGAGTTAGTCTACGAGTTTTTAGATCAATTAGAGTTAACAGAATACATAAATCAGTCGGTTGCCGAAGCATTGTATACCGGTATTTTAACCGATACGGGTTCTTTTCGTTTTAATTCAACTTCGGCCAAAACGCACCGAATTACCGCAGAGTTAATCGAAACTGGGATGAAAATAGATCAGGTTTACGATAAGATTTTCGATACCAATCGTTATCAACGCATCCAACTGATGGGATATACGCTTTCTGAAAAATTGACTTTAATAGAACATAAGCCGGTAGCCTACATCTCGTTGTCGAACCAAGAATTAGATCGGTTCGATTTCGAAAGAGGCGACACCGAAGGGTTGGTAAATTATGGCTTATCGATAGAAGGAATCAAGTTCGCAGCTTTTTTTAGAGAAAGCAAAGAGAGCGATTACATTCGTATTTCTTTTCGATCGAAAGGAGATACAGATGTTAATCAGTTTGCTCGCAAACACTTTAACGGAGGGGGGCACATTAACGCTGCTGGTGGTCGTTCAGATTTATCTTTAAAAGAAACCATCGAAAAATTTGAATCTATCATCAAAAACGAAGAATTTTAACACCATGATTAATAGAGTAGTCTTTTTTCTGGTAGGAACCCTTTGTTTAGCAGCTTGCCAGTCGTGTGATCAAGATAAGCAGCGACAAAAAGAAATTACCAAACAGCTTAAGCCGCAAGAGCTGATTAAAACCAACAAAGCCAAAGTAGAATTAGAGAATAATCAAATTGATGGTTATGTGAAAAGGCGGGGCTGGGAGATGACGAGCACCCAAACCGGTTTGCGCTACATGGTTTACGAAAAAGGTGAAGGGGAGCGAGGTAAAACCGGACAAAAAGTAACGTTGAATTACAACGTGTTTTTAATCAATGGCGATAAAGTATACAGTAGCGAAAAAAACGGACCACAAACGTTTGAAATTGGAAGAGCAGATGTTGAAAGCGGATTACACGAAGCTATGACCTACTTGCGAAAAGGCGATAAAGCTCGCTTGGTTATTCCTTCTTATTTAGCACATGGTTTAACCGGAGATCGCAATAAAATACCAGGTGATGCTACCGTAATTTACGATATTGAAGTGGTGAATATTTTCGACTAATCTATGCGAAAACTACTTGCTTTAGGTTGTTTGCTGTGCACCTTATTAAGTTGTGAAGAAAGCAGATTCGAAGGTTTTTCCGTTTTATCAAACGGAATTGAATACAAGTTACACACCTTGGGAGAAGATGTTTCTTTTCAAAAAAACGAAGTGCTTATTGCTTCGGTTTTACTAGAAACGCTAAATGATTCTGTTTTGCTTGATTATCAGACAAATGGACAACAACAAGCCGTAATCTACACTGAAAACATCGATCAACGGTTCCTACAAGCATTAGAAATGCTTAATATTAACGATTCTGCCACTTTTATTCTCCCAACAGATATTTTACCGGAAGACTGGCGCATCTCGAGCGAAAAAGAAGTGAAACTACATGTGAAAATCCAAGAAAACATGCGTTTAGCCCAATTTCGTTGGTTAGAGAAGTTTCCCGGAATATTTGTCGATTACGAAATGCAAGAGCAAGAACAATTGCACGCTTTTCTTGCCAAATTAGAACCCGATTCTGTAGAAGCGATTAACGGTATTCACCTTGTTCGTCAGAGAAGAGGAATGGGTTCCTACCCCAAAAAAAACGATCAAGTAACCGTGCACTACGAAGGCTTTTTGTTAGATGGTAGAAAATTTGACAGCACGCACGACCGGAAGGAACCGTTTACGTATACCATTGGAGAGAAAGACCAGGTTTTACGGGGTTTTAACATCGGAGTTCAACAAATGAAAGAAAACGGAAAAGCGTTGCTTATTATACCTTCGCAATTGGCTTTTCAAGAAGGAAGCGCTTACAATATTGTGCCTGCGCACACAAGCGTAATTTATGAAGTAGAATTATTAGAAATTACCCGATCAAAATGAATTGGAAATACGTACCACTAGTAGCGGCTTTGGCGCTTACTGCATGCAACAACGGAAGTGAAAAATTACCAGATCATTCGCCTAGCTCTGCCCAAGAAGGAACCCAATCAGAATCTTCTGAAAATGATTTAGGGAAACGCAAAGCCTTCGATTTGGCTAATTTTCAAGATGCACCTTCTCAAAGCGGATTAAAGTTTCAGCAATTGGTGGCCGGAAACGGAGTTCGCGTTCAACGTGGAGATCTCGCCCTTTCTCGCTATGCGGTTTATTATGCTGATAACATGGAGAAATTAGAAACTTCAGACGAATTTAATAATGGCAAGGCGGTAGATATGCAAGTAGGGCAAGGTATGCTGATTGCTGGGCTCGAAGAGGGCTTTCAATACATGCGAGAAGGCGACCGGTTCTTATTTTACATTCCACCTACACTCGGTTTTGTGGGGGGTAGAGGTGGCATCGATGAAAACCGACCTTTGCTTTACGATGTAGAGATTATTAGAACGCGCCAAGGTTCAAAACCTTTTGATATTTCTAACGCAAGTAAGCAAGTTTCTTCTAGTGGATTAGAATTTTATGTGATTGAGAAAACCATGGGAGAACCAGTTTTAGCAGGACAAACCGTTACCGTGCATTATTCTGGATACTTTAAAGATGGTCGAAAATTCGATTCATCGGTAGATCGTGGTCAGCCGTTTAGTTTTCGTTTAGGTAGAGGAGAAGTGATTCCAGGCTGGGAAGAAGCAGTTCAGCATTTAAAAGAAGGAGAAAAAGCGAGATTTATTATTCCTAGTCATCTCGCTTATGGTGAAAAAGGGTATGCTAATATTCCGCCCAATGCCAATTTAGTGTTTGATATTGAGATTATTGCGGCTCAATAGATTAAGAAAACGGCAGGTCGTTTATGAATTTTGGGTTTGATTTTTTTCCAATCGTTTACAGAAGCGGTTTTAATGTATTCGGTGGGTAGGGTTAAATCGCAAGCAATACACAATTGAGTATTCGGATGGCAAGCTTTTAATACCGATTCGAACATGGCTTCGTTTCGGTAAGGAGTTTCCATAAAAATTTGCGTTTGCTTGTGAGAACGAGCATTGCGCTCTAGCTCTTTTAATTTGCGAACGCGTTCGCCACCGTTAATAGGCAGATAACCGTGAAAACTAAAACCTTGTCCGTTTAAACCACTCGCCATTAAGGCTAAAACAAAACTAGAAGGACCCACTAACGGAGTGACTTTAATATTGTTTTCATGAGCAATTTTCACCAAGATTGAACCTGGATCAGCTACTCCAGGAGCGCCTGCTTCTGATAGAATACCAAGGTTTTTCCCTTGCATTAGTTCCATAAAAGTTTCCATGGCATCGTCTTGGGTAGAACGCTTGTCGAGTACGGCCATTTGTGCTTCGCTAATCGGTTTTTCGTAACCTACTTGCTTTAAGAAAGCACGAGCTGTTTTGGGTTTTTCAACTACGAATAAATCGATTTGGTTAATAATAGAAACCACTTCTGAAGGAATTGAATATTCGATAGAAGATGGGCCTAATGTAGAGGGAATAAGGTATAAAGTTCCGGGATTTAAGTTCATGGTCGCCATTTTTTAATCAATTCATCGCATGCATCGTTGAGCATTTGATATACATTTTCGAAACCTTCGTCTCCACCGTAATACGGATCAGGAACTTCGAAGCCTCGATGTTGCAAGCTGTGATCGAGCATCATGCTGATTTTAGCTTCTTCATCGGTTGCTTTTGCCATTTGTTGCACATTTCGAAAATTGCTTCTGTCCATTACCACAATTTGATCATAAAGATGAAAATCGCTCTTTTCGAATTTTCGCGATTGTAAATCGCTGATATCAATAGAGTGAGATAGCATAGTGGCTTGCGCTCTAGAATCGGGAGCTTCACCGTTGTGATGACCACTGGTTCCTGCCGAATCGATTTCAAAAAAATCTTCTAAACCTGCTTGCTTTACTTTTTCTCTCAACAGACCATGAGCCATTGGCGAACGACAGATGTTGCCCAAACAAACAAAAAGTACTTTCATAACATGTGATTATAAACAAAAATAGGAACCCAACTGCTCAGGTTCCTATTCTTGAACGTTTCAACAAAACAAGATTATTGTATGCTGATTTTTTTATCTAAATCGTCTATGTAACCTTTAAAACGCTTATCGGTTTCCATTAGATTATTTACGGTTTTACAAGCGTGAAGTACGGTTGCGTGATCTTTACCACCGCAATGAGCGCCAATGCTTGCCAAACTTGCTTTGGTCATTTGTTTTGCAAAATACATCGCAATTTGTCTTGCTTGAACCACTTCGCGTTTACGTGTTTTCGATTTTAACAATTCAATGGGTAGGTTAAAATAATCACACACTACTTTTTGAATGTAATCGATAGAAACTTCTCTTGCGGTATTCTTCACAAATTTATCAATCATTTGCTTAGCTAAATCAAGCGTAATTGACTTTTTGTTGAGTGAAGATTGTGCAATTAAAGAAATCAAGGCTCCTTCCAGCTCACGAATATTGGTAGTAATTGAATACGCTAAATATTCTACTACATCTTTAGGTAATTCAATACCTTCTGTGTACATCTTCTTCTCAAGAATAGCAATTCTAGTCTCTAATGAAGGCACCTGTAAATCTGCGCTTAAGCCCCATTTAAAACGAGAAAGCAAACGCTGCTCAATTCCTTGCATTTCTACCGGTGGTTTATCGGCAGTCATTACTAACTGCTTACCGGTTTGGTGCAAGTGATTAAAGATGTGGAAGAAAACATCTTGAGTTTTCTCTTTTCCAGCAAAAAACTGAACATCATCAATAATCAGTACATCGATCATTTGATAGAAGTGAATAAAATCGTTTTGCGTGTTGTTTCTTACCGAGTCGATAAACTGCTGCGTAAATTTCTCTGAAGAAACGTATAAAACGGTTTTGTTCGGGTGGTTGTTTTTAATCTCGATACCAATAGCGTGCGATAGGTGAGTTTTACCCAAACCTACGGTACCGTATATAAGCAAAGGATTAAAAGCTGTTCCACCTGGTTTGCTAGCTACTGCAAAACCTGCAGAACGAGCCAAACGGTTGCATTCGCCTTCTACAAAATTTTCAAAAGAGTAATTCGGATTCAATTGAGAATCGACTACCACTTTCTTTAAACCCGGAATAATAAATGGGTTCTTAATACTTTTTGCACCTACATCTACTGGCATAGATACAGATGGGTTTTTCACCGCGTTCCGATTGGTGGTAGGAACCTTTACAGAATAACCTTTCGAATTGTTCTTGTAGTTGTTTTCCATAATGATGGAATACTCTAAAGAACCATTCGGACCCAATTCTTTCTTGATGGTTTTCTTTAAAAGAGAAATATAGTGCTCTTCTAACCATTCGTAAAAAAATTGACTCGGCACCTGAATAGTTAAGGTGTTGTCTTTAATACTTAAGGGTCGGATAGGATCAAACCATGTTTTAAAGCTTTGATGACTTACATTGTCTTTTATAATGGCAAGGCAGTTCTCCCAAACTTCATCATATGGTTTATTCATGCTGTTAACTTTTATTAGGTTGAAGTGCCGATTTATCTTAGCACAGACTTAAATTAAACAAGGTTGCTGTAACGCATCATACGTTTTTCGGCTGAACAAAAGTGATTAGAAAAAAGTGAAAAAAAAAACCCTTTTAAGGTTGATATTATAGAAAAAAATACTTGCGGTTTTGTGTGGGTGTTGGTAAAGTTTCCTACTCAATTTGAAAATCAACTGTTTACGCTGAAATACAGTGCAAATGCGGCTTTTGAACGGTTTTCGCCTATATCTTTTTTTCATTTTCTGTTGCTAAAATAGGGCTAAATGTATCATTATCATGTAGTTCAAAGTGCATATTTGTTTAATGACCGGGTGTCTCCAATGTTAAATATCAACTATAAATAAAACTTATTAAGAAGGGTTGTTAATATTACCTTTGGTTTAGGTCTTAAAAACCAGTAAATTGACAATCAATCGTTAATAAAGTGGCGAGGTTATTCACATTTGGCCAATTCTGTGAACAGGTGTTTAGAAAGTGCCTTTTATCTTTGTTTAAAACTCTAAGATATATGTTCAAATTCGATTGGCCTGTTCGTGTTCGCTATGCAGAAACCGATAAAATGGGATACGCTTATTATGGTAATTACGCCACCTATTTAGAAGTGGCGAGGGTAGAAGCGTTACGAAGTATCGGTATTTCTTACAAAGAGCTCGAAGATGAAGGTGTAATGTTACCTGTGGCCGAGTTTTATATTAAGTATTTTAAACCTGCTTACTACGATGAAGAATTGCTTATTCGGGTGACCATCAACAAAAAGCCAGGCATCAAAATCGAGTTCGAATACGAGATGTTTAATAAAGAAGGAACCCAAATTAACTTTGCCAAGACCACCTTGGTATTTGTAAGTGTTAAAACAGGAAAACCCATGAAACCGCCCATTAAGGTGGTGCAAGCCTTCGATCGATTTTTTACTCCCAACAATTAGAAAGCAAAAGAAAAAGAGTCATTAAAGAAAGCACCCAAAGTTGAAGGGCTTGAAAAGGTAGAAAAGCTCAAAAGCATGAAAAAAGCGAGAAACCGCTATATTTCGATGGAGTCGAAAGGCGGTTTCCAATTTTTGGTTTGCATAATGGCTTTTACTTCTGAGTAAGAGAGCGGATAAAAATTGTGATTATCCACACCTATGTCGAAACTCAGCTGATCGTTTTTATCGGGCAAATTACCGTGGCTATGGCCGTATAAATGCCAAGTTCCTCTAAAATCACCGCGCCAAACACGCATTGCATAATGGAAAAGTACAATGCGCTGAACTCCATTTTTACAATCGGCATCTTTTACCTTTAACTCGTAATAGTCTTTAATCCACTTGAATTTTTTGCGGTGGTTGAGTGCGGCTCCTTCGTGATTTCCTGTAATTAAGTATTTAGTTCCGTTTAACTGATCGAGAATTTCTGCCACTAAATCGTTGTTTTTTGTAAGCGCAAAATCTCCCAGATAATATACCTCGTCTTCGGGTTGTACTTTCTCGTTCCAGCGTTGTATCAAGGTTTCGTTCATTTCTTCAATAGAACTGAACGGACGTTCACAAAACTGGATAATGTTTGAATGACCGAAATGATGGTCAGATGTAAAATAGGTTTGACTCAAAATTTGATAAATTTAATACCTAGTGACGCAGGTTGTTGTGTAAACGTTGGTTGCGCCTATTTTTTCACGGTAGGAACGCGTTTACACCTCGATTTTTGTTTGGCTATAAAAGAGAAGTTGCCGTTTTTTCAATAACAAAGTGGGCGGTTTTGACGAGTTGAATGAAAAATCTACTTTTTGATTCATCAGTCTAGCAGTTCTACCAATGAGAGTTGTTCAGGTATTTGTATCTATTAAAAGAATGGATATCGTGTTCCTACCGAAAGCAAGAATGAGCAATTAAATACTATTTTGAAAAATAGAGTTTAATCCCAAATCTGCGGTCTAGCAATTTCCATAGCACGCAAATACGCTATAAAATTACCGGCATGAACCGATTCGTGATAGCCAATTCTGAGCAAATATTTTCCGAGTAATTTCTTTTTTCCGTTGCCCGGATGAATGATTTCAGACTCGTTTAGTTGTTGATCAGAAAACTGCAGAACGTTTTGGATAAAGGTTTTTCTATAGGGCTCTGCAAACGTTAATTCATCAGAAACACTAGTGAACGGTCGGTTTTTCCAAGGCGTAGTGTAATTCGATAAATCACCGTTGTTAATAATGAGATTCCAGCCGTAATCCGCTTCTAAAACGTGTCGTATCATCTCAATGGCAGACATGGCATTTTCATCAGGTTTCCAGTTATAATGGCTTTCAGGAAGTTGATTCCAAAGCAAAATACTTCTGCGTCTGATTTCGGTAAAGTTGAGAACTAGAAGTTCGGCTTGAGTCATAAAAAGGGGAGTTAGAATTGTAAAAGTTTTTCAAGGTAACGAATTCAGATTATCGAAAATACATGAATTAGCGAATTTATAACAAGCGTACAGCTGTGGGTTTTTTACGTTTGCCAAGTGAGCCATTTGCACCATATAACAACCGTAAAGTGGGCTGCCTCTAGCTTGGGGTTGGTGATTTTGTTATTGCTATCACCGTGTAAAGTGCGCAATTTTCTTCAAGATGAACTGGGTATTGCTAAAACCGAGGTTCTCAATAAAAGTCAAACTACACTTTCTTCATCATCGTGCACAGTTTTGGTGCAATCAAAGCTTAAAACGTCTACGAATCGATTATCTCTAGGCAGTTGGTTGGTTTTCTTTGCAGCTGCCGTAGGGTTGCTTTCTATCCATGTGTTTGAGACTCAGATTTGTAAAGAAGTATCGAAAAAAGGAGAGCGGGTTCCTACCGTTGCCTTGTACATTCTTTTTCAAAATTTACAACTCGATTTATAAAGAATAAAGTAGTAATCTGTTTTTAATCAATGGATTACGGTGTGTTGGTTGTTTTGTGTTCAGCGAAACAACAAGAAGGTTCGAAATTAATTTTTGCCGTTGAAAGCGCTGTTTTGAGTGTACGTTTTCAAGACAGAATATAGTGATTCAATTCGTTTTCAACGCGTTTATTGTCAAGTTGTAAAGAATTTAAAATGCAAAAGAAAAGTGTGTATAGCGATGCCGGAATGTTTGCCTTGGCCTTAAGATGGGTAGTAGGGTGGACGTATTTTTCGGCTTTTTGGAGAAGAACGGTTTTGGTCAATAAATTAGACCCAGAGCAAGCAGGCTACATCGGTGAGAAGTTTAATCATTTCTTGCCCAATGCTTTAGGGATTAAACCCATTATTCAATATTTGGTAGAAAACCCTGAAGCATTATGGTTCAGTATGGTGCTTTTTACAGTGATAGAAGGCCTTGTAGGGCTGTTCATGATCTTAGGAATGTTTACTCGTTTAATGAGTATAGGCGTATTTGGTTTAGCGATGGGAATTTTACTTGGTTCTGGCTGGATTGGCACCACCTGTTTAGACGAATGGCAGATTGGTGTACTCGGTGTAGCCACTGGTTTTGTTCTCTTTTTAACTGGAAGTGGTCGTTTTTCAATCGATCATTATTGGATGCAAAAACAACTTCCGTTTACACAGAAAAAAGGATTTGCTTGGCTGGGTTCGGGCACGTTGCCGTTCACCGAAAAGAGGCTTCCTAGATTAACTCTAGTAGGATCCGTTTTTATTCTGGGTCTTACTCTTTTTACCAATCAAGTATTTCATGGCGGTGTGTGGGGAACCCTTCACAACAAATCGGTGAAGCCACATTTAGAGCTGTCGAATACTCAACTCACACAAGAAATGGTGGCCTTTGATGTCTACCGAACAGAAGGTGTTGATGTGTACGGTTCGTGGGTAATTGCTATTGAATTATTCAATCAACAGAAGGAACCCGTCTTGCAATATTATCAAGAAGACTTAGCGATTTTACCCCCTTCATCGATAGAGAATAAATACATCGCAAAAGTTCGATCTGGAAAACATAGTTTGATTGTTCCGCTCGGTGCCAAAGCGAGAATCACACTGCCTTTGGAGGTTAAAACGGAATTAACAAAAGGAGAATACACCTTGAAGATTACCGATATAAGTGGTGCGTATTGGGAGCATTCTCTTCGGTATTAAAAGAAAAGAACCAAAATCGGTTGATAGGCTATCAACCGATTTTGCTTTTCAATACTTTGTTTGGAACATTCATTCCATTTTGTATACATTTGCAGCGTGTCGAAAAGAGAAGCCATACTACAATCTGCCTTGCAATTACTTACCCATCAAGGAATTCACAATACGCCAATGTCGGCTATAGCGAAAGAAGCAGGCACGGGTATGGGTACTATTTACAACTACTTTAAAAACAAAGAAGAGCTCATTAACGCGCTCTACTTGCACATTAAGCAAGAAGAACAATTGGTTTTTGTTCAGTTTAACGAAGACGAGCCCATCAAAACACAGTTTGAAAAATACTATGTGAAATTTATGGAGTTTTTCATGGAGCATCCTGCTTATTTTAACATCATAGAACAATTGCACGCTTCGCCCATTATCACAGAAGAAAGTAGAAGAGAAGGAAGCAAAACCGTGCAGCCTTTTTACCAACTTATTCAATTTGGTCAACAACACCGCATTATTAAAGAAGTACCAGCCGATGAAATCATGGTTTTTGTAGGCGGTTCTGTTTTTGCCTATTTGCGTTGGTTTTTCAAATCGAATAGCACAGAAAATAGACTAGAGAATCAATTACGCTTAGTTTGGGATGCTATAAAAGCTTAAAAAATTTAACAAATAATTGGAATGAACATTCGTTCTAAACAAAAATAAATCAAAATCAATGAACAAGAAGAAGAACGTTATTATCACGGGAACATCAACAGGAGTAGGTTTGGAGACAGCTATTCTGTTGGCTAAAAACAATTACAAAGTGTTTGCAACCATGCGCAATCTTGAGAAGGCCACCGCTCTAAAAGAGCGTATAGCTGCCGATCGGCTAGATATTGAATTGCTTGAATTAGATGTTACCAAAAAAGAATCCATCGATAGAGCCATTACATCGATTATCGAGCAAGACGGGAAAATAGATGTACTCATTAACAATGCTGGCGCTGGTTTTGCCAAAACCACTGAGCAAGCTAGTGAAGAGGAAATACGCTGGGTAACCGAGGTAAACTATTTAGGAACTGTTTTCACCACCCAAGCGGTATTACCGTATATGCGCAAGCAGAAATCGGGAAGAATTATTAACCTTTCATCAGTGGGTGGATTGGTAGGTCAGCCGTTTAACGAGTTGTATTGTGCGGCCAAATTTGCGGTAGAGGGTTTTGCAGAAGCATTGGCAACCTATGTATCTCCTGCTTTTAACATCAAAATCACCAACGTTGAACCCGGTGGAATACAAACTGAGTTTATGGCCAACGCCATTGAAAAAACGGCAGTAAACGGTGAGTTGGTCACTGGTGAATACCAACCCATTTTCGAAAAATACATGGCAGGTAACCAACAACGTGCTCAAGAAGGTGCAGAACAGGTTTACCAAACGGGAGCAGAGGTAGCCCAAGTTATCTCAGAAGTAGCAGAAAATGAAAATCCTCCGTTGCGCATACGAACTTCAGAATGGGCAGAGAAGTTTTGTACGCTAAAAACCCAAGCCGACCCAGATGGTACTCAACTGGTGAAACAAATTACCGAAAGTTTTTTGTAGCAGAAAATCAGTTAATTAGGCGATAAAGATGCTAACGAACCACTTTGATTTGAAAAGGAGTTTCGTCTGCATACGTTCCCGAAATGATCATCCAACGAAGCTCATTCGGAGCGGGGAGCTTTAACTTCTTTCCACTTACTTGAAAAGAATTGAGTTGGGTTCCTACCGGAGAAATAAAAGCAATAGAACGCATCGTTTGTGCGCTCGTAATTTCTATTTGGTTGTGCGCATTCCAAAAGGCTTTGGGTATGCTTTTTTCGGTAGGAACACGCTCATTACCAGTAGATACTAACTGACAATTGTTGAGTAAACCACGTTGATTTAAAATTTGACAAATGGTATTTTTATAAGTACCAGAAAACAGTAAATCTTCGGCTTCGATGAGTAAAACGGCTGCTTGAGACATGCTCATGTTTGCCGAATAATTGTACATACTTTGAAAAAGTAGTTGATCGGTGTTTTCTCGTCCGATGGCGTTTTGAATAGCCATCATAGCAGCCGACCAAATATCAGCATCTAAGTAAATATCACCTTCTAAATCAGTAGGGTAAAAATCATTGGTAGCTACTGTTCTTCCGTCCCAAAACTCGTTGTGACCATCCCAGTTGAACACATCATCAACATTAAAAACAGTGAATAATTTCGAATGAGAAGCCGCTAAATAATCACCAAATGCTTCGTCAATCGCTCGTCTTTCAACGCCAGAATTGGTTCCAGGTGCTAAACCATGACTGAGAGCATGTCCGTATTCATGAATAATTACATCAGCATCTTCGGCATCGTCTACGCCACCCGTTCCGAAATTGAGCACAGGGGGTGAAGTGAAAAACGAAAACGATGAGTTATCAGAACCGTTTAGCGCATGCGGATCAGCTTGTATGGAGTAATCGACTTCTAAATAGCCTAAGTTTTCAACGTATTGAGCAAAATGAGAAATGTGATAAACAATCATAAACTGCTCAAATCCAGTAGTGTCTCGGGTGAAATTGAAATTGCCATTCAATGATGTGACTAGTGGTTCAATTGGAAAAGAATGTTCGTGAATTTGCACATACGGATTACTTAAGTAAAACGTGTCGTTTTCGAAAAAACCTTGACTCTCAACCAACGAACGAGCTTGAGTTAAGTTAGTAGTGTTTTGATCGTTATTATCGCTCCAAGAACCTCCGTAGATTTGCCCTGTAGGCGTTAATGGATCGGGTAAAAACACATACCCTTTTATGGTCGTGTCTATTTCTGTAGAATGGTGATTCACAGAAAGTTGTTGACGGCTAACTACACCATTTTCACTTTCTAGAATAGCAATATGTTCTCCGTTAGAATCGATCCCCTCTATGTAAACGGTAGGAACCCATTTTCGATTTTTCCAACACCACTTTTTCGAAGTTCGAATTTCTCTTAATCCATCGTGTGCAGTGGGGTTAACTTCATAAAACTGAGTGGGGCGTTCTGTTGATTGAACCAGCTGATAAAAAGCAGGAGGGAGAAAATAATGAACCAATTGATGCGCAGCATTAAAGTTCAATTTTAAAGTGAAATCATTGATTTCAATAGATTTAAAACCAATAGAGTAAAGAAGATGTTGCGTTCCTGCTGGAGATGTTTTTTTATGCAATAAATTAAGCTCAAATCCATCTAAATGAAAGAATTCTTTCAATTCTTGTGTTAATAAATCTGGATGATTCAGACTGAATATTTTACCCGATTTTTCTATTTTGAATAGCGCTGAATTTTCTCTCTCAATTAAGTTCTGTGCAGAAGATAGCATCGGAGAAATGAGGGCTAAAAATAAAAGAAAGGGGAGTGCTCTACGCATTTTTAATGTGCTTTACGATTACTTCTGGATACGGGTTAAAAGCGTTTTTAAAAGCCTCTTGTTGGTCAAGTTGTAGCTCAATTTCTAATTCACAATCCAGTTCAAATTTCTGATGTAAGATATTCCAATTCTTCACTTTAGCCAAATGCATTATGGCGTCCATTTGAGCGTACTCAAACTGAACACTGTAGTAAGCATGTACGTGATGCTCTTCGATTTTGTTGGTTTTAATCGCTTCTTCGGCAGCTGTTTTATAAGCGTTGATTAAGCCCGGAACACCCAATTTAGTTCCTCCGAAATACCGAATTACACCGATAAAAGTATTGGTTAAGTTGTACGATTTTATTTGGTTGAGTATAGGCATTCCTGCAGAATTGGAAGGCTCGCCATCGTCATTAGCTCGGTAGAATTCACCGTTTGGGCCAAATAAATATCCGTAGCACAAGTGTCTAGCTTGGGGATGTTTACTCTTAATTTCTTCAAGAGCTTGTTTAATGTCTTCTTCAGATTTAACAGGGTAACAAAATCCAATAAATTTACTTCCGCGATCTTTAAAGAGAGATTCTGAAACAAGTGTAGGTTGTAAATAACTGAAAGGTTGGTTCATACCGATAAAAGAGCGAGTTTACTTGCGGCTTCCCTTTGCCAGCAAGCGTTGGAAAATAAAGCCTGTTACCAAAATTACCATTAGGTTTAAAACCACTTTAGGAGCCATTGATAAGTCGTTTTCTTTGAAAAAGAACGAGGTTAAGAAAGAAGACATCAAATAGGCTACCAGTGCAAAAAGAGCCAAAACCAATAACGAGTAAAGTTGGTTAGAGAAAGAAACCGCTTTAAAAAGATGGAGCAGAATAACAACGAAGAGCACTCCGGCTAAAATGGCATGAATAGTCCAGAATTGTTTCTGCGATTCTTTACGCGCAATTTGTTCTTCGATACGTTGCTTTTTTTCTTCTTGGTTTTGTAACTCGTATTGTGATTGAATAACCGCTATTTCTTTTGACTTCTCTAGGTTGTAAATACTGTCTTTAACGGCAAAGTATTGCTGTTGATATTGAAAAGCTAAGTCGTAGTTTTTGGCTTTTCTTTCAATAGCCGTTAATACTTGGTAAGCTTGTTTTATATCATCTTTCGACTCAATTTCTTTTGCTACAGATAAAGCATATTGCGCTAATTCTCGAGCTTTCTCTACTTGATCTACATGGTGCAAAGCTTCTGCTAAGTTGCAATTCAC
Source organism: Salibacteraceae bacterium (assembly GCA_048267965.1). Taxonomy (GTDB): domain Bacteria; phylum Bacteroidota; class Bacteroidia; order Flavobacteriales_G; family Salibacteraceae. The sequence goes on from JBLWWK010000009.1 coordinate 57,738, forward strand.
TAAAGTAATACCGCCTTTTGAATTTTCTTGCTCGTATATTTCAAGGGCTTTTTCGTAGTAATAAATAGCGATGTCGTATTGGGCTTTGCCAGAGTATAGGCTACCGAGGTTGTTGTTGCTTAAAGCAATGTTGTAAGGATTTACCTCAAGTTCTTCTTCGAGTTTGAGAGATTTTAGGTAGTAGTCGATTGCCTTGTCGGTATCTCCTTTATTATCGTAAGCTAGGCCAATATTGTTCAAGGCTTGTGCAACTCCCGTTTTATCGCCAATTTCTTCGTAAATCAGTTGGCAACGCTCAAAGAAATTAAGTGCCTTATCGTATTCTTTTTGGTAATTGTAGATAACCCCAATGTTGTTAAGGGTGTTAGCAATTCCTAGTTTATCGTTAAGATTCTCTTTGATTTGGAGAGATTTCATGTAGGCTTTAATGGCGTCAGAGAAATCACCTTTTCCATCGTGTGCTAAACCCAGATAGTTGTAGCATTTTGCAATTCCAACGCTATCTCCAATGGTTTCGTAAGCGGCTAAAGCATTTTCGAAGTGTTTGCTAGCGCTAGAATAATTGCTTTTAATGTAGTGGTAAACCCCTACGAAAGATTCGCCTAGACCAATTCCCTTAGCAAATTCGATTTCTTTCGAATCATTTAAAATCTGTTTTGCTGTTTCACCAAACTGCTCAGTGCTATCGTATTTGATGTGCCAAGCATACGTGCTTGTGGCCATAATACGATGAGTGTCAGAAGTGGCAATAGAAATATTTCTTCTCAAGCTATCGAGCACTGAAGTGCGCGCAAATGTGAAATTTGATAAAAGTGTAAAGAAGAGTAGAACAATACTAAAAACTATGTAGTTAAGCGATTTCATTGAAGTACACTTTAATCGAATCTGAATCTATGCTAGTTGTAAAATTAGGAGATTTCGCTATAGAAGGTGCTTTGGTTCCTTCAGAAATTTCTAATGGTGAAGTTATCTTGTAGGCAGAGTTCCAGTGATTGGTATCGATAAATTGTTGCAAAGTATACGCTCCACCTTCTACAAGAATACAGCCAATTCTGTTGATATACAAATGTTTCAAGATGCTTTTAAGGTTCCAATCTTTGATAGGGTAAAAATGACTGTGGGGTAATTTCTCTACATCCGCTTCTTGAGAATAATACACCCAATAATCAGCTAATCGATCGGTGTGTTGCAAGGTTTCTAAGTTGGGGTCGAGCAGTATTTTTTGCGGATTTTTCCCTGGCCAAAGTCGCGTAGTGAGTTGAGGCTGGTCGAGTAGAAAGGTGTTAGAGCCAATTAAAATTCCATCTACTTCGCTTCTTAGTTGATGCACCCATCTTGAAGTGTGAGTGGTAGAGATTTTGAGCGCTTTTTGCTGCGGGTTTAAACGAGTGGCGTCAATGAAACCATCAACCGTTTGCGCCCATTTTAAAATAACGTAAGGCAATTGATTTTGGTGGTTAAAAAAGAAACGAGCATTGATTTTTTGGCATTCTTCTTCGAGAATTCCTACTGAAACATCAATTCCTGCATTTTGGATTCGTTCAATTCCTTTTCCGCTTACTTCGCTAAAAGGGTCTACGGTTCCTACTACAACTCGTTGAAAATGGTGTTGAACAATTAAGTCTGAACAAGGAGGTGTTTTTCCAAAATGACTGCATGGTTCTAGGCTAACGTAGATGGTAGATTCGGGTAATAACGATTTGTTTTTGACTGAGTTAACGGCATTTACTTCAGCGTGAGGTTGACCGTATTCAGCATGGTAGCCTTCGCCTATTATGGTGTTGTTATGAACAATAACAGCACCTACTAACGGATTAGGAAAAGCGAGCGGTTTTCCGTGTTGAGCAAGTTGTAAACATCTCAACATGTAAAATTCGTCAGTATTCACGTTCATTTTAACATTTGTTTGGGAGGTCAAAAGTAGGTTTTAATCGTAATTTCGCGCCATGAATTTGAGCAGTAATTTACTGGCCGACATACCCAAGTATTTCGAGCAAAAATTGCAACCAATTTACACTGCAAGAGAAGCTAATTTGCTTGCACAATGGAGTGTAGAATGGGCGCTTCAATTGTCGAGAACAGAAGTGGTTTTGCAAAAAAATAGATTACTGAGCGAGTCAGAATTATTGCGCTTTGTTCGCATTACAGATCGTTTGTTAAAAAGTGAGCCAATTCAATACATTTTGGGTGAAGCTCATTTTATGGATTTAATGCTTTTTGTAGATGCTAATGTGCTAATTCCTCGACCAGAAACCGAAGAATTAGTAGAGTGGATTGTGAGTGATTATTCGGGTCATAAAAATCTGATTGTAAAAGATGTAGCAACCGGTAGTGGTTGTATTGCTTTAGCGTTAAAAAAGTATTTAAAGAATGCGCAAGTTGTAGGAACCGATTGGTCACAAAATGCGCTTGTTGTGGCAGAGAAGAATGCCGTTTCACTCGGTTTGGATGTTGATTTTAGACAAGAGAACGCGCTAGAAAGTGGGAGTGACACCTGTCTCTATAATGTGATTGTGAGCAATCCTCCCTACATTTTAACAGACGAAAAACCAACAATGGCAAAGAATGTGTTAGCGTATGAACCGCATATGGCATTGTTTGTAGAAAAAGATCCCTTAGAATTTTATAAAAAGATAGCAGAGTCTGCTTTTGATTTACTCACTGAATCAGGTGCTTTGTATTTCGAATTGCACGAAAAGTATGGAAAAGCTACGCAAGATTGGATAGAAAATAACACTGCATTTGCCACCACAGAATTAAGACAAGATTTACAAGGAAAAGACCGAATGTTGAAGTGCTTGAAATAGTGAAAAAAGTCCGATATATCGTTTTTATAGGTTTGATAGTGTGTGGGTTATTGGGTGTTAATTCAACGAGAGCAATGGTTCCTGCCGATGTAGGTGAAATCTCTCTTTTTCCCTTACAAGACCCGTATACACCTTTTGAAGAAAAGTACCTTGAAGAGTACAAAACGAAGAAGTGGAAAATGCACACGGCTGTTCATAATTTTCGTTCTTTTTTTAACGATCAGCAATTTTTATTTATGGGCTTAAAAGGTGGTTTAGAATATAATCACAACTACCGATTTGGACTCATGCTTTTGGGGCAAGAAGAAGCGGTACTGCTCAACGATAACGACCAAGATTACGACTATGAACTCAGTGAGGTTGCTTATTTAGCAGGCTATGGCGAATACATGTTAGTAAATAATTATCGGTGGGAACTCGGCATCCCCCTCAGTTTTGGTCGTGGTGGCGGTAGGTTGGTCACCTTAGATGGGGAAAGAGAACCAGTAGGTGAACCAGAAGAAAAGCGATTTAATGCGCTTCAGGTTGGCGTTTATGGCCAATACAACATCAATTACTGGTTAGGATTTGGTCTAGGTGCAGGTCAGCGAGCGGCTTTTAGCCAAGATGTTGAAGTAAGAGATTACCTTACGTCTCCTTACTATACGTTTGGATTAAAAGTAAATTTAGGAAGATTAATGAAATCGGTTTTTGCGCACAAGAAAGTGAAAGCCGAGAAGAAACTGTATTTTGAAACCCGCAATAAAAAGACCCAGAATGGATAAAACCGCGGTGCGCCAAGAGATAGAAAAGTTAAGGGCAGAAATAGAACATCATAATCACTTGTACTATGTTGAAAATCAGCCCGAGTTAAGTGATTACGATTTTGATCAATTGCTCAAAAAACTCGAATCGCTAGAGAAAGAATATCCTGAATTTGACCACCCTAATTCGCCTACAAAACGCGTTGGCGGAGATATTACTAAGAATTTTGAAACGGTAGCTCACGATTATCCAATGATGTCGTTGAGTAACAGTTACTCGAAAGAAGAAATCGTTGAGTTTATTGAACGAATTCAAAAAACCATAGAGGGGAAAGTTGAATTTGTTTGTGAACTGAAATACGATGGCGTTGCTATTGGAATCAAGTACCGAAATGGGCAATTTCACCAAGCGGTAACGCGGGGAGACGGACAAAAAGGGGACGATGTTTCTAATAATGTAAGAACCATTAGAACTGTTCCACTTTCGCTAAAACCAGGCGATTACCCAGAAAGCTTCGAAATAAGAGGTGAGATTATTTTGCCTAAGTCACAGTTTCAACTGTTAAATAAATCGCTAGAAGAAAAAGGGGAGCAACCGTATGCCAACCCTAGAAATACAGCTTCAGGTACGCTAAAGTTACAAGATTCGAGTGTGGTTGCTGAGCGAAAGCTCGATTGTTTTCTGTACGGATTGTATACTGAAAACAGAGTAGTGACTACCCATTTTAACTCTGTTCAAAAGGCGGGTGAGTGGGGTTTTAAAGTACCTTCTTCGCAACAAAAAACCATTGAAATTTGCCAAAACATTGATGAAATTATGAATTTCATTAACTATTGGGAAGATGAACGGTTAGCACTGAATTTCGATATAGACGGTATTGTTATTAAGGTGAATAGTTACCAACAGCAAGACGAGTTAGGGTATACCGCCAAGTCTCCACGTTGGGCAATCGCTTATAAATACAAAGCTGAAGAAGCGGTCACTATTTTAGAAAAAGTGACCTATCAGGTGGGTAGAACGGGTGCTATTACTCCAGTAGCTAATTTACAACCTGTTTTATTGGCAGGAACCACCGTAAAGCGGGCTTCTTTGCACAATGCAGGCATTATTGCTGAATTAGATGTTCGAGAAGGGGATACGGTAAAGGTGGAAAAAGGAGGAGAAATTATTCCGAAAATTACCGGGGTTGATTTAACGAAAAGACCAGCTGATTCACAACCGCTTCGATATGCTACGCACTGCCCAGAATGCGGAACAGAATTAGTAAAAAAAGAAGAAGAAGCAGCTCATTATTGTCCTAACGAAACGGGTTGCCTTCCGCAAATAAAAGGTAGAATCGAGCATTTTATTTCTCGCAATGCCATGGACATTGATAGCATGGGGCAAGAAACAATTCAGCAATTGTACGAGGCTGGTTTAGTCAAGAATGCATCAGATATTTACGACCTTACTTTTGAACAACTGATTGAGTTAGATCGAATGGCTGAAAAATCAGCTAATCGATTACTTTCTGGTGTAGAACAATCGAAAAATACTCCGTACGAAAGAGTGCTTTTTGCATTAGGAATTCGATATGTAGGGGCAACAGTAGCAAAAAAATTAGCCAAAAAGTTTACAACAATTGAAAAGTTAGAGAAGGCTACCTTAGAAGAGTTGGTAGCGGTAGACGAAATTGGCGAGCGCATTGCGCAAAGTGTAATCGATTTTTTTGCCAACGAACAGAACCAAGCTATCGTAGCTAAATTGAAAGTTGCGGGCTTGCAGTTTGAACTCAGCGAAGATTTATTGCCACAAAGCGACCAATTATCGGGTAAGTCTATTGTGGTTTCTGGTGTTTTTCATAAGGTGTCTAGAGCCGAGATAAAAGCCATGATTGAAAAACACGGAGGTAAATCGGTGGGTTCAGTTTCAGCAAAAACTGCTTTCTTAGTAGCTGGAGATAATATGGGTCCTTCGAAACTAGAGAAGGCCGAAAAACTGGGCGTTGAAATAATCAGCGAAAACGAGTTTTTACAATTGATTGGAGAAGAATGATAAGTTTGAAAAAACGGATTGCTCAGTACTTTTTGAAAAAAGCAGCTGAAAAACCACGAGAAGTCCATAATTTATCGCTTTCTCAAGCAGAAAGTGTTTTATTGCTGTTGCCTCAAGACGAACAACAACGTGCAATTGCTGAAAAATGGGAAGCGAAATTGAAAAAAGAATGGAAAATTAAAACGGTAGATTCTTTCTTTTTCAACTACCGCAAACCAAGCAAAAAAGATCCAGCACCTGATGCACGTGAAATCAATAAAACCCATCTCAACTGGTATCTGAAACCACAGCACGAAGAGTTGTTGAGTTCCTACCGAAAAAAATACGATCTATTTATCGATTTAGATACAGCATATCCTATCCCTAATCAGTTTATAGCCGCAGAAATAGGCGCTAAGATGAAGGTAGGTTTACAAGTTAATCACTATCCAAAAGGGTTCGATTTTGTGCTCAAAACTTCAAAAAATGATTCTGTTCAGTTTGTAATTGAGCAAATTGAGAAGTACTTGAGTATTTTTGAACCACGTAAAACAGAAATCTATGAAAAATAAGTTTGAAGGAGTGGGTGTAGCCATTGTTACTCCATTTAAGGCAAACGGTTCGGTTGATTATAACGCTCTTGAGCGGTTAATTAATCACATTATCGATGGAGGGGTAAACTTCATTGTAGTACAAGGTACAACAGGAGAAGCAGCCACTTTAACTGAAGAAGAAAAGTTGGCGGTTTTAGAATTTACCATAGATGTTACTAAGAAACGCGTGCCTGTAGTTTTTGGTTATGGAGGCAACAATACACAAGCCATGCTAGAGGGATTGAGCCAGTTCCCCATCGAAAAAGTAGACGCATTATTGGTGGCAAGTCCTTATTACAATAAACCATCGCAAGAAGGTGTGTATCAGCATTATAAAGCATTGGCTCAAGCAACAGATGCTGAGATTATTTTGTACAATGTTCCGGGTAGAACGGGTTCGAATGTTACCGCAGAAACCACTCTGCGTTTAGCAAAAGAGTGTAAAAATATTGTGGCGGTAAAAGAGGCTAGCGGCAACCTAGCGCAAATGTCGCAATTGATTAAAAACAAGCCAGAAGGCTTTAGTGTATTATCGGGAGACGATGATTTGGTGCTTCCGCAAATGGCCATTGGAGCAGACGGTGTAATTAGTGTAATTGCCAATGCTTTCCCCAAGCGTTTTTCAGATTTAATACATGCGGGCAGGGTAGGATCCGTTGACCAGGCGAGAGAAATTCACTACCAATTGGTAGATTTAATTCCGCTATTGTTCAAAGAGGGGAACCCAGGAGGCATTAAAGCATTGTTAGAAATGCTGGGTATTATGGAAAACGAAGTGCGATTGCCTTTGGCGCCTGTGTCGAAAGCAACCTATGATGAGATTTATAGAGCAGCTAGTGACGCTGGTTTAACAGCTTAGTTTTCTGCTCTTAATAGAAATAAAAAAGCCGATTGAGATGTCAATCGGCTTTTTTCGTTATTGGTTTCTTTTGGTTTCTAACTTATCCAATTCTTCGCTGAGTTCTTCCCATTGAGCCATGTAGGTTTCTAGCTTTTGATTGAGTTCACTGTGCTCGAAAAACAATTGCTTAGAAGGTTGTCCGTCTACATAATTTGCCGGATCGGCCATTTTCACCTCTAGCTCTTCGATGGCCTTTTCAGATTCGCTAATTTTTTTCTCCCGTTTTTGCACATCGTTGCGCACTTTTCTAATTTGTTTATCGAGTTCTTTGCGCTCTTCATAACTTAACGAACTACCGCTATCAGCCTTTTTCTCAGCGGGTTTTTGAGCGGGTTTTTCTTTTTTGGGCTCGCTTTCTTTCTTTTGGTAGGAACCGCCATCACTCGATTCAAAATCTCGAAAGGTTTCTACTTGATGCTTCGATAAGAAATAATCAATATCGCCTAAGTGTTCTTTTACCGTACCGTTAATAAACTCGTAGGTTTTATCGGTTAGTCCTTTTAAGAAATCACGATCGTGAGAAACTACAATCATGGCTCCATCGTAGTTAATTAGCGCTCTTTTTAACACTTCTTTAGAGGCAATATCTAGGTGATTGGTAGGCTCATCAAGAATAAGCAAGTTAACGGGGTCGAGCAGTAATTTAGCCAATGCCAAGCGCGATTTCTCTCCACCGCTTAACACTTTCACGCGTTTGTCTACATCTTCTTCACCAAATAAAAAGGCACCTAATAAACCTCTAATTCGAGCCACGTTCGACCATTCGTCAGAGGTGGCTGCTTCTTCAATAGTTGAAAGAACGGTATCGTTTGCGTTGAGTGTATTTTCTTGAATTTGAGCGTAATAGCCGATTTTTACGTTGTGACCAATTTTTAATTCACCACCGTGCTCAAGTTCTTCTGAGATAATCTTTACGAGGGTAGATTTACCCATTCCGTTTTTACCAACAAAAGCTACTTTTTCACCGCGTTCTACTTCTAAATTTACATCGTGAAAAACCTGTTTTTCTCCATACCATTTCGAAACCGAATCAGCTTTAAAAACCACATCGCCAGCACGGGGAGCAGGCGGAAAACGGAAATCGATTTGTTGAGTATCGAGTTCGTCTATTTCTAATCGCTCCAGTTTATCGAGTTGCTTTTGTTTCGACTGAGCTTGCTTAGCTTTTGATGCTTTTGCTTTAAAGCGTTCAATAAATCGCTCTTGTTGGGCAATGTATTTCTGTTGGTTTTTTAAAGCGGCTAACTGAGTTTCCATGCGTTCTTCGCGCAATACAAAATACTTAGAGTAGGGTACTTTATAATCGTAAATTCTACCAAATACAATTTCGATAGTTCTATTGGTTACGTTATCGAGAAATGCTCTATCGTGAGAAATCATGATTAACGAACCCGGATAGTTGTTAAAGTAATCTTCTAACCACAAAATAGATTCGATATCTAAGTGGTTGGTAGGCTCATCGAGTAAAAGTAAATCTGGCTTGAGTAAAAGAAGTTTACTTAGCTCAACGCGCATTTGCCAACCGCCTGAAAACGAACTCATAGGGCGGTGAAATTCTTCTTCCGTAAAACCGAGTCCTTTTAAGACTTTCCCAACATTGCTCTCAATTTTAGAGCTATCCATCAGGTTGAGCTTATCGTGTTTTTCGGTTAAATCGTGAATTAGCTGGGTGTAGCTATCTGATTCGTAATCGGTTCGTTCTTCTAATTGACGGTTAATTTCGTCAATTTCTTTCTCGAGGCGAATGATCTCGTCAAAAACGGTAAGTGTTTCATCGTACACCGTTTTTTCAGAATCGTTTTTTACTTCCTGCGGCAAATAACCAATAGTTCGGCCATCGCTTATGGCAATGTCGCCACCGTTGGGTTCCTGCAGACCATAAATTATTTTGAGTAAAGTAGATTTTCCTACTCCATTTTTACCGACTAAACCAATGCGGTCTTTAGGAGTAATCACGAAAGAAATGCCTTTAAAAAGGTCGTTTCCGTCAAAAGAAACAGATATATTATTAATTGAAATCATAGACTATTTTAAATCGAACCAACCAAACTGAAACCCCACTTGAAAATGAGGTGATTGAAAAGTAGAAGTAGAGAGGTCGTAGGCGCTGTCACCGTTGTAGTTAGTAATAAATCGGTAGCTGAGAGCCACTTTTGCTTTGCACCAAGCGTTAAAACGATAATACCCTTCAACGTGTGGTTCTATCATTGAAACTGAGGCAGTTTGTAATTTACGTTCGAACGGATCGTACAGTTTAGAATTTCCCCAACCAACGCGTAAAAAGCCAGCTGCATGAAAGGGAAAGTTCGATTGATAGATGTAACCCGCTTGAACTCCAGATAATAAGAGGTTAAAATTACCATCGTCTGTAGTGGTAATAAAATCACCGTTTATTCCATAATTGATCCGATAAGTAACCGGGTAGGTTAAGTTGTTGAGATTTCCGGTGAGAAAATAGCCCAAAACATAGGTTTGGTTCAAAACGGCATTGGCAGATAAATCACCATTAATCATTAATTGATCGCGCGCTATCGACACGCCAGCACCAAAATCGGCATAGCCATGCACAACAAATTCACCCTCTTGAAGCAAACGATTTTGCTTTTTGTTTTGGGCAAAAGCCAGCACAGAAAAACTAGATAAAATAACGAAAAACAGGTATTTCATAATTAGCGGCTCAAATGTATGATTAAAGGCGCGTAATTTTCGTTCTATCAAGCAAAAATCCCATTACTTTTGCAGCAAAATTAAGCGATGAAAAAATTGACACAGCTATTAGCAATGTTGCCTCTGGCTTCTTTTGCACAAATAGGATTTCAGCCCACAGAAATACAATTTAATCCTACGCAATTCGGAGAGGTAGATAGCATTGAAGTGACCATTGAAAACAACTATGCCACAGCTATTGATATCGAAGGAGTTGAATTCCATCAGATTTATGGAAATTCTATCTTTTTTGTGAACGAAACGTTTCCTGTTTCGGTAGCGGCCAACGGTTCTGCCCAGATGTGGGTGTACTTTGAGCCAGAACACAACATTGTTTATAATTCTGAAATGGTGGTTCAAACGAACTACCGTGGTTCGTACAGTGTAAATGTTGTGGGTGATGGAAAATTTTCATCGTATTACAGTTCTACTTTCGATAAAAGCGAAGAAGATTTAAAGTCAGCTTTGAAATCTCGTTTAACCAGTGGTTACAACAGTTTAAGCTACAACAATGCTCGAGACAATATGTATGCTACCATCGATAATACGGGGGGAGATGTAGAGTGTGTTTACACGGGTAGAGTAGCTACTTTTAATACACGTCCGGGGGCGAATTCGAACAATTTTAACTGTGAACATACTTTTCCTCAAGGCATGTTTAGCCAAAACTTGCCTATGAAAAGTGATATTCACCACTTGTTTCCAACGGATGTTACGGCTAATAGTCAACGCGGTAATTTAAAGTTTGGAGTTGTTAGCGGCAATGGTTCTTGGTCTCAAGGTGGCTCTAAAAAAGGAGGCAGTTCTTTCGAGCCAAGAGATGTTCAAAAAGGAGCCACCGCTCGCGCTATGATGTACTTTGTAACACGTTACCAAGATTACAGCAACTTCTTCGCTGGGCAACAAGCGATTTTAAGAACCTGGCACGAAGATTATGCACCGCAAGCAGCAGAGATTCAGCGTAACCAAGCTATTTTTAACGTTCAGAACAATAGAAACCCTTACGTAGATTATCCACAATTTATCGAGCGCATTCAAGATTTGGTAGGGAACTCTGAAGCTCCTGAGAACTACGATTTGTGGATTTCTGAAACTTCAGTAGACTTTGGTGCTGCGGTAAACGATTTAGAGCATACAATTGTGCTTTTCAACAAAGGCAACCAGCCAGTTGAAGTAAGTAACTTTGCCTTTTCAAATTCTTCTTTTTTCTTCTCAACCACGGTAGGAACCGAAACCATAGCTCCGGGAGAAGCACTAGAATTAGTAATTACTACCGATGCAGGTTTACCTTTTGGAAGTCAAGAGACGTTAACGTTTGATACAGATATTCCTTCTGGAACTGAGCAAACTATTGATTTATTAGGAGGTTGGTTCCCTGTTTCTGTGAAAGAAAATGTGAGCGAAGGATTAAAGGTATATCCAAATCCTGCCCAAACAACGCTTCAGTTCAATGCAGATAACAAACGTGTTCCTTCTGTAATTCGTTCGATAGATGGTAAGAAAGTGAAAGAATGTTTCTCACCTTGTGCTATTGAAGAATTGGTGAATGGTGTTTATTTATTAGAGATCAATAGCGGAGAAAAAGCGGTTTTTATTAAGAAATAGTTCTTTTGATGCTACAAATATAAAAGGCGAAATGAGAGAATCATTTCGCCTTTTTTTGTGCTTTATGGTAGAGAAAAGAAGGGGAGAGATGAAATTGACAAATTCTCATCTCTTCGTTTGTTTTCTAGCTATTGACCGGGGAATTTAGTGGAAATCTGTTCGGCTGGTAAATCGCTGGGGCGAGAATGTTTCCAACGTTTATGACTCCACAACCATAATTCGGGTTTCTTTCTTACAATCTCTTCAAGGTGTTTGGTATGAATCTCGGTAATTTCTCCGGGTTGTGTATTGGCAGGATCCATGACTAGCGGTAAAATGTGCATCTCATAATGTCCGCGTTGGGTTCGGTCTAAGTTAACAAAGAACACCTTGGTATTAAGTCTTCTGGCATAACGTTCCACACCTAAAAAAACAGGAGTGTCTTGGTTTAAGAAATCCATCCAATAGCCTCTTTCTTTACCGGGTGACTGGTCAGAAATTAACCCTAAAACAAATGGTTCTTTCTCGTTTACAGCTTGTTGAATGCGTTGTCTAACGCCTTTCATTTCTACTAATTCTGTACCACCACGACCGCGCACATCAATCAAGAAATTATCCATGGCTTTGTTGCCCAGCTTTTTATAAACTCCTAAAAAGTTTTGGCGTTCTTCTGGTATACTCGCAAAGCGGAGTTGGGCATATTCCCAGTTTCCGTAATGGCCGAGTACAAAAATGGCGCTTTCGTTGTTGCGAACACATTCTCTGTATTCTTCAGGATAATGAACTTTTAAACGCTTATCTAGCTCTTCCATCGAAATGGTAAAGCACTTGATGCTTTCTAAAATTAAATCGCATAAAAAACGATAGAAATCACTCATGATTTGATTGATTTCTGCTTCAGACTTTTCAGGAAAACTGTTTTTCAAATTCGTTTTCACTACCTTTTTTCGGTAACCAATTAGTCGGTAAATCACAAAGTAGAGAAAATCTGAAAGTGCATACAGAAACCAAAACGGTGCACTCGAAAGCAATTTGAGAAAGGCAACGCCTATTTTACCCATGGCTATTCGTTTTCTTCGAGTTTGAACTCGCTAGTAGTGTGGAATTTAATTTCAGGATAGTCTCTTTTGGCCATATCGAGTAGAAATGGAGATTCGGCCAAGAACACCAAGTTTCCATCTTTATCTTCTGCGATATTCCGTTGTTTAATGCGTTTAAACTCATTAAGCTTCTCTTCGTTGTCGCTTGTAATCCACGTAGCTTTGTGAAAGTTTATAGCATGGAAATTGGCTGAAGCACCGTATTCGTGCTTTAGGCGATATTGAATTACCTCAAACTGAAGTTCACCTACCGTTCCGATAATTTTTTTGTTACCCGGTTGTTGAATAAATAACTGCGCAACGCCTTCTTCGGTGAGTTGTCGAACACCTTTTTCGAGTTGCTTAGTTTTCATGGGATCTTTGTTTACCACTTCTCTAAAAATCTCTGGAGAGAAACTAGGAATACCTTTAAAATGAAAATCGGATCCTTCCGTTAACGTGTCGCCAATTTTAAAGTTTCCCGTATCGTATAAACCAATTACATCTCCTGGGAAAGCTTGGTCAACTACTTCTTTAGATGAGGCAAGAAAACTATAAGGATTAGAGAACTTTACGTTTTTGTTTAGGCGAACATGGTGAAAGAATTTATTGCGTTTAAATTCACCAGAACAAACGCGTAAAAAGGCAATTCTATCTCGGTGTTTCGGGTCTAGATTGGCGTGAATTTTAAAGATAAATCCGCTGAATTTTTTATCTGAAGGAGCCACTTCGCCTTCACCTGTTGGGCGTGGTAGTGGAGAAGGAGCAATGCGCGTAAATGTATCGAGCATTTCTTTTACCCCAAAGTTGTTGAGCGCACTTCCAAAAAACACAGGAGCTACTTTCCCTTTTTCGTACAATTCAGTGTCTAACGGGTCGTAAACACCGTTGATGAGTTCAACATCTTCTCGCAATTGGTTCGCATTTTCTTCGCCAACTTCGCTGTCTAGTTTCGCATCTTCTAAGTTTTCGATGGCCACAATATCAGAGGCAATTTTCGTTTTATTGGGGTCGAAGAGGTTGAGGGTACTATCAAACAAATTGTAAACACCTTTAAAGCGTTTTCCCATGTTGATGGGCCAAGAAAGCGGACGAACATTGATGTCTAATTTCTCTTCTAATTCGTCTAACAACGAAAACGGATCTTGGCCTTCTCGGTCGAGTTTATTGATGAAAATAATCACCGGAGTATCTCGCATACGGCAAACTTCCATGAGTCTCTCGGTTTGCGGCTCTACACCGTTGGCACAATCAATTACCAAAATAACGCTATCTACAGCCGTAAGCGTTCTGTAGGTATCTTCAGCAAAATCTTTGTGACCAGGCGTGTCTAGAATGTTGATTAACTTGTTGTTGTACTCGAAAGTCATTACCGAAGTGGCTACCGAAATACCCCGCTGTTTCTCAATTTCCATAAAATCGGAAGCAGCTGTTTTTTTAATCTTGTTGTTCTTTACGGCTCCTGCCACCTGAATGGCGCCACCGAATAAGAGTAATTTTTCGGTTAATGTGGTTTTTCCGGCATCCGGATGGGAAATAATAGCAAAAGTTTTTCGCTTTTCGATTTGCTGTGCAAGACTCATAGAAGATATTTAAGGCTGCAAAAGTATTAATCTCTCGCTTAGTAAACTGAGTAATTGATGCCTAAAAGTAGGTGAGAAACAACACATGGGTTAGAATTCTTACCATTTTCTGAAAACGGTTCGTACCGATAAAGAAACGAGCGTATTTCTTAAAATTTGCCAAAGCCGGTGTTTCAACTTTCTGTTAATTGTGAATCCATTGTATTTTTGAGCCTCAAACAACTCGTTGTAAAACCGATTTATTCATGAAAATTTCAATTCCATCAGTTCTATTTTTATTAGCGGTAGGAACCCAATTTTCTTGTCAATCTATCTCCCAACCACCCGAAGAAAAAAACATTGATACCACCGTTCTCGATAATCGCGTATCGAAAACTGTGCGCGATACGCTCAATGTTAGCAATTTAGAAAAGCTGAAAGTAAGCGGATTAGATTTATCGATTCCTCAAAAAGCCACAGCAGAAGAAAAATCGGAAGCTATACATGCCTACATTCAGAAAGTAAACGCTAGTAAAAGTGAATTAATTGCTGAGCATAAAATACTGAGTAAATTAGACCAAGAACGCTTTGGAGTGCCTTTTAAAAAAATAATGGCTCTTTCGAATCTGAACGATTTAAAATATTTTAAAGTCATTTTCGAAGAGCAGGGAAATCAGATTTCAATGGGGTATTATGTTCACAACAACAAAGTAGTGGCTGCCATTAGAAACATTGATAAAATGGGAGATACATGGGCACTTACTCATCCCAATGTGTTTTATTTTAACAACGGTTTTATGGTGAATGCTTCAGAAAAAAGCACCAGAGAAGAAGCAGAGGGATTGTATAAATCCGCTCTACTTACTTTAAAAATTTACAACAGCTAAAAGCTATTTTTCTTGGTGAATTGATTTTTCCCAAATCAATTCACCTTTTGCATTTTTCACTTGAATTTTCATGGTGCGATCACGGTAAGATCCTGAAAAATCAATAATTCCGTAATTTCTATCGCCCACATAAGTGGCTTCTACACGATTGTTGTTTTCTTCATTTAGTGCTCTATCGCCAGCAGAACCACTGGTTAAGGGTGAAATAGTTAAGTCGTATAAGGTAATTCCTTCTCGCTCTAGAGTAGACAATTCAGTATGGTGTCTATCGCCAGTTAAAAATACCACCCCTTTAATGTTTTCTTCTACAATGCGTTGAATTAAGTATTCTCTTTCTTCTGGAAAAATGGCGTGATTCTCGTATTTAGCCGCATCACTCAAAACTTGACCGCCCACAGCAACAAACTTAAACGGAGCTCTTGAGAATTTGAGTAAATCAATTAACCATTCAATTTGCTCTTTACCAAGAAGTTGTCGTTCGCCTGTTACTCGATTATTAGGAGATCGGTTCCAACGGTTATCCAATAAGAAGAAATCCATATCGTTCCACTGAAAAAACGAATTAATCCCAAAGCTTTGCGCCACGGTTGGGTTGGCCCAAAACTGATCAAACGCTTCTTTGGTTAAATGTTTAAACGGAAAACTTCTGTCAGCGTTATTAGGACCAAAATCGTGGTCGTCCCAAATAGCATAATGGTGAGTATTGGCCCAAAGTGGTTGTAATTCGGGTAGGCTTCTAAAATGCGTATAACGATGATAAATGCCTGTTTTAGAAAACCAATCAGACTCTCTCAAATAAATATTATCTCCCAGCCAGAGCATAAACTCTGGTTGGTCTTGATATATAGATGTGAAAATTTCGTAGCCACCACCATACGGCTTGTTCGGTCTATCGTAGCGAGTTTCGTTAATATACGTGCAGCTTCCGAGTGCCATTCTAAAGTTAGGAGGATCGGTTCGGTGTTGCCAAAGGGTTTGAGATCTAAACGCCAAAGGATAGTTAAAGTCTTGTTTTACGCCATCAATCCAGATAGAATAATGGTATTGAATTCCTGGCTCAACTGAATCAGCTATTAGTTTAACAATGAATGCATTATCGCTGTTTGATTTTTTTGATTGTGTAGTAAAAGCTTCCGCTTCAGATTGATCAAAAGACCAATATTTCATTTGAACAGAAGATTCTGATTGCAATTGCACCCAAACCATCACTTCTTTCATCTGACTATAACCAACCATTGGACCAGATTGAACTTGAGAAAACAGGTAAATAGGGAGTGAAACAATCAAAACCAAAGCCACTACACAGGTTTTCAAAACCACCTTGAAATCCATAAATCTGATATTAAATTAGCGTAAAATAGAATATAATGTGACAAAAGTAACCACAGAACATTTTTAAATCGCTTAGTTTTGGAGAGGAATCAAAAGTGATAACAATAAGATAAATGGCAAGTAAAGTAACCTTAGAAAACGGAAAGTTAAACGTACCCCATCAAGTAATTATCCCTTTTATAGAAGGAGATGGCATAGGTCCAGACATTTGGAGTGCAGCGGTACAAGTATTCGATGCGGCAGTAGAAAAAGCCTACCAAGGAGAAAGAAAAGTAGAGTGGAAAGAAGTGCTAGCCGGAGAAAAAGCGTTTAACCAAACCGGAGAATGGTTGCCAGAAGAAACACTTGAGACCATTCGTGAATATTTAATTTCGATTAAAGGGCCTTTAACGACACCGGTAGGTGGCGGAATTCGTTCGCTCAACGTAGCCTTACGTCAGCAGTTAGATTTATACACCTGTCTTCGTCCTGTACGTTGGTTCAATGGGGTTCCTTCTCCAGTAAAAGAACCTGGAAATGTAGACATGGTGATCTTCAGAGAAAATACAGAAGATATTTATGCAGGTATCGAATTTGAGGCAGGAACCGATTCTAACACCCAGTTTAAAGCCCTTTTAGAAAGAGAATTTCCTGAACAATATGCAAAAATCCGTTTTCCACAAACATCAGGCTTAGGCATTAAACCAGTTTCAGAAGAAGGAACCGAACGTCTGGTTCAAGCCGCTTTAGATTATGCATTTGAACATAAAAGAAAATCGTTAACCCTTGTTCATAAAGGGAACATCATGAAATTTACCGAAGGCGCCTTTAGAGATTGGGGCTACCAAGTGGTAAAAAACAACGGAGCCAAAGACTTAGACGGTGGTCCGTGGCAAGTAATTGAAAAAGACGGCCATTCGCTCATCGTTAAAGATGTGATTGCCGATGCATTTTTACAGCAAATTTTACTTAGACCTAAAGAATACGATGTAATTGCAACCATGAACTTAAATGGCGATTACATTTCAGATGCACTAGCTGCTATGGTAGGAGGTATCGGAATTGCACCCGGTGCGAATATTAATTACCGAACCGGACACGCTATTTTTGAAGCTACACACGGTACAGCTCCAAAATATGCAGGACAAGACAAGGTAAATCCTGGGTCTGTAATTCTTTCAGGCGCTATGATGTTTGAGCATTTAGGCTGGGAAGAAGTGAAAGAATTAATCTTTAAAGGAGTAGAAGGAGCCATTTCGAACAAGCGAGTAACCTATGATTTTGAGAGACTCATGGATGATGCTACGTTGTTAAAATGTTCTGAATTTGGTCAAGAGATCATCAGTAACATGTAAAACGTTCAATAACGATACATCGAAAAGGGAGTTAATTCAGTTTAACTCCCTTTTTTTATACCCGGATAATACGTTTTAAAACTTCCATCCACATAAAAAATCGTAATCTGCTCAATCGCTTTGTCATCACCTTCTAAATGGGGTAGTTCACTCTTGTTAACAGTGGAATTGTTTACAATTGTATCGTTTTGAGAACGGATAGATGAAGATGAAGCGTTTACAGTTGAAAACAAATCACTTTCATCCTCCTGTTTACTTTTGTAATCGACAGGATCTTCCTCATCCACATTCGAAGCTGACTTCTTTTTATTCAACGTTCCCGAACCATCTATTAACCAATCGTAACTGATTTCAGGGTAATGCTCTACAATCTTCTTAATAAAGTCTAAACTAGGCTTGTTTCTGCCTGATAAGATGTGGGATATACTCGATCTCTGTACACCTATTTGTTCAGCAAATTGGCTGGGAGATAAATTCTTAAAATGTAAGAGTATTTCGATACGTTCTTTAATATCCATGTTACAAATGTAACTATATTTATTATTTATTACCAAACGTGATGTTAACAAATGTATACACGTTAACACAAATGTTTATACCGACACGAAACAAATGTAAACTATTATAAAAGGGCTTTTGCCAAAGTGGTTGAGTATTAGTGCTAGGTAGTATTTAAGCAAGGTTACATATGTAAATATTTGATTCAATTAGTCCTCCTTACGTCTATTTGGCACGAAGTTGGAGAACTCCTCATGTGAATAGCTATATTTGTTTCCAAACCTCTGATGATTCTTACCATGAGATCGATTAAAATCTTATTGCTCTGCACTGCAATAGCCAGTTTTGGTTGTACAGGTTCTAAAAAACTATCTAGAAAGGCAGCTCAACTCCAAGAAGCTGGAATGGTCGAAGAGGCGTCTTCGTTCTATTTTGATGCGCTTTTACGCAATAGTCAAAACATCGATGCGCGCATAGGTTTAAAAACGGTAGGACAAGAGTTGATTAACGAGCAGTTGAATGAGTTTTATAAACTGCACTCGATGAAAGATGTGAAGCGTGCGGTATACAGCTATTTAGATATTAAAGCGTACGAGAAGAAGGTGAGTTCTTTCGTTTCTTTAGAGGTGCCTGAATATTACGATGATTATTACAACGAATCAAAAGAGGTTTACCTTTCTCAGCGTTACCAAGAAGCTTCTTTGTTGCTAGATGAAGAGGAGTTTCAAAAAGCAGATGAAATATTAAAAGAAATCATACGCATCGATCCTGACTACCAAGATGCGGGGGATTTGAAGAATGTGACTACCGTAGAACCGCTTTATCGAAAAGGAGTGAAAGCTTTTGAAAGCGAAAATTACAGAACTTGTTATTCATTAATGCAACAAGTTTTATCGAAAGAAACCAATTATAAAGATGCGATTGATTACAAAAATCGAGCACTAGATAGAGCGGTAATGACAATTGCTGTTAGTCCTTTCGAAACAACTACAGAGAATGCAAACATCGTAAGAGACAAGGTATATGCAGAGCTTATTCAAGATTTGCTGAAATCGAACGATCCATTTTTAAAAGTTATCGATCGAGAAAACACCGAACGCATAGTAGAAGAGCAAAAATTCAATATGTCGAATGCGGTAGATCGTAAATCGGCCATTGATGCGGGTAAAATGCTAGGTGCTAAGGCCTTTGTTACTGGGAAAGTACTTTCTTATAATTATATTGGAGGACAAGTTACTCCTCAGCAAAAGCAAGCGTACGAAAGTTATCGAGTGAAAAAAATAAATCCGAAAACCAAGAAAACGTATTACGCTACAGAGTATAAAAAAACAACTTATACAGAATACACCGGTAGCTCTCAGGTAACTTGTTCTGTGGAGTTTAGAATGGTGAGTACTCAAACCGGTGAAGTTTTAGTTTCTGATATTGTTAAAATCACCACCCGAGATCAAGTGAATTTTGCTCGCTACTCTGGAAATTATAAAAGTTTGTACCCTGGCCATTACAGTTCAATTAAAGGCCCTGTTCAGATATCCGATAAGATTTACACCAGTTCTCGCCAAAAGAACCAATTAACAAGCAAATTTACTTCTCGTTCTAGTCTAAAGTCGGTAGGTGAATTAAGAACCGAAGCTTCAGAACGTGCTGCTCAACAAATTGCGGCAAAAATTTTACAATTTAACCCAGAAATATAATGCGGTTTCTTCCTGTACTTGTCACTTTTACCTTAGCCACCGGTGTGGTCATTAACTCAGGTTGTAAGTCTTCACAACCAACAGTAGAAACGGTTCCTACCAACCCTAAACCCGACTGGGTAACGCAACGTCCTATCGATGCGCAGTATTACATTGGGGTGGGAATTGCGTCTAAAATGATTCACCGGAATGATTTTCAAGTTGTTGCTAAGAAAAATGCCTTAGAAGACATGGTAGGCGAAATCAACGTGAAAGTAAGCGCCAATTCTATGCTGTTTAGCTACGAAAAAGGGGGAAGAGTAGGCGATGAGTATAAATCGTTTACCAAAGTAACAGCGCTTGAGCAAGTTGAGAACTTTGAAGTGGTAGATTCTTGGGAAAACAACGAAGAATTTTGGATTTTATACCGCCTATCAAAAGCGCAGTACCAAGCCGATAAAGAAAAGCGCATTGCTATAGCTTTAGAAGAGGCTAAAGCTTTTGCACAAATCGGAGTAGAAAACGAGAAAAACGGAGCTATTTCCAAGGCGTTTGATGGTTATTTTAAAGCCTTAAAGAGTATTGAGCCGTATTTGTCTGAATCGTTAGAAACAAACTTTCAGGGTGAGCAAGTGTTTTTTGGTGCTTTTATTCAACAATCGATTGAAGAGCTATCTCAAGCCATTCGTATTCAACCAATAACCAGTAAATTAGAAGTGTATTGGGGACAAGAACTTAGTAAAAATGAGCTAAGTTTTGAATTAACCCATCAAGGAAAAGCCATTCAACAAATACCTGTTCAGTTTCAGTTTGATTTCGGTAGGATCCGACCAAAAAGTATGAAAACAACTTCAGAAGGTGTTGCATTTACTGCTTTAGATAAAGTTCGTAAAATAGATGCTATACAGGAAGTTAGGGTGAAAATGGATTTACCAAGTTTCTATGCTGAATTGGTAGAGAAACCTAGTGAGATGGTGACGAAAATTTTGAACTCTTTCGCTGCTCCTGAAGCTAAATTGATTCTTTCTGTGCGTGCTCCTCGAGTGGCGATTGAAAGTAATGAAAAGCTCTATGGTAAAACACATTCTTCTCGCATTGCTACTGTAGTGAGAGAGCAATTGTTACAATTGGGATTTGATGTTACTTCTTCTTCTCAAAAAACGGATTTTGTAGTGGTAATTGATGCTGACGTGGTAGAAGGCGGAAAGCAATACGATATGTACCGAGCTACGGTAAATGGCGGCTTACGAGTAAAAAATCGCCAAGGAGAAACCGTTTATTCTGAGTCGTTCGATCACCTTAACGGAGTGCAACTAGACGCTTCAAAAGCAGGTGAAAGAGCTTTCGAAGCGGCCAGTGACGAAATTGGTGATGTTTATCTACCTCGTTTTAAACGGTTCCTACTGCGATAAAAGGCACTTTATTCTCTTCTTAATGCGTTGATAGGGCGATTGTTAGAAACCATCGATACATGAAAACTAATAATTCCCAGTGAAATGGCTAAAACCGTTACAATGGTGGTGATAAATCCCCAATACGGTAAACCCACTGAATAGCTAAACTCACTTAACCAAGTGTGAATCGTAAAAAACGCCACAGGTGCAACGAATAAAGCCGCTACTAATATGGTTTTCATAAAATCAGCCGAAACGACTTGAATTAAGTTAAAATCACTAGCACCCAATACCTTGCGAATTCCCATTTCTTTTATGCGTTGCTCTACCGAAAAACTCACTAGCGAGAAGAGGCCCAAAAGAGCAATAAGCATACTGATGATCGAGAAGTAACTTCCTACTTTAAAAAGTGTAAAATCAGACTCGTATTGCAGGTTGAGGCGATCGTCCATAAACTCATATTCAAGTGGATGAAGTCCGGCAAAATCCTTCCAGGTAGACGATAAAAAATCGAGGTTCTCTTCGGTGTTGGTTCTATTGAACCGAATCGAAATCATGCTCGAGTTGTAAGGATTGTAGCAAATTACCAGCGGCTCAATAGGGTTGTGCAAACTCGCAAAATTGAAATCGTTAATTACGCCCACCACTTTACCATCGTTGGTGGCTGTATTGTTGGCTGTTAGACCCCACTGAACACGTTTTCCGAGAGGCTCTTCGCCCCAACCAAGCGCTTCTACAGCCGATTGATTTACGATAAACGCTTGCTCTTGGTCGGTAACGCGGTCTTTACTGAAAAGTCTCCCTTGTTGCAGCTCAATATTGAAAACTTCAAAGAACTTTTCGTCTACAAATAGCGTTTTTAATGATTTTTCAATTAATTGACCTTCTTGTTCAACTCGAAACATTAATTCACCTGCTCTACGGCCTGGAACACCGCCACTTCCAGTTACCGAAGCTACTTGTGGAGATTGTTCTAATTGTTGTTTTAGTGCTTCTACTTTTCGGTAAATAGCCGTGTCTTGGGGTAAATTTACCACAGCAATTCCCTCTTTTCTAAACCCCAAATCTTTGTGCTGTATGTAATTCATTTGCTGATAAATAGCATAGGTAGAAATAACCATAAAAATGCTGATGACAAATTGCAAACCAATCATTGCGGTTCGTACCGTTTTAAACTGACCCAATTTGGGTAAACTACCTCTTAAAATATCTACTGCTTGAAATCGGCTCAGCACAAATGCAGGGTAGGAACCCGACAACAGCGCTACAAATAGCAATAAAGAAGTGAGCACAGTAACGAGTTGAAAAGTGTTGAAGTTACTGAGAGAAACATTCTTGTCGGTTACGGCATTGAAAAAAGGAAGCGACAATTCAGTGAGGCTAATAGCAAGCACAAAACTCAAAAAAGTAATGAATAAAGATTCCCCTAAAAATTGACTAACAATTTGTCGTTTTTCGGCACCTAACGCTTTTCTTACGCCTACTTCTTTAGCTCGCTTAACCGATTGAGATAGAGATAAATTAGTGTGATTAATACTAGCAATACTTAATATAAAGAAAGCCACCAGACCAAACACCAATAAATAGCTTTTATTTCCTTTTGGTAAATCGTATTCTCGCGAATTTTCGAAGTGTAAGTCGGGGAGAGGCGTGTAAACAAACGAGGCCGAACTGTTGCCACCAAACGTTTCTACAAAAGGCCGAATGTAGTTGCTTTGTAAGTGGGTAAACATCTCGTTGAAACGAGCTGGGTTTACCGGATTTTTGGTAAGCACAAAAGTATAGGCGACCAACCGAAACCAATCTTGATTCAAGTTTTGAATTTGGTGTGGGGGTAAACCATGCAACGGTAAAAATGCTTCGAACTCAATATCTGATTTACCGGCTTCGTTATCAACCACGCCTGAAACTGTATACTTACTATTGGCAATAAAAATCTCTTGATTAAAGGCATTTTCGATGTTTTCGAAGTATTTCTCTGCCAATTTCTTCGAAATTACCACTGAATTGGGGTGATGAAGCGCAGTAGAAGCGGTTCCTACCAATAGAGGGAAATCGAAAATTTTAAAAACACTAGAATCTACTCGCCAAAAATTCTCTTCGCGGTAATATTGATTGTTGACCTTGACACTTAGTCGTTGTCCGAGGT
Organism: Salibacteraceae bacterium; assembly: GCA_048267965.1. GTDB lineage: Bacteria > Bacteroidota > Bacteroidia > Flavobacteriales_G > Salibacteraceae. Next base: position 80,994 of record JBLWWK010000009.1, read on the forward strand.
TGATAAAGCGTGCGTAACTTTCAATTTCCGGGAAATCTTGCTGCAATTGCGGTGCAACAGGTAAACTGGTGAGAGCAGCTTGAATATCTCCGTTGTGACTGATGGTTTCTGAAATGCGATAAATGCGTTCTTTTTTCGAATGAAATTGATCGTAAGACAATTCATCAAAAACATATAAAACAATAAGCAAGGTGCATGAAATACCGAGCGATAAACCTAAAATACTCGGGATAGAATAGTATCGATTTCTGAGCAAATTGCGCCAGAATATCTTAAAATAATGCTTTATCATGATTTTAATGTTGAGAGCTGGTAGAAAAAGGAGTAGCTGTGTGGGTGGTAACCACTTTTCCGTCTAATAATTGAATGGTTCTATTCGAGTAGGCGGCATCGTGCACACTGTGAGTAACCATTATTATAGTTGTGCCTTGCTCGTTGAGATCGGTTAAGATATTCATTACATCAGCGCCATTTTTACTATCTAAATTTCCGGTAGGCTCATCGGCCAAGACTAAGGCAGGGTTGGGAACTACCGCCCTAGCAACGGCAACGCGTTGCTGTAACCCGCCCGAAAGTTGAAGCGGATAATGATCTTTTCGGTAGTAGATGTCCATTTTTTGTAAAACATCTTCAACGCGTTCTTTGCGTTCCTTCTTGGGTATATTGAGGTAGGTAAGCGGCAATTCAACGTTTTCGAAAACCGACAACTCATCGATTAAATTGAAATTTTGAAACACAAAACCAATTTTCTCTTTTCTCAACTGTGCCTTCTTTTTCTCTGGAATTTGAAGAATATTTTGCGATTGAAAATGTAATTCTCCCGAATTGGCAGCGTCTAACAAGCCTATTACGTTGAGTAAAGTGGATTTTCCGCAACCTGAAGGACCCATAATGGAAACAAATTCGCCTTCTTGAATGGTTAAGTTGATGTTGTCTAAGGCGGTGGTTTCTACTTCATCGGTGCGGTAGACTTTGGTTAGGTTCACCGTTTTTAATAGTTCGTTCATTGTGTTTTAGTTTAATTGTAGTATTTCGGCATTTTCGAAAGTGGAGTAAGACGAAGTAATTACCTGATCGCCTGGTTGCAATCCAGATTTTACTTCAAAATAGTTGTTGTTTTGCAAACCGACAGATATTTCTCTTTTTTCTGCCTTGTTTTCTTCTGTGAGTACGTAAATCCATGTGCCTCCGGTGGTGTTGAAAAAGGCGCCTCTTTCTACTAAAATGGCTTTTTTAGGATGACCAAGTTGTAAAGTTAAATTTACGTTTTGACCTCTTTTTAAATCGAGTGAATCAATAGGTGTTAAAAATTCACATTCTATACGAAATTGATTATTAACCACTTCTGGAAATACTTTGCTGATAGAGAGTTGTATGTCTTGTTGGTGAAGAGTAAAGGTTCCGTTTAAGCCCGTGTGGATTTGGTTTAGGAAATGCTCATCGACCAATGAAGCTAATTTGTAATTGTCGATTTGGTCGATTCTACCTAGGTTTTCACCCCGCATTTTGCTTTCACCAATTTCCGCGTTGAGAGAGGTGAGCGTTCCGGTTAATGGAGCTTTAATAACTAGCTGTTCTAGATTGCTTCGAATGGCGGTTAAGTTGCGTTCCATCAACTCTATAGAAAAGTCAATTCTACTTAGTTGTAAGGCTCTGTAATTTTTGGTTTGTTCGAGGTTTTGTGTAATAAGTTGCTGTTTGTTTTTTAGGTAATGAAACCGTTGTTGAGAAGTAACAAACTCGTTTTTAGCAATTACGCTATCTGAGTAAAGCAATTCTTGAATCGAATGGTTTCTTTCAATTTCGGCTAATTCGTATTCTATATCGAGCTGTTTTTCTTTTAAATCTTGCTCGTTGAGTTCCATTTGAATACGGGTATTTCTCAGGTTGTTAATTTGTTCGATTATTTGCGTTTCACGGTTCATAAAATCGAGGGTTAAGTTGGTGTTAGACAACCGCAAAAGTTCTTGACCTTCAACTACCTTTTCGCCTGGTTCTACTAATTTTTCTACTACTGTTCCGCCTTCTACAGCATCGAGCATAACAGAAATGTTGGGTTCTACTGTGGCGGTAACCGAAACCGAATGCACAAATAAATCTTCTTTAACAACAGACAAGCGCAGTCGAGAACGATCAACCGATTTTATAGAATCTCTCGGGTTGAACAGTAGAAGTGAAGAAACGAAAAAGGTAACTATTCCTAAAGCAATAAAAACTAATCGCTTATGCTTCCGTTTTTTATTCTCGATGCGCTTATCCATTGTGCCTAACTAAGCCTAAATTGCTTTTACTAACTGTTGAGTTGCAATCACTTGTCCAGCCGAATTTTTAAGCTGAATTAAGTAGAGTCCTTTTGGTAATTCGCCTACCTGAATGGTAGAAAATTGTGATAATTGAGTTTCGGTACGAACCCATTTTCCGTTCAGGCTGTAAATGTCGATCGATTGTAAATCTTCACCATCGGGATTATCGATTTTGAATTGGTCGATTACCGGATTAGGGTAAATCTTCAACTTCGATGCCGTTTCATTTTCTTGTACTGCGGTTCCTACCGATTGGTAGAGGTAAGTATATCTTTTGCTAGGTGAGAGTCCAAAAAGGCCTAATGTTTTTACATTTTTCTCTGTTAATCTGCCGCTCGAGTTATAGGTGAATTCTTCTACCGATTGCGTTAAGGTAATTTGGTTGGTAGTTACTTTGTGCACAACCTCGCTTACTTGGCCATTTTGGTAGCTGTATTCGTAGGTGTGGGTTCTTTCGAGCAGGCCGTTTTCATACTCTTTTATTACACGCTCACTTACTAATTGTTGGTAATAAGTAATTTCTTCTGATTGGTGTAAGCTCCACACGTTGTTCACCAATTGGTAATCGAGCTTCTTTGTTAAAAAGTTAGCGGCAAACTCTTGGTGTGTTAAGCGGGCGGGCTCCCAGGCAGAACCGTTCCAATCTGATTGCAAAATAGTATCGGCATCTCCCATCGAATTGTATTGGTATTCGGTGAGGGTAACTTTTTGCCAGTTGCCGTTTAAATTGTGTTCGACTTCAATGGCGGTTAATTGTTTATTGGCATTGTATTGATAGTATTCGTGGCGTTGTTGCTCCCATTGTTTGGTGAGCGGATGCCAGTAAAAGTTGACTTTTTCTTCTAAATCACCTTGCTGGTCGAATAAAAACAGGTTTTGTGATTTCTGTTTCCATTCGTTGTTTTCAAAATCTCTGAACGTAACCGACTCGTTGTAAGCGTTGTATTCGTACAATTCGTCTTTAACTTTATGGTAGGAACCGCTCACATAATCTTCTGTAATCATACGTTGAACTTTATGTTCAATGGGTTGATTAGAGCGTTGAGTGGTAGTAGTTGGTGGAGTGATTGAGCTTTGAGCAAGCGCAATACTTGATATCAAGCTGGCACTTACTAGGGTAATAATTGTTTTCATAAGAGAAATTTTTGGTTGCGTTATACCCAAGGCATTCACTATGCCATTAAATTATAGTAGGCTGATAATTAATCGAGTAACATTTTCACTTATCTTATTAAACGTTAAAAACTGTTCGGTTTTGATACAGTGCGTTGTTCGAAAACGAACAACCTTTTACATTCGCTAGCAACGAACAACATAGAACCATGCCCAAGTCGAACGTGCGTATTTTAATAGTAGACGATGATGTTGATGTGAGAACTTCTGCCGAGCTTTTTCTAGGCTTGTATTTTTCTCACGTAGAAGGGATTGAGCATCCATCACTTATTCAGCGGTACCTTACCCAACAACAAGTAGATGTTGTTTTGCTTGATATGAATTACCAAAAAGGAGCCAATACAGGTAAAGAAGGTATGTATTGGTTGCGGTTTATTCGTGAGCTCAATAGCGAGGTAGAAGTGTTATTAATGACGGCCTATGCCGATATTCAGTTGGCAGTAGAAGGCTTAAAAGCAGGGGCTGCAGATTACATTACAAAACCTTGGAACAATCAAAAACTTTTAACAGCCATCAGAACTATTCAACCGTTGCGTGCGCAACGGTTGTATCAACAAGAAGAATCCAAGAAAAGCAAAGCCAAAGCAGTAACACGTCTGGTAGGATCCTCACCGGTGATGCAGCAATTGGTTCGTACCGTTAAAAAAGTGGCTGCCACCGAAGCCAATGTGCTAATTTTAGGTGAAAACGGAACAGGAAAACAGGTAGCAGCAGAGCTGATTCATCAGTTATCGCATCGCAATCAAGAAAATTTTGTGCATGTTGACTTAGGTTCTTTAAGTAGTCAATTATTTGAAAGTGAATTGTTTGGTTATGAGAAAGGAGCCTTTACCGATGCTAAAACCGATAAAGCTGGAAGGTTTGAAGAAGCCGAGAAAGGAAGCCTTTTTCTAGATGAAATCGGCAATATCGATGGCGCTTTACAAAGTAAATTGCTTTCGGCCTTGCAAAACAGAAAGTACAATCGGGTAGGAGCGCGCAAAAGCCATGATTGGAACGGACGGTTGATTTGTGCCACCAATTTGAATTTAGTAGAAGCGGTTCGAAACGGTAGCTTTCGGCAAGATTTGCTGTACCGAATCAATACCATAACGATAGAAATGCCACCTTTAAGAGCTAGAGGGAACGATATTCTCGAATTAGCTCAGTTTTTTCTAGAGAAATACGCGCGGCAATATCAGAAAATGAAGGTAAAACTGAGCGATTCAGCTCAAGAGTTAATGTTGGTTTATCCGTGGCCGGGCAACGTGAGAGAGCTGCAACATTGCATTGAACGAGCGGTAATTTTAAGTGATGCCGATCAAATTTTTGCCGAAGATCTCAACTTGCAATCTACCAAAGTTTCGAAGTCAATCAACGAGCCCCTCGAAACATTGAACCTGAACGAAATGGAGAAAAAGCTAATTCTTCAGTCGATAGAAAAAAACCGCGGAAACATTAGTAAAGCGGCCAAAGATTTAGGTATTACACGCACGGCTTTGTACCGTAGAATGGAGAAGTATGATCTTTAAACAATTTGCATTTAAAGTAGTGTTAAGGGTTTTGGTGTTAACAGCGTTAATCACTGCCTGCGTGGTGGCGAGTGTTCATTATCAAAAGGTGTTTACAGCTACTTTATTAGGTGTTTTGGCGTTGATTTCTGTAGTAGAACTAATTTATTATGTTAAACGAACTAATCGGGCGTTAACTAAATTTTTCACCGCTAACTTGTACGGTGATTCTACCATTCATTTTTCTGAGAACAAGCTGGGTAGTCAGTTTCCGGCTTTATTTAATTCTATGAATGAACTTACGCTTAAATGGAAGAAATCTAAGATTGAAAAAGAGTATCAGTACCGATTTTTCAATTTAATGGTTCAGCAAATCAATGTAGGAATTATAGCTTTAGATAGCGATGATAACATCTTGCAAATGAACCGAATGGCAGAAGAATTGTTAGGCATTCCTACACAGAAAAGTTGGAAAAGGATGGAAAAACTGGTTCCTGCTTTTACGCAATCTATTCAGTTTTCTACGCAATTCCCTACTCAATTAGTAAAGTGTACGGTAGGAACCGATCCCGTCAGTTTTAAAGTAACATTGGCAAAAATAGAAGTGGAAGCTTCGTTTTATTGGCTGCTTTCTATTCAAGATATCAAGCAAGAATTGCAATCAGAAGAGATTGAAGCGTGGCATAAGTTGATTCGAGTGCTTACCCATGAAATTGTGAACAGTATTACGCCTATCTATTCGCTTTCAGAAACTACTCGTTTGTTGCTTGAACAATGTTCAGAAGATGAAATGAATCAAGAAGAGATTAAAGAACAGTTGTTTAAATCGGTTCGAACCATTGAATCTCGTTCTCAAGGTTTATTGCGCTTTGTTCAAGACTACCGAAAAATTACCCAAGTTCCGCAAGCGCGATTAGAAGAAATTACACTTAGTGATTTAATTGCTCGAATTGTTATTTTGATGCGACCAGAATTAGAGTCGCACGGTATTTCATTAAGAGCCGAAATTCAAAATTCAAAGTTAAACTTGCTCATCGATGCTCAGTTAATAGAACAGGTTTTGATTAACTTAATTATCAATGCAAAAGATGCGGTAGAGAGTTTAGAAAATCCTGATATAAAAATAGTTACAAGCAGTAATTTAAAGCAATTTTTTATTGAAATAGTCGATAATGGAAAAGGAGTGGAGTTAGAAGATTTAGATCAGATTTACACTCCATTTTATACCACCAAAAAGAATGGAAATGGCATTGGTTTATCGCTTTCGAAAAACATCATGCGTATGCATAACGGTTCTATCCGTTATATGAGAAAAGGGGAAAATACCCATTTTATTTTAACGTTTCCACTTTAAACAAGGTGAAATAAAAAAAGCCGATTGACATCTCAATCGGCTTTTTTGTTGGTTTTTTTTGTCGAAAATTATTCAGCATTTTCATCTTTTGATGAATCAGCGTCTTTTTCGTCAGACTTTGAAGCTTCGCCTAATTGCTTAGGTGCAGCGCCAAGAGCTTTTGTATTCTTAACAATATCTAATTGGATATCGTTTTTCTCTTTGTCGATTGTAACCGCAATTTTGTCGCCTTCGTCTAAATGACTTTGAATTATTTCTTCGGCAATGGTGTCTTCCAGGTACTTTTGGATGGCACGTTTAAGCGGTCGAGCACCGTATTGTTCGTCAAAGCCTTTATCTGCAATAAAATCTTTGGCTTCTTCGGTAAGTTCAATTTCGTAGCCAAGATCTTTAATGCGTGCAAAGAAATACTTTAGCTCGATGTCGATAATTCGGTGAATATCTTCTTTCTTTAACGAATTGAATAAGACAACATCGTCTATTCTGTTTAAGAACTCAGGAGCAAACGATTTTCTAAGTGCATTCTGGATAACGCCTTTAGCATTTTCTTCTGCGGCCGCTTCTTTAGCAGCTGTTCCGAACCCAACGCCCTGACCAAAATCTTTCAATTGACGCGAACCAATGTTCGATGTCATTATTATTATGGTGTTTTTGAAATCGATTCTTCTCCCTAAACTATCGGTAACCATACCATCGTCTAACACTTGAAGAAGCAAGTTGTAAACATCAGGGTGGGCTTTTTCGATTTCATCGAGCAGAATTACAGAATAAGGATGCCTGCGCACCTTTTCGGTTAACTGTCCGCCTTCTTCATAACCTACATATCCGGGAGGCGCTCCAATCAATCGAGAAACCGCAAATTTCTCCATGTATTCACTCATATCGATGCGAATCAGGTTGTCTTCCTTATCGAACAGGTAGCGCGTTAAAACTTTAGCTAATTGCGTTTTACCTACTCCAGTAGGCCCTAAGAAAATAAACGACCCAATAGGTTTATTCGGATCCTTCAATCCCGCTCTATTTCTTTGAATTGCTTTAACTACTTTGTCTACAGCGTTGTCTTGTCCAATAACAGAACCTTTCAGTTCTTCCCGCATATTCCGCAGGCGTTCGCCTTCTTTTTGAGCAATACGTTGGGTAGGAACCCCAGTCATCATAGCTACTACTTCTGCTACATTTTCATCAGAAACCGTTTCACGATGAAGTTTGGTTTGTTCTTCCCACTTGTTTTTCTCTTCTTCTAGCTGTTCGGTCAGCTTTCTTTCAGAATCTCTGAGTTTTGCCGCTTCTTCGTATTTCTGACTGCGAACTACACGGTTCTTTTCTTCTTTTACCTCTTCGATTTTTTGCTCAATCTCGAGAATAATTTCAGGAACCTTGATATTGGTGATATGAACCCTCGAACCAGCTTCATCTAAAGCATCAATGGCTTTATCTGGCAAATGACGATCTGAGATGTAACGATTAGTCAGCGTAACACAAGCTTTAATAGCTTCAGGTGTGTAGGTTACGTTGTGATGCTCTTCGTATTTCTCTTTAATGTTGTTGAGAATCTGTTCTGTTTCTTCAGGTGAAGTAGGTTCTACCATTACCTTCTGAAACCTTCTTTCTAACGCACCGTCTTTTTCAATGTGCTGTCTGTATTCGTCTAAAGTAGTAGCTCCAATACATTGAATTTCGCCACGCGCTAAGGCAGGTTTAAACATGTTAGAAGCATCGAGAGAGCCAGAAGCGCCACCAGCACCAATAATAGTGTGAATTTCATCGATGAAAAGAATCACTTCAGGAGACTTTTCTAATTCGTTCATCACGGCTTTCATGCGTTCTTCGAATTGACCACGGTATTTGGTTCCTGCTACAAGCGAAGCCAAATCAAGAGTGACTACTCGTTTGTTAAATAAAACGCGCGATACCTTTTTGTGAACAATTCTAAGTGCTAAGCCTTCTGCAATGGCTGATTTACCAACACCTGGTTCACCAATTAAGATGGGGTTGTTTTTCTTTCTACGGCTTAAGATTTGAGAAACCCTTTCGATTTCTTTTTCACGACCCACAATAGGGTCGAGTTTATCTTCTTCAGCCATTTTGGTTAAATCACGGCCAAAGTTATCTAATACCGGAGTTTTTGATTTAGAGTCGCCTCGTCTAGAAGATGGATTGCTGCCAGCGCCAGATCCACCGCCAAATTCTGAACGACCGCTATTTTCATCGTCTGAAGTACTTCCCGGAATTTCTGAACGGGGAACTTCGTTAAAATCTTGATCGTTTAACATTTCTTCTAAGTCATTTTTTACTGAATCGTAATCTACTCCAAATTGCATAAGAGCACGAGTAGCCACATTGTTTTCGTCTTTTAAGATCGACAACAACAAGTGCTCGGTTCCTATGATAGAGCTTTTAAAAAGTTTAGCCTCTAAATAGGTGATTTTTAGCGTTTTTTCAGCTTGTTTCACTAACGGAATATTACCGAGATTGGCTCCTGCTTTTGAAGCACCTTCCACACGAACAGATTGCTCGATTATTTTGCGTAATTGCATTAAATCTACAGAGAGATTTTTGAGAATTCGAATGGCAACACCTTCACCTTCTCGTATAATACCTAGCAAAAAGTGTTCTGTTCCTATATAATCGTGCCCCAAACGCAATGCCTCTTCTCGGCTAAAAGAGATAACGTCTTTTACACGTGGGGAGAAATTTGCTTCCATATTTTTGGTTTCATTGATGTTGTAAACAAATAGAGGGGGAACAAGTTTATCTGGGCAAATTAGCTATTCTTCATAGCATGTCAAAATTATTATAGGTCGCCTCTCGTTAAATTCTTGATAACTGCTCCTTTTCAACAGATTTTTGTTAGTAATTCCCTTGTTTTAAAAGAGCTCTAGCCCAATGGAAAGCCCTATTTTCGAAAATCCTATTGGCGGTACTTTCAAATACCGTGCATATTTAGTTTTTAATCAAGCAATCAGACAAGATGGCAGAGAATGAAAAGATAATTCCCGTAAATATTAACGATGAGATGAAATCTGCGTACATCGATTATTCGATGTCTGTGATTATTTCTCGTGCGTTACCCGATGTTCGGGATGGGTTGAAACCGGTGCACCGAAGAGTGTTGTTTGGTATGATGGACCTTGGTCTGTATTCCAATAAAAGTTATAAGAAATCGGCTCGTATTGTTGGAGAGGTACTCGGTAAGTACCACCCGCATGGTGATTCGTCTGTTTACGATACCATGGTACGAATGGCCCAACATTGGTCGTTGCGTTACCCTTTAGTAGATGGTCAAGGTAACTTTGGTTCTGTAGATGGTGATAGCCCAGCAGCAATGCGTTATACGGAGGCACGTCTTCGCAAAATTGCGGAAGAAATGCTGGCAGATATCGATAAAGAAACGGTAGACTTTTCGCTGAACTTCGATGATTCATTGAAGGAACCGACCGTATTACCCGCGCGAATTCCTAACTTACTCGTAAACGGTGCTTCTGGTATCGCAGTAGGTATGGCTACCAATATGCCACCGCATAACCTTTCAGAAACAGTAGATGCTACTATTGCCTACATCGATAATAGAGATATTGAGGTAGAAGGCTTAATGGAGCATATTAAGGCTCCTGATTTTCCAACTGGAGGTACCATTTACGGTTACGATGGCGTAAAACAAGCTTTTGAAACGGGAAGAGGTAAAATTACCATGCGTGCAAAAGCGACTATTGAGCAAGCTGATAATGGCCGCGAAAAATTAGTGGTCACCGAAATTCCGTTCCAAGTTAACAAGGCAGAAATGATTGCCAAAACAGCAGAGCTGGTTAACGATAAAAAAATTGAAGGTATTTCAGATATCCGCGATGAATCGGATAGAAATGGTATGCGCATCGTTTACGAATTGCGTAAAGATGCCATCACCAACGTGGTATTAAATAACCTTTATAAGTATACACAACTTCAAACTTCTTTTAGTGTTAACAACGTGGCTCTTGTAAAAGGAAGACCGCAAACACTTAACCTAAAAGACCTGATTGCTTACTTTGTTGAGCATCGCCACGAAGTAGTAGTAAGAAGAACTGAATATGAATTGCGCAAAGCAAAAGAGCGTGCTCATATTTTAGAAGGTTTACTAATTGCCCTCGATAACTTAGACGAAGTAATTAAGTTAATTAGAGCCAGTCAAACAGCAGAAATTGCCCGCGAAGGGTTAATGGAGAATTTCAAACTTTCAGAAATTCAAGCCAGAGCCATTCTCGATATGCGTTTACAGCGTTTAACTGGTTTAGAGCGCGATAAAATCAAGAATGAGTACGAAGAGTTAATGAAAACTATTGAGTACTTAGAAAGCGTGTTGGCAGATGAAGGTCTTCGAATGCAAATTATTAAAGACGAGCTTCTTGAAATTAAAGAGAAGTACGGTGACGAAAGAAAAACCGAAATCGTTTATGCAGCAGAAGATTTCAGAGTAGAAGATATGATTCCGAACGAAGAGGTAGTTGTTACTATTTCACATCTTGGATACATTAAAAGAACACTTCTCAATGAGTACAAAACGCAAAGTAGAGGCGGACGAGGTTCTCGCGGTAGTTCGGCTAGAAACGAAGATTTCTTAGAAAGCTTGTTTGTTGCCCATACGCACAACTATCTGCTCATCTTTACCGAGAAAGGTAAATGTTTCTGGATGCGCGTTTTCGAAATTCCAGAAGGAACCAAGCAATCGAAAGGTAGAGCCGTACAAAATATGTTGGCAATTGAACCAGACGATAAAATCTTGGCTTATATAAATGTTCCGGATCTTACCGATGAAGAATTCACCAACAATCATTTTATTATGATGTGCACTAAGCAAGGTGTGGTGAAGAAAACATCGTTAGACGCTTATTCTCGTCCACGTGCCAACGGAATTATTGCTATCAACATTAAGGAAGGAGACGAGTTACTAGAAGCGAAATTAACCACTGGTAACAGCGAAATCTTAATGGCCTTGAGAAGCGGAAGAGCGATTCGATTTGAAGAAAGCAAAGTTCGCTCAATGGGTAGAACCGCCAGCGGTGTTCGTGGGGTAACGTTAGCTCATGACCAAGACGAAGTAGTAGGGATGGTTTGTGTAGACAAGCCAGACGAAACCATTTTGGTAGTGTCTGAAAGAGGATACGGAAAACGTACAGCCTTAGACGATTATAGAATCACCAACCGTGGTGGTAAAGGAGTGAAAACAATGAGTATTTCTGAGAAAACAGGAGAACTTATTGCGATTAAGGCCGTTACCGATGAACACGATTTAATGATTATCAATAAAAACGGAATTACCATTCGTTTAGAAGTAGCTACTATTCGAGTAATGGGTCGTGCTACACAAGGGGTGAGATTAATTAATCTGAGACCGAAAGACGAAATAGCTGCTGTAGCTCGTGTTCCTAAAAGTGAAAACGAAGACGAAGAAGGAGTAGAGGGAGTAGAAGGTGAGAATGGCACAGAAAATGGAGAGTCACCAGTAGAATAAATAGTAATTTCGCACAAACTCATAATTTAAGATGAAAAAAATACTGTTAGCAGCAACGTTAATTTTTGCGGTAGGAACCGGAATGGCGCAGAGCAACAAAGTTACTAGCGCGGGTAATTACTTAGGTTATTACTTGAAAGATCCAGGAAATTCAGGAGACCAGCTTTTATTGGCTAAAGACAATATAGACGCGGCCGTAGAGCATCCTAAAACTGCAATGGCTCCTAAAACCCATGTTTATGCAGGTAAAATTTATCAGCGTTTGTTCCTAGCTGAAGGTGAGCAATTTCAAGCGTTTAAAAACGTAGAAATTCTCAAAAAATCGGTTGAAGCATTCAACTTTGCGTTAAAAAATGCAGATAGAAGAACAGATGTAAACGAAGTGAAAAGTTTACAAGGTTCTAATGCAGATTTAGCTTTTCAAAGTGGAATCAGCTACTACCAAAACAGAGATTTTGCTCAAGCTGCTGAATTGTTTAAAATGCGTGAAGAAATCATGAAAATGCATTTCGATCGTATTGATACAATCTCAATCTTCAACGTTGGTTTATGTGCTGAGCAAACTGAAAATTATGATTTAGCTTTAGAGCAGTACCAAAAATGTGCTGAGCTAGGTTACAATGGTGGAGCTATGTATGCAAGCATTGCCAACATTCAACAAGAACAAGGTAATGTTGAAGCAGCTTTAGGTACCTTAAAAGAAGGTAGAGAGAAGTATCCTGACGAAGTGGCGTTGTTAACACAAGAAATCAATATCTTCTTAAAAGAAGGTAAAATTGATGAAGCGTTAACTAACTTAAACACGGCTATTGAGAAAGAACCAGAAAATGATTCTTACTATTTTGCTCGTGGTACTTTGTTCGACAAAAAAGGCGATCAAGAAAAAGCAATTGCAGATTACCAAAAAGCAATAGAAATCAATCCTGAAAACTTTGATGCCAACTACAACGTAGGTGCGATGTTTGTTAACCAAAGTGGAAAGATTGTTGAGCAAATGAATGCTGATTTAAACATGGAGCAAGCTAAATACGAAAAGCTAAAAGCAGATTTAGATGCTCTTTACAAAAAGGCAATTCCTTACTTAGAAAAAGCGCATGAGCTGAATCCAGAAGATAAAGCCACCATGCAAACGTTAGTTGAGCTTTATGTAAAGACCAACAGCAACGAAAAGTACAAAACGATGAAAGCTAAGTTACAGGGTAACTAAGACTAGATTTTATCGAAAAGATAGAAAAGCTGCATTTTAATAAGTGCAGCTTTTTTTGTGCCTAATAAGTTGTGATTACCAAAATTGGTGGGTGTTAAAATAAGTATATCTAAAATGGTAGTTTTCCATCTTTTGATTGATTTTGAAATGTTAGAGGCTCAAATAGTGGGAACGATGAATGAGTAAGGTTTAGAGGATTTCTGAAATATATATTTAACATAATATTAATTATAATGTGAAATGTGAAAATCAAATGATTGGGACTGGATGTATTCTAATTCTCTTAAACGTAAATTATTAGCGATATTGGCAAAACTTGCTCGAGCATTGCTATCCATCTAATCGAAACAGAATTAGCCGAGTTATTATATTAAATCTCTTAGTCTCTAACTTATAGATGTAAATTCATGTTAGAATTGTCTCTGTTGATCTATAGATTTAAAGATGGAAGATTTAACCCATCTATTCGGTAAACAACGAAATATTCCATCATTTTAGTGATTTTCTCTCCTTTTTGTGAACCTTTTTTATTTACTGATTTATAGTGAATTACCTCTATAATTCATCTTTTTAAAGTTTGTTATTCTAAGATGTATGCTATTAAGAATGGGCGTTAATTATGACGCGCTGAAAATCAGCTTATATTTAACATAATATGAACTGCGGTTTTCTTTGCGTTTTCTGAATGAAATTTCTTCATGGCATGAATTTGTTTGACTTTAATGAATTTCGGTTTCTCTATTTTTTGATCTAATTCATACTTTATATTCATTCTAAAATCGCTTGAATACGTGTTCCTACTGAAACAAATTAAAGCGTGAAGCTTCTTCTTTGCCGAAATTGTCGAATATTTGGCCACTTAAAATTTGTACGATGAGTCAAGAAAATTTACCACCCTGTCCTGAATGTAAATCACCACATACCTACCCTATGGATGCCTTATTGGTTTGCCCAGAATGTGGTTATGAATGGAATCCGGAAGATGCTATCAATGATGTAAATGTTGTTAGAGATAGCAATGGAAACGAGTTGCAAGATGGTGATTCTGTGGTGATTATTAAAAGTTTGCCTGTGAAAGGCATGCCCAAACCAATAAAACCAGGTACCAAAGCAAAAAACATTCGACTTGTAGAAGGAGATCACAACATAGAATGTAAAGTAGATGGTTTTGGCTCAATGGCGCTAAAATCTGAATTTGTGAAAAAAGCGTAATAGCCACCTATTTACCAGTATTTATACGGAAGATTATTTTTTCTGACAACTGAATGGCCTGTAGAATCGTCATACTAGCGTAAAAATTTATTTGCTGTTTTCGTATTTTACGTAAATTGCTTGCATTATCACACTAATCGCTATTATTCAATTGTATGAAAAAACTTCTCTTGACCGTATTATCTGGGTTCTTACTCCTAGGTGCCGCGCATTCACAAGGATCCTTCACGCTTTCAGGCTCAGCAGCAGCGTTAGGTGGTGATTGCTATCAGATTACCCCTAATCTAGGCGCCCAGCATGGATCCATTTGGCAGTCTCAAAGTATAGATCTTAACTTCCCATTCGATTTAAATTTCCTAGTCAACTTAGGAAATAGTGATGCTGGCGCAGATGGAATAGCCTTCGTTTTGCAGCCTCAGCCCACTGCTTTAGGAGTAAGTGGTGGTGGTTTAGGCGCTCAAGGAATCTCACCTTCTGTAGTGGTAGAGTTAGATACTTATGCGAATGGTCAGTATAGTGACCCGTATTACGATCACTTGGCTATCACCAGCAATGGAATTATGAATCATTTCGGTGCTAACAGTTTAGCGGCTCCCGTTCAGGCAAGTCTGACCAATGTGAACATTGAAGATGGGCAGGATCACGAATTCCGCATAACTTGGGATCCAGGTACTCAAGTTTGGGAAGTGTATTTCGATTGTGATTTACGTCTTACCTACACAGGAGATATCATAAATCAGATTTTCGGTGGGAACCCTATTGTTTATTGGGGATATACTGGTTCTACCGGTGGTGCTACCAACTTGCAAACTGTTTGTGTTCAAAGTATTGCTAATGCTGCTTCTTATGAATCAATGGAATTATGTTTAGGTGACAGTGTTCAAATTGAGGCTTCTCTAATTGATGGAACAGCTACGTATTCATGGACACCTAGTACAAGTCTTTCTGACCCTTCTATTGCAGATCCGATTATCTATCCCACTACAAATACTACGTATATAGGCACTACCACTACTCCCTGTTTACAGCGCTTCGATACCATTGAAGTAAATGTAATAACCCAGTACGATGCTTCTTTCTCATTAGAAGATTCAGTGTGTATTTATTCACCAGCTGAAATTGCTAGTGCTGTTAATCAACTGGGGGTATATTCAGGTCCTGGAATTACTCCAAACGGAAGTTTTGATGCGTCTTCTGCGGGTGTGGGTGTTCATACCATATCGTACGATATCCCAGGCAATTGTGCCAACTCTTCTACGGCTCAAATAACCGTAATCGATACACCGGATGCCTCGTTTTCTTTTCCAGCAGAGATTTGTGTTTCAGATACTGTAACGCTTCAACCTACTGTTTCGGGTGGAGTTTGGGGAGGTAGCGGTATTAACCCACAATCTGGTTTTTACAATCCATCGCAATTAGGATTAGGAACGTATCAAGTAACGTATAAAGTCACCGATTTTTGCTACAACATTGATACAGCTGTTATTCGTAACGTTCAAGCTTTTCAACCTATTGCACCAGCTGCTCAATCGATGTGTGATGGAGATACTCTGCCTTTATTAGCTACCATTAATCCTAATACGAATTACAGTTCAAATCCGCCTATGTATACGTGGGCTGGAAATGGAATCATTACTACCTCGAATCCTGGAAGTTATGTTGCAGGAACGGGAGCTGGAGTTTATACTGTTACAGTAACGGCATCACTCGCAGATGGAAGTTGTGGTTCTTCAGACAGTGTTGACATAACTGTTTTCCCGGCTGCTGATACAGATTTTCCGTTAGACCCGGCTTACTGTGCTACTCAAAGCACGAACTCACCAATAATTCCGAATACACCGGGTATTGGAACTTGGACAGTAACACCAGTGGCTCCTACAACAGGAACATTTAGCCCTAATCAATTTATACCTGCGAGTATTGGTGTAGGAACCTGGGAAATAACCTACACGATTAGCGATGCCCAATCTTCTAATGGATGCGGAAACAGCAGTACCGATACCGTTATTATTGTTGAAGCACCTCAAGCTCCTACTCTTTCAGATAGTGTTTATTGCGTTGGCGACTCCGTTTCTATGCTGGCTTTAGGTGATGGTGTTTCACAAATCGAATGGTACAGTGCAGATACCTTAAACACGATTGGCGCTTATTTTACGAACGGAATTGCCACCCTTGCAGATGCCAACACGAGTATTGTGTTAGATGTTTTGCAAAATAACCAAGGCTGTAAGGGCGAAGCTACAGAAGTAGAATTGTTTATTGCACCTAATCCAGAAGCGTATTTCGAAGCTCCTAACGATACATTTGTGAGTCCTTTTAACGTACAGTTTTACAATGGCTCTCAAGGAGCAGATGCTTATACTTGGTATTTTCCAGATGGCTCAACCAGCAACGAATTTGAACCAGAACATGTTTATAATCAAATCAATGAGTTTACACAAACAAGTCTAGTGGTTGAAAATCAGTTTGGCTGCTTAGATACATTTGTTCTTGGTTTCTATTTAGAATCGCATGGTGTATTGTTTAATGTTCCAAATGTGTTTACACCAAATGGAGATGGTTGTAACGATTTATTTGGAGTAGCTTCTTCTAATTGTGCAACCTTTCCGGGAGCTCCATTTATTACCAATTACAAAGAATATACAGTTACCGTTTTCAATCGATGGGGTGCTAAGATTATTGAATTTGGCCCTGGTGAATACTGGGATGGTGAAAACCAACCTGATGGTGTTTATTACTATGTAATTGAGGCCGTTGGGAGCGATTTAAATACCGCTTCTATCTCTGGCTCTATTCAGATGATATCAAGAAATTAAACAGAAAACAACCCGCCCAAACAAAAAGGATTCTTTGCTAGTCAAAGAATCCTTTTTTGTTTTTACTTTAGTTAACCTAGATGTAGTAAGAATTAAACAATAAATAAGGGGTAAAATACGTAAACTTGCATCCACCACAATTTCACCCTGTTTTAGCATAAAATTGGTTAGATGAGCTTAACAAAACCTCAAGTAGAAGAATTAAAAGCGGCCAGCGGCTTTGATGTAATAGAAGATTTAAAACGTTTGTCTTTTATCGTCAACGAATTAGAGCAACATTTTGGTGGAAACAAAGACAAAAAAGTATTAGAAATTGGCTGTGGAAATGGTCGTATTTCAAAAGGTATTGCGTCTCAAGGATATCAAATGAAAGGTGTGGATATTGATGAGTCGAGTATTGAATTGGCCAAAGCTTCTAATCGTTTCGAGAACCTAGATTTTGAAGCAATTCCGGCAGAAGAACTAGCCATCGATCAGCTTTTTGATGCCATTGTATGTTCAGAAGTGCTAGAACATTTGGTAGACCCTACCGTGGTTTTAAAGTTTGTGAAAGAACGATTAAAACCAGACGGAATAATGATAACTACCGTTCCGAATGGAAAAGGTCCAAGGGAAGTGTTGATGACTCAACCCATGCAATACTTAGAAAAGAAAAACTTTGGCGAAACCTTGCTAAAAGTGAAACAATCGATGGGTTATGGACATGGAACAGCTCAAAGTAGCAACCCCGACTTATCACATATTCAGTTCTTTTCTAAACAAGAAATTGTAGGCTTGCACGAAAAGTTTGGCCTGCATTTAAAGAACTTTAAAAAGTCAGACAGCATACGCAATGTATTTCCGTATTCGCTGTTTACCCGCAGAATAAAAGCATTAGAAAAACTAGATTGTCAAGTTGCCGATTTTCTTCCTGTTCCTTTGGTGTCAGGTTTTTACATGAGTTACACCAAGAAATAAGGTGAAATCATGAAAATGAAAGAAAAGGGTATCGGTTCTTACCGTTAAAAAACGAATTACCAATAAGATGGTTGTTCATTTGTGCAGTCGATGGATTATGCAGACCTTTGTCGAAATAAATATTTCATTTACAAGATTTTAAGTTTTTATGAGTCAAGTAAAGTTAAACGACACAATTAAAGTTCATTACACTGGTAAATTGACCGATGGTCAAGTTTTCGATTCTTCTGAAAACCGCGAACCATTAGAGTTTAAAGTAGGTTCAGGTATGTTAATTCCTGGGTTCGAAAACGGTGTAATCGACATGGCTGTTAACGAAAAGAAAACTCTCAATATACCTTGTGCTGAAGCTTACGGTGAAGTAAACAAAGAATTGTTTCAAGAAGTTGAAAAAAGCATGCTTCCTGAAGATATTCAACCAGAAGTTGGAATGGGTTTAATGTCTCAAGCTCCAGACGGAAGAGAAATGCCTTTAACCATCACAGAAGTGAAAGATGCAAGCATTATTGTTGATGCCAATCATCCATTAGCTGGAAAAGACTTGATTTTCGACATCGAAGTGGTAGAAATTAACGCTTAGTTAATTTTACATAAATAGTTCGAAGCCAACATTAAATTGTTGGCTTTTTTTATGCCTTTTTGTTTAGGAAATTTTACCTTCTCCTCCCTTTTTTAAAAAAGAGTCTTTATCGGTAGGAACCCGATCTCACTTCGGTCTTCGAAAAGATTCTAAAGAACTGTAAAATCACAATGAAATATTTACAATTTACCAACGGAGATAAAATACCACAATTAGGTTTAGGAACTTGGAAATCGAGCGATGAAGAAGTGAAAGAAGCTGTAATTGCGGCTATAAAAGCTGGATACAGACACATCGATTGTGCTCCTATTTACAACAACGAAAAAGCCATTGGAGAAGCCTTCGCTTATTGTTTCGAAAACGGCTTGGTGAGCAGAAAAGAACTATTTGTTACTTCTAAACTTTGGAACAATGCCCACGCGAAAGAAGATGTGGTTCCTGCGATAAAGAAAACACTCGATGATCTCAATCTCAACTACCTCGATTTGTTTTTAATTCATTGGCCAGTAGCTTTTCAAGCTGAAGTAGTTTTTCCTTCGGCACCGAATGAGTTTGTTTCGTTAGAAGATGCACCACTCACCCAAACGTGGCAAGGAATGATTGAGGCTAAAGAGGCTGGCTTAACCAAACACATAGGTGTTTCTAACTTTAGTACAAAAAAGCTAGAACAGCTTTTAACGGCTTTTCCCGAGCATAAGGTAGAAATGAATCAAGTAGAATTACATCCGTATTTGCAACAAAACGAAGTATTCAAATTCTGCCAAGAACACTCGATTTTAGTTACTGGTTATTCACCTTTAGGCTCTGGCGACCGACCTGAAAACAACAAAAAAGACAATGAACCTTCTCTACTCAAGAACGAAACAGTTTTAGCCATTGCTCAAGAAGAGAAGGCTACCGCGGGTCAAGTTCTTTTAAGCTGGCATCTGCACAGAGGCACGGTGGTAATTCCAAAATCTACCAATGAGCAGCGTATTAAAGAAAATCTAGCCGCTGTTGATTTAATGTTAACGGCTCCTCAACTTGAGAGAATAGAAGCACTGAACCAGAATTATCGTTTTGTAGATGGTTCGTTCTTTACACCTGAAGGAAGTCCGTATACCCTTGATAATTTGTGGGATAACGAGAATTATTAATTCATTAATATTCAAATACGTGTATTTACATGTATTTTGTAAATTTGAGCATCAATCATAAACAACTTATACTATGAAAAAGACAACCCTATTTTTAAGCGCTGCTGCTTTATCGTTTACATTAATTTCTTGCGGTGGTAATTCTGCTGAATCTACAGAAGCCAACACTGCAGATTCTTCAACCGAAATGGTAGAGGAAACTAAACCAGAAGGTAAAACGGGAAAAATGATGGCAGATACTTCTGCTTCTATGGTGCACTGGAAAGGAACAATGGTAGGCGTTTATTCTCATGAAGGAAACCTGAAATTAACAGAAGGTTACATCGAAATGGATAAAGGCGAAATCACAGGTGGTAAATTTGTGGTAGACATGACTACCATGCAGCCAACAGACGAGAATTACAATGCCGAAGAAGGCAAAACGCCTGAGCAATTAGTGGGTCATTTAAGTGGAGACGATTTCTTTGCAGTTGCTGAGAACCCTACAGCTATGTTTGTGGTGAAATCTGCAGATAGAGAAGCAAAAACCTTAACAGGAGATTTAACCATTCGTGGAAATACGCACGAAGAAACGGTTACAGATATTCGTTTTGAAGACAATGCTGCTAAAGGAAAATTAGTATTCGACAGACAGCAATACGATGTTTCTTGGAAAGCCATGAAAGATGTAGTTCTTGAAGACGACATCGAACTAGACATCACCTTGGTTTTAACCAAAGGCTAAGCGAATAGCTGCATAAATAATACGAAAAGCCGCTTGCATTTCTTTGCAAGCGGCTTTTTTTGTCCGTTTATCTATCACAACTACCGAAAATCATTATAAAGCCGATGTGCTCATCGAGTTGGTTATATTTGATTATACCTAAATCAATAGATATGGCAACTCTTACGATCAACAACTTATCGAAGACCTATAAAAATGGCGTTAAAGCCCTAGACGATGTATCCATCGAAATTAACAACGGAATGTTTGGTTTATTAGGACCCAACGGTGCTGGTAAATCTACTTTAATGAGAACACTTGCCACGCTGCAAAATGTAGATTCAGGCTCGGCATTTCTCGATTCTATCGATATTCTAAACTCACCAGAAGAGTTGCGCAAAGTATTAGGATATTTACCTCAAGAATTTGGCGTTTATCCGCGCATAACAGCCGAGCAATTGCTCGATCACGTGGCGGTTTTAAAAGGTATAGGCTCAAAATCACAACGGAAGGAACTCGTTCATTATCTGCTCGATAAAGTCAATTTATTTGATAAGAGAAACAAAAGTGTAAAAGGTTTTTCAGGCGGTATGAAGCAACGTGTAGGAATTGCCCAAGCTCTTATAGGCGATCCTAAATTGATTATTGTAGATGAACCTACCGCTGGGTTAGATCCCGGTGAGAGAAACCGTTTCCACAATCTGTTAGCCGATGTGGGCGAAGACGTAATTGTAATTCTTTCTACGCATATTGTTGATGATGTTAAAGAACTTTGTGTAGACATGGCGATTATGAATAAAGGCACTATTCGGTACAAAGGTTCGCCTATCAAAGTGTTAGATGAATTGAAAGGTCAAGTTTGGCAACGAGTGATTTCTCGTGACGAGCTTCAACACTACATGGATAGCTACGAAGTGATTTCTAACAAAATGGTTGCAGGAAACCCACAAATTCATGTTTTAAGTGCTACTTCTCCGGGTGAAGGCTTTCAACAAGTAGAACCTAATTTAGAAGATGTTTTCTTTACTAAAACCAATTTGGTAACTACTCAATCTTAAAATCCGAGAGCTATGTTTAAAGAGTTTTTCTTCAAAGAAGTACGCCTCGGATTAAAGAGTCCGATGGTGTATGTATTTTTCGCCATTATCGCATTGCTTACAGGTGCTGCGGTAAGTTCAGACTCGGTAGTAATTGGTGGTGCTATTGGTAATATTCACAAGAATTCTCCCTACGTAATAACCCAGTTTGTTGTTCTTTTATCGTTGTTTGCGTTGCTCATTGCCGCAGCCTTTTTTAACAATGCGGCTCTGCGTGATCATAACTTCACGTTCAACGAAATCATGTTTAGCCTTCCTATTTCAAAGAGAGGGTATTTCATGGGGCGCTTTTTAGGTGCTTTATTCCTCTCTACCATTCCTTTGTTGGGCGTGTTTGTTGGGGTAACAATTGGCTCTGTGTTAGCTCCGGCTGTTGGCTGGGTAGATGCTGAAAGATACGGACCGTTTATGTGGTCGGCTGTAGTGAATAACTATGTGTTATTCATTTTACCCAATATGTTTATTGCAGGATCCATTATCTTCTTTCTTTCGCATAAGTTTAAAAATACAGTTATCTCTTTCGTTGGGGTATTAGCTATAATTATAGCGTACATGACGAGTGGAACCTTACTTTCTGATATTGAAAATGAACAACTAGGCGGTTTACTTGATGTATTCGGAATTGGCGCCTTTAGCATTTACACAAAGTATTGGACCCCAGCTGAGCAAAATACCCTGGCTCCTCCCTTAACGGGGTTAATTGCTTACAATCGTTTGCTGTGGATAGCTGTTGGGTTGGTGATCTCTGTTGTGAGCTACCAATTTTTTTCTTTTAAATCTTCTACAAAAGCGAAAAAAGCATCGAAAAAAGCAGAATCGACTGTTGAGCGTAAAGAGCAATACGGAGTTTTTAAAAGATGGTCGCCCCATTTTTCAGCTTCACTTGGTTTTCAGCAGTTAATGAGTGTTTACAAAATAAATACGCTGAACATTCTCAAGAGTACGGTGTTTAAGATTTTGTTGCTCTTCGCGTTTATTCTACTGGTTATTAATGTATGGCAAGGCTACGAGTACTTTGGCCTCAAATCATATCCAGTAACCTACAAAGTGCTAGGAGACATATCAAGTGGAACGGGTATTTTCCTCATTATTATTGTGGTTTTCTTTTCTGGGGAGCTTATCTGGCGAGATCGGGAAGTGAACATTCACGAAGTTATTCACGCTACTCCTCATTCTTCTATTCTTTCTATGGTAGGTAGAATGCTGTCTTTGCTTTCTATTGCTACGTTGATTCAAGCATTTTTTGTGATTATAGGTGTTTTCTCTCAATTATTGAGGGGGTATACCAACATAGATATGCATGTTTATCTAGTCGATTTCTTTGTAGACACCTTCCCTTCTATCTTGTTTTACTCGTGCTTATTTGTGCTCATTCAAACACTGGCAAAGAATAAATACGTAGCCTATTTTATTTCTATTCTTTTGGTTTTTATGTGGAATATACTCGTTACCAATGTGTTCGATATCCCTTCTAGAATGTTAATTTTAGGAAGTTCGCCATCTATTTCTTACTCAGATATGAACGGATTTGGTCCTGGTTTAACAGGGGCAATTTGGTTCAATATTTATTGGGTGCTTTTAGGAATAATAATGCTCATTAAAGCGGGAATTTATTATTCTAGAACTTACACCACCTCTTTTGCAGAAAGAGTTAAAGTTTCGTTGAATACGATGACCAAAACAACGTGGACGGTCACTATTGGTTTTGGTGTTGTTTGGTTATTGGTAGCCAGCTTTATCTTTTACAATACTACCATGCTGAATGAGATTTACTCGTCTGACGAAATAGAACTTTCTCGCGCTAATTACGAGAAAACCTACAAGAAATATGAAAATGTGCCTTTACCCACCATTACAGATATTGAATATACCATCGATATTTTTCCCAATCAGCGAGATGTTAATGTAAAAGCCAATATGGTAGTGAAGAATAAAACGTCTATGCCCATCGATAGTATTCATTTTGTAGTGAATGATGAATGGGATCCTACCATTACCATACCCTCTGCGGTAAGGGTGCTTAACGATGAAGATTTAGGGTATCAAATTTTTCAGTTAGCTTCTCCCCTTTTGCCGAACCAAAGCTTAAAGATGGAAATTACCACTGAGTACATTACTCGCGGTTTTACAAATGGTAGAGGGAACACGAGCATCGTTAAAAATGGTACTTTCTTTAATAACGCATCGGCTCTTCCATCGTTAGGTTACAGCGAAGCTTACGAATTGTCTGATAAGTTTACCAGACGTGAATATGGCCTTGCGGAGAAAGAGCGGGTTCCTACCTTAGAAAGCCCTTGTGGTGAAAAATGCATGGTAAATTACCTGAGCGATGGAAGTTCAGATTGGGTAAATGTTGAAACGTATATTTCAACAAGTGATGATCAAATTGCCATTGCACCGGGTTCGCTCGTGAAAGAATGGACAGAAAATAACCGTAATTATTACCATTACAAAGTAGATCATCCTTCGCAAAATTTTTACTCTTTTATGAGTGCTCGTTACGAAGTGGCGCGTGAGAAATTTAACGGAGTTGATGTAGAGATTTATTACCATCCGGAGCATAACTACAACATCGATATGATGATTGATGCTGTTAAAAGATCAATTGGATATTACGAAAAACACTTTGGGCCTTATTACCACAAGCAAGCTCGAATTATTGAGTTTCCTCGTTATTCGACTTTTGCTCAAGCGTTTCCGGGAACTATGCCGTATTCAGAGTCGTTTGGGTTTATTGCCGATTTATCTGACGAGACCGAAAACAATGTAATTGATGCAGTAATTGCCCACGAAATGGCGCATCAATGGTGGGCGCATCAAGAGATTCCTGCTAAAGTTCAGGGCGGAACTTTCTTAACAGAGAGCTTTTCAGAATACTCTTCTCTCATGGTGATGAAAGAAGATGTGAACGATGATGATTTGCGCATGAAAAAATTCTTAAAATACGATTTTGATCGTTACCTCAATGGCCGTAGCGGTGAGCGAGTAAAAGAATTGCCTTTGTACAAAGTAGAAAACCAATCGTACATTCATTACGGAAAAGGCGCAGTTGTGCTGTATGCGTTACAAGATTACATTGGCGAAGATTCATTGAATGCCGCCTTGCGAGATTTCTTGCAAGAGTTTCGCTATGCTGAACCACCGTATCCTACTTCTCTCGATTTTTTAGAACATTTGAACCCGAAAGTGCCCGATTCGTTGAAATACTTAGTAGACGACATGATTATGAACATCACGCTCTACGATTTGCGTTTAAAAGAGGTGAAAACAATTCCGGTAGGAACCCAATTTGAAACTACCTTTACCGTAGACGCCAAGAAGTTAAGAGCGGATACTCTCGGAAACGAAACGGAAATACCCATGAACGATTGGGTTGACCTTGGGTTTTACAAAAATCAAGACGAAAGTGAATTGCTTTCTTACCAACGGGTGCAGCTAAAAAGCGGTGTTCAAGAAATAACCTTAGTTACCGATTCGATTCCTGCTAAAGCAGCTATTGACCCGAGAAGATTGTTGATTGAGCGTATAATTGACGATAATACCTTATCGGTAGAAATAGAGAATACCAAAGATTAAGACCAACCTGTTTATGATCAATGAACTAATAGAAGACAAAAGCTATACCCACGATAAAACACATCAATTATACAATAAGATTAATGGATATTTAGTGGCGTTAAATAGCCATGAAGTAGAAATTCCTGAGGAAGTTCAGCAGAAAATTAATCAAGAGTTAAATCGGTTTACCTCTTTCGAAGGCAACGAAAAAAAGGTGCGAAAAGAACTGAGGTATAGCTTTCATCGAATTAAGAAATGGGTAGTGAAAGATTTGAAATTAGTTCCCATCGATCACTATAAAAACTTGTGGATGGCATTAGGAATCTCTCTCTTTGGGGTTCCTTTTGGCGCCACTTGGATGTCAATCTCTGGCAATGCGGCATACTTCGCTATTGGTATTCCGTTGGGTATGGTAATTGGCTTGTCCATTGGTATCAATTTAGACAAGAAAGCCGAGAGAAACGGCTTACAACTCAATTTTAAAGAACACGAACCGAATCGATAAATGGTTCCTACCGATAGAGATACGTAATGAGAAAATTTACTTCTAAAAAGCGCCTTTTTTCGGTAGCTATTGCTGCTATTTTTTCACTCTTCTCGTGTACCCAAAACAGCGCTCAGTCAGCTGGTTCACCCGAACTAACTGCGCCAAGAGTTGTAAAGGACAGTTTGCGGTTTACTTCTATGATTAGTGCGTTGTTTAAAGACAGCCAAAACAATTTGTGGATCGGTAGCCAGCAAGAAGGATTGGCCCAATTTGATGGTCAAAAGTTTACCTATTACCGAACAGAGCAAGGTTTAAACGATTTACAAATTCGATCGATTCAAGAAGATGAAAAAGGCATAATTTGGTTAGCTACAGCCAATGGTATTTATCGGTTACAAAACGAGCATTTTGAATCGGTAATCGCCACCAGAAGTACTTCTCCGCAATGGCAAAATGCCAAAGGTGATTTGTGGTTCACAGCCGGAAATCAAGAAGGCGTTTACCGCGTTCGTAACAATCGAGTCGATTTTTTGGCATTTCAGAATTTAGGGCGTGTCGAAAACAATGTCTATTTCACTACTGATTTATCCGTTGGCGCTACGGGCAACGTCTGGGCGGCCACGTATGCGGGTTATTTTGGTTGGGGAAATAATGAAATTTCGTTGGTGAACGACCAAACGTTGGGTTATACCCAAGAAAGCGGAATTCTTCATGTGAGAAGCATTTTAGAAGATTCTCAAGGTCGTTTGTGGGTGGGTAACAACGGCATTGGTGTGCTTTTGTCTGAGAACGGAACGGTATTTAATTTCTCGAAAAAAAACGGCTTAATTGACACTTCTCAGGCGCTGAACGGAACAACTATTTCGCCTGCTGGAACGGTACAACATGTTTTTAGCTTGGCCGAAGATACTAAAGGCAATATTTGGCTAGCCGATAGAGATACCGGTATTTGGATATACGATGGCGATTCGGTGTATCATCAGGTGGTAGATCAGAATGTGCCCCAACTTTTTATTCGAACGCTTTATCAATCGCCTAACGGTGAAATGTTTTTAGGAGCTGCCAACGGAGCTGTTTATCAGTACAATGGCCAATATTTCAGCCAACTCTTTTAATAACGGTAGGAGCACGATTTTGGTCGCTATTTTATTTTTTCCTTTTTTAGATGATTTGCAATAAAAATCTCCAAAAAGATGAAGAAAATCCTTTTTGCTCAGCAAGCTCAGCTTAAAAAAGAGAAGTTCAACAGTTATTTTCCAGTTCAAAAAGTCAGTTTGAACTTTTCGCGTTTTTGATTCTTTCAGATTCTGAAAACTGAGCATCCGTAATTCGATAATAAACACAGTCTTCTATGCCATCGCAAGAGTCGGTTTTCCAATACTGCATGTTGAGTTTTTCTAAAACACGTACCGAAGCGAGATTTTCGCGGGCAGCTCTTCCTATTATTTCACGAAGATGAAGCTGTTCAAATCCGTATTGAAAGGCAGCTTGGGCAGATTCTGTGGCGTAACCTTTTCCCCATTGCTGTTCAAAAAATCGGAAGCCGATATCTACGGTTTGATCTGCATGAAGTTTTAATCCGCACCAACCTATAAATTCATTGCTTTCTTTTAAAACTACAGCCCACCTTCCCATTCCGTTACGTTGGTAATCTGAGTAATTCTGTAAAAATTGCTCGGCCGCTTCTAAAGAAGTAAAAGCCGAATCTCCTGTGTACCGTATCACATTTGGGTTTTGGTTTAATAAGAAAAAGCTTTCTGCATCTTTTACCGATAATTCTCTTAAAATTAACCGAGAAGTTGTTGTTATGCATTTACTCATCAAATACTTCGAATTCAATGTTTTTTGAGGCGCAAAGTTGAGCAAGTTCTTGGTATTTACGGTTGTGTTTTTCTTTAATTTCTCGCAGAAAAACAGCTTTCACAGGCGGGGCTTTCCCTTCTATTAGGTGTTGAAAAACTTGAATATCATGTTGACCGGTATCGCCAATTAACACAAATTGCTTGGCGGGGAATTCGCTAAAAATGCTTTTAATCGACTTCATTTTATGCCCTTCTACCTCCGATTTGCCTTGCCGTTGTAAAAAATCGAATGGATGATGAATAATCGAATTCAATAAGTAAACTCCTTTCGGAATTTCATGTAAATCGAAAAAGGCCATTAGAAATTCGTAAAGGTTCCACTCACTGTTCGATACATAGAAATAATCAGTGGTTCCTTCCCCGTTATTGAATTTTGATAAGCCGTTAATAATGTTGTTTACCGCTGCGGTTGGCTTACGTTTTTCGGTATTTTTACTGAGATAGGTGAATAATTTACGCCAATCTATGCTGCTGTGAGAAACCAACAAAGTATCGTCTATATCTGAGATAACTCCCGTAGAAGAAGAATCACAAATTCGGTATTGAGCCTGCTCTTCTAGGTTTTTGGTAGGAACACGAGCTCTATACCAATGCCAACCATCCGTAGCATGGTGAGTAGCAATTTCTGCTTTAAAAAAACCATTTTCATCGGTTTTTACAGAATGTTGGCCATTATTGAGTTCAATTTCTACCAAAACATGCTTTGCAGGCGAATTGATATATCTTCTCAGGTTGCTAATAATAGTAGAGAAAACCGACTGCCGTTTGTTCACTTTTAAAGAAGGATACCTCTCAAATACGTGTCCGCTAACAATTACTTTATCTTTATTGCCGAACCCACGATGTAGAACGATTGCTTCCATAATTTTACTAAACATACAAAGTAGATGCTAAATCAGCGAACAGCTTCTTTTTTATTTGTGATTAACCCCATTTCTGGCGGAATTGATAAGTCGTTTATGCAAGGCGTAATCGAAGAATGGTCTGATCAGAATCAGATTAATTCTTCTTTTTTCTTCACAACAGGTGAAAACGATTTCAAAAAATTAGTAGCCAAAATTGAGGAATTTTCTACACAGATTTTAGTGGTAGCTGTAGGCGGAGATGGTACACTCAAGTTAGTAGCTGAAGCCGCATTAGAAACCGAAGTTTTTGTTGGTTTAATTCCGGCAGGTTCTGCTAACGGAATGGCGCGCGAGTTAAACATTGAAAGCATTAGCGATTCTTTCGACTTTGTGACTCGAAATCAAGTTTTTGCATTGTTAAATGGAATTTTAGACGGAAAATTGAAAAAATTAGATGTGGTTACGCTCAACGAGCAAGTAATGCTTCATTTGGCTGATTTTGGTTTAAATGCTCGTTTAATTAAAGACTTCGAGCAAGAAGATTCGAGAGGGTTTTCAGGATATGCGAAAAACGCGATCCTGCAGGTAGTAAACCGTGAATTTTTTGAATCTACCATCGAGATTTCTGGTGAAAAACACCAGCTAACTACATGCATGTTGGCCATTGCGAATGCCACACGCTACGGTACAGGCGCAGTAATTAACCCCAATGGCAGCTTAACCGATGGGTCTTTCGAATTGGTGGTGGTTAAAGATTTAGGTTGGAACACGATTTTTACTTCTATGTTGTCGATTTTAACCGATAGCGCTGATTACAACAAAGAATACATCGATTTTTTTACCGCCCAAGAAGCGACAATTTCGCTCAACGAGAAAGTTCCTTTTCAGATAGATGGCGAATACATTGGGGAAGTAAACCAGGTGCAAGTTAAGTGTTTGCCAGGCAAGTTGAAATTTGTAGCACCCGCAACAGATGAGTAACTTTTTTTCGCTTTTTCTTTAGCATTCAACAAACAAAGGCATTTTGCATCATAAATAACCACTAGTCCTCTTTTCTCCACCACCGTTTTACCTTTCCAGTAATCGATTGAATTGGAGTGGGTTTTTTCACATAAAACGTTGAATATTTTACATTCTTTTGCTGTAATTGAGGTTGAATTTCAAGCTGTTGCCCTTTACCGATGGTGTATTCTAGCGAGCCGTATCCTAAGTACGAAAACACAACAGTTGCCGAATCTGTAGAATCTAAATGTGCTGTTAAATCGAGTTCAAAAAAACCATTTTCGTCTGCAACAACGCCAACTTTCGATTTTTTAAGAAATACAGAAGCAAAGCTAAGCGTATCGATGTCACCATTAACTCCTCGACAAGAAATTTGACCCTTTATTGATGTTGTAAGAGTAACCGAATCTGGAGAAACGACCTCTTGAGCAGAGATATTCCCTACGGATAAACCTGCAACTAAAGCAGCTGCGGCAGCCGTTTTTTTAAGCGATATTTCTGGCGGTTCTTGTCCCCAATGTTTTAATTGTTGATTAGAATACATGCCGCAAACTGAATAATCATTGGCCCGTTGAATGGCTTCAATTTCTTTCCAACTTTTCTTCGAAAAATCAACAATGTTCTTTTGGCATTCTCCACACAACCTGCCGTTAGTTGTGGGTTTCATATCGAGCCAATTCTGTTCACAGTGTTTCGGTTTTGGAAAACTCATACCCTTTCGATTATTGTTTGTTAGTACGATTCAAACTTTCTACACATTCCACAATTAAAACTTCTTGTTGAGTTTTATCGTTAAAAAATTCGAGTTGCAACGTGCTCAAACTTCGTAAATACCGCGGTTGCCAAAAATTGTATTGAGGAGGTACTAGAGCGACTCCTTCCGTAGAATAAGCACCAAACAAATCATTTTTTTGCACCACAATACAACGACCGTATTTCTTTTTATCGATAAACTCAAATTCGGTAGGAACCACTACTTCTCCCTTCACAGTAACCAGGCCTTTTTTGCCCTCTTTTACTACTTCAATCAATTGCATACTTTGCGCATAATACATAGAAATGTGATCGTAAACGGGAGGCAAAATCACATCACCAGTAATAGTAATGAGTCCTTTTTTACTCTTAGAAACCAGCTGAATAAACTGTTGACCTAAATAATAACCTGGGTTAAAATAGTGTAGAGAATCGTAAACAGGCGGTAATATTTCGTTCCCTTCTCGATCTATTGCGCCCCAAAGCGAATCTTGCTGAACCAAAATATATTGATAGAAAGAATACAACGAGCCGTTATTGCGCGCTTTAAAGTCTGAATAAGGCAATGATTTAACCCATTCGCCTTTTTGATTAAACCACTGTAATTGAGATGAATCACCTTGCATTTTAAACAAATAAAACGCTTGTTTATGGTTGTTTTTCAAGGTGGGAAAAGCATCCATTTTTTCAATAGGCTCAGAAAGAATCACCTCTCCTTTTAGGGTGTAAATAGTCGTGTGCGTGCTGTCTTTGGCCAGATACAAACCTTGACCTAAAAGCATAACTTCTTGGTAGTTCGGTGGAATAATCAACTCGAAATACCCGTTGTACAATCCGTAATTGCTTCCCTTATATACTCGGTAAAGCAATTGCTCGCCATCTTCAAAAACTTCTGGGCTATCGTAAATTAAACGCTTTTCAAAACAAATGGAATCAAATTCAACCGGAATTCGAACCCGAAGAGCCGAGTCTAACAGCCCCCATTTTTTGTCTTTTTTCACCACAAAATTTTGCACATAGATGGATCCATCGGTTTTTAATACATCTACCGATGAGTAAATGCCCCACAGTTTTTTAGCACCCGAAGAGGTTACCAAGCCCACACCTTTTTGATTTTTAAACAATCGGTATTCTTGAAAAATCAGTTGATAAGAGATGTCATCGTATTCTGCTGGTAAAATGAGTTTACCATTTTCAAAGGCCAACCCCACTTTGCCCTCTTTTTCTAATCGGTAAACAAAGGGGTGGTCACTTTTATCTTGAAAAAGCCGTGAAATATTGGTGTATTCAGGTTCCAGTAGGAACCGTTTTTGGCGAGAATTGGTAATTCCAATGGGTGAAAATTCACTTTTTCTATACCTAACTGTGGGCAGGCCAGCGCCTCTCTCCCACTTGAAATGCTGGTTTCTAATCCCTTCGTAAACCTGAACTAGCGGTGTAGGGAACGCACGATACTCGTAAGGATTAATTTCAATAATACAAGTACCATAAAAATTGGGCTGGTTGTAATTGCGTAAATGCTCGTTGTTGTAAAATACCGAATACCCGAATTGGTTGCTCGCAATCACTTTTCCTTCGGGTGATTTTACCGTTGTAGATCCGTTAGATTTCGACTCAATAATCAAATTTAAGTCGTTCGGTAATTTATCAATGTGGTGCTGCTCAAGAAGTTGATTGAGCGTTTTAACTTCTGTTGGTGGGTTAGATTGTGCATGGACTGAGTAAAGGTGAATTATTCCGAAAAAGAAAATGAGCCCGTACTTTACCAAAGAAACAAAGAGAAAATTCGACCACATGAATACTATTTTTTACTTCGATGCGAGGGGGATAAAAAATCCACAGAGGGTGTGTTAAAATGGAAGTGGTTAACGGTACGAACGCGATTTCGATTCTTGTTAAGATCGGGTTCCTACCGATGAAAATACAGCATTTTTACTGGATAATTTAGTGAAAACGGTAAATACAATGCATTTTCTGGGTTAAGACACAATCGATTCGAAAAACAGATTGTTCGGTAAATAAAAAAAGTACTTTTGCAGCCTGAAAATTAGGTAGTATGATAGCAGCAAACAATCTCTCATTACAATTTGGAAAACGCGTTTTATTCGATGAAGTAAACATCAAATTCACCGATGGAAATTGCTATGGTGTAATTGGTGCAAATGGAGCCGGGAAGTCTACTTTTCTGAAAATTTTAACGGGCGAGCAAGATCCAACAGGTGGTCACATTGCGATTGAGCCAGGGAAAAGATTGGCGGTTTTAAAGCAAGATCACAATGCTTTTAACGAAAATACCGCACTCGATACTGTAATGATGGGGCACCAAGAGTTGTACCGCATCATGAAAGAAAAAGATGCCATTTATGCTAAACCTGATTTTTCTGACGAAGATGGTATGAAGGCTTCTGAGTTAGAAGCGCAATTTGCTGAAATGGATGGCTGGAATGCTGAGCCAGATGCTGCGGCTCTTTTAAGCGGTTTGGGAATTAAAGAAGATGATCACTATAAATTAGTGCAAGATTTAGATGGTAGCCAAAGAGTTCGTGTGTTATTGGCGCAAGCACTTTTCGGTAATCCAGATATTTTGGTACTCGATGAGCCTACCAACGACCTTGATTTGCAAACCATTACCTGGTTAGAAGATTTCTTGTTAGACTTTAAAAACACGGTGATTGTAGTTTCTCACGATCGTCACTTTTTAGATACGGTTTGTACCCACATTGCCGATATCGATTTCAGTAAAATCAAGCTATTTACCGGTAACTATACATTCTGGTACGAGTCGAGCCAATTAGCACTGCGTCAACGTCAGCAAGCCAATAAAAAGGCTGAAGACAAGAAAAAAGAGCTACAAGAATTTATTCAACGATTTAGTGCTAATGCTTCGAAGAGTAAGCAAGCAACGAGTCGTAAAAAATTGTTAGAGAAAATCAATTTTGACGATATAGAACCTTCTACTCGTAAATATCCGGCCATTATTTTTGAGCAAGGTAGAGAAGCAGGAAATCAAATTCTAAACATCGAAGGCTTAGCTAAATCGTTAGATGGCGAGCCGCTTTTTAAAGATGTAAACATCAATGTAAACAAAGGCGATAAAATTGCTGTAATTGGTAGAAATAGCTTGGCAGTGACGGCCTTTTTCGAAATTTTAAATGGCAATATGCAAGCCGATAGCGGTGAGTTTAGTTTTGGTCAAACCATTACTACCGCTTACCTACCCAACAACAACGATAAATTTTTCGAGTCGAAATTAAACTTGGTAGATTGGTTGCGCCAGTTTACCGATAATCCAGAAGCTGACGATGTTTTTATTCGAGGTTTCTTGGGAAAAATGTTGTTTAGCGGAGAAGAGATTTTAAAGCAAGTAAATGTGCTTTCTGGAGGTGAAAAAGTACGTTGTATGACCTCACGCATGATGCTTCAAGAAGCCAATGTGTTAATGCTAGACGAGCCTACCAATCACCTAGATTTGGAGTCGATTCAGGCTTTTAACAATGCATTAGCAGACTTTAAGGGCACGGTATTGTTTACGTCTCATGACCACGCTTTCACTCAAACAGTAGCGAATAGAATTATTGAAATTACACCCAATGGCTGTATCGATAAATTAATGACCTACGATGATTATGTAAACGATGCGCGTGTGCAAGAGCAACGTGAGTCGATTTACGCTTAATTCATTGTTTTCTATTTTTTCGGTAGGAACCGATTGTAAGCCTTGCTAAAACATAGCAAGGCTTTTTTGTTTTCTAATGGATAGAAAAAGTGATTTTTCTCTTGATTCAGGGCAATAGCTTGGGGAGCTATTGAGCCAGCTAGTGCGGTGGAAATAGCTAAGAAGTTTTTCTTAATTTCTTTTGGCTTGAACCAGGGCAATAGCTTGGGGAGCTATTGGGCCAGCTGGTGGGAGGGAACAAAAGTTCAAGGCTGCGTATTAGATTTTGTTGAACTACTGGCGTTCGCTCCACTACCTCACCCGAACTCGCAAACGGCATTAG
>JBLWWK010000010.1:0-104086 GCA_048267965.1 Salibacteraceae bacterium
AGAACAATTTAACCAAGCAGTAAACGGCAGAGCTTATCAGTTAGATTTAACCGGGCAAGCCAAAGGCGTATACTTTGTTAAACTAAGAACAGATAATAAATCATCAATCCATAAAGTGACCCTGCGTTAGAATAGTAGAAGTAAATAAACCGCAGTAAAAGGGAGACCGAAAGGTCTCCCTTTTTTTATGCATCATTTTAGCTCAAACTCATCCTATTTACGTTTTTACTCCAAATCATATAAGAAATAAGAAAGATAATTCACTATATTCGCCATTGATTTTTACACTAAAACCTAAATTTATGAGAAAACTCCACTCACTACTTCTCGTATTAATCTTTGTATTAATAGGAGAGATAACCTATTCCCAATGTATTGCTACCTATCAATACGTAACGGTGAATGCCCCTAGTCCGGGCAACACAAATTCAATCTCAACATGTAACATTCAGAATGATTATGATCCAATTACGGGAGTAGTTGTTGGTCGAGAATATGTGTTGAATGCAAATGTTAGTGTTTTTGCAACAATCACAGACCCTGCTGGTAATGTTGTGAATTCTGGAATGACTCCACATTCGTTTATTGCACCAAGTTCGGGTACTTTCAGAGTACATTGGTTTGGCAATTCTTCTTGTGGATTAACACCAGGTTGTGTTATAACAAGCATAACTTGCCTTGCTCCTCCACCACCAAATCCAACAGCAGCGAGTGTTTCTGATTCTACTATTTGTCAAGGTACTAGCGTAGATTTATCTGCTACCGGAATAACGGGTACTGCAGATTGGTACTCTGGTTCTTGTGGTGGAACTTTTGTTGGGACGGGAAATCCGTTAACAGTAAGTCCAACAGATACAACTACTTATTATGTGAAGAATGTCGATAATGGTGTTTCAAGCACCAATTGCCAATCAGTAACTGTTTATGTTGCAGAAGCAGGATTAACCAATACCGCAACAATAGTGGATGAAAGCTGTCATTCTTCAGCTATAGGATTTACAGGTGATGGTGAGATTTCAATTACCACTACAGTATCAGCTGGTGGAGCAGCATCTCCGCCTCCTTATTCTTACGCGTGGTCAAACGGCTCAACTGCAGGTACAGGAACAACATCGACTATAAACGGTTTGGCTGTAGGTACTTACACTGTAACAGTAACCGATGGAACAGGCGAGTGCTCTATAACAGAATCATTTACGGTGAATGAACCAACAGCGCTTTCAACAAGTTCTTCTGTTGTTCAACCAAGTTGTAACGGACTATCAGATGGTTCTGCAACTTTGACCTTTAATGGAGGCGCAAATCCAGATTATACTTATACTTGGCCAAGTACACTCTCAGGAACTACAGGTCCGGGAACATCAGTAACAGAGAGTTCAATTCCAGCTGGAAGTTATACCGTTACGGTAACCGATAATAATAACTGCGAATTTCAACCAACTATCACAGTTGGGCAACCAAATTCATTGGCCAACACAGTAATCGTTACAGATGCGTTGTGTAATGAAAATGATGAAGGAACTTACGGATTCATCAACCAAACTATTACAGGAGGTACCCAACCTTACGAATACGATTGGTCGAATGGTGATACTGTTCAAGATTTAGACAATGTTTTTGCCGGTATTTATCAAGTAACGGTTACGGATGCGAACGGATGTGTTTTTGTAGCAGCACCGGATACAATCGAAGGACCAAGTGAAATGATAATTACTCAAGATCAAGTTACCAACTTGAGCTGCTTCGAGAATAACTCAGGTATCATTGCTGTGTCAACGGTTGGCGGAACTCAATTACCGACCTATATAGATTCTGTAATTACAGATGCTGTAACCGTAGTAACTACTACGAATGAAGAAACTCCAATGGGGTCTGATATCGAGGACAATAAAAACCAGTTTGTTTATCCAGCAGTTGAATTACAAGCAGCTGGTTTCGTGGCTGGTGAAATTAGAAGCTTAGGTTTCGAAGTGGTTTCTCCAAGTCCTGATACGCTTCATGATTTCAAAATTGCTTTGAAACTAAACACAGGGGCAACCAACTTTTCTATGGGAGCTACTAACCCTGGTTGGGAAACAGGATTTACCAACGTTTACTCTGGCGATTATGTAGCGCAAGCTGGATGGAATGTATTTGAAATTACTCCATTTATTTGGGATGGAACGTCTGACGTTATTGTACAAACGTGCTTTAACAACGATCAAGTAATCAACCCAATGAGTAGTTCGGTAACAGCAATGAATACTCCCGATTATTTTACAGCTTACGGGTCTTCACCTAACTATTACGGAGATCCTTGTGCTAATGAATCATTTGATGGCGTAAGCATGGTTCGCCCCATTTTATACTTAAAAATCGTTGAAAACAATTACGCGTATAACTACAATTGGTCTACGGGAAGTCAAGATTCTATGGTTACCAGTTTAGCAGTAGGAACCTATACGGTGATTGTTTCTGACTTAAACAACTGTTTAGATTATGATACCATCACGCTAACAGAACCAGCGCAACTTCAGTCTTCTGTAGTAGGAACCGATTTAGACTGTAATGGAGACAACTCAGGTTCAGCAGCAGTTACGGCAACAGGAGGAAATTCACCCTATACTTATGCTTGGAGCAGTGGTGGAACCAATGCTACTGAAACAGGTTTAGCGGCAGGCACGTACATGGTTACCATCACAGACGATAGCAATTGTACAGTAGTGGCAGAAACCATTATCGATGAACCCATTAGTTTGGTAGCCAATGTGGTAGATCAAGAGGATGTTCGCTGTGAAGGAGATGAAACAGGTATGATTTCAGTTGAAGCTTTTGGCGGAACGCCTTCTTACACCTATAATTGGTCTGACGGATCAACTGATAGTACCATCGAAAATGTGGCCAACGGTTCCTACACGGTTACAATTACTGATGCCAACGGCTGTACAGAAGTATTAACAACTGTAATTGATGCGGTAAATCCATTGCCAACTGTAGACTTGGGACCAGATCAAACTTTAGGAGCTGGAACAGTTCTCACCCTAGATGCAGGTTCTTTCGTTAACTACATGTGGAACAACGATATGGATCACATTTGGCAAACTTTCTCGTGGGTAATCGAAGGCGATACCACTTTTGTTGTTGAAGTGGTAGATGCAAACGGTTGTACCAATACAGACACAATTAACATTAATGCGGTGTTAGGAACGAATGAAATGGCCAATACCATGGATGTTCGTTATTATCCGAACCCAACAGCTGGTCTTGTTTACGTAGAATTCTCTGATTTAAAAGGTGAAAACGTAAAAGTAGAAGTAGTAAATGTTCAAGGACAACAAGTTTTGCAACAGCAATTTAACCAAGCAGTAAACGGCAGAGCTTATCAGTTAGATTTAACCGGGCAAGCTAAAGGAGTTTATTTTGTGAAACTAACAACAGAAACAAAATCATCAATTCATAAAGTGACTTTACGTTAAAAACGCGTAAACTCATTAAGAGTAAAAAGGGAGGTCGTTTGATCTCCCTTTTTTATTGATGAAATTATCAAGTGTGAAATTCTATCTTTGAAAAAATCAAACTACAATAACATGACTATGTTAAAAGGTAAAACAGCCATAGTAACCGGTGCAACAAGAGGTATTGGCTATGGTATTGCTAAACTTTATGCAGAAAATGGAGCCAATGTGGCTTTTACCTACGTTTCTTCAGACGAAAGAGCGAAGAAACTAGAAGAGGAGTTAGAAAGTTATGGCGTTAAAGCAAAAGGATACAAATTTAACGCTGCAGAATATGATCCAGCTCAAGAAATGGCTGCAGATGTAGCTAAAGAGTTCGGAAGCATAGATATTTTAGTAAATAACGCTGGTATTACTCGCGATGGTTTATTGATGAGAATGTCTGAAGAAAATTGGGACGAAGTCATTCAAACCAACTTGAAAAGTGCATTCAACATGGTAAAAGCTGTACAGCGTACTATGCTGAAACAAAAAAGCGGTTCTATCATTAACATGAGCTCTGTTGTTGGTGTGAAAGGGAATGGCGGACAAGCGA
This sequence comes from Salibacteraceae bacterium, assembly GCA_048267965.1. GTDB lineage: Bacteria > Bacteroidota > Bacteroidia > Flavobacteriales_G > Salibacteraceae. The sequence goes on from JBLWWK010000010.1 coordinate 4,030, forward strand.
ATTATGCTGCTTCTAAAGCGGGCTTAATTGGTTTTTCTAAATCGGTAGCGCTAGAGTTAGGTTCAAGAAACATCCGCTCAAACGCGATTGCTCCAGGATTTATCGAAACTGAAATGACAGACGCTTTAGACGAAAAAACAGTTCAAGGTTGGAGAGATGCCATTCCGCTTAAAAGAGGCGGAACCCCTGAAGATGTTGCCAACTGTTGCTTATTTTTAGCTTCAGATATGTCGAAATACATCACCGGTCAAGTGATCAACGTAGACGGAGGAATGTTAACTTAATTCATGCAGAATTTAGCGTTATCTCCTTATGTAATTTATAGTGTGTGTGCAGCTCTTTCTGGGCTGTACACTTTTTTTTGGTTGAAAGGAAATAAAGCCTTTTTCCAAGCTTCTCCTCGCTTAAAATTCACCGCCATTCTGCGGTTCACCAGCGTTTTTATTTTGCTGGTTTTGTTGTTCAATCCGTTACTGAAAACCATTGAACAAAATTTTCAAAAACCCATCTTAGCCATAGCTTTCGATCAATCGAAGAGCCTAAAAAATCACAAAGACTCGTTGTTGATTCAGCAAGCTTTTTCAGATTTTCAACGTGTAGAAAAAGAGCTTACCCAAAAATACGATGTTCAATATGTTCAATTTGCTAATCAAGCGGGCTCTTTGGGCGAATTGCAATGGCTAGGAAATCAGGAGGTTACTAACTTTGAGCCGTTGTTCAATTTTATAGAATCTACCTATAATCCTTCGTTATTGGCAGGAACCGTAATACTTTCAGATGGAGCATTTAACAAAGGTGTAAACCCGCTGTATGCCTCGCCATCGCTCGGTAGTTTTGTGCATTCAGTTTTAGTAGAAGATACGGTTCCTACAAAAGATGTTTACCTTCAAGCGGCTCAACACAACGAAATTGTATTTACCGGCAACCAGTTTGCTCTTTCACTTTCGGTAGGAACCCGATTTTTAACCCAATCTACAGTAGAGTTAAAAGTGTTGATGAACGATTCTATTGTTCATACCGAAAACCTGAAATTTGATGAAAAAACCGATTTTCTATCTAAAGAGCTGTTTTTAGAAGCAAAAGGTAGCGGACTTCAAAAGATTGAAGTTCAGGTGAAAAGCGATTTTCAAGAAGAGAATACAGACAACAATACGTTGGTTTCTTTTATCGATGTGGTCGATAATCAGAGCAAGGTTCTTCTTCTTGCTGCAGCTCCGCATCCAGATATTTTTACCATTAAATCAGCATTAGAAGCCAAGAAGCAATACGTGGTAGAAACTGCGTTATCAAAAGATTTTACGGGAAGTTTTGATGCTTATAATTTGATTATTTCTCATAATCTTCCTAACAGTGATGGAACTTTATTTGAGCAATTAGAGAAAAGTGAAATTCCGGCTCTTTTTGTTCTCGGGGCTCCTACCAACTGGCAAGAACTCAATAAGGTTTCGAAGAATTTGCAGGTGTTGGCGAATAAAAACGCCTCTAATCAAGTAGGTACTTTTCCTGTTCAAGACTTTGGTCTATTTCAACTAAAGTCAGATGATTTTTCAGCGTTTAATCGGTTCCCACCGTTAACCGCACCGTTTGGCGAGTTTGGATTCAACGAGAAATTAACTCCTCTTTTTAATCAACGAATGGGGAACCTCAATTCTGGAATTCCGTTACTGGCATTTGGTGAAAAAGATAAGCGCAAAGCATGGTTTTTTGCCAATGGTTTGTGGCGATGGAATATGTACGAAGCATCGTTGAGAAAAGAGCAAAAAGCAACAGAAGAATTACTGGTGGCAATTGCTCAATATTTGGTGTTGAAAGAAGACAAAAACCGATTAAAAGTAGAGGTGAAAAACGCCTATTGGGAAAACGAATCGGTAAAACTATCGGCAGAATTGTACAATAAATCGTACGCGCTAATTACAACAGAAACAGTGCGGTTAAAGCTGATTAACGAAGATCAAAAAGAATTCATCTACGAATTCACACCTGGAGGAGATCAATATTTTTTAACGTTAGGGATGCTTGAACCTGGTAATTATAGCTACGAAGTTTACGCTAACGAATCAGATGAAAAACTTTCCGTTTCGGGCGAACTATTTGTGAAAGAATTATCGCTAGAAACAGCAGCGTTGCCCAATGATGCCAAGGTGATGAAAGAATTAGCGCAAAGAAACGGTGGCCAAGTTTACCGCTTAAACCAAATAGACCAACTGGTGGCCGATTTAATAAATCAGCAAAATATCACTCAAATAGTGCAAACATCAACTCAATTTAAAAGTATTATTTCTTTAAAATGGCTGATGTTTTTATGTGTTTTCTTGCTGGCCACAGAGTGGTTTATTCGCAAGCGTTGGGGCGGTCAATAGCTCACTTTTCTCGAAATATTAAGTTGCCTAAAATTGAGAATAAGCTCGCCATCGTTTTCTGAATATTTCAGTTCTTTTAATGGAATAGCCAATTTCTGAGTAATAAAAGCCCTGCAGTGGTCTTCGTTACTGTTGTGCGCCAGCAAAACATCTAACTGTGGCGGCATCGACTCTTTGTACGCGCCTTGGTGAATCAGCGTAAATTCATGATCTCTACAACCGCCACTATAATTGACTTCTAGCAATAACCAGCCATTTTTTTCTTCCATTTTCACCAATTGAAAACGATCGGTTTCCGCGTTAAGATTGGCCGTTTCATCTTGTAAAACTCTAACCTTATAATAGTCAGAACTTAGCGTATCGGTAGGAACCGATTTTGGTTCCTTCTGGGAATTTAGAGCTGTTTCTTGATTTTTACAGCTAACAACCAACAAACTAGACAGGAAGATGAAAAGAAGTAAAAACGATTTCATAGCTATTTCTTTTTCTGGATAAGTTCTTCGATTTGGTACATTTCGTCTCTCAAACGCGCAGCTTCAATAAAGTCCATTTGGCGCGCAGCTTTTTGCATTCTTTTTTCAACATCTTTTTTCATAGCTTCTAGCTGGTCTTCCTTCATGTATTCCATTACTGGATCTGCAGCCAATGATGTTTCTTCTGGCGGAATGTAGGCTTTTTGTTCTTTCTTGCGAATGCTTGCAGAAATGCCCGTTTGCTCCATGATTTGCTCTTTCGATTTGTTTAAAGGAGTGGGGGTAATGCCGTGTTCTTGGTTGTATTTAAGCTGTTTTTCACGTCTGCGGTTGGTTTCGTCAATAGTGCGCTGCATCGAAGCAGTGATTTTATCTGCATACATAATGGCCATACCATTTACGTTTCTTGCAGCACGCCCTACTGTTTGGGTCATACTGGTGTCACTTCTTAAAAAGCCTTCTTTATCTGCATCTAAGATGGCCACCAAAGAAACCTCTGGAAAATCCAATCCTTCTCGTAAGAGGTTGATTCCAATAAGAACATCGTAAACACCTAAACGCAAATCGCGCATAATTTCAACGCGTTCTAAAGTGTCAACATCCGAGTGGATATAGGCACACTTAATGCCCATTTTAGTCATGTATTTGGCCAATTCTTCAGACATACGTTTGGTTAAAGTTGTGACCAATACCCGTTCTTGCCGTTCAATGCGAAGGTTAACTTCTTCTAGTAAATCATCTACTTGGTTAGAAACGGGTCGTACTTCAATAATAGGATCTAACAAACCCGTAGGGCGAATAACTTGCTCAGCAATCACACCTTCAGATTTTGCTAGTTCGAATTCTGCGGGCGTAGCACTTACATAAATACTCTGACCGAGCATCCCTTCAAATTCTTCAAATTTTAACGGTCGATTATCGAGTGCAGCCGGAAGTCGAAAACCGTATTCTACAAGGTTTTGCTTACGAGCTCTATCGCCACCGTACATAGCTCTAATTTGAGGAATGGTAACGTGACTTTCGTCTATCACCAAGAGAAAATCATCTGGAAAATAATCGAGCAAACAGAAGGGTCTGTCTCCTGGGTTCCTTCTATCAAAATAGCGAGAATAATTTTCGATGCCGCTACAATAACCCAGTTCACGCATCATTTCTAAATCGTAATTGGTGCGTTCTTCTAGCCGTTTAGCCTCTAGCGGTTTGCCCACTTCTTTAAAATAATCTACTTGTTTTACTAGGTCTTCGCCAATTTCGTAGGTGGCCCGTTTGGTAGATTCTTTAGTAGTTACAAAGATATTAGCGGGGTAAATTCTCACCCCTTGAAAATCATCAATTCGGGTTCCAGAAACTGGATCAATCGATTCGATGCTTTCAATATCATCGTCCCAAAAAGTAATCCGAAAAGCGTGGTCGGCATAGGCCAAATACACATCTACGGTATCGCCTTTTACCCGAAAAGTTCCGCGTTGAAAATCGGCTGTAGTTCTTGAATATAGGGCATCTACTAATCTGTGGAGTAATTGATTTCGGTTAATGGTTTCACCTACTTTTACCTCAATTACATTTTCGTTGAAATCTGCTGGGTTACCAATACCATAAATACAAGAAACCGAAGCTACCACCAATACATCTCGTCTACCTGAAAGCAGTGAAGAGGTAGTAGAAAGGCGCAGTTTTTCAATTTCATCGTTGATCGAAAGATCCTTTTCTATGTAAGTATCAGAAGTTGGTATGTATGCTTCAGGCTGATAATAATCGTAATACGAAACAAAATACTCTACCGCGTTATCCGGAAAAAACTGCTTAAACTCGCCATACAATTGAGCTGCTAAAGTTTTGTTATGGCTTAAAATCAAGGTGGGACGTTGAACTTTCTCAACTACATTAGCGATAGTAAACGTTTTACCAGAACCCGTTACACCTAAGAGAACTTGGTTAGCTATACTATTGTCTACCCCTTCGCTCAGCTGTTGAATGGCTGATGGTTGGTCACCTGTAGGTCGATAGTCTGAAACAATTTTAAAATCCATATGTATTTATCAGTAACTTTCGTCAATTAAAACAGAGAAAATGGTGTTAATCAGAAAAATAATAGGCTATTTAGATATCACCCGGTTATTTAGAAAGCCGAAAAACAATGAAAGTTTGAATTTACGATTTATGCATGGCATTAACCGAATTTCGATCTTTATGTTTTTATTCTGCATTATAGTAATGCTGATTAAATTCGTTTTTTAGTGGAACAAGCGAAGTTTTCCAAGCTATCTTTAACAGGCAAATATCGTACTCTCAAGCAAAAAGGGGAGTGGGTAGCCAAACGATTTTACGGTTCTTTCGAAGTTCATTTGTATTCTTTTTGTGGTTATTACGTTGAAGTTTGGTGTCGTTTAGGTATTGAAGGTATTTGTTGGATTGAAGTTCCTAGCCAACAACAACTCGAACCTTATTTAAAACAAATAAAACTCGAATTATCGTGAAAAGTTTAGCCGTACTTCTTCTTTCTACCTTTTTCATGTTTCAAGGTGTTTTCGCGCAAATTAAGTCTGATAAAATAGACGAATCGTTAGCTACGGCTATCGCGCATATTCAGCAATTAAAGCGAAGTGTTGTCTTGGTAAGGCTGCCTACCCAAGAGAATAAAATAAAACATTACATAAAGTACGGAAAGCCAGATGTGGCTAAAAAGGTGAGAGCTGAGCAAGACGAAGAAAACCGTGAAATTGTATTTGCTTTTGAACAAAGATTCAGCTTTACACAGGTCTACTTTTTTTACAGTCATCAAAGTGAGCTTATTCGGGATAGAAATTTTAGCGAACTCGCTTTAATGAACAGTGATTTAGAGTTAGTTGAGAACGTAAATATCGATACATCAAGGCTTTACTTAATAGATATAGGCGATGTGTTTTTTCCTTCTTTTGGAACGCACATGAAAGGTTTAGCTGTTTTAAATCGTGATTTTGTTCCGCTAGAGAAGCCTTTTCCTTATTACGTGAGAAAGCGTTCAGGATTAAAGATTTTAGAGAGAACCTATGATCAATTGGTACTCAAACTAAACGATAATTTGGTAGATTTTTACGCCAATTATGGATTCCAGATTCGCCAAGATTCTTCAGCTTGTCCAACTAACATTTCGTATCCGTTTTTAATGAAACACCCTTGAATTTCAGCTTTTTGAAGCAATTTTGTTTTCTCAGGATTGTAAATTAAATCGTAAACCATCTGCGAAGAATTCAATTTTTCTGTAGCAATTGGAGGAAGCTCATTCAGTTGAGGAGCGGTTCCTACAGGAGTGCAATTCACAATTAAATCGAACTCAGATAAATGCTCATTTAGCCAACCGTAGGAACGCGTTTTCGATTCTTTTTCAGTATTTCTACTGATGAGTTGCGTTTCTGTTGCTAATCGATGCAAAGCATAAAGAATTGCTTTAGAAGCTCCACCAGTACCAAGAATGGCCGCTTTCTTAAAGCGTTTGTTGCCAAGAGTTTGAGAAAAACCAATCCAATCGGTGTTGAACCCAATAAGCTGTGAATCACGAAAAGCGATGGTATTTACGGCACCAATATTTTGTGCATGCTCATCGAGGTGAGTCAAAAAGGGAATAATTGATTCTTTGTAAGGAATGGTGACATTAAAACCTCCAAAATTCATCTTTTGATCAAAAATGGATGAAAAATCGTCAATAGATGGTAACTCGAAATTTCGATACTCTGCTTGATTAGAAAGAGCCAGTTTTTCGAATTTTTCGGTGAAATAGCGAGAAGAAAAACTATGGCTTAACGTTTTACCGATAAGCCCATAAGTCATCATAATTCTGTTTTTCTTTGGTTAGCGCGTTCTAAACCAATAATTAATAAGAAGCCCACAACCATAAAAACAATCGCCATAACGGTATGGGGTTCTCCGCTGAAGTTAACGGGGAGCACACTTTCTTGCAAAAAGGGAACTTCTTCACCGTGAGAGTTGGTTCTAAATTGCAGGGTTTCTTTCCAAGGCCAAACTTTGTTTAACGAGCCAATCATAAAACCAGTTAAAACGGCAATGGTAACATCGTGAAAGCGTTTAAACATCCAGCTTAATAAGTGAGAGAAAGAAAGAAGTCCGGCTCCACATCCTACGGCAAAGGTGATGAGAACTTTAAGGTCAAAATCACTAATTGAGCCCAAAATGTACTTGTATTTACCGAGAAGGAGAAGGATGAAACTTCCTGAAATTCCAGGTAAAATCATGGCGCAAATCGCGATCATACCAGAAAGAAAAACAAACCAAAGTGCTTCGGGAGTTTGTGCTGGAGTAGCCACGGTTATGTAGTAGGCAATTGCGGTTCCTACAGCTATTCCGATAAATGCTCCAATGTTCCACTTTCTAATTTTGGCTCCTACCGAAATAGAAGAGGCGATAATTAACCCGAAAAAGAACGACCACAATTGAACGGGGAAGTGCTCTAATAAATAGGTAATTACTTTCGCCAGTGATAAAATACTGATGAAAATACCGGAGAAGAGCGCTACTAGAAAATTACCGTTGATGTGTTTCCAAAAAGGGGCAATACCTTGTTTGAAAAGCACTTGAATTGCTTTGTGATCGATGGATTTTAAAGAGTTTACAAACTCTTCGTAAATTCCAGAGATAAATGCTATTGTACCTCCAGAAACACCAGGAACCACATCAGCGGCTCCCATACCCATGCCCTTTAAGGCGATGAATACATATTCTTTAACTGAACGTGCCATTAATACTTGGTTAGGGTAGGGTCTATTTCGTCTGCGTAAGCTAAAATACCTCCAACTAAGTTGTAGAGGTTGTCCATTTTAAATTCGTTTTCGAGCGCATCGATAACAGCAGCTGAACGTTGGCCACTTCTGCAGTGAACCACTACTTTTTTGTCTTTCGAAATTTCGCTAGCTCTTTCAAGTACTTCTCCCATTGGAATGTGGATAGCCTCTGGAATTTTAGCAATATCTCGCTCGTAAGCTTCGCGCACATCAATTAATTCAACCTCTTTCGATTGGATGCCTTCTTTTAGTTCGGTAACAGAAATCTCTTTCATTATTCTCCGTATTGTTTGCGAATTTCATCTGGAACAAAAGAGAAAAAAGTATCTCCTCTTAAACCTAGACGTAGCGTTTCTAATGGAATTACTTCGTTAGGAGCAATATTTCCTAAGTTTACGTTGGCTCCAAAATTATTGATGAAATATACTTGTTGGCCTTTAATGGGAGCTTCCCAAATAATGTTATCGGCTCCTACTTCTGCGCTAAGGTGATCAATCATTTCTGTTTTAGCGCTACCGGTAGAATCGTAAATTCCGATGGTTCCGCTTTCTCTAGCTTCTGCAATTACTTTCCAAGAACCTGCTTGTAATTCTGTGTTCATTTTATTGATCCATTCATCGTCTGAAAGAACCACATCAGAACTTTTAGAACCTACTTCTGAAAGTACGGTTACTTCTTTTGAAAGAATCTCAATGTATTTGAGTTTTTCTTCTTGCGGAATGTGAATACATCCATCTGAAACTTCGGCAACTTCTAAGTTGAGGGTATCGAGTAGTTTGCGGTAATCATCGAACATTCCGCGGGCTACATACACTTCAAACAAAGTACCACCTAAGTAGCATTTGATGTCAGCTTCTTTATAAAGAGCTAATTTAACTTTTAGGTTGTTGGTGAGGTAAGAAGTTCCGAAGCCAAATTTCACTAAATCGATGAGGTTTCCACACGATTCGATTACGTATTCGGTTTGGGTATTACTTAAGCCTTTATCCATCATCATGGTTAGGCCTTTTTCTCTATTTTTCTGTGTACGTTCCGGTAAAAATGGAAGTTCGAAATTCATAGTTATTTAATCTTTTCTATCAAGTTGAGAACAGAGTGAAAAGAAAGTGATTCTGGGTAATATTCTAAAAAAGAAGCTACCTGTTCAGCGTCAATTTCAATGGCCTGTTCGAGATAATCAATTGCGTCTTCTTCCTGCCCGTTTTTAAGCAAATAGGCGGCAAATCTATAATAAATTTCAGACTGCTCTGGAAGCTTGTCAATACCTATTTCAATTACTTCGTTGGCTTCGTCAATCATGTTTTGATCGAAAAGCATTTCTGAGTAATCGAGATAAATAGAAAATTCAGTAGGGGCGTACTCTAGTGCTTTTTCATAGGCTTCAATAGCCTCGTCTATAAAGCCCAGTTTTTTATGTAAGTTACCTACGGTATACCACACATCACCGCTTTTAGCATCGATGGAGATAGCACGTTTGGCAAGGGCTAAACTTTCAAATTCGTTACCGCGAGTTGAGGCAATAGATGCCAAACCTAACCAAGCATTGGCCATATTGGCATCGCTTTGCGTAGCTTTTCTGTAGTAACGTTCAGCATTTTGAAGGTCTTCTAACTTTTCAAAACACTCGCCCATGTAGTAATAGGTTACAGAATCGATTAGCTCAAACTCTAAAGAAGAATGCAGTTCAACAATAGCCTCGTTGTATTTCTTAACACTCATAAAAGCGAGTGCTTTTGAGAAATAAGCAGAAGCAAAGTCTTCTTTAATAACAATGGCGTAATCAAAGGCTTCAGCGGCTTTTTCAAACATTTCAAGCTTTAGGTAAGCGTTACCTAAATTGAACCAAGCATGGTGAGAATACGGGTTGTTATCTACATGCTTTTGAAAAAATTCAACAGCATCAATATCGTTTTCTGTTTGGTCTAAACAAAAGGCAAGTTCGTAAAGAGCGTCATCGTTAAACGCATCTCGCTGAAGAACTTGTTTTAAATAGCCAATGGCTTTTTGGAACTCTCCAAGCGATTGGTATTCGAACGAAATACTCAATAATATTTCTGTTGTTAACTCTTCATCTGCGTATTGTAGGGCGTTTTCGAGCGTTTTAATGGCCAATTCAATTTTGCCCATTTGGCTAAGAACACTGGCTCTAGTTACTTGAATATCTGCGTTAGAAGGTTCAAGAAGTTCTACATGATTAATCACCGATAAGGCTTCTTCGTTACGACCTACAGAAGAAAGTAGTTCGGCCTCTCTTAGCGAAAGGTCAGAAGCAAAAGGGTGTTGTTGTCTTGCATGAGATAATACTTCGAACGCTTTTTTACTATCGCGTTCGTCCATATAATAGTCTATGAGATCTTCAAACTCTTCAACGTCAAAGAAAAAACTCTCGCCAGATGCACGCATCTTTTCGTAACGGCTTACTAGAGTTTTGGTGTCATTCCCTTCGAAGAAAGGATCAAAAAGTTCATCCATATTCATGTGCAAAGGTAATTGGTCTATCTCAAATTTAACGAAAACCTGTGGGGAGATTTTATGAAGTATAACTTCTTATTCACAATTCTTTCAACAGAAGGCAAAAGGTGAGTTTTATCATCTTTCTTCGGAGTATGATTCGTTTATATTTGTTTGCTAAAACTAATCTTAATCAAGAACAATGACACTGATAAAATCGATTTCAGGAATTCGAGGAACCATAGGAGGTAACCCAGGAGACGCGCTTACACCGTTAGATGTAGTAAAGTTTACAGCAGCTTACGGAACTTGGCTTAAGAAAGAATCTGGAAAAGAGAAGATTCAGCTCGTTATAGGTAGAGATGCTCGTATTTCTGGCGAAATGGTGAACAATCTTGTAGTAGGAACCCTACAAGGATTAGGAATAGATGTTATCGATTTAGGTTTATCGACCACGCCAACTGTAGAAGTAGCGGTTCCTGCCGAAAAAGCAGACGGTGGAATTATCTTAACAGCTTCTCATAATCCAAAACAATGGAATGCGCTTAAACTGCTTAATGCAAAAGGCGAATTTATTAGCGGAAAAGACGGTGAAGAAGTGCTGAGAAGGGCGCAAGAAGATGATTATGAGTTTGTTGAGGTTGATGATTTAGGAACTTACACAGAAAATTCTGAGTGGATTCAAAAACACATCGATCAAGTGCTCAACTTGCCACTGGTAGATGTTGAAGCCATTAAAAACAAAAAGTTTAAGGTAGCTGTAGATGCTGTAAATTCTACAGGCGGAATTTTTATTCCTGCGTTACTAAAAGCATTAGGAGTAGAAGAGGTAGTAGAATTGTACTGTGATCCTACCGGACATTTTCCACATAATCCAGAGCCTTTACCAGAAAATTTAACAGAAATATCATCTGCGGTAAAAGACCAAAAATGCGATGTTGGTATTGTGGTAGATCCTGATGTTGATCGTTTGGCCTTGGTTTGCGAAGATGGTTCAATGTTTGGCGAAGAGTATACGCTAGTGGCGGTAGCTGATTATGTGGTGGCCAACACTCCAGGAAATACTGTAAGTAACTTATCTTCAACCCGCGCACTCCGCGATGTTACCGAGAAACACGGTCAGCAATATTCTGCAGCTGCTGTTGGTGAAGTCAACGTGGTAGAAAAAATGAAAGCCGTAAATGCAGTTATTGGCGGTGAAGGTAATGGAGGAATTATCTACCCAGAATTACATTACGGAAGAGATGCCTTGGTTGGAGTTGCTTTATTTTTAACGCATTTGGCCAAGCAAAATATGAAAGCTACCGAGCTAAAAGCAACGTACCCGCCTTACCACATCTCAAAGAACAAAATTCAACTTACACCAGAAATTGATGTAGATAATCTTCTAGAAAAAGTTGAAAAACATTACCAAAACGAAGAAGTAACCACCATCGATGGTGTTAAAATAGATTTTGAAAACGAGTGGGTTCACCTAAGAAAATCGAATACAGAACCAATTATTAGAGTGTATGCTGAAAGCAAAGACGAAGCAAGCGCATCTCAATTGGCAGAAACCATGATTTCTCAAGTAAACAGCCTCATCTAACACGGCAACTATTGATTTAAAATGAAAGTGTACTTAGACAATGCAGCCACCACACCGTTGGCTGATGAAGTATTGGAAGCCATGGTGCCAGTACTCAAAAACTCTTACGGTAATCCTTCTTCTTCTCATTCATTTGGGAGAGAAGTTAGAGGTTTGGTAGAATCTTCTAGAAGGTCTATTGCCAAGCTGTTAAATGTTTCTCCGGGCGAAATTATTTTCACTTCAGGGGGTACAGAAGCAGATAACATGGCCATAAAAGGAGTTGTTTACGATTTAGGAGCGAAACATATTGTTACTACTCAACTCGAACACCATGCTGTTTTGCATACCATTGAAGAGTTAGCAGAGAAAAACAATATTCAAGTTCATTACCTAGATGTTAATGAAAAAGGTGTTTTCGAAATGGCTCAACTTGAGCAGATTTTAAAAGAAAACACTAACGTTTTTGTAAGTCTAATGCACGGTAACAATGAAATAGGCAACTTAATCGATTTAGATGCGGTAGGAACCATTTGCCGTTCTTACGATGCTATTTTCCATTCAGATACGGTGCAAACCATGGCGCATTATACGTTTGATTTAGCGAAAACTCCTGTCGATTTTATTACGGGAGCGGCCCATAAATTTCACGGACCCAAAGGAGTTGGCTTTCTATATGTAAACAAACGCTTGAAAATTAAGCCGTTAATGTATGGTGGTTCTCAAGAACGAGATATGCGTGCAGGAACCGAAAACGTATACGGAATTGTTGGTTTAGCCAAAGCAATGGAATTGTGCTACGAGCATCAAGATGAACATTTTGAGCACATAATGGGGCTTAAAAAATACATGATCGAAGCGCTTAAAAAAGCATTGCCAACTGTTGGTTTTAACGGAAACAGCGATTCTGAACAAGATGCTTTGTACACTGTTTTGAATGTATCGTTACCAGAAACCGATAAAGGAGGTATGCTTCTTTTTAACTTAGATATTAAAGGTGTAGCTTGCTCGGGTGGTAGCGCATGCAGTTCAGGTTCTTCAATTGGTTCTCACGTTTTATCGGCTCTTAAAGCCAATCCGAAAAGACCAGCGGTTCGCTTTTCGTTTAGTCGATACACCCAAAAAGAAGATATTGACTATGCAGTTAATGTTTTAGCCAACCTCTACGAATAGAAATAAATTAGTGTCAGAGATAACGATTACATTTTTAGGAACTGGAACTTCGCAAGGAGTTCCAGTTATTGGTTGTAAATGTGCAGTCTGTAGTTCAACAGATACACGTGATCAACGGTTAAGAACTTCTGTGTTAATTAAAACTCAGGGCAAAACTTTTGTAATCGATACAGGGCCCGATTTTCGCCAACAGATGCTGAGAGAGCAAATTGACTCGCTCGATGGTGTGCTTTTTACCCACGAGCATAAAGACCATATTGCTGGCTTAGATGATATCAGAGCCTTTAATTTTATTCAACGTAAAGACATGGAAGTCTTTGCAACAGAGCGGGTTCAAACTGCTTTAAAAAGAGAATTTTATTACGCTTTCGAAGAGGTGAAATACCCCGGAGTACCGCAAATTCTGTTAAAAACCATCGATAACCAACCTTTCGAGGCGAGTGGCATTACCTTTACTCCAATCGAAGTACTGCATTATAAAATGCCTGTGTTGGCATTTCGAGTGGGCGATTTCTCGTACGTAACCGATGCTAATTTTATTGCTGAAAGCGAAAAAGAAAAGCTAAAAAAGAGCAAAGTATTGGTGATTAACGCATTGCGAAAATCGGATCATATTTCTCATTTTTCGCTCGATCAAGCACTAGCATTAATCGAAGAATTAGAAGTAGAAAGAGCCTATATTACACACATCAGTCACCAAATGGGTTTGCACGCAGAAGTAGAAAAGCAACTTCCGCACAATGTGTTTTTAGCGCAAGATTCGCTCACAATTTCTATTTAACTTCCGAAAGTTACACCGAGTATTTTTCCGGCTAAGGTTGCATCGATTTCTGGGTTGTTCATCGATTTAGATTTCCACGTGTTCCTACCAAAAGTAGTGGTCGCATGCGTATCAAAATAGGTGAGTTCAGCACTTTGGCCTTCTTCTATAGTAACGGTAGGAACCCGAACTATTTTTCTACCAGCATTCGATAAACATTCAATAATTCTCGCTAATTCGATACGATTAGATACGTGCTGAATGAGTAATGAAAAAGTAGTTTCTAAACTACTAATGCCGAAAGAAGCGTGATCGAATTCACAGGCTTTGTTTTCTATATTTTGAGGAGAATGATCGCTGGTGATGGCATCAATGGTTCCATCGTTAATACCTTCAATTAACGCTTCTACATCTTCTGAGGTTCTCAGCGGTGGATTTACCTTGTATAACGAGTCGAAAGCTAGCAATTTCTCATCGGTGTAGACCAAATTGTGTACAGCTACATCGCACGTTACAGGTTGGTGGTTCGCTTTTGCTTTTCGAATTAGGTCTACCGATTTTTTGGTTGTAATGGTCGAAAAATGGATAGGCGTTTCACAATACTGTGCAATGAATAAATCCCTGGCGACCATGAGCTCTTCTGCCAATGCCGGAATCCCTTTTAAACCAGCGTGGGTACTGTTAATTCCTTCATTCATTTTACCGTTTTGAGCAATACTCATTTCGTTGGGAAAATTCATCACCAAACCGCCAAAATCTTTGGTGTAAAGCAATGCTCTTCTGAGTAAATCGGCATTTTGAATGCTCTTTTTCTCATCGGTAAATGCCACGGCTCCCTTCAAATGCATATCGTACATTTCACAAATGTTTTCACCGTGTAGCTGTTCAGAAACGGCTCCTACCGGAAAAAGCTGCACACTGTTGGGCTCATTTGCAGATTGAATATAATGTACCTGAGATTTGTTGTCGGTTACAGGCAATGTGTTGGGAGACAGGCAGATAGAGGTGAATCCGCCTTTTTTAGCGCTATGTTTTACGCTGTTTAAATCTTCTTTATGCTCAAAACCGGGGTCGCAAGCTTTTACGTGTAAATCGAAAAATCCAGGACTAACACATAAGTGATCAGAAATTATTGTTTCTGCATCTTGATCATCAATTTCAGTTGAAATTTTGGCAATTCTTCCATCAGAAATTAACACATCGCAGCGCTTTCCGTGGTGAGAACTCGACTCATCTACAATTAATGCTTTTTTCAATAATTTCTTCATGGTGACGACTTATAAAAACGAATAATTAATAACTCAGCAATTAAGCACAACAAGGCAATGCCTAAAAACCATTTCCAAAGGGGAGTAGAAGCTTGAGTAGCTAAAATATCTTGCTGAATGTTTTTATAATCTGTAGCTAAAACGCGTGTGTTTTCAAGAGAAAATTCACTTATTAAATTTTGTAAATCGCTTGTTGTAAATGCAGTAGGATCCGATTCTAATCGATTAAAATTGAAAGCCAAAGGCAATAATGTAGAGTCTGAATTTTTAGAACTTAAACGGTAAAAACCAGCATCTTCTGGCTGTTGGTTGGTGAGTAAAGCAGGCTGGCCATTTATAATTCTGAATTCTGGAATAAACGAGGTGGTAACATCGGAATTGGCAATTGAAAACAAGCGCTCTTTGTTCACCATTTCAGGATGCAAAAAGATGGGTGCTGCGCTGCCAATAGTATAGGCATGGGTAGATTTATTTTTACTCGTGAGTGCCATATTAATGAGGGTTGGCACAAACAACGGATGTTGATGAAAAAAGCTAAAAGTAGTATCTAAGGCAGCTGTAAATTGGTAAAATACACCTTTGTTAAAACTGTATTCGGTGAGAAATGGAGATTGGTCGGGAAGTGATAAAACCATCAATCCGGTAGAATTTATGCCTTTTTGATGAGCAAAAACTTGTTGAACTTTGGGGGTGTTCCAGTTTTCAGGAACTTTGGTAAAAACGTTTTCGTAGAGTGGGTGCTCTATTTCAGGTGTTGCTAGTCGTTGGTTTTTCTTTTCGAGGTGTGTAAAAGGTAATGCGTTTAATTGAGTAAAAAAGGGAGTGTAGTGGGTGGGTTCTGCATCTTGAGAAGGGAAAAATGCCAGCTTGCCGCCATTGCTCACATATTTTACCAAGGCTTGCGAAACTCCAGACTCAAATTGCGCAATATTAGAGGTGATAATTAAATCTTGCTTGCTCAAATCTTGCAGTTGCAATTGCGCTTTATCTACCGATTGAAAAACAAAATTAGAATCGTTACCAAATAATTTACCGATAGAACGCTCAGCGGTTCCTTCGTAAATTTCTAAAATCGAAAATTGTTGATCGATGGTGGTACTTAAATAGTAGCGGTTGTCGTAGGTGATGGGAGAATCGTTAATCGATAATTCAATGTTTTGTACCGATTTTAAATCAGAACGAATCAAAATACTGCTGTCGGCATACGATTGAGCAGGAACGGTAATGCTTCGTGTGCCCTTATTTTTACCATTTAAGGTAGTGGTGATTCCCGCTGTAGCTGTTTCATCGCTGTAATTTCGAACTCTTACCATGAGCGAAATTTCTTTCTCTAATGAGTGAATGGGGGCTTCGAACCAAGCAGAATCTACCGATAAGTTGGTTTGTTGATTGGGCGTTATCGGAATAAGATACACCGATTGATTGGTGTCTTGCGTGTACGAAAAATCACTAATAGATCGCTGAAAATCAGACAAAACATAAACCGAATGCGCAGTTGCTGTTTCGGTGTTTTCGATTAAACCATGGGTACGTTGTACCGCTTGAGAAATTGATTTTACAGTAGCAGATTTAGAAATTTCGTCAATTCGGTTAATCGCTTCTTCACTCGAAATCCACAATCGATCAGCACCTGCAAAGTTGTTGGTAATGATTTGGAATTGGGTGTTCTTACCAAAAGCATCGATTAATTCGTAACCGTATTGTTTGGCAATATCAAGCATTCTTCCGTTTTCAGATAATCCGTCCATACTGAAAGAATTATCGATGTAAATGCTCACATACTGCGCTTTATTTGCGTTGTTTTTGTTTTGTGAAGGAAAATAAGGCTCAGCAAAAGCTAAAATTACAGCCGCAAAAAGCAGTAATCGAGTAAGCAGTAAAAGCCAATTCTTAAGCTGAGATTGTTTTTTGGTTTGTAGCTGAACCTCTTTAAGCCATTTGATATTAGAGAAGTAGAGGGGCTTAAATCTTCTGAAATTAAATAAATGAATGGCTACCGGAATTAGTAGCGCAAAAAGAGCCCAAAGAATTTCAGGGTGTAACCATCTCATTAAGGCACAAAACTAAATTATTTTGATGGTTAGAAAAGTACTCTGCACAAAACAAACACGGTAAAAATCGATCTAATTTTAGCAGATGTTTATTAGGTGTTAAAATTAGAAGCCGTTTTCAGTTTAAAAAGGGCTTTTATGAAAAAAGTCTCTTTTTATTCGTTGGCTAAAGAGTATCCTAATTGCTCTTGCACAAACTTTTGGGTAGCCTCTATTACCTGAAAGTAATTTTCTGTTTTGTGTTTAGAAGCAATTACATGGTCACCAGCCTCCGGAAACGGATGGTCAACTTTTAACTCATTGGGGGTTCCTAATTGCTTAAACATATCTCGCATGGCTGGCACCGATACTACATCGTCTTGATGGTTTTCGTCTTTGTAGTAATATCCTAAAAATACGGGTTGTGTCACCTTTTTAAAGGTTGATTTTACCATAGTTTCTTCTAACATTTCTTCCAGTTGAACAAGCGCTTCGAGTCGGTAACGCGTATGCCAGAATTGACTTACCGGATATTCGGCTTCATATTCTCGGTATTTGCCGCCAGTAACCCAACGGGCAATGCGCAATCCCCACGGATTGTTTAATAAAACGGCTGTTTTATCGGCAATTTTTATGTTCGGAGAATAAAGAATCAATCCTTTAATTTCAGGATACATGGCAGCCAATTGTAAGGCCAAAGTGCCGCCAGTTGAGGTTCCTACTAAAATTACCTCATCTCCCAATTGTTGTCCAATGGCCAAGGCTTCTTGAGCAGATTCAATAAGTCCGTTGGCTGTCATTTTTTTGAGTGGCTTTTTCACATCCAGTCCATGCTCGTGCAGTCGAGAAAGGTACAGGTTAGCATTAAGTGATTTAGCTAGCGCATAATGCGTTGGATTTCCCTCTTCGTGAGTGGCCGAAAAACCGTGCAAATAAACAATGGCTACTTTGGTTTTTTGCTTTACCGAATCGTTGGCCCACACAATATTAGCCGCACAACCTTCTCTTACCGGCAGCGCGTTTTCACGTTCGGTTAACCAATTGTTTAGTTGATTTAAATCGGTAGGAACCGATGGTAAATTCTGTTGTATGGGTTTCATTTTGGGAGTAGGTCCAAGAAAGTAACTAATGATTAAAGCAGATAGAATTACTAGTAAAAGGGATCTTTTCCAAGTAGCTTTCATTGTTTTGTTTGTTCTTATCGAAGGTACGATTTTTCACCTTTTTCATACGCTCCCATTCCGAATAATGCAAAATCGTATTTGGTAGGATCCGACCGATCAAATTTTCTGAGCTGTTCTGTTAGTAAACGTACAGATTCCCAGTCGTTTTGTTTACGAGAAAGTAATTTTAATTCTCTACTTACATTGCCGGTATGTACATCGAGCGGAAGGTAAAGTTGTGACGGAAGCAGGGCTTTCCAAATACCGAAATCTACGCCATTTTTATCTGAACGAACCATCCAACGCAAATACATATTGAGTCGTTTAGCCGAAGATTTTTTCATAGGATCAGAAACGTGTTTCTCGGTTCTTTTTAAGTGTTCCCACGAAAAAAATAACGATTTAAACGCAGAGATAGATTGTTGAAGGTCATCAGGATGTTTAGAAAAAGCAGCTTCTAAGCCGTTGTGTTCTTGATAGATTTTTTGCAACGCGAAAATAAAGTAGAGCAAATCATCACTATTAAAAGTGCGATGCACAAAAGAGGTAAGTTGGGCTAAATCTTGTTCGGTATGGTTGAGGATAAAATCGAAGGGAGCAAAATCCATCCAAACCAACAATTGCGTGGCATTTTTGATAATAGTTTTTCGCTGACCCCAAGCAATAGTAGCTGTTAGAAAGGCGCAAATTTCTATGTCTTCTTTTTTCGAAAGTTGATGAGGAATAGAAATCGGATCGTCTTCAATAAACCAGTTTTGCTCGTAAAATTCAGCTTTTTCATCGAGCAGTTCTTTTAAAGAGGCATTAGAAAGTTTCACTCGTCTTTTTCAATTTTGCCGTCTGCAATGGTTAATTTTCTATCAGCTAGGTTGGCCAATTCGTTGTTGTGGGTAACAATCACAAAGGTTTGCTGAAATTTATCGCGCAAATCGAAAAAGAGCTGGTGCAGTTCTTTCGCAGAATTTGAATCGAGGTTTCCGCTAGGTTCATCTGCCAAAACAATAGCAGGATTATTGATTAATGCTCTGGCTACAGAAACGCGCTGTTGTTCACCGCCCGAAAGAGCAGCAGGTTTGTGATGAATTCTTTCTGCCAAGCCTAAATAAGTAAGTAGCTCAATGGCTCGTTTTTCGGCTTCGGGCTTTTTTACTTTGGCCAAATAAGCAGGAATACAAACATTTTCTAAAGCGGTAAATTCAGGCAACAGATGATGAAATTGAAAAACAAACCCGATATTCTTGTTTCTAAATTGAGCTAATTTTTTTTCGCTCAACGATTCAATCAAGGTGTTATTTATTTCTAGGGTTCCTTCAGAAGAGCGGTCGAGCGTGCCTAAAATTTGAAGTAAAGTAGTTTTTCCAGCACCTGAGGCTCCTACAATCGAAACTATTTCTCCCTTTTTAATATTGAGCGTAACTCCTTTTAAAACTTCAAGATCTCCGTATTTCTTACGTATTTCGGTTGCTTTTATCATGCTAAACTCCGCGCTTTTATTGGTTGGCAAAGATACTTAAACCAATAGTAACGATTAAACTTTCACCCTTTTAGAGAAGTTTATACTTTTGAGCATCTCAAAAAACCGAAGTGAAGAAATGAACTTACACGAATATCAGGGTAAATCGGTACTCAAAAGCTACGGAGTACGCATTCAAGAAGGTATTGTAGCACACAATAGTGAAGAAGCTGTTCAAGCAGCAAAAGATCTTCAAGAGCAAACCGGCACAGGATGGTGGGTGATTAAAGCTCAAATTCATGCAGGTGGTCGCGGTAAAGGTGGCGGAGTTAAGCTAGCGAAGTCGCTAGATGATGTTCGCACATTAGCCGAAGAAATTATCGGAATGGATTTGATTACACCTCAAACTCCACCAGAAGGTAAAAAAGTACATAAAGTACTCGTTGCTCAAGATGTATATTACCCTGGAGATAATGAGCCAGAAGAATATTACATGTCTGTGCTTCTTAACCGCGAAACAGGTAGAAACATGATTATGTATTCTACTGAAGGTGGAATGGATATCGAAACTGTTGCTGAAGAAACTCCAGAATTAATCTTTACTGAAGAAATTGATCCAGCTGTTGGCCTACAAGGTTTTCAAGCTAGAAAAGTGGCTTTCAACTTAGGTTTAAGCGGACAAGCAATGAAAGAAATGGTGAAATTTGTTACCGCTCTTTACAATGCTTACGTGGGTTCAGATGCTTCTATGTTCGAAATTAACCCAGTTCTTAAGACTTCTGACGATAAAATTTTAGCAGTTGATTCTAAGGTAACTTTAGATGAAAGTGCTCTTTTCCGTCACAAGGATCTTGCAGAAATGCGTGATTTATCTGAAGAAGATCCTACAGAAGTAGAAGCAGGTGAATCTGACTTAAACTATGTAAAACTTGACGGAAACGTAGGTTGCATGGTAAACGGAGCAGGTTTGGCTATGGCTACAATGGATATCATTAAGCTTTCAGGTGGTGAGCCAGCTAACTTCTTAGATGTGGGTGGTACTGCTAACGCTGAGCGCGTTGAGAAGGCTTTCAAAATTATTATGAAAGACGAAAACGTAAAAGCTATCTTGGTAAACATCTTTGGTGGTATTGTACGTTGTGATCGTGTTGCTCAAGGGGTTGTTGATGCCTACAAAAACATTGGAAACATTGATATTCCAATTATTGTTCGTCTTCAAGGAACCAACGCTGAAGAAGCAAAGAAATTAATCGATGAGTCTGGTTTAGAGGTTCTTTCAGCAGTATTGTTGCAAGAAGCTGCAGACCGAGTTAAAGAGGTATTGGCTTAGTCAATTACACGAGATTATATAGGGAAGCTCACTTGAAAAAGTGGGCTTTTTTTGTTTCCAACATTTTTTATTGAAAATGCTTTAACGCTTCACGTTGACTTAATGGCGCTAAATTTTCAGCTTCTACAAATTGTTTTACCGCCACAGCATCTGTTTTTGCATATTCTCGAAGTGCCCAACCAATGGCTTTTTGTAGAAAAAACTCCTTACTACCCAAGTGCGGAATAATCATGGCACATAAAAGATCGAAATCTGTAGCTTGCTTGTATTTAAGTTGAAAAATAATTGTAGCGCGAACCAACCACATGTTGCTCGAAGAATTCCATTGGGGTAAAAAACGTTTCTTGTTTTCTGGAAATTCAAGAAAATAATTACCTACCAAATTGGAAGAGATAAAGTCTACGGTATCCCACCAAGATTGGTGAGTGATCATCCATTGGAAAAGCTGAATTGAAGACTCGTTTTGGTAAAATTTCATCCTTTTCAGCACTTCTTGGCAGCAATAGTGCAATTCTCTTTCAGGAGCATTCCACAGTAGGCGGGCAAATTCTTCTCCTTGCTGAAGAGATGGTTTCCCATTTTGTTGAACACAAAGAGAGAGAATCTTTTTTCTTTCAGGACTCTTAACGCCAAAAAACTCGAACCTATCTTTCATATAGGCTTTCATTTGTGCAGCGTTTGCTGCATTCTTTGCTGCCTCTAAATCAGCCGTAAGTTGGTCGACTAACTTCATTCTCTAGAAAAATTAATCGTGGGTAGTATTCGAAGGGTTATACTCTTTGCTAAATTCTTTGTCTACCGGTTCCCACAGTTCAACTTTGTTGCCATCTAAATCGAGAATGTGAATAAACTTGCCAAACTCATACGATTCTAACTCATCTACAACGGTGATACCAACCTCATTGAAATACTCAATCATTCCTTCAATGTTTTCTACTCGATAATTGATCATACAACGAGCATTAGAAGGCTGAAAATAATCAGAATTCCAAGACATGGTGCTCCACTGCAAGAAGCTCGACTTTTCTTCGTCTTTTTTAGAATAGAATTCGAACATAGAGCCATATTCATTGGGCACTAAACCGAGGTGTTCGCAGTACCAATTTTTCAGTGCTTCGGGGTCTTTGCTTTGGATGAAAATTCCTCCAATTCCGGTTACTCTTCCTTTGTTTTGTGCCATTTAGGTAAGTTCTAACGATTCTTGAATAGCTGCCAATATGCGAAACCGATCTTTTTCTAGCGCGGGTAAATCCTTAATGTACCGTTTGCGCATTTGGTTGTTTTCGGTTCCTTCTAAAAATAAATCTTCGTTGTTAAGCTCATGGCCTCTGCAAAAGCCAATTAATACACCTTTGTTTTCTTTAATTCCTCCCCATTTTACCGAAGCTGGCCAAATGTAAAACAGTCTTTTAGGAGCGTAATAAAAAGGAACTCCGTAAGCCATTTTTTCGGTTATTCGATCAGAACTGTCTAAAATGAGATTTCTTAAAACCTCTACCAATTGCGCTTCTTCGGCAGGTAAGGTTGCACAAAACTCTTCTGCGGATTGTCGATTTTTCACTTTCAAAACGGTGAAAATGGCTGCGATTCAACTGCGGCTACGGCTCGTAACTTCCGCGTAAAGTACCCGTTATTAAGCTTTTCTTTATCGCTTCTGAAGGAACCATTGTATACTGAGAAGGTGTTAATGTAATGGTGTCTGTTAAACAATAAACGGTGAACTCGTACATGTGTTTCGCTGGAGGATTAGGGCCTTGATAACCTTTTCCAAAATCTGAATCACCTACAACAACCGAAGAATAGCCTTGCCAGTTTTCGCCATCGAAAAGGGTATCTTTTTCTACGGGAATGTTCCATGCCGACCAGTGCCAAGCATTAGATGCATCTAAATCTCGCATCGTGATTACCAAGTAATTGGTTAAACGAGGAATGTTGTTGATTTCAATCTGAGGGTTAATGTTGGTAGAGTCAAAACCTACAAAAGCAGGCATTAAACTATCGGTTAAGAAATGCACAGAAGTTACTACGGGTGCTTCTGGAACAAAAGGAATTAAGTTGATTTGAAAATTCTTTTCGAATTCGAATTCACCATCAGTGGTCCAAACACGAATGTTGAAAGTGTTTTTAGGTCCGTATAGAAAAGATTCTTTTGCGTGTAAGGTGTTTTTCTTGATTTCGAAAAGGTCGTTATCTGCACTTCCTGGGCCGTTAACAAACAAAAATTGGTGTTCGTCTGCAGAATTAGGGTCTAAAGCTGAAAATTCGCCAATTTGATAACCCGCTTCGTATTTCTCTTCAAACACGGTGTTGCTGAGTAAGATATCGTACGGAGGTTTGTTTTCTACCGTAGTATCAGGTTTGGCAGGAATAGGAGTTGCCGGGCCATCTTCGTCTCGGCAAGATGAGAAAAGAACAACACTTACTAATGCAAGAAGTAGAAGTTGTTTCATGCTTATTTTATTTCGTGCTAATTTCATGAAAATAAAGCTATTTTGAAAAGTTTTCTTTTGCGGACGTAGATTCGAGGGTAAGTGCTTCAATTACAAAGGCTTTTTCGAGTGCAACACTTCTAAAAGGAGCCTCAGTAACGCCAGTAGGTTCGGTAATTCTTCGGTACCACAATTTATTTACCGAAGTAAAGTTGGCAATAAAAAATTTAAAACGGTTTTCTTTTAATTGAGTATAATCAAATTCAGCTACTTTTTGGTTGAGCATCATGAGTGCATTTCTCAGTAATAACTGATCCCAATTAACCATTTTGGGTCGATAGAGTGACTTTAATTCGTTAACTAATAAGAGAGAAATTGTATGGGTGAAATCAGTTGAATCTATTCTACATAAGCGAGCCAAGTGATAAAGAATAATGGCTGTGTTTTGGTAGTGGGGAGCCACAATTTGAGGATGTTTTTTATGGTCGCCATTGGCTAAAATAGCTTCGATTAATTGATAGGTTGCCGTATCTGTTGAGGTAAGTTCTAACTGTTTTTCGAGCTTAAAGCTAAGCACATTGGCGTGTACGCAAATATCGAAATCGATGGGCATGTTCTTTCCAAACCAAGTAGAGTAGGCTTCAAAATTTCGGTACCTTTTAAAGGTAGAGCCAATTTTTAGCTTTCGGTTGTTAACGTGATTTTCCATGGTTTGGGCAGCATTCACAGCTTCTTGGTGAGAAAAATCTCCAGTAATAAGTAGCAATGAAGTATCGTCAAAATCATCTGGAATAGAGAATTTTTTAAACTTACTGAACAGAGAATTTGGGAAATGCTCGTTAGGTAAAGGCACCCAAAAGTTGCAGGTGTAGTTTAATTCTTTTTGGCAATAGTCGGGATAATTGCGAATTATTTTTTCTCTAATATGGTTAACTCTAACTTTCTGTTCGCCTGTTAGTAAATGCTGATTTTGCATCAAGACAAATAGGGTAGAGGCCGAGAAAAAGATATTATCGTCTGGTCTCCAAAAAAACATCTGTTTTCTTTCAGAAGGAACCAATCCGTTGGCGTAAAATGCATCGTTTACCTGTTGAAGGTGTTCAATTTCAACAAGTAACGTATCAATCGATTGAGATCGTGTTCCTACCGATACTAGAAGCAGGGAAAGAAAAATGGAGGCTTTTTTAATCACCGTTCAAAAGTAGCCAGCCAATTGAGAAAAACTACTTTTTATCGATTCTCTTAAAGAGGTATTTGAAATTCTGACGCGGTTCTTTGTAGCTCAACATGAGCAAAAGTAAGCCGGTTAGAAAGAAAACCTTTGTTTGGTCGAGAGGGCCTAACAAAAGTAAAGTAAGAGCAAAAAAACAAAGTTTGAAACTAAAGCCTGGGGGAAAATTTGATCTCATAGGGTTTAAAATTCGTCTTCCTGTGTGTGTTAAAAGTAAAGGCAAGTATAACATTAATAGACGCAAATTATTTTGAAAAGTTTCAATTCGTGTTGAAAAATGTTAATTAACACTAAATTATACCAGCAATACCAAGACGGTTCTGTAACTTAAATTGTACTTTTGCAGCGCGAAAAAATGACTAGGAAAAAAGTATATATTTTCAGTTTATTCTGCACCGTTTTTCTGTTGAGTTCTTGCTCTATTCAAGAGCTGGCCACCCACAGAGTAAACAAAGCATTGAAAAAAACAGGTGAGCAAAAAGGCGCTTTGCCAATTGACGGAGGTAGCATGCATTACCGAATTTGTGGTGCAGGAACCGATACCGTTTTATTGGTGCATGGTTTTGGACCGTTGCCCCATTTACAATGGGAACATCAAATTGAACCTTTGGCTGAAAATGCCGTGTTGATTATTCCTGATTTGGTGTATTTCGGAGAGAGTTTTTCATCTTCTGAGCAATACTCACTCGATTTTCAAGCACAAAACCTAGCTCAATTACTTGATACTTTGTCGGTGCAAAAAGCTCATGTGGTAGGTTTGTCTTACGGTGGTATGGTAAGCATGTGGATGGCGAATTCTTACCCTGAAAAGATTGAAACACTTACGTTGGTAGATGCGCTCAACCCTTATTACAGCAAGCAAATGGCAGATTCCATTGCTCGATCTTTTAATAGAAGTCACATCACCGATTTACTAATTCCGTCAGATGCGCAAACGGTAAAAGACATATTTTCTATCACGTATTCGAAACCGAAAAAGTATCCGAAAGTGGTTAGAAAGAAAATAGCCGAAAAGGTGTATAATCAGCAAATTGAAGATAAAAAGAAACTGATTTTTTGGCTAGAAAATAACGAGCCACAAATAGTAGGAACCGATTTAATGTTCAGTTGTGCTGTAAATTTAATTTGGGGCCAACAAGATGCCATCATCCCTGTGCAGACTGGCCATCGGTTTGCTAAGAAATATGGAGCCACCATTCACGTTTTGTCAAATACTGGCCATGTAGCCAACATAGAATCACCCGATCTCACTAACTCAATTTTGAAGACCATTATTTTCAGTGATCAATAGTAGTAGGATATGAAGTTACGCGATAAGATTTTAAAGTTAGCCTTAAAGCTTTTAAACGAAGAGGGTTTAAACCAGCTGAAAGTAGAAAAGATTACCGATGAGTTAGGGATTTCGAAAGGAAATTTGAATTATTACTTTCCAAAGAAAGACGATATTTTAGTGGCTCTTTTTCAAGAGTATAACTTAAGATTGTTAGATTTTGCAGCTAGCTTTAAAGTAGAAGATTTTGATATTAGAAAGTATCATTTAGCTGTTGTTGAACTGTTCTCTATAGTGAGAAAATACAGAGGTTTGGTATTTGCTTCAGCTACAAAGGCTTACCCCAAATCAGTTATCAACGAATTAAACGAGCGGTTTGAAACAAGAAATCGTTTAGTAGAATCTTTTTGGCAGGCACTTTACCAAAATGGCCTAATCACAGAATTGCCAGAAAAAGATGAGTTGAAAATTATTATTGATCGTTTGTACATTATTTCGAATTATTGGATATTAATGTACGAGTACCACTACAAAGGGGAGATGACCTATAGAGATGCCATCGCTCATTTCTCTAAAGTGTATTTGCAAGAGCTAAGAGCTTTTGTTTCTGAAAAAGGAAAGAAAGAACTCGAAGAAGTTTTTCAGCTATAAATGTAAAAGGCCTTACTGAGTAATCAGTAAGGCCTTCGTTTAGTTAGGCAACCAAAGGATTTCTCCTTAGCTGCTAAAATAAATATTTATTCGCTTGAATCATAGATTCAGCGATGTTTCTACGAGTATTTTTTATATTAAACGGGTCAACTTTTGTAAATCGTTTAATTCCCATCATCATCATTCTTAGCTCATCGCCATCGGCAAAACTCATGAGTGATTCTCTACCTGCTTTTCCAATTTTTTCTGAAGCCTGATAAATGTAAGCCTGAGCTATATCGCGGTGTAATGCTGTAGCTTCTTCTCCTTTTTTACGGGTTAATTTTTCTACACGTAATAGAGTAGATTCAGCTACATACGTTTCAATAAGCATGTCGGCAATATTCATCAAAATCTCTTGCTCTTTGGCTAAATCCATCATTAGTTTTTGAGCAGCAGCACCGGCCACCATCAAAACAGCTTTTTTGAAATTCTTAATGTATTTATGCTGAACAGCAAAGAAATCAGTATCAGCCTCACCAAAATCTGGAATCGACATTAATTCATCGGCCACTTTTTTAGCAGGACCTAACAAATCAAGTTCGCCTTTCATCGCTTTTTTCAACATCATATCTACCGTAAGCATACGGTTGATTTCATTGGTTCCTTCAAAAATTCTGTTGATACGAGCATCACGATACGCTCTTTCTACGGGCGCTTCAGCCGAATAACCCATTCCACCGTAAATCTGAACACCCTCATCTACTACTAAATCGAGCGTTTCAGAGCCGTGCACTTTCATCATGGCGCATTCAGCAGCGTATTGCTCAATCCCTTTTAACGTAGCTTCTTCTTTACTCATGCCTTGTTCATCGAGGTAATTAATACGGTCTTCGATGTTCTGTGCAGCTCGATAAGTAGCTGATTCACAAGCGTAAGTTTCAATGGCCATTTTCGCCAATTTATCTTTAATGGCTCCGTATTTAGAAATCGGTCGGCCAAATTGGCTGCGTTCGTTTGAGTAGTTAATTGCATGATCGATAGTACCTTTACAGCCACCTAAAACAGCCGCTGCTAGCTTAATTCTACCGATGTTTAAGATGTTTAGGGCAATTTTAAAACCGCCATTTCTTTCTCCCAATAAGTTTTCGGTAGGAACCAATACATCGTTGAAGAAAACTTGACGAGTAGATGAGCCTTTAATTCCCATTTTTTTCTCTTCGGGATTTAAAGAAACACCTTCCGTGTCGGCTTCAACAATAAATGCACTTAGATTTTCATCGTCACCAATACGAGCAAAAACAGTATAAACACTGGCAAAACCACCGTTGGTGATCCACATTTTTTGTCCGTTAATTTTGTAGTGTTTACCGTCTTCGGTAAGTTCTGCTTTTGTTTTTCCTGAATTGGCATCAGAACCAGATCCTGGTTCGGTTAAACAATAAGCTCCTTTCCATTCTCCTGAAGCTAACTTCGGAATGTATTTTTCTTTTTGAGCTTGGGTTCCGTAATACAATATCGGAAGGGTACCAATTCCCGTATGGGCAGAAATAGCCACTGAAAAAGAATGGCCAGCGCCAGTAGCTTCAGAAGTAAGCATTCCGGTAACAAAATTTTTACCGAAACCACCCAAATCTTCAGGAACCGAAACACCTAATAAACCCAATTCTCCAGCTTTAGTGAGAATAGAATCCATTAATCCTTCTTCTAAGGCATCAATTCTATCGAGGTTAGGAATTACTTCTTGTTCAACAAAATCTTTACACGATTGAGCAATCATTCTTTGCTCTTCGTCAAATTCTTCAGGAATAAAAACATGGTCGGCATCAATATCGCGAATGAGAAATTCGCCACCCATGATTACTTGTTCTTTTTTTGATTCTTCTGCAGCCATTTTATGTTCTTTGATGTGAGTTAATCTAAATGTTAATAAAGAGCAGGTTAGTTCAGTAATTCGTAAACTCCGGCAGCGCCTTGTCCGGTTCCTACACACATGGTAACAACACCATATTTCTTGTTTTGCCTTCTGAGTTCGTTAAACATTTGCACCGAAAGTTTTGCTCCCGTACAACCTAATGGGTGACCTAAAGCAATGGCGCCTCCGTTTACATTCACCATGGTAGGATCCAATTCGAGTTCTCTCATCACGGCCAAAGACTGAGAAGCAAATGCTTCGTTTAGCTCAATTAAATCGATGTCGTTTTTTGAAACTCCTGCCATTTTTAAAGCGTTAGGAATGGCTTTTACCGGTCCAATTCCCATAATTCTTGGTTCAACACCAACGGTAGCGTAAGATTTTAGTTGAGCAATAGGAGTAAGGTTGTGTCTTTTCAAGAATGCCTCACTTACCACCATTACAAAGGCAGCTCCGTCTGATGTTTGTGAAGCATTACCCGCTGTTACTGAGCCTTTAGCATCAAAAACAGGACGCAGTCTGGCTAATTTTTCAAGTGCGGTATCTCTTCTAGCCCCTTCGTCTGTATCTACGGTGTAAGTGCGCGTATCTCTCTTTCCATTTTCGTTGAGAAAAATTTCTTCTACTTCGATGGGTACAATTCCTTCTTTAAAATACCCTTTGTCGATAGCGTTAATGGCTTTCTGATGAGAATGGAAAGCAAATTCGTCTTGATCTTCTCTTGAGACGTTAAAGTCTTTGGCTACTGCTTCAGCAGTTAATCCCATTCCCCAATACCAATCTGGGTTATGTTTAGCCACTTCTGCATTGGGCACGAGTCGCCAGCCACCAAACGGAATAGGAGACATGGTTTCAACACCACCGGCAATTATACAATCTGCAATTCCACTGTGAATTTTGGCAGATGCAATGGCTATAGTTTCTAACCCTGAAGAGCAGTAACGGTTCACCGTCATACCCGGAACTTGGTCGGTATCGAGGCTCATAAGGGAAATCATTCTACCAATGTTTAGGCCTTGTTCAGCTTCAGGAGTTGCGTTACCTACAATAACATCGTTGATTTCGTTTCTATCTAAATCTGGAAAATCGGCTAGGAGGCCTTTAATTACTGAAGCAGCTAAATCATCAGGTCTCATAAAGCGAAATAATCCTCTAGGAGCTTTCCCAACAGCTGATCTTTTTGCGGCTACTATATATGCGTTCATTTTGTTGTAATTCTTTGTTCGTAAATGAATGAGTTCGTTCAGCGCGAGCTACTTTTAGTTGCGTAAAACCTTGCCTGTTTTAAGAATACTCTGAATTCTTTCGAGTGTTTTACGTTGCATACACAATTCTAGAAAGGCCTTTCTTTCTAGGTCTAGCAAGTATTGTTCGGTAACTTCTGTTCGTTCGCTTAAATCACCACCGCACAGCACGTATCCTAATTTTTCTGAAATGAGTTGATCGTGTTCAGAAATGTAGTTTCCAGACATCATCGAGTTGGCTCCTACATAAACAATTCCCAAGCCTTCTTTTCCCATTACTTTAATGTCTTTGCGCTGAATGGGGCGGGTATATCCTTTTTCGAATAAGTTGAGGGCGGCTTGCTTGGCATAGCTTAGTTGATGCTTTCTGCTTACCACTACTTCGTCTTGTCCTTGGCGCAGATAGCCGAGTTCAAAAGCTTCGTAAGCTGAGGTAGAAACTTTGGCTTGCCCAATAGTTAAGAAACGATTGCGCAGTTGATTGGTGCGCATATCACCCTCGTGAAGGTCATCGTTGAAACGAACCGCAAATTCTTTGGTTCCGCCACCACCTGGAATTAAACCAACTCCAAACTCTACTAATCCCATGTAGGTTTCTGCATGCGCTACTACCTTATCTGCATGCATGCTCATTTCACAGGCTCCACCAAGCGCCATATTATGCGGAGCTACCACTACTGGAATATCAGAATACCTTACACGCATCATTGCGTTTTGGAAACTTCTGATGGCAAAATCAAGTTCGTCCCATTCTTGCTCTACTGCAAACATGAAAATCATACCTACATTGGCTCCGGCCGAGAAATTATCTCCTGTATTCGAAATCACTAAACCTTTGTAATCGGCTTCTGCCATGTCGATGGCTTTGTGAATTCCTTGAATAATCTCACTACCAATTGTGTTCATTTTGGTGTGGAATTCTAGGTTGATAATTCCATCGCCTAAATCGGTAATAGTGGTTCCTGCGTTAGACCAAAGCGTGTTATTGTGGCGAATAACGTTGAGGTCGATTATTTCGTTTTGACCTGGAATTTCACAGTATTCTTTCTGGTTTTGATTGTAGTATTTTTTTACGCCATTTTCTATGGTGTAAAACGATTCGAAACCATTTTCAACCATTTCGTATATCCATTTTGCAGGAGCTAAATTAGCTTCTTCCATTTTGGATATGGCCGCTTTTACACCTACGGCATCCCACGCTTCGAAGGGGCCTTGTTTCCAGCCAAAACCTGCTCTTAGCGCATCGTCTACCTTGTAAATTTCATCGGCAATTTCAGGAACGCGATTCGAAACATATTGAAACAATCCGGTAAACGACTT
The DNA here is from genome assembly GCA_048267965.1 of Salibacteraceae bacterium. GTDB lineage: Bacteria > Bacteroidota > Bacteroidia > Flavobacteriales_G > Salibacteraceae. The sequence continues at coordinate 34,872 of JBLWWK010000010.1, forward strand.
GCGGTAAAATTCGCCCGCTTTATCTTTCCCGTTGAAAAGAATTTTCATTCTTTCTGAAAGGTTCTCAATGGGTTTAGTGGTTTCTAAGGTGGCAAAACGCACCGGTTTTTTAGGCGTATATTCTAATGAATCTAGATCGAGAGATAGAATTTCTGATTTTCCATCTTTTTTCACCTTTTTGTAAAAACCTTGTCCACTTTTACTGCCCAACCAGTTATTATCTACCATTTTTTGGATGTAATCTGGAAGCTGGAAAAGATGGTTCGATTCATCGTTAGGTGTGTTGTCTTTTAAACCGTTAGCAACCAACACAAGCGTGTCTAACCCTACTACATCTGCTGTTCTGAAAGTGGCCGATTTTGGTCTGCCCAAAACGGGGCCGGTAAGTTTATCAACTTCGTCTACGGTGAGCCCCATTTCTTTTACCGTATGGAAAAGCGACATAATGCTGAATACCCCAATTCTATTAGCAATAAATGCAGGGGTGTCTTTACATTGTACGGTGGTTTTACCTAAGAATTTACTGCCGTAATCCATTAAAAATTTAACAACGGTAGGATCCGTTTTTGGCGTTGGGATAATCTCTAATAAGTTGAGATAGCGAGGCGGGTTAAAGAAGTGCGTTCCGCAGAAATGCTGTTGAAAATTTTCGCTTCTACCCTCTAACATTAAGTGAATAGGAATACCACTTGTGTTAGAAGTTATAAGAGCGTCTTTTTTTCGGTGCTTCTCGATGTTTTCGAAAACTTGCTTTTTAATATCGAGGCGCTCAATTACTACTTCAATTATCCAATCTGCAGAGCTTATCTTCGATAAATCATCGTCAAGATTTCCGGTTTCGATGCGGTTGGCAAAAGACTTTTTGTAAATAGGCGATGGGTTGCTTTTAAGCGCTGCTTGCAACGAATCGTTTACGATTTTGTTTCTGAGCTTAGGGTTATCGCTCTCTTTGGCTTCTTTTGGCACAATATCGAGTAAGATTACCTCACAACCAATATTGGCAAAGTGGCAAGCAATGCGAGAGCCCATAACTCCAGAACCGATTACAGCAACTTTGTTAATTGTACGTCTCATGCAATTATTTTTTAATGTTTTGTTCTACGGGTTTATTTTCAAAAAGCTCAGACTCGTCTAGGCTTTTGTTCACTTTGGTCATGATGTCAAAAAAAGATTTTTGCTCTTCAATCGATAGAATATCTTGAATAGATTCGTTAAATTGAATTACGGTATTTCTAGCTACTGATCGGGCTTCAAGACCTTTATCGGTTAAAAATACACGCACCATTCTTTTATCGTTTTTATCGGGTTTTCGCTCAATAAAATTGTAGGCTTCCATGGTTTTAAGCGTTCGCGTTAAACTGCGAGCTTCCATGCCCATTAAAGGTCCTAATTTGGTAGATGGGGTTCCTTCGTTTTTATCGATGTTGAGTAATGCGTAACCAATCGACATGGTAAAACCATGTTTGTGAGCCTCTAAATTGTAGAGTCTAGATATCTTATGCCATGCCCAGCGAATGGGAAAATCGAATGTTTCTTCTGGCTTCATGCTCCCAAATTTAGTAAAAAAAGGTATGCATGCATAACAAATTACAAAGAAATAATGGAAATCGGTTCCTACCGTTTTCGAGAAAATTAGTTGCCTAATATTCTGGTATAGATGGCTTTGAGCATTTTGTTGCCATCTTTAAAGGTGTTGGGCTGTTGAGAGATAGAAATTTCTTCGCCCTGCACTTTGAGTAAATAAGAGAAAACAAATTGCCCATCGAAGGTTTCAAAATTTTCTATTCTTCCGAAGCGTAAATCGTTAAGGATATAAGTAGTTGAGTTGACTTTTTCTACGCTGTACCATTTTTGAGTCATTTCGAAGAAACGTTGAACCTCTTTATGTTGGGCTAAAGGCGAGAGTAAATGATGATTTTTCTCTATTCTGTTGAACCGGATGGGTTGAGAATCGAAAAACGAATAATAGCCCAGATAGTAGTGATGATCCGTTTCAGCATTGGCGGCCCAAAGCAGTGTATTTAGTGGTGCTGGACGATTTTCAATTCGAGTGGCGGTTATGTTTTGCTCAGTGAGAGCTTGTGAAAATTGGTTGAGTGCCACGTTTTTTAAAATAAAAGCCAGAAGTAAATAGCTAGTGCTTACGGAGATACCTGAAATAGCCCAAAACCGTCTTTTCGGATGATTTCTCTTAAAAAACATCAAAATAATGAGGGATAATAAAAACGGAAGGGTGTAAAGCGGATCAATGACAAAAATGGTTTTAAGCGAAACCGCCCAATTGCTGAAAGGCCAAAAGAGTTTTGTGCCCCACGTGGTGCAAGCATCGAGTAGAGAATGCGTGAAAAATCCCCAAAAGAATAGCCAACTCCAATTTTTAAAAGTAGTATCGCTTTTTTTGTGAATGCTGTGAACGATAGACCCCATAACGGGCGACATTATTACTGCAAATAAGATTGAGTGGGTTACGCCTCTGTGATAATAATTGCTATCGATATCGTTGAGCCAAATGGAGCTAAACGTATCTAAATCGGGAATAGTACCGGCAATAGCACCCCAAAGAAGAGCTTTGTTTCCTACCTTTTTGCCGAGTGTTAGCTCGCCACAAGCGGCCCCGAGAACTATTTGCGTAAGTGAATCCATCTATTTGCGAACAAAGTTCGATTAATTGTAAAGAACAATACCTAAAAGTGGGTATTGGAGCAATTACTTACTCGCTATTACATTTGTGTTTAATTAGACTGATTATAAATAACACGAATGAATCTCGATTTGTATACAATTATTGCCAACGAAAGTAATCTACCACTTTCAAGAGCAACGATTTGTTCGGTAGATCATGCGGTTCCGGCCTTTTTCGGAAAAAAGAAAAAGTGCTGCAAAAAATACCAAAAGAAAAAGGGGAAGTACTGTAAATCGTGTCCTGTAGTCTGATTTAAGATTTCTTAATACTTGGTGCGGCAAGAGGTTTTATACCTTTAGCGCTCATCATGAGTGAAATTAAGACGAAAACACATCGAGCAGAAATAATCGAACGTTTTTCTAAAGTTCGGTTAGCCACCCAAAAAATTTGTGAGCCTTTAGAGATTGAAGATTTTTCTTCACAACCAGAGCCATTTGTTAGTCCACCGAAATGGCATTTGGCTCATACAACTTGGTTTTTCGAGGCTTTTATTTTGGGTGATTTATCTCCCAAATACACCCCTTTTCATGAAAAATTCAGCTTTTTATTTAATAGCTATTACAATTCTGTAGGAACCCGAGTGGCCCGCCATGAGCGAGGAAATATCACGCGGCCTTCTGTTCAAGAAGTGGGTCAATACAGAAAGTACGTAGAGGATGCTATGCTTGATTTGATGCAAGCTTCTTTAGAAGACGAAAACTCTCAGGTATTTAAACTGGTAGAAATTGGGCTTAACCATGAAGAGCAGCATCAAGAATTGTTGTTGATGGATATTCAGTACATCTTATTCTCTAACCCGTTGAAGCCAACCTATAATAGTAAAATGGAGGCATCGCAAGAAACAGGAGCGGTTCCTACAGATACAAACACTTGGCTGCCTTTTGATGAAGGCCTAGTGAGCATTGGCACCGATGGTAAGAACCAATTTAGCTTCGATAACGAAAGACCACAACATAAGCATTGGTTAAATGCCTATAGTATTAGAAAAGAGTTGGTTACCAATAGAGAATACTTGGCTTTTGTGGAAGATGGCGGGTACGAAAAATTTTCACTCTGGCACGATGAAGGCTGGGCTTGGGTACAACAAGCAAATATTAACAAACCTTTTTACTGGCTTCGCAACAATGGCGATTGGTTCGAGTTTAGTTTAGGTGGTTTACAACCATTAGATTTAAACCAACCGGTTAGGCATGTTTCTTTTTACGAAGCGTGGGCGTTTGCAGAGTGGAGCGGATACCGTTTGCCTACAGAGCAAGAATGGGAAAATGCAGCTCACCAACTTACTTGGGGAAAACGCTGGGAGTGGACCAATAGCGGTTATTTTCCGTATCCAGGTTTTAAACCAGAGGTAGGAGCCATTGGTGAATACAATGGGAAATTTATGGTTAACCAAATGGTACTGAAAGGTGCCTCAGAATTTACCCCAGAGATGCATAGTCGCGCTACGTACAGAAACTTTTTTCACGCACAAGAAAGATGGCCGTTAACGGGAATTCGATTAGCTAAATAAAAAATTATGAGTGAAGTAGATACGATGCTTAATGTTTTTAAAAATGACGTTTTAGAAGGGTTGCGCTCTTCGCCCAAAAAACTTTCGAGTAAATACTTCTACGATGAAGTGGGCGACAAGCTTTTTCAGGAAATTATGGCCATGCCTTCTTACTACCTTACACGCTGCGAAAATGAAATATTCGAAACGCAAAAAGCCCAAATTCTTGAGCAGTTGAGGTACCAAAACCAATCTTTCGATTTGGTAGAATTTGGTGCTGGTGATGGCAAGAAAACAAAAGTATTGTTGCGTTACTTTTTAGAAGCAGGCGTAGAGTTCACTTATAGACCAGTAGATATTTCTGCCAATATTTTAAACGAACTTACGAGCACTTTGAATACCGAATTGCCCGAACTTAAAGTAGAAGGGCTGGCTATGGATTATTTTAAGGCGCTTTCGTTTTTGAAAGAGCACAGTAATCGCCCTAAAGTGTTGTTTTTTCTCGGCTCAAACATTGGAAATTTTGTAGAAGACTTAAGAAATCAGTTGTTAGAGGGGATTGCGAATCATCTTAATTCTGGCGATAAGTTTTTTATCGGGTTAGATTTAAAGAAAGAACCCAGAACCATTTTAAAGGCTTACGATGACGACCAAGGAATTACCGCAGCCTTTAACAAGAATGTTTTAACGCGCATTCAGAAGGTGATGGCTCCTTCGTTAGATCCTGAAAAATTCTTGCATTATCCCACCTATAATCCCGTAACTGGCGAAGCGCGCAGTTATTTATTAGCAAAAGAAGATTTGCAAATTGAAATAGACGGAGAAGTAATCTCTTTTCGTGCTTTCGAGCCCATTCATACTGAAGTTTCTAAGAAGTTTTCTTTAGCAGAAATTGACGAAATGATAGAAAAATTCCACTTTGATAAAGGCGAACAATTCTACGATTCTAAGCGTTATTACTTAAACTCCCTTTGGATAAAAAAATGATATGAAAGCAATTTGGAACGGTCAGGTTTTAGCAGAAAGTAACGATACTATCGTAATTGAAAACAACCATTATTTTCCGCCAGAAAGTATTCACGAATCGTTTTTTCAAACTTCGAAAACAGAATCGGTTTGCCCGTGGAAAGGCACTGCCGCCTATTACTCGTTAGAGGTAAGCGGAGAGACCAACAAAGATGCTGCGTGGTATTATCCTGAACCAAAAGATGCGGCCTCAGAAATTAAAGGTTACGTAGCTTTTTGGCGAGGTGTAAGTATCGAAGAATAAGTGTTATAGTTTGATGTTGAGCTTTTTATAAACAAAGCCTAACAGCCAGATGGGACCAATCATCAAGAATTGAAGGTCTTGAAAAAAAGAAGGCTTTTTGCCCTCTATTTTGTGTCCCCAAAATTGCCCAATCCAAGCAAGTACAAATAGCATTATAGAAATGGCTCCTACAGAAAAAGAAAATGTATGGAGCCATTTTAGTATCCATAATATTGCCATCGAGAAAGCCAACATTCCAATTGATATTTTCCAAGAAAGGCGCACGTAAAAAAGCATTCCTAAGAGAATAAGAAGGGTTCCAAAATGAGCGTACCCTTCCATTTCGGTAGGAACCAATTCTCTTAAAAATGGAGCAGGAATAGCTGATAATAAACCTACTATGCTAAAGAAAATGGTAGGAACGCAAATCCAATGAATAAGCTTGTTGGTTTTGTTTTGGTGGCTCTCGCCATATGCATCGAACCATTGGTGTATCGTTTTCATAGTTTTTCAGTTTTCGGTTAGGTTTTGAAGAAATAAGCTCACTAAAGTTCGTTTATTTTACCGAAAACAATTGATTTTTATGCGTTAGCATAGTGGAATTATCGAAAATAGTTGAGAATTCTATAATTGAAAATTGACGAAAAGATGAAAAACGCATAAATAGGTAGATAAAATGGCAGCAAAAAAAAGCCGAATCAGGTATCCTGATTCGGCTTTTTAATAGTTTAAAAAGTTAACTCTTAACGAACCACCACCTTGTAGGTGCTGCTTTGGTTATTTTTAGAAATTGTTAAGAAGTAAACTCCGTTTTCTAAACCGCTTAAAGCGTAGTTTTTGATGTAATCGCCAGTGATTAACTCACGACTTTGATCTACTACTTGGCCTAAAACATTTTTAGTAGTAAACGTATACTCGTCTGCTTCTGCTCCTGTAAGCGAAACAGAGAATTCTCCGTTGTTCGGGTTCGGATAAATGCTGATGCTTCTTACACCGGTTAAATTATGCGGTACAGAAGTAATAACATTAGAACCTTCAGATTCACAACCATCTGCAGAGGTTGTAGTAACCGAAACGTTCTTACCTAAGATAAAATTAGGATCTGGAGTATATGTTTGGTTGGTTTCGCCACTCACCGGTGCTCCGTTTACGTACCACTGGTTTCCGGTAGCTGCACTAGACGTGTAAGTACCATTACTCGATGTAATGCTAGGCGCTGCTGGTTGAGGATTAATGGTAACCATGTAGTCTTGAGAATTGGCTAAATCTCCACACGCATTGTAAGAAGTTACTGAGTAAGTTCCTGTTTCAGAAACTTCAGTTAACGTTATGGCGTTTGAAGTGGCACCGTTCGACCAAAGCCAAGCAGTACCATCAGTAGCTACTAACGTAACAGAACCATCGTTTTCACAAAATTCTAATGATCCGTTTACGTTTACACTTCCGGTAGGCGCTTGTTCTTGACTCACTGCAAACGAAGTGTTATCGGTTCCTAAACAATTGGTTACCGTTACAGAATAGTTTCCAGAACCATAAACGGTAATACTCTGTGTGGTAGCTCCTGTGCTCCAAAGGTAATCTCCAGAAGGAACCAAATCTGCCGTTAAAATAGCAGAATCACCAGCAGAACAAATGGTTGCATCTCCAGAAATGGAAGCTACTGGCGCACTTGTGGGCTGTGAAAGGGTAAAAGATTCTACTGTGGTTCCTGCACAGTTGGTAACAGTAACAGTATACGTTCCTGTTGCGGTAACACTTGTAGTAGCAGAGGTAGAACCCGTAGACCATAAATAACTACCACCAGAAACAGCAGATGCTGAAAGTACAGTTACATCACCAACTCCATCACACATGGTGGGTTGAGATGGTGAAATTTGAACGGTAGGAGCCGCTGATGGAGCTGAAATAGTTTTTTGTTCACTAAAAACTCCACAAGAGGTGGTAATATCTACCGTATACGTTCCATAAGCATTTACCCAAATCCCTTGTGATGTTTCGCCTGTAGACCACGAATAAGAAGATCCGCAGCTAGCTTCTAAGTAAAGAGAATCTCCTAGACAGAACGAAGTGTCACCTTGCATAAAGGTTACGCAGGTTGTTACATTCGAGAAATTTGCGTGATTCTTGTCTAAAGAGATGTACACAATCTCATTGTTATCGTATGCATCTTCATCACCTCTTACAGCCAAACCTGGTTCAACATCTTCTTGATAGATAAAGCGAACACTATCGGTGGTTAAAGGAGTTTGCGAAGCAAAAACACACTCAGAGAAATCACTATTTGGAGTAACATCAAAAGGCTCAGACCAGCTACAACCATTATCTGTAGAACGCATAGCAAAAACATGGCGATAATGCTGTGCGCCATTGTCTAGTGTTTCCATGTGAGCAGAATAGGTAAGGTAAATGTTTCCGGTTACTGGATCTATACTTGCGTTAGGGAAACCAGCTAAAGAAACATAATAAAGCGCAATTGCAGAGATGTTACCACCTAAAACGCCAACGCCACCATCTCCATCTAAATCAGGAGCACCTGCAATGATTTGTCCGTTATCTTCACCAAAACTTTCGTTCCAGTAAACAATTCCGTTTGTGGCTGGGAAATAAGAAGACGCAACATCAACGGTAGGGTCATCATCTAATACGCGCATTAATCCGTACCAAACGTGCGCCATGCCGTTGTTGTCGATAATAATAGTTCCTGATTGGTCAGAAGTCTCTAAAGTATCAGCCACGTTATCGCCTGTAAAATCTGAAATAGTGTTGGCCGCAGTTGGGTCGTACATATCTAGTTCAGAATCATTGATAATGGTTTTGGTCCAGTTACTTCCGTTATCGGTAGATTTCATCAAAACTACATCGCCAAACTGGTTAAAAACAGCAAAAGCTACTGTGTTTCCACGTGCGGTAATTGCGTAAGAATCACCATCGAACCCGATAAACTGAGAAGCGTCAATACCTGGGATAACTTGATTTTGAATGTCCCATGTGTTCCCACCGTCAAGAGAGCGGAAATAGAGAAGAGCGCCATCTAAGCCTTGAAACAAGGTGCCTTGATTGGCTACTGGAGCCGTAACACCCAGCATGTGAATGGTTTGTCCGTTAGGGCCACCACTCGCTGTTCTGTTCCAGATTAGATCAACCGTTGCAGAAGTAATATCGCTAAAACTCCAGCTGCCCGTGCCTTTGGGAGTTCTCGAACTCATATTAATAACGCTGGTATTGGCATGAACTGTATTAACTTCACCGCCATTCACACTTAATATAGATGGCCATCCGCCTCTTACCTGCTCAATACGACCAGTTGGCTGGCTTCCCCAAGAAGAACCATCATAGTAGTTATAACCCGTACCGCGATCGCTGGCTGCTAGATCGAAAGAGCCAGAGAAGGTCCAAGCGGCAGACATTGTTCCGTCTGTATGCTGTACGAGCCTGTTTTGCACACTCGAATTCGACTGTAAATCGTAGGTTGTTACCCCGATTGTAGTACCATTAGAAGATGCTGTGTTTCCTGAAGAGCCGCCAGAAGAGCGTTGTTGATGTTGTGGTAGTGACTCTTTTCCTGTCAGATTTTTCTTTGTGTTTTTAACAGCTACATTTCTTACACTTGGATGTGCTTTCGCCACCTGATTTTGTGCAGATAGTGAAGCAGAAACGCACAAAGAAACTGCGAACAATAGAGTTTTCTTCATAGATTCTTAATATTAGTTAGACAAATCTCAATTTTATGAGAAGCGTAAATTTAATAAAAAAAGAATCTGAACTTACGATTAAATCCGATGAATCAAAGAAGCGGTATTCAGCACTTCGTTTCGGTAGAAATCAACCAATTTGCGGCTTTCATTGTCCCAATTTAATTCTTGAGCGGCTTTGATAGAGTTTTGCTGATACTGCTGTAGAACCGCTTTATTCTGAAACAAATAGATAAGCGCTTCGGCTATATCGTGAGCCCTTCTTGATTGAACTGAAATTCCATTTTTGTGCTCGTTTAAAAGACGAGTTGTTTCGGGCATATCTACGTCTACAATGGCCAAACCGGCAGCGGTGTAATTGTAATATTTAATGGGCGGGCCCCCAATTACATTATTGGTAGTGGGCAATTTGGTAATAATACCAACGGCAGCGTTAGCTAAATGCTGCGGTACTTTTTCGTAGGGTAGCCAGCCTGTTTCTGTTATGTGGTTGGCTAGATTTTTCTCTTGTATTATTTTCTGTAGGAACCGTTTTTCTTCTCCGAATGTTTCCCCCACCAATTTAAGCTGAACATCTGGTATTTGTTTTTTTACGAGTTCGATCACCTCTACCATTAACTTTAAACCGCGATTAAAAGGCAAGTAGCCATCGTGAACAATAACCGGACGAGTTGTAGAAGCATTGGTAGAAAACCTGTGAGTTTCTGCACAGTTGAGAATTACCTGAGAGCGAATCGATTTGTTGAGGGTTACTAAACTTCCTCTCGTGATATGGTTAGCAGAAATGAGGTACTTCAGTTTCGAGAGGTAATTTCTCTTGATCCACATTTCTTTCATCGTGCCATCTTCCCAGCATTCGTGACTATCGAAAATCACTTGAGTTTGGGTTCCTACCGTTGCACAATGAGCCAAGTAAAACGAAATAGGTTCGTGAGCGTGCAAAACATCTGCCTCAAAACTTTTGATGGCTTCGATAAATTCTCGAACAAATCTGCCTAGAAATAGCTTGTTAAATGCTTTTTCGAGAAAACCATTGGGTAATTTCACCATTTTAGTAGGGATGCCTTCTAACACTAATTCTTGCTCTCGCTTAGGATTGAGAATGGTTTTGCCGCCAATATCGTAAGCATACCCATCGGGTTGAGCTGCGCAAACTTGCGTTAATTCAAAACCCGCTTTTTGTAAACTCATCGCTTCTTTGTAGATAATTCGATCATCTAGCGGTGAATGTTGAACCGAAACCATGCAAATTTTAGGCATCAAGAATGGGTTTTTATAAACTTTTGGTAAGCCAAGTATTTTAGGGCTAAGTGAACTCCTTTTGCAGCAATGCTGGTGTAAATGGCCCCGAATACGCCAAAAATAGGAATGAAAATAAGATTACCGAATAAGTTGATGCCGGCTTCTGTAAAGGCGATGTTTCGTATGGTTTTACCTTGCCCTTTCGAAGCTAAAAACATGTAAGGTTGGTAAAGTGCTTGAAAAAAATATGCAAAAGAAAGAGGCACTAAATAGGTGTAAACACGGCCGTACTCAACTCCGAAAAGTAAATTCACTACCCAGCTGCCTACCAAAATTAAACCGACTGTAAGTACAGCGGTAATGAGCAGATTAATTTTTAAAATTTGAGGATGAATTCTGTCTTCTGATTGAAATCGCTTAAACAGAACATTCGATAGACTTTGAGAAAACATTACAATGGGCGAGCAGAGTAGAGCCGAAAGTGTGTAAAATCCATTTAACAAGGTGCTGGTGTATTGTACAATTAAAAGTTCATCGAGTTTAAAAGTGCCTTGGTTGGCAATTAAGCCGGTATACATATTGAAACCATACGATTTCGTTTTTTGCCAAATTAATCGAAAGGAAGAAGATAAATTGTGGAAGGTAAAGTCAATTTTGAATAAGAAAAACAATGCAAAAGCTGCAGTTGAGGCCAGATTAAACAGTAAGATGGAAAAAACAGAAAATTGATCGAGCGCAATTAAAATAAGAAGAGCAACGAAGAAAAGTACTTTTGAAGCTCCATCGTAAAGGGCCAATAGGTTGGTTTGGTTGGTTCCTACCGAAATGGCACTCACAAAATGCCTAAACGGAATTACCAAGAGTAGGGGAGATAAAGCCAGAAAATAATCTCCAATCTGGGTGTTAGACCAAGCGTTAATAAAATCGCTAAACAACACGAGAGAGCCAGCAAATGCAACTCCGTTAAGTAATGCTAGCACCAGTCCAGCGCCTTGAATCTCGCGAAGGGTTTGTGTTTTTTCAGCATTTTCTGCTAAAAGAAGTTGTAAAGATGTAAAAAAGCCAAATCGGTAAAAGATGACCAAAAACGTGGTGAGCGAAGCAAAAAAAGCATACTCACCATACAATTCAGGGCCGAGGTACTGGGTTTGAAGGGATTTAATGCCGAAACCTGCCACCAACATAGTTACTTGCGAAAGAACAAGAATGAGCGTTTGGCGAGCAATTTTCGGAATTTTCATAGCTTATATAAACGGTGGCAAAGAAAGCATATTACACAAGAATTTTGGTCAGAGTGAAAATACTTCAGAAAAGTATTGTGTGAGTTATATAATTTCATACTTTTGTCGTCCAATTTTGAAATGGTGGTTGTAGTTCAGTTGGTTAGAACGCCTGATTGTGGTTCAGGAGGTCGTGGGTTCAAGTCCCATCTTCCACCCCAAATAGAAAAGCTCTTTATTTTATAAAGGGCTTTTTTTTTGTGCCTAAAAAAGAGGTTGAAACTTAGAGTAAGTGTTTGATTTGTATTGTTTTAATGTTATTTTTTGTAACGGTTAGAACCCATTTAACCACCTGTCGATAGTTATCTTTTCAATCTTATCTTCCCTTTTTGTCGAGAAAAAGGCATAAAAAAAGCTTCCTAAAAAAGGAAGCTTCAATAAAAAAGTATATTTCTTCTCTGTATTAAGCTAGCAGAGGTTTATTGAGCCTGCTGAGCAGCTTGCTGCATTCTTTGCTGATACTGTTGCAAACGCACATGTTGGTTGGTTCCGAAAAAGAGTAAATTACCCAACATATCAGGAACTTGCTGATAACCAGCAATCACAATATTTCGAGTAAAATTCTCGTCTAAGATCACAAAACTTGGATAACTCATTTGGCTGTCGAGTAAACTAGCTGCCAACATGTGAACGCTTCTCTTTTTTTCTGGAGCCGGATTTACAAACACCATACCGTTGTGTTGAATAGAATCGGTCATTTCAGCATCTAGCTTCACCGCATAAAAATTAGCATTCATAGCTTTTACCACATCTGGATCTTTAAATGTAGTAGCATCCATTCTTTTGCACCATCCACACCAATCGGTGTAAACATCAATAAATACTTTCTTGCGTTCGTTCTTTTGCAGTTCTACCATTTCTTCCCAAGAAACCCAATTGATTTCTTGGCATGTAGCCACCATCGAAAGTGAAAGAGCGAACAGAAGTGTGATTGTAAATTTCATAATTAAAATTCTCCTTTAAACGATGACTGAAAGTCTGCCCATTCTTGACTTTTAAACGCATTAGAGGCTACAAACTTTAAAATAGGTTCAATTTGTTTAGGCTTCATAAAACCTTGAACGGGAGAAATAATTTGAAGACTCTCATCCATGTAAACAATTGTTGGGTAAGCTACACGGCCGTTTACTGGAGCAATGGCATACGTTAATTCGTGCGTTCCATTTCTTCCTTTTCTGTTCGGGTCGTAATTCGGATTGGTGAATTCTTTCCCATAGAAATTAACCGGATCGGGTCCTTCTGCATTAAACTTTACAGCGTAATAATTTTCGTTTACATACTTAATCACCTTAGGGTCGTTAAAAGTGGTTGCCATCATCATTTTACAAGGGCCACACCAATGAGTGTAAACATCGATTAAAACTTTTTTAGGTTGTGCTTTCATTTTAGCTTCAAGCTCGCTGATGTCTATCCAGTTAATTTTTTCTTGCGCAAAAAGCGAAGTAGTAAGCGCAACTAACAGTAAGGTGTAAAATATCTTTTTCATAAAGCTAAGTTCTGTATTTTCTTATTCTTAAACGAATAATGCGAGGATAAGTGCCCTCGTTTTCTTTATAATCTTGTTAAGGTCACGGTTTTAAGGGGCGTTTAGTGCGAAAACGTAAAAAAAGATGCCCAGCCAATTAATTGGTAGCGCATAAAAAAGCCGTCTTGATAGTTGTTCAAGACGGCTTTTACAGTTACACGAACTGAAAAATATTAGTGAATTCCGTTCATCCATTTTCTAAGGGTAGGAACCAATAACAACAGTAAGATAGCTGCTACACCTACCACAACTACTCCCCAAAGTTGGTAAGTTGATGTGTAAATCTCCAATGAATCCATTATAGAAAGTTCAGCACCATCAGCGGCTCCTTCACTGCTAGAAGCAGTTAATTCACCAATTAAACCGGCCACTTTATTAGCCAACGCAATTGATAAAAACCAAGCCCCCATTACAAAGCCTACTGCTTTTTTAGGGGATAGTTTTGTAATCATGGAAAGACCAACTGGCGACAAACTCAACTCACCCGTTGTATGGAATAAATACATTATTACCAAGAAAATCATCGGCACTAAACCGTCTGTTGCAAAGAATTTTGCCCCCACAACAATAAAGATAAACCCGATAGCTAATTGACTTAATCCTAAGGCAAACTTCATAGGTGTTGAAGGCTCTTTTCCTTTTTGGCGCAGTTTAATCCACATCCAAGAGAAAATAGGAGCGAGCGTCATAATAAAGAACGAGTTGAAGAATTGGAAAATCGAAGCTGGAATTTCAGAATCGAAAACCATTCTATCTACGTTTCTTGCTGTAAAGAGCGTAATAGAACCACCTGCTTGTTCAAACAGTGCCCAGAAAACAGAGTGGAATAAGAATAAGGCCATTACCACCCAAAGGCGTTGTTTAGAGGCCGGGTCTTCTTGCTTTAAACTCATGGCAAACAGAACACCTAGAATACCCACACTCAGAATAATGAGAATCCAAGTAACGATATCACTTAGGTTTAAAAACTGCGCACTAATTGGAATAAAGATGATGGTACCTATAATGGTTAACCATTGTTTTCTTTTCAGTTTGGGATCTTCGTTGAGTTGAAAACTAGCCGCTTCTGCATCGAGTACCTTTTGTCTTTCTTCTGGCGAGCTATTTAGGCGTTTGATGTCTTCTTGTTCATCAATTTCAGGGAAATTCTCTTCAGAACTTGGATTCAGCCCTTTTTTACCAAACGTTTTGGGGCCAAACAACCAAAATACCAATAAACCTAGAAGCATTCCGATTCCAGCTAAACCGAAACCGTAGTGCCAAGAAATTTGCTCACCCACATAACCACAGGTTACAATTGAAAGCAACGCACCAATGTTAACGCCCATGTAGAATATAGTGAAAGCACCATCTTTTCTACTGTCGTTTAAGCCGTAGAAATTTCCTAAGAAACTAGAAATGTTGGGCTTAAAGAAACCGTTACCAATAATGATAAAAGCTAATGAGATAAAGAATAATTGCATGTTTCCGGGGAAGAACATTCCTTCTAAAGAAAGAGCAAAGTGCCCAGCCATCATTAGAATTCCACCGAAAATAATAGCCTTTCTAAATCCTAAAATCTTATCGGCCAGTATACCACCGGCTACCGGGAAAAGGTAAACCATGGCCGTGTAAGATCCATAAATACCTAAAGCTTTACTATCTGCTTCGGCTTGAGAAAGTTCTTTAAATAGTTCTTGAACCATGTAAAGCGTGAGCAACGCCCGCATACCGTAGTAAGAGAAGCGTTCCCACATTTCTGCGAAAAACAAAATAAAAAGTGCGCGAGGGTGTAATTTACTATTTGAGTAAATAATTATAGGAACCCAGATCAAAACGAAGATCCAGGAAACCACCATTATCCAAAATGCTATGTTCATGGGTTAAATAGATTAAATTATTGATTATCGGCTAATTCGAAACCTTCTTGCTCTTCGTGCGTAGAGCCTTGCTTGTCTTCAGCACCGTGCGTTAGGCGCTTAAGCGGTTTTAGCAATGCAATTACGAGTAAGCCAATAATGGTACAGAAAATAGCGATTCCGGTAAAAATTTCTAGCTCACCAGCAGTAGAAGACCACTCGCCCAACAAACCAGCTACCTTATTTCCGATACCGGTAGCCGCGAAATAAGCTCCCATCATGAAAGAAGCATATTTTAACGGTGCCAATTTGGTAATAAACGATAAGGCCACGGGAGAAGCACATAACTCACCAATGGTGTGGAACAAATAAGCCAATACCAACCAGTACATGGCTGAAGCACCTTGGGCTTCAAACTCAAGCGATGCAGCAGTCATAAACAAGAATCCCCATCCCATAATAATTACACCGATGGCCATTTTAAAAATCGAAGAAGATTCTTTTCCTTTTCTTTTCCACCAATACCAAAACGAAGCAATTGGGGCTCCTAGCGTGATAATAAATAAAGCATTTACTGATTGAAACCACGATGCCGGAATACTGGTAATATCCAGAAGAGGCAATGTGAAACCAAGTGATAAATCGGTTTTTTGTTTGGTGTAAATATTCATTAAACCACCAGCTTGTTCGAAAGCTCCCCAGAAAACAATAATTAATAAGAAAGAGATCAACATTACTTTAACACGATCTTTTTCTACTTGAGTAAGTGGTTTGTCTTTAGCATGTTGTTCTGCTTTAGAAAGTTCAGAAGTAGCTTCACCAATACCTTTTAGGTATTTCTGTCCGGCCATAAAAACTGCTTGGCCAACCAACATTCCAATACCTGCTAAACCAAAGCCGTAGTGCCAGCCGTAATTTTCACCTAAGTAACCAACTACAAGCGCAGAAAAGAAAGCCCCCAAGTTAATGCCGATGTAGAAAATAGTAAAACCTTTATCTCTGCGGTCGTCACCTTGTTCGTAAAGGCCACCTACCATGGTAGAGATGTTTGGTTTTAAGCCACCAACACCTAAAACAATTAAAGCCAAACCTGTAAAAAAGGCTGCCGGATGATCAATGGCTAATACAATATGCCCAGCACAGAGTAAAAGACCACCGAGCAGCACTGTTTTCTTCTGACCGAAGAATTTATCAGCTACCCATCCACCAGGAATCGACATTACATAAACGGCCATGGTATACCAACCGTAAAGAACAAGTGCATCAGATTCTGTCCATCCTAAACCAGGATTATCACCGGTTGCTGAACTGATGATATAAAGTACTAAAATGGCACGCATTCCATAGTAAGAGAAGCGTTCCCAAAGTTCTGTGAAAAATAAAATGTATAAACCTACCGGGTGGCCAAAAAGCTCTTTGCGGTCAATATGCTGTGAAGCTGTTTGTGACATGCAGTCTACTATTTATGATGTTAACTATTGATTTGAGGAAGTCCGAAAATAAGTAAAATGTTGGCTTAAAGATTAGCTTTGAGCCAATTGGTCATTTTCTGGTAGAGATGGAAACGTGTGTTCCCACCGTAAATTCCGTGATTTCTATCTGGATACATGTAAAAATCAAATTGCTTGTTGGCTCTAATCAGTGCATTCACCATTTGAATAGCATTTTGAAAATGCACGTTATCATCTCCAGTTCCATGAACCAATAAATAATTTCCTTTAAGTCGATCAGCAAAGTTGATGGGGCTATTTTCATCGTAACCGCTGGCGTTTTCTTGTGGTGTTTGCATGTAACGCTCAGTATAGATGTTATCGTAATACCTCCAAGTAGTAACGGGTGCAACTGCAATGGCACTTTTGTAGTAATCGGCTCCTTTGGTAATGGTTAAAGAAGACATGTAGCCACCATAGCTCCATCCCCAAATACCAATTCTATTTCCATCGATAAACGGTTGTTCGCTGAGGTATTTGGCAGTAAGAATGTAATCTTCGGTTTCGTATTTACCCAGTTGTTTGTAGGTCATTTTTCTAAACTCAGCACCTCTGGCTCCAGTTCCGCGGTTGTCTACAGAAACCACAATGTAACCTTCGTTGGCGAGTAGATGATGCCACATGTGGTTTCCGCCTCCCCATTGATCGGTAACTTCTTGCGAACCGGGGCCGCCATAGATAGTAACCAAAACTGGATATTGTTGATTTTCATCGAAGTTAGCTGGCTTTAACATCCAAGCGTTTAACGAATGACCCGAGTCGGTTTTAAAGGTGAAAAATTCCTTTTTCGGGAAGTTGTTTTCTTCTAGGTAATTAGCCAATAAATTACTGTTTCTAAGTTCTCTGATTTCGGTTCCTTCTTGGTTGTGAAGGGTAATGGTGTTCGGAGAGTTTAAGGTAGAATGGGTATTAATAAAATACTTCATTCCTTGAGAGAAGGTGGCTTGGTTCCAACCGTTATCTGAAGTCAGTTTTGTAAGGTTTTTGCCTTTTGTGCTGATGCTGTAAACGTTACGCACCATGGGAGATTCTTTGGCAGCGGTAAAGAAAAGTTGCTCTGTAGTAGGATCCATTCCATGAAAGCTAGTAACCTCCCAATTGCCTTGTGTGATTTGTTTCTCTTTTCCGTTTTTTAAGGCGATAGCGTAGAGGTGATTGTAACCGCCTTTGTCGCTCGAAATAATAAATTGTTCGTTGTTGTTGGTAAACGTCCAATCGTCTGATACTTCGATGTAAGCAGATTGCTCTTCTCGGTAGATCAGTTCTTTCTCTTTTTTATCGCAATCGAATAGGTAGATGTCGAGTAAATTTTGATGGCGATTCATCATTTGAAGAGCAACTTGATTACTCTTCTCGCTCCACTTTACTCTCGGGATGTATTCGTATTCTGGGCTACCCGTAGAAACCACTTCTGTGTGAGAATTATTGGCAAGGTTGTAGACCATCAGCTTTACAATGGAGTTGGCTTCGCCCGCTTTTGGGTATTTGAATTTATAATCTTCAGGATATAAACTGTGGGCGCTTCCCCAAGTTTGCATGTTGTACTCTTTAACTTGGCTTTCATCGAATTTGTAGTAGGCAATTCGCGCTCCGTCAGGAGACCAGAAAAAACCTTTAGCAAAACCAAATTCTTCTTCGTAAACCCAATCTACCGCGCCATTGATGATGGAGTTGAATTGACCATCGTTGGTGATTTGGCGGGTGGTTTTGTCTTTTGCGTTATAAATAAAAAGGTTGTTATCTCTCACGTAAGCTACTTTATCGCCAGCTGGTGAAAAGGTGGCGTAGCGTTGTTTTCCTTCATCTGAGAGAAAAGTGAGTTCTTTTGTTTCTACATCATATATGTAGTTGTTTTCTTTGGTAGAATGACGATAAATTGGTTCTGATTCGGTAGCTAGAAGCAATTTTGTTTCGTCTGCAGAGAAAGAATATTCAGAAAATGAAAACTTGGTTTTTACATCTGCGGTAGTGAATAGGGTAGAGACTTTTTCTCCTGTTTTGTAGGCGTATTTATTAATAGCTATTGCGTTGGTGTTATCAGCATCTCGTTCTTGAACGGTGTAATGTAACCCATCGTTCATAGAGCGAATTCCGAAAACATAAGCTTGTCTAAATTTTCCTGATAACCAGATTTCTTCTAAAGAAATAGAAGGGTTTTGAGCCCAAGAGCCAACTACCATTGACAAGGCCATTAGAACAGTAAAAAGTCGTTTGGTCATATTGCTGAAATTTAAGAGTGCCGAATATAACCATTTCCGCTGCAAGAATAGACGGATTAACGTTTTAGAATGAAAAACCAGCTCCGAGACCTAACGAAAAAAAGTGAAGAGGTTGGTGAGAAGTTTCTTTTGTGATCGTGCCTCCTTTAGAACTACGATATTGATAACCAGTTCGTGAGGCTAAGTAGAAGAATTGGCTGCTAAAATAAAAACCAGATGATAGTTGATATTGCCCTCTTAGCTGAAAACTATAGGTGAATTCCATGTCGTTGGCTTCACTTTCAGAGTAGCGTTCTGTACCATTGTTCGTAATCATAGAGTAGTCGATTTGGGGTCGAGTGATGTAGGTCATCCCGATTAAACCGGCTAATTTAAGTTGAAACTTTTCTTTTTGAATAAGCGGAAAACCGGTTCCTACCAATAGATTTCTTGATTGGTAGTTTTTGGCGTTAACAAAATAGCGTACCGTGTCTCTGACAGATAAATCTTCTGCCATGTTTTTTGTGCGAATGGGATTGTTGAAATAGTTGATCTGGATGAGCCATTCGATAAAAGACGTTTGATAGCCGATGTTTATACCTGCTCCAAAGCCAGTTGCCGCGTATGAAGATTCTTTTTTGAGCTCGGTACTACCAAAATCAAAGGCGGGAACCACCAAGAATGCCTGCCCCGATACGACAGCTGTGTTGTTGGTGGGCGAAAAATAGTCATCGTCTATTTGACTAAATGCTTGAGATTGAAAGAAAAAAAGCATCAAGATGAGTGCAAATTGCTCAAAATGATGCTTTTTTAAGTTTTTGATATTCATTTGATTAACCTCCGGCTCTGAACGAACCTAATGATTTCCATTCTCTTCCTTTAACGATGAGCAAAGGTAAATCAGTTTTGGCTAATAATTGCTCGTCTTTAGAACCCCAAATGCGCTCGATAAAACTTGGGTCGTGTTCAAAAACAACCGATATAATATCTGCATCTGTTCTGTGAGCATAGTCTAATAAAATGCTGTAGTAGCTATCACCCGCTTGCCATTCGTAGGTATATTCAACCCCTTCTTTTTCGAATTTTTCTTTCAAGTGATTGGCAAAAACTCTCAATTCTTTGTCGTCACTTTCTGTGTGATCTACGGCCATGGCTAACAATTCGATTTTACCGCCAACTGTTTTGGCAAATCGCATGCTAACGCCTGTTTTTTGCATACTGTGATCGTTCAAAAGAAGTGGATAAACAAGTGTATCCATATCTCGTAGACTTTCATCCTTTTTCAAGGCAACGATTGGGTAATCGCACTCTTGAATAATTTTCATGATGTTGGGACCTACAAAACGATCTAAACCTTTTTTAAGTTGATACCCTACCACTAAATACTCAGGATCTACCATGTAACAGAAGTCATCTATGCGATCTACTACTTCGCTAATCTCACCTGGCATAATATCATAAATCACACGTGTATTGCCTCTTACATCGTTGTTTTCGGCAATCATTTCTTCAAATTGATTTTTTATTTCGGCACGTGTTTTATGCTTGTCGGTATGCACGTGTAACAAGCGTACATCTGCATTACATTTGGCTGCAAGTGGTAAAGCTTCACGGTAGGCATGTTTAGAAGTTTCCGTAAAGTCGATACAAATAACTAGAGCTTTGTCGTTTTGTTCCATGTGTGTATAGGGTTGTAAATCTGTTCCGAAAATAGCATTTTACCAGTAAACTACAAGAAATTAGGAAACCAATTTGGCGTTAATTACCCCTTAAACAGCCCTACTGAACGTAAAGTTTTTGTTTCTCATGTTAAATAATTGATTTAGGTGTATCTACGCGCTAAAAAGAGGTGTACTTTTGCAGCCTTAAATTTTAAGGATGCAAAAGATCAAGAACATCGCCATTATCGCTCACGTTGACCATGGCAAAACAACTCTAGTAGATAAGATTCTACATCACTGCGAACTATTTCGTGATAATCAAGCAACAGGAGAACTGATACTTGACAACAACGATTTAGAGCGCGAAAGAGGGATTACAATTGTCTCTAAAAACGTTTCTGTAATGTACGGAGACACAAAAATCAACATTATTGACACTCCTGGTCACGCTGACTTTGGGGGTGAAGTAGAGCGAGTTTTAAACATGGCAGATGGTGTTTTACTACTCGTTGATGCGTTTGAAGGCCCTATGCCACAAACACGTTATGTTTTAGGTAAAGCACTAGAATTGGGTAAAAAGCCAATTGTTGTAGTGAACAAGGTAGACAAAGAAAACTGTAGACCTGACGAAGTTCACGAAATGGTTTTTGATCTTATGTTTAACCTAGAAGCTACCGAAGAGCAATTAGATTTCCCTACCGTTTACGGTTCAGCAAAAAATGGCTGGATGAGTAGAGACTGGAAAGAACCCTCTAAAGATATTACTCCGCTTCTAGACATGGTTTTAGAGTATGTTCCTGCTCCAGAGATTAGCGAAGGAACCTTACAAATGCAAATTACTTCTATCGATTTCTCAAGTTTCGTTGGAAGAATTGCTATTGGTCGTGTTGCAAGAGGATCAATTAAAGCGAACGCTCCTGTAAGTCTTGTAAAACGCGATGGTAAAATTGTTAAATCAAGAATTAAAGAAGTTTTTGTTTTTGACGGTTTAGGTAGAAAGAAAGTAGAAGAAGTAGTAGCTGGTGACCTTTGCGCTGTAACAGGTGTTGATGGTTTCGAAATTGGCGATACTATTGCCGACTTTGAAAATCCTGAAGGAATGAAAAACATTCCGATTGATGAGCCGACTATGAGTATGACATTCACCGTTAATAATAGTCCGTTTTTCGGTCAAGAAGGTGAATTTGTTACTTCTCGTCACTTAAGAGATCGTTTATTTAAAGAAACAGAGAAAAACTTAGCACTGCGCGTTCAAGAAACAGATTCTCCAGATTCGTTTATCGTTTTTGGTAGAGGGGTAATGCACCTTTCTGTTTTAATCGAAACCATGCGTAGAGAAGGTTACGAATTACAAGTAGGTCAGCCACAGGTAATTATTAAAGAAATCGATGGTGTTAAAAACGAACCTATCGAAACATTAATTATCGATTCTCCAGAGCATTGCTCAGGAAAAATGATTGAGTTGGTTAACCAACGAAAAGGCGAAATGGCAGTAATGGAACCTCGTGGTGATTTAATGCACTTAGAGTTTACCATTCCTTCTCGTGGTATTATGGGTTTAAGAACTCAAGTACTCAACCTTTCTGCAGGTGAAGCTATTATGGCACACCGTTTTAAGGCTTACGAACCTTTCAAAGGTGAAATTCCAAAAAGAGCGAACGGTACGTTAATCGCACACGAAAAAGGAACAGCTATTCCTTACGCACTTAACAACTTACAAGATAGAGGTAAATTCTTTGTTGCTCCTGGTGACGAAGTTTATGAAGGAATGATTGTAGGAGAGAATTCACGTGATATGGATTTGGTTGTAAACGTGATTAGAACCAAAAAATTAACCAACATGCGTTCTTCGGGTGCTGACGATAAAATGAAATTAGCGCCTCCAATTATTATGAGCTTAGAAGAGAACTTAGAGTATATTCAAGGAGACGAGTACGTTGAAGTAACTCCAAAGAGTATTCGTTTAAGAAAGATTCACTTGAAAGAATCTGATAGAAAACGTTCTTCTCTTTAATTAAGAGTCAATAAATAAAAAAAAGCACCGTTTTATAACGGTGCTTTTTTTTTGAATCTAACTAGCTATCTAATTCGCCATCAGAGGGGTAAGAGACTTGGTCTAGGTATATTGGGATTGATTGACTGTACCTACTGATGGGGATTACTTTTTTTCGTTCGAAGAAAGTTTGTCGCCTAGCTCTTCCATTTCTCTTTCAAAATCTTCTTTCGATTCTTCTAGGCTATTTTTAATATCGTTTAGTTCTTCTTTGCTTTTTTCTTTCAACTCGCTCATTTGATCATTTAAATCGTTTTTAGCTTCGTTGAGGTTTTCTTTGGCGTCTTCTAATTCTTCACGCGCTTCTTCAGATAAATCGTTTTTCTCGTCTTTTAAATCTTCGTTGATTTCGTCTAAACGGCTTTCGATTTTATCCATTCTGCTATTGATGGCAGATTCTACGTCTTGGGCAGTAGCTTCAGCATATTCTTTCGATTCTTCAGCTACATTCTTCATTTCTTGTTTTACATCTTCTTTAGCCTCTTTTCTGTCTTGCTCTGCAGAACATGAAAAAAGAGTTAAACTTGATACGGCTAGGATAAGGAAAGTCTTGTTCATCATTTTCATTTGTGTTTATTGGTTTACCCAGATTAATGAAAAGATTATTCCAACTCAGAAAAAACACCGTTTTATAGGGGTTTTATACGGTTCCTACCGTTATTTGTGGAGAAAATTGCACGATAGGTGAAAAAATGTTGAGGAGATTATTCCACGTTATTGGCAAAAATTCCCCAAAATTTCAGCCGCCTCAGTATCGCCAAGTTCAGCGGCTTTTTGCCAAGCCTCACATGCTTCGGCTCGTTTGTCTAATTTTCGATAGCAAAGTGCCAAGTTAAACCAAGCATCTGCGTTTTGCGGGTTAAGTTGCAATGCATAACTAAAATGCTTGCCTGCATCTGTAAAGAAGCCATCGAGCATTAAGCGTACGCCTAGTTGGTAATGGTTTTCGGCAGAAGGATCACGATATCCAGCGGTAAATAATCCCAATTCTAATTCTTGATTTTTACCAACTCGATCGTTGTTTTCAGCAAACTGTTTAGATGCAAATTGAAAACTAATTACTTGAGAAGAAGCTGTGGGTTGGTTGTAGCGAACAGCCGGATTCCACAATGTATCGGTAATCCAAATCATTCTTTCGGCTTCTAGAGCAAACAATTGCTTAAAATTAATCGATATAATTTCTTCGGGGTTTAAGCCATCGCTAAACTCTACATCGCTTTTTACGGTTCGAACCGAAGCCACTTTTCCGGTTTCATCGATCATAAATTCTACATCGATATTGCCGTTCACTCCATAATGCATGGCAGCATAAGGAATTACTAACTTGTTGATTATGAGCTGTTGTAGGGCCTCTTCTCCGTACTTAAACTGAGCAGAAGTTTCTTCGTTATCTTCACCTTGCACTGCGTTGTTTACCGTAGTAGGTTGCTGGCTATTGCCTTGATTACAAGAGATAAACAGAACAAATAATACGAGAGAAAAAAGTCTAGACGTCATATAAAAAGAGTTGAACCGCGAATTTAATCATTGTTCAACTCGTTTTCATCAAATTTATACGAGTAAAAAGCTACTTTACAGGAAAGCAAACACGCGTGAGCATTTCGTTTTCAGGAACTGTACCCGGTTCGTTTTCGTAAATCTCGAACGGGTGCACCTTTTTGTTCACCTTAATTTCTTTAATCCGTTGCAAGTTGTAAAGTGTGCTCCAAGCGTTGCCCAAATGTTTGTAAACACCTTTATGAACAATAGAATATACTTGCGTTTTAGGTAGTTGCCCCGTAATTATTTCGGTAGGAACCGCTCCTGAAATTTCTTGAACAGGTATACCAGCCGTAAATTCTACACCTTGTTTAACGGCATCCCATTTATGGTAAATCGTAAACGGATTGCCCACTACTTGAACTTCTTTATTATTGGAAAGAAAAGTTTGAAGCAGCTTAAAATTAGCAGGCATGGCGTTTCCCATTTCGCTCATAGTAGTAGCGGTCTTCACGCCAATGTAAGCGCAACCATCGAAATGTTCGTAGCCTACAAAATCTAGATTAGATTCAACTTGGCCTTTCTCTACATAGTCTTTCAATAAGTTTAAACCTCTGCCAAAATCCATCCCGATGAAAGCTTCCATCGATTTTTTCATCCAAAACATAAAAAACGGAAGGGAGGTAGCCATGTGCCAAGTTACGTCTGTTTTACCTTCATTTTCTTTCAAATCGAATACGATGTTCGCAAACGATTTCCACGGTTTCAAGAAGTTTAAATCATATTCTAATTGTGTAGCCGATTGCTTGGTGATTTTCATGTTACCAGAACCAACACGTGCACCTTCCCAAGCATAAAATTGCGCATCACTTGCTACTTCTACCTTGGCATCGGGGTCTTGAATGAGCCAAGGAGACCAGGCCGTCCAATGATTAAAGTCGCTTAAATAAGTATGAATTTTTGCCGCAGAAGCGTCAATGGTGATGGTGCGATGAACATTAACTTTCGGCATAACAGTTTAGGTTTTTGTTACTCTCAAAAATAGGAAAAAAGTAAGTGTAAGTGATTCTTTATTACTTCGATGTTTTGCTGAAATACAGAATAATGAAGCCGTAAAAGGACAAAAAATAGCCATGATTTTTACTTGAAAATCATGGCTAAGATGAAAAGAATGCAATTAGATAGAAGTTATTTCATGTTTCGAATTACTTCAACGGCTTCGTCAATTTGTTGAGAAGTAATGTTTAAATGTGTTACAAAGCGCAATGTATTTAGGCCCATTTGAACAGCGAGAATTCCGCGTTCCTTCAGATATTGGAGCACTTCTGCAGGGTTTTTATTCACCTGAAAAATTACAATGTTGGTTTCTACAGGAAGAACGTCAGTTACAACGGGGCTTTCTTTTAGAGCTTTTTCTAATTGTTGGGCGTGTTCAAAATCTTGTGATAATCGGTTAAGATGGTGGTCGAGTGCGTATATACCCGCAGCGGCCAAAAATCCGGCCTGTCTCATGCCGCCTCCCATTGCTTTTCGCACACGTCTTGCTTCTTTAATAAAGGCTTTATTGCCGATAAGCAGAGAGCCGACTGGGCAACCTAAGCCTTTGCTGAGGCAAATCGAAATACTATCGACTAATTCTCCTATTTGGGCTGGTTGGGTTTTCGTTTTATTGAGGGCATTAAAAATACGCGCGCCATCCATGTGCAGTGGAAGATTGTTTTCAGAGCAAACTTCTCGAATGGCTTTAATTTCGTTGATATCCCAAATAGCTCCACCGCCTTTATTGGTGGTGTTTTCTAATGCAACCAATTGAGTTCTGGCGGCATGAATATCTTCTGAATCGTTAATATTTTCAGCAACTTGTTGGGCTGTAAACCTTCCACGATGACCATTTAAGAGCCGAACGGAACAGTGACTATTTCTAGCGATTCCGCCCCCTTCGTAACGGTAAATATGGGCAATGTCGCTGCAAATAACTTCTCCACCGGGTTGGGTATGAACACGAATTCCAATTTGATTGGTCATGGTACCAGAAGGGCAAAACAACGCAGCTTCGTGGTTAAATAAATTAGCCGCTTTGCGTTCTAGCAGGTTAATGGTTTCGTCTTCTTGAAAAACGTCATCGCCTACTTGGGCATCAAACATGGCGTTTTTCATCTCTTGAGTAGGTTTTGTAACCGTATCGCTTCTAAAATCGATCATGATGGGTGTGGTTTTTTTATTCTTCTCTATGAACTGTATCGGGAGAAAAGGCTGGCAAACAAATGGCGAGGTACTTGGCTCCGCCTGCGAACGGGGTAGAGTAGCGCACCCATTCGTTTTTCTCTGCATGAATAAGATCTCCTGCGCTGGCAAAGAAATCACCTTCTTTAGTTTCTACTTGAATTTTGCCTTCTAAAACGTAGGTGAATTCATCAAATTCGGGAGTTTGTCCGGGCTCTTCCCAACCTTGCGGACTCGACATACGGGCAATACTGATTTCAGAATTGGCGGTATTTACGGCTCCTACAAATTCTTCAATTACTTTGGGTTTGGTTCCTACAGAAGGAATAATTGCGGGGTTTTGAATGATTTTAGCCATTTTGTTTCGGTTTTGAGAGCGTGCCAATATGAAAAAGGGCATCTCCTTGGTTAATTACAGGCATGTTATTGTGGCCAATAATATAGCCATTATACGGTGATTTTACCTTTACGCGAAAGTTTCCGAACGGATCAGAAACGGTTCCTAGCAAATCTCCTTTTTCAATAAATTGCCCACTGGTTGCGTGTAAAATAAAGACGCCTGAGCTTCTGGCACGAACCCAATAACTTTTGTCACAAAATACTTGGTTGTAGGTCTGCTTGGTACTTTGTGTTTTCATGCCCAAATGGTGCAAAACGCGTTCGGTGCCTTCGATGGCTTCTTGAATAGAAAACTCATCGATTCGCATGGCTTCGCCTCCTTCGTACACCAGAAATGGAATTCGTTTTTTACGGGCCGTTTTGCGCAGCGATTTATCGATAAGCGGAGAAATTAGCTTCACTGGTGCGGCAAAGGCTTGAGCTAATTCAGCTGTTTTAGGGTCTTTTAACGCATAGCGAATCTGCGGAAAATTATGTCGGCTAGCCCCGCCTGTATGGAAATCGATTCCGTAATTGGCCAGCGGTAAAATTTTCTGCGTTAAAAAATGAGCCACTCTGCTTGCTAAAGAGCCGGTAGAACTGCCCGGAAAACTGCGGTTAATGTCTTTACCGTCTGGAACTTGACGAGAAAAGTTTAAAAAGCCGTAGATGTTCAAAATCGGAATAGCAATGACGTTTCCTTTCTCGAGCGATTCTAGGTAATCGTCAAAAATAAGTCTGCGAATAATCTCAATGCCGTTTACTTCGTCTCCATGTAAACCGCCCATAAGTAGCACGGTAGGACCCGGATTTTTGCTTCGGTAAACATACACAGGTAAGTCGATGTGTGTGCCCGAAGGTAAGCGAGCCACATTGAAATTGATCATCTGGTTTTTACCAGGCGCCACATTTACACCGTTGATTATGAAATCATCCATTGGCTGTTTTATAATTTTCTACAAATCATTAATCCATCTCGTATGGGGAACAACACATTTTGTACGCGACTATCTTCTTGAATTTTCTTGTTGAATTCAAGAATGGCATGAGTGTCTTGGTCGTTTTCGGTAACGGGTTCAATCACTTTTCCGCTCCACAATACATTGTCAACTATAATGTAACCATTGGGTTTTACCCGATCGATTACTAAATCGAAATAGTTAGAATAGTTGGTTTTGTCTGCATCGATAAAAACTACATCCCACTCAACATCAAGGGTGGGAACAATTTCAAGGGCATTACCAATGTGCAATTCAATGTTGTTGGTAATACCCGCTTTTTCGAAATAGTGCGCAGTGAAATCTTCTAACTCTTCGTTAATATCGATGGTATGGATTTTTCCGCTAGGTTGTAATCCTTCAGACCAACAAATGCTCGAATAGCCTGTATACGTGCCAATCTCTAGCAAGTCTTTGGGCGCAATCATGTGGCTAAGCATGCTAATTACCCGGCCTTGTAAGTGCCCAGCCAGCATTCTGGGATTGAGCACTTTTTGGTGGGTATCTCGGTATAATTGATACAGTAACTCTGGTTCTTGTTCAGAATGTTGGTTAATGTAATTTTCTAATCGAGAATCAAGAAAATCCATGCTTAGTTGCTTTCGTTTTCTGGCCAAACAAAATCACCTTCTTCATCGATTAATGGTCCCCATTGAATTTCTGAAACTTGGTCTTCATCGAACCAAAACATCAAATTTACTTCAGGATAGGTTAGTAATTCCATAGGAGGTTCAGACTCGTCACCTTCAATTTCTTCTTCGATAATTTCACCAAAGTCGAAGTTTTTAAGAGCAGTTTCTAGTGCTTCTTTTGAAAGACCCATGAGTTCAACATTGTCTAAAGTAGAAGCAGTGTTGCTGGTAGTAATACCGGTTAACGTCCAATCTTCGTCTTCGTCAAAAGAAAGAGAAATTTCAAGCTCATCGTAATGCCAAGCTTCTGTGTTTTCATCTTCTTCACTGCCAAAAGCAAAACGCTCAATTTCGCTTGGTTCACCCAATGCTGCTTTTACTTCTGCTTTGCTTAGGCCAAATGTTAAATTCTCTAATCCTTTTCCGATTAATATTGTCTGTTTCATGCTGTAAATTTTTTTAGAAATTTAAGGTAAAGTTCGATTTCTAATGTATAGTGAATATTACCTAGGTAAAAAGGTTAAACTGCTGCGTTGACTTGGCTCAAAGATTTCATTAGCAATATCTTGAAGCTCTTCTGCCGTAATAAGGTCAATATCTTTATAGATGGTTTCTAAATCGTCTACTTGGTCAAAAGATAAAAGGCTTTTTCCTAAGGCCATCATTAAGCTAGAACCACTTTCTTGACTCAATGCAATTTGGCCTTTAAGCTGTTCTTTAGCACTTGAAAGTTGACGAATACCGAGCTTTTGCTTGCGCAGTTTATCGAGTTCTTTTTGAATAAGTTCGGTAGCTTTTGGCAGGCTGCTTTTATCAGTGCCTAAATACACGCTAAAAATACCTGTATCTGAATAAGCGGTGTAGTTCGACTCTAAGTTATAGGCAAATCCATACTTCTCGCTAATGTTTAGGTTCAGGCGGCTATTCATAGCAGGCCCTCCTAAGATGTTATTGAGTAAGATGAGCGCTCGTCTTCTTGAGTCTGCATGAGAATAAGCCGTATTACCCAACATCAAATGTGCTTGAAAAATTTCTTTTTCTTGAATGCACTGTTCAATGTGATAATCGTTAAACGGTTTTCTTTTGTTTTGGTAGGAACCGTACTCAATATCTTCGGTGTGTTTCTCAAGAATTTTTTGAAGCTTCTGGGTAGAGATGTTTCCGGTTGAGCTAAAAACCAAGTTTTCAGTAACGTAGTGCTTTTTTAAGAAGTGCGATAAATTCTTTTGTCCAAGTCGGTAAAGGTTATCACGTGTTCCTAAAATTGATCTGCCTAAGTTATGGTTAGCGTACAATTGATCTTCAAAATCATCGAAAATTTGTTCAGAGGGGCTATCTAGGTACGATGAAATTTCATCTGAAATGATTTCGCGTTCCTTCTGAATTTCTTTTTCTGGAAATGTAGAGCGAAACGTAATATCGGTAAGCAATTCAATGGCTCTTTCGTAATGGTGCGGAAGAAAAGAAGCATAAATTACGGTGTCTTCTTTACTGGTGTAGGCATTCAGTTCGCCACCTACAGCATCAATTCTGTTTAAGATATGAAAGGCTTTACGCTTATTCGTTCCTTTAAAAATGCAATGTTCGAGAAAATGTGCCAAGCCATGCTCGTGTTCATCTTCGTCTCGAGAGCCCGCATTAATAATAAAACCGCAATGCGAAGCGGGCGAGTTAACTTCTTTATGAATGACCCGAATACCATTCTGAAGTGTGAATATGTCAAATTCCATATTGGGCGCGAAATTATCGAATAATGCGCAATCTTGAGATATTACTCGCTGGTATTTGTAGAACTGTTATGATTCGTTTTTTTGGGAGGAGCCGGTTTCCCTTTTCGTGGAGAATTCTTCTTTTTAGATGAAAAAGGCTTTTTTCGACTTTTATTGCGCTTTTTCTTGGTTGGTTTTTGAGGGTTATATTCTGGGCTTTCACCAATTACCGAAGGAATATGAAGCTTTTCTAATTCTCTTTCGATAAGTTGTTCAATGTTGTAAAAATTGAACTGGTCTTTTTGGTTGATAAAAGAAATGGCTGCTCCGCTAGCTCCGGCACGTGCAGTTCTACCAATACGGTGAACATAATCTGCCGGATCGTCTGGAATATCGTAATTAACTACATGACTAAGGTCGTCTATATCGATACCGCGAGACAAAATATCGGTAGCAACAATAATTTTGAATTTTCCGGCTTTGAATAAACGCATGGTTTCGTTGCGTTCGGTTTGATCTCTGCCAGAATGAATCACTTTTACGCTGTGATTATGTGCTTTTATTTTGCGGTATAGTTGGTCGGCAGAATCTTTTCGAGATACAAAAATGATCATGTTTTTAATCGAAGCATGTTCGAGAATAAACATGAGTAAAGCATCTTTATGTTCGCTATTAACCAAATAAGCTTGCTGGTTTATGTTTTCGGCTGGTTTGGCAATGGCCAAGTTGATTTGTTTCGGATTGTTGAGAATATCTTCTGATAAATCTCTGATACGTGCTGCCATTGTTGCCGAAAACATTAAGGTTTGGCGTTCTTTTGGGCATTTTTGAATAATGGCTTTAATATCTTCGATAAAGCCCATGTCGAGCATGCGATCAGCTTCGTCTAAAATCAGCGTTTCAATTGTGCTTAAGTCGAGAATATCTAAGTGAAGGTAGCTTTTTAGGCGACCAGGTGTAGCAATTAAAATTTCTACTCCTTGTTGAATCGATTTTTTTTGAGCCACAAAATCAGCGGATTCTCCACCTCCGTAAACGGCTTGAGAAGTTACACCTGTGTAGTAGCTTAACCCTTCTAAATTTTGATCTATTTGAATGGCAAGTTCACGGGTGGGAACAATAATTAAGCAGCGCGTTTTCGAATCGGCTTTGCCAATTAGTTTATTGAGAACAGGAATAATAAAAGCGGCTGTTTTTCCGGTACCTGTTTGTGCACAGGCAATTAAATCGTGATTATCGAGAATTACCGGAATGGCTTTTTCTTGTATTGGAGTTGCGTTTTCGAAGCGCATACCTTCAATACCTTCTATTAATTCTGGTTTGAGGTTTAAGTCTTTAAATTTCAATCAGTTCTTTTTTGATTTAACGATGTTTTTCTCGTTCTGTTTAAAATCGAGAATTTTGTGATTGCCAATGACAGGAATTCTTACCGATGGCATTTTAATCAGAAGATAGGTTTTTCCGTTTATATGCTCGGTTTTAAATTCGTTTTTACGCACTAGGTAATCGGGGTGTGGAACCATAAATTGGCTATTAGCAAAATCGTGTTTTACTACTTCGAAAGGTTTATTAACTGTATAAACTTCTCCGGTGTATGTTTTGATTTGGGTAGTATTCTCGAAACGTTGAAAAAAGCTAACGTCTTCGAGTTTTATGGTTACAAATTTACCTTGTTTTAGCGCTAGAAACCAATTATTATCGGGGTCGAAGTGAGAGATTAATCTTCGAGCGATATCTGCTTTGTTGGTTTTCTGTGCATACGATTTTAGAAGGGGCAATAGGTTGTTTTCTTGGGTTCCTTCGTGAAAAATATGCGGAGCATTAAATTGGTTATAAGCTACTTGTAAAAAATCGGTTTGGTTCGAGATAAATACGATTTCGCCAGATAGAGGTGCTTGTTTAAATAAATTCATGCCTGTATTGTTTTCAATCTCTAGTGAGAGAAAGATGATATCGACACTTTCGGCATTTTTGAGCAAGAAGTGTGAGGCTTCTTTTACAGAAGAAAATACAGTTACCGATGAGAAATCATCGCTGGCGAGTTCTGCCTTTAACTGGGCAGCCCTTTCGGGTTTATCTTCTATGATTATGGCTGTTTGCATATCTGGCTATAAAGGTAATCATAAGCTTTACCAATTCGAAAAAGTAGCTGCTTTCAAATTAAGAAAAATACTACAAACAGAGTGAGAAGTGGGTTCCTACCGATAAGAAATTAAAAGCGAATCCATTCAGCAGGTGAAGCCATGGCAATACCGCCTATATCGTCTAGCAATTCTTTAATGGGTTGCTCAATGCGGGCGTATTCTTCTTCTGTGCAGCCAATAAGAAAATACACATTTTGGAAAGCCTTTGATAAGCCATCTGCATCCATGTAACCTTTAGAGCCTTTGCCAGCTACGCGGTTCCAAAAACTGTAACCGGTAATTTCTTTTTTAGCGAGAAGCCGCTGAACTTTTTCTGCATAATGAGCGGCAGTAATTATTTCTACTCTTTTCATAGGTTTTATTTATTGGGCTAACCAAGTAAGTACGTAATAATACAAGGGAATTCCGATAATGATATTAAAAGGAAAAGTAATGGCGAGCGACATTGGAACATACATTCCGGGGTTGGCTTCTGGAACTGCCATACGCATAGCGGCAGGAACCGCAATATAACTGGCACTGGCAGCCAAAACAGTGAGTAAAAGTGCATCGCCTACTCCAATGCCTAAATAGATGGCCAAAGGCATGGTGATAGCTGCGTTAATTAGCGGAATAAGAATACTGAATGCAATTAAAAAACCGCCTGCTTGTTTAAAACCTTTGATTCGCTTGGCCGCTAATAAGCCCATATCGAGCAAAAAGATGGTAAGTACACCTTTAAAAATATCGTTGGTAAAAGGCTCTAATGCTTGAGCTCCTTTCTCTGTGGTAAGTGTACCAATAATTAACGAACCTAGAATTAGAATTACAGAACCATTGGTAAAAGCCTCTTGTAATACCGTTTTTAGCTTAGATGATCTTTTTGCAGAAGTTTCGGTAGAATTTTGATTAAAAAGATTAATCATTAAAACCCCTACTACAATGGCAGGAGATTCCATTAACGCCAAAGCAGCTACCATGTGTCCGCCATAATCTACATGCACATCGTTTAGAAAAGTGATGGCGGTAATAAAAGTTACGGCACTCACCGAACCAAAAGTGGCCGAAATAGCTCCGGCATTGTGCACCCCAACCTTGGGCCGAAGAATAAAAAAGGTATAAAACGGAACTACAATCGACATGAGTACCGCAAACCCAAGGGTAAGAATTACATCGCCCGTGAAGCCGCTGTGTTGAAGTTCTACACCGCCTTTAAAACCAATAGATAGTAATAAGTACAGCGAGAATAATTTTGGAAGCGGCTGAGGTATATCTAAATCACTCTTAATAAAAACAGCAACTAGACCTAGAAAGAAAAACAGTACCGGTGGGTTGAGTAAATTATTGAGAATTAATTCGGAATGCATTGAACAAAAATGAATTTTTTTCTTTTTGTTGCTGGTACAATGTTTTAACGAATTTTGTGCTTTTCACCCCATAACTTTGCAGAGCAGTTTTTTTACTGCCAAAATTCGATAAAGAGATGATGAGATTTAACGTTAGTGAAATAAACGATTGTATACGTACAAGAAGAAGTATTTATCCGCTTCAATTTTCAGATAGAGAGATTTCTAAAGAGCTAATAGAAGTGCTATTAGAGAATGCACGTTGGGCTCCTACCCATAAATTAACTCAGCCATGGAGGTTCAAAGTATTTCATAAAGAAGGTGTTCAGCGATTTGCTGATTTTCACAGTGAAACCTACAAGGAGATTACAGACGAGAAGAATTTCTCTGAAATGAAATACAAAAAAATGAGAACCAATGCAGAACGCTCTTCTGCAATAATTGCGATTATTTTTAATAGAGACGAGCAAGAACGCGTGCCCGAAGAAGAAGAAATAGCTTCTGTGGCTATGGCAGTGCAAAACATGCACATTACTTGCTCTGCCTATGGTTTAGGCGCTTACTGGGGAAGTGGAGGATTAACCAGAACCCAAGAAATGCATCAGTTTTTAGGTTTAGAAGACAACCAGCGTTGCATGGGATTTTTCTACCTTGGCTACCCAGCAGTTGAATGGCCCAAGAAAACCGAAAGAATCGAAAGAAGAAAATTTACTGATTGGGTAGAAGAGTAAACAATTTTACTTTTGCATAAAAAGAACCATACATGAAAAAACTATTAGTACTGTCTGCACTTGCCTTTTCTATTGTTGCCTGTAACAATGCAACAACCGATGCACCTGCAGAAGAAAATACCCAAGACACCTTACAAACATCTGAACAAGAAACCAACGAAGAAGAAGTTTCTTATCCGTATGCTGCAGGAACCACTTTTGACGAGTCTTTGGCCGTTACACCAGCAGATATGATCGAGAAGAGAAGCACATTCGAAGGCGATAGCATGGATGTGGTTTTAGCAGCCAACATTAACGAATGTTGCAAGAAAAAAGGCTGTTGGATGACCATCGATCTTGAAAATGGAGAAGAAATGCTGGTGCGTTTTAGAGATTACGACTTTTTTGTTCCGTTAAACGCAGATGGGCGATCTACCATTTTAAAAGGCAAGGTTTTTCACGATACAGTAGATGTGGCTACTCTTCAACACTACGCT
Source organism: Salibacteraceae bacterium (assembly GCA_048267965.1). Taxonomy (GTDB): domain Bacteria; phylum Bacteroidota; class Bacteroidia; order Flavobacteriales_G; family Salibacteraceae. The sequence goes on from JBLWWK010000010.1 coordinate 69,367, forward strand.
GAAGATGCTGGCGCAAGTGCCGATTCTATTGCCAAAATTACAGAGCCAGAAATATCTTACTCTTTCTTAGCAGATGGGGTGGTAGTAAAATAAAACTATGAAATTGAAATCAACAACAGGATCACTAATGCTTTTAGTGGTCCTTTTTTTTGCCGCATGCTCTTCAGAACAAAACGAGAGCACAACCAGTAGTTCTGCAACGGTAGGAACCCAAGACTCAACAAAAAATGAAACAAACTCTGCTGCTGTGAGAGAAGTAAGTGAGTTAGCAGAGCTCATGCGCGAAATGCACGCAGAACTACGCGATGCAAGAAAATTTATAAAAACAGAAGAAGAAGTTCCCGATTCTATCTGGAGTGATTTTGCGCACCTAGTTACGGCAAAAAGCACCCAAGGGATGGTAAAAGACCCAACTCACTTCAACGGATATGCCCAAGTGTTTTTAACTAGGGTGAGTGAGTTAAAAGAAAATCCGGATGTGGCGAAATACAATGCAGTAATCGATAATTGCTTGGCTTGTCACCAGCAATATTGCCAAGGGCCCATACCTAAAATTAAAAAGTTGACTTTGCCAGTTGAAGCTATTTCGAAAGAGCAGTAGTAGACTAAATACACCCAATTTTATAGAGGCACATTGAAGTGATATTCAAGAGTGCCTTTTTTTTTGCTCTAGAAGAAGAAAAGCTTTTGGGGTTTAAACATCAAAAACACCGATTAGCATCTTTGGGTACTTTTCGAAAGTAAAACAGTAAAAAAACTCAACAAAAAAACCTCTTTGGATATCCAAAGAGGTTTTCTTTATAATGCGATTAAGAAATTGACTAACGTCTTCTTTCTTTAATTCTAGCTGCTTTACCACGTCTTTCTCTTAGGTAGAAGATTCTTGCTCTTCTAACTACACCTACTTTAGTAACTTCGATTTTCTCGATGAAAGGTGAAGAGATAGGGAAAATTCTTTCAATTCCTACACCGTTAGAAATTTTACGAACTGTGAAAGTTTCAGTAGGTCCAGAGCCTTTGCGCTGAATAACCGTACCTTGAAACTGCTGAACACGTTCTTTATTTCCTTCTCGGATTTTATAAGAAACTGAGATTGTATCACCCGCTTTAAATGCTGGCAATTCGTTTATGTTGCTTACTTCTTTTGTAACTTCTTTGATTCTAGGATCCATCACTAATGCGTTTTAGATTTGCCCGTTGCAATTGAGCCTGCAATATTACAGAATTTATTTTGGTTTATCTACCTAAAAAGAAACTAATTTTCGCCTTCGAGTAAATCGGGTCTTCTTGCTTGTGTTCTTTCGAGTGCTTTTTGGTGTCTCCACTCTTCAATTTTTTTCAAATTTCCGCTGGTGAGTATTTCAGGCACTTGCCAGCCTCTAAACTCTGCAGGTCTTGTATACACAGGCGGTGCAAGTAATCCGTCTTGAAAGCTATCGGTGAGCGCAGAGGTGCCATCGTTCAACACTCCAGGAATTAAGCGAATAACAGCATCGCACACAACGGCAGCGGCTAATTCACCTCCGCTTAAAACAAAATCACCAATGGAAATTTCTTTAGTTACGTAATGCTCTCGAATTCTTTCGTCTATTCCCTTGTAATGGCCACAGATGATTATGAGATTCTGGTGCATCGATAAATGGTTGGCTATTTTTTGTTGAAATCGCGTTCCATCCGGTGTCATGTAAATAATATCGTCATAAGTGCGTTTGGCCTTTAACTCATCAAGCAAAAGCGCGAGCGGCTCTACCATCATTACCATTCCAGCGCCACCACCAAATTGATAATCATCGATTCGGTTGTGCTTGTCGGTAGAGAATTTTCTAGGGTCGTGAAAGTGAATTTCGACCAATTCTTTTTCGATAGCACGTTTTAGAATAGAATCGCTAAATGGGCTTTCGAGTAGTTGAGGTAATATGGTTACAATATCAATGCGCATTTGGCAAAATTAGCGAATAAAAAACCCCGATTAGATGCCTAATCGGGGTTTTGATTATTAAAATGAGTTATTTCAATCTTACCCAGTGATTTGCTTCAATTTTTGGGTGAAAGCTTTGTTTTCAGGAGCCAAAGTTCTGGCTAATTCCATTACTTCTTGGGCTTCGCCCAGTTGGTTGTTATCAATTAAGTAGTTGGCGTAATAAATGAAACCATCTTGAAAAGCCATTTCTACTTCTCTTGCTGGTTCGTATGCGCCTGCCTTGGCAATCTCTTTGTATTTTTCTAGCGCATTGGCAACGTTTTCGGTTCCTTCTCTTCGGTTTTTAGAAAGAAGATCACAAGTACCTTTGATTAGCAATGTAGCTGGGTCGTTTTCGTCTAATTGTACAGCCAATTTGTAATAATAAACTGCTTTTCTATAATCGTTTTGCGCTAGTTCTGCTTTGCCTTCTTCGATGGCTATTTGCTTTAAAGACTGAATGTAATCGAAGTTATCATCGTATAAATAGTCTTTGCCTTTATCTTTACGTTTAAGGTCTTTTTTTACAAATTTGGTTCCTGCCTTAATGCCATCTTTCTTAGCGCCTTTGTAATAGTCTAGGGTGTTTAAATCTGGATCTTCAGAGATTTTAATGTAGCACATAGACATATAAATGTAAGGCTCAGATTCGCTTTTGTTTTTCTCTTTATCGGCTTCTTTTTGCGCTTTCATAAGGCATTTTTCGAAGTCTCCAAGAACGTATAAATCGAAAAGCTTGTCGAACTTACCGCCAGCAACTTGAGTAAAAACAGAACTGCTGAATATCATAAATAATAGAAAGAGGGAAGCAATTTTTTGAGCTTTGATAAACATAGCGTTGGGTTTTTATTTCAAAAATCAAGTTTACACAATTTACCTGAAACCGTTGATGAGAATCTAAACGGAGTAAAGGAAAATATTGTGTTAAACAAAGAAAGTGCCACAGGACTTTATACTTTTGAAAACTCTTAAGTAGCGCCTTATTACATGAAAAAATCAATTGGCAATAACACGTCTGTAAGCACAAAAGATGGAGAAACCATTATTAAGGTTTCTGGAACCCTGCCCGAAAAGTGGATGGAAAACGCCCTGCTAGCCTACGTGATTCTCTGGAGCTCGTTAGGGGCGGTTGTAATTTATTACGCTTCTACCGGTAAATTTACGGCAGATCAACAGGGCTTTTTTATGGCGTATTTAGCGTTTTGGGCTTTTTTTGAGTACCGCAGTGTTTACTCGTATTTATACAAGAAATGGGGGTTTGAGTTAATTAAGATACGAGAAGGACACCTTTATTACCGCAGGTATTTGTTTGGTATGGGCAAACCACAACGCTACGATTTAAAGAACGTTACCGAGCTAGGAATTATAGAGCATTCTAAAAAATCGTTTGCAGGCGTTTACAATAAATCATTTTGGATTGTAGGCAACGAGCGAGTTGGTTTTCGCCATATTTCTAAAAAAGTAGCGTTCGCCATGCAAGTTACCGACAAAGAAGCCAAAGAAGTAGTGCGCATTATTAAGCAGGCGAAGAAGTAAGGGTAAACACTTTGCTTTTTACACGTTGCGTGTGGGTGTTTTCAAATTTTTCGTGTAAAATAAGTTGTTGAGCTTTTTCGTCTTTAAACACTTCATCGAGCGTTTTTACCGCTCCGCAGGGTACATTTTTACTCAGCAATAAGTCGATTAATTCTTCTCTGGGGTATTGTTCTATGGCTTTCTGTAGGATCGCGTTTAACGTTTCTCTATGAGTTACTCGCGTTGGATTTTTAGCATATTCTTCTTTTCCTAAAAGATGCTCAATTTGAAGCAGTTGAATAAGTTGTTGAAACTGTCGATCGGTTCCTACCGCTAATACTAGCCACTTTTGATCTTGTGTTAAATAAGTGTCTCCGTAAGGAGCAATATTGGGATGTTGAGAGCCCATGGGTTGCGGAATGTGCTGAGCCATAAGATAATTGCTGGCTTGATTTACCAGCGATGAAATGGCAGCATCGTACAGTGAAACTTCTACTTTTTGAGCGGTATTGGGTTCTTTTTGAAGTAAAGCGGTGAGAATGCCTTCTTTTAAATGGTGAGCTGCCAATACATCAATTAGCGCTACAGGCATTTTTACGGGAGCTTGGTTGGGGTGGCCCATCATACCCATAAACCCGGATTCTGCTTGTAACACCACATCAAAGGCCGAGCGCTTGTCGGTAGCACCAAAACCAGTGATTTCTGCGTAAATAATTTCGGGTTGAATCGTTTTAACGGTTTCGTAATCTAACCGAAGTTTTTGTGCACTTCCGGGCTTAAAATTGGTGAGTAAGATGTCACATTCTTCAATTAATGTCTGTAGTTCTTGGTATCCGGCCCGAGTGGAGTAATCGATAAAACGGACAGATTTTCCGTAATTAATTGAGCTGTAATAAGCGCTAGTAGATTGCGTTGGGTTTTCAGAAGGAAGTTTCCAATGGCGAGTCATGTCTCCTTTGGTTTTTGGGTTTTCAATTTTAATCACCTGAGCACCCATTTCTGCGAAAAACATACCTACCGAAGGGCCCGCTAAAACTGCGGCCAATTCAACAACTTTAAGCTCTGAAAATTTCATACAGCAAAGGTAAATGAGTTTTTGCTGAGAGATTCGGATCAAGAAGTCTTAAAAAATGTAGATGTATATAAACTGTTTCAATTTTTACTCAGACTTTTGCCCACTGGAAAACGGGAACCCCAATGAAGCAGAAATTCGATCTTTTTCTGGCTACTTTAAGTCAACAACCTAAATGGGTAATTGCTGCATTTGCGGTGCTTACAGCGGTTGCCTTGGTGACCAACTTAGGGTTGATGCCGCTAGATAGCGATGAGCCTACTCGGGCAATGGTGGCGTTCGAAATGATGAAAACGGGCAATTACATTGTTCCTAAGATTTTTGGCGAATTTTACTACAACAAACCGCCTCTTTATAACTGGTTAATCATCTTGTCTTACAAAGCGTTTGGGGTGGTAAATGAGTTTTCTACTCGGTTTCCTACCTTGTTGTGTTTAGCGGGGTATGTTCTCACTATTTATCAAATTTCGAAGAAACATTTTGGCAAAAAATGGGCTTGGGTAAATGCGCTCATGTTTTTAACATGTGGTCGTATATTGTTGTGGGATAGTTTGTTAGGGTTGATTGATATTGGTTTTTCTTGGGTGATTTTCACGTTGTTTTACAGTGTGTATCATTTCTTTGAAAAGAAAGCTTGGTATTCACTCTTTATTTCGGCTTATGCGTTAGCAGGTGTGGCCTTTTTACTGAAAGGCTTGCCATCTGTGGTTTTTGTAGGAGCCACTTTGTTTATTTGGTTTACGGTAAACAAAGAGTTTAAGCGTTTATTTTACTTGCCTCATTTTGTAGGATTGGGCGTTTTCTTGCTCATAATTGGTTCATTCTACTTGGCTTATAGTCAGTACAACGAATTGGGGATTGTATTTAAAACCTTATTTACTGAATCTTCGAAACGCACCGCTGTACGGTTCGGGATTTGGGCTACCATTTTGCATTTATTCACCTTTCCGTTCGAAATGGTGTATCACTTTTTACCGTGGTCGTTGTTCGGTGTTTTTGCAATTCGCAGAGACTTTTGGAAGAAAATTAAAGAGAACCGTTTTATCTATTTTTTAACGGTAACGTTTGCTCTTAATGTAATTCCTTATTGGACGAGCGTAGAGGTTTTTCCGCGCTATTTGCTCATGTTAGCCCCTGTTTATTTTACCATCAGTTTGTATTTCTACAAATTGAAGTTTGAAGAGTTTACGCTAACGCATAAATGGATAGAGCGTTTCTTTCTGGTGGTTTCTGGCATAGCTAGCCTGGCTACTTTTGTGGTTTTCTTTTTACCGCAAACAGCGGGTACGCCAAATATTCTAGCCAAAGTAGTGGTGATTTTAGTGTTGTTTGCCATTGGTTTATGGGTAATGGTTAAGCAGCGTTCGGTTCGGTTAATCGCTTTTAGCTGGGTGTTACTTACCTTTCGATTAGCATTCGATTGGTTTGTGCTGCCAGCGCGTTACGAAGATTCTTGGCACATACCGTTTAAAGAAAAAGCAATAGCTGCCGCTGAAACAACTATTGGCGAACCGCTTATTCAACAATACGATGGGGTTATCGGCCATTTTGCTGGTTTTTACTTCAGTACGGTAAGAGATACCATTGTTCCTATTCAACCCAACAACACTTCCACAGAAAATTTGGTAATTTGCGCCCCGAATTATCCTGAGCCTTTTGAACTCGATACGTTGGCACAGTTTAATATAATTTGGGAAAAGTCTGAAAGATATGTCGTTAGAAGAAAATAATTCTCCTGAAATTTCTGTAGTCGTTTGCGTTTACAACGAAGAGAAAAACGTTGAACCTCTCGTTAATAATATATACACAGCTCTTGAAGGTCGTGATTTTGAGTTGATTTACGTAGACGATGGTTCTACCGATAAAACCGTTTCGGAAGTGAAAAGGTGTATGCGTGAGCGCATGAAGTTGGTAGAATTGAAAAAGAATTATGGACAAAGTAATGCATTAGCAGCGGGAATTCACCATTCTAGCGGAACCTACATAGCTTTATTAGACGGAGATTTACAGAACGATCCGCTCGATATTCCGGTGATGCTCGAAAAACTTCATAAAGATGAAGTAGACGTTGTGGCTGGTATTCGTGCCAATCGACAAGACGGAATGCTGTTGCGTAAAATCCCTAGTAAATTTGCTAACTGGATTATTCGCAGAACAACAGGAGTTCACATCAAAGATTACGGCTGTACCTTAAAAGTTTTTAAAGCAGAAATTGCTAAAAACATGGGTTTGTATGGTGAATTGCACCGTTTTATTCCTGTGCTTTCTGTGTTAGAAGGAGCAAAAATTTCTCAGATGGATGTTCGCCATCATGCTCGTCAGTTTGGTGTTTCAAAATATGGCTTAAACCGAACATTAAAAGTGGTAAGTGATCTTACTTTAATGTTGTTTTTCCAGAAATACCTTTCAAAACCTATGCACTTATTTGGTGCTGCTGGTATTCTTGTATTTGTTCTAGGTATTTTGATTAACGCCTATCTGTTGGTGTTAAAATTATTTGGTCAAGATATTTGGGGAAAACCCTTATTGGTACTAGGTTTAATGTTGGTTTTAGGCGGAATACAATTGGTAACTACCGGTATTGTAATTGAGCTGTTAATGCGTATTTATTACGAAGGCCAACGCAAGAAACCGTATCGCTTGAAGAAGATTCACACCTTTGAAAAGTAGAGGCAAAGAAATACTCAAATACGTTGTAAAACTGGGTTTATCACTGTTAGCTTTATGGTTTGTAGGAACCAAAGTTGACTGGGATGAGTTGCTCACTACTTGGAAATCTGCCCATGTTTTGCCCATTGTAGGAGCCGTCTTGCTATTTGTGGTTTCTAAATTGGCTGCTAGTTTTCGGCTCAATGCTTTTTTTCATGCCAATGATATCAGGCTATCGCACTGGATCAATATTAAACTGTATTGGTTAGGAATGTACTATAACCTCTTTCTTCCCGGTGGAGTTGGAGGGGATGGTTACAAAGTGTATCTGCTCAAAAAATCGCACGGTAAAAGTGTACGTTCACTCACTTGGATTATGCTACTCGACCGATTAGGAGGTTTGGCTGCCATTGGTTTAATCGTGGCATTTTTGGCTCTTTTTATTGATTTTCCCCAAAGTGAATGGAAAATTTTGGCAGGAACGGTTATCGTGTTCCTACCGATAGCCGCATATTTTGGATTAAAATGGTTTTTTACGCAATATGTTCCCATTTATTTTCACATAATGGGCTGGAGCGTAGTGGTGCAGGGTGCACAAACCCTTTCAGCTTTGCTTTTACTGGTGGCGTTGGGCAAAGAAGCCGACTTGGTTGCTTATGTAATGTTGTTCTTAATTTCTTCGGTGGCAGCGATGTTGCCAATTTCACTGGGCGGACTGGGAGCTAGAGAGTTAGCGATGTTTTATATGGCAGATTACTTGAGTTTAAACCCTGATTTGGCCATGAGTATTAGCTTGGCTTTTTATGCTATTTCTGCTATTACTTCTTTAATGGGCGGCTATTTCAGCTTAAACACCCAATCGATAGGTTTAGAATCGGTGGTGGATAATAAGCCATAATTTATTCTGAAATTCGAATTAGCTCGAGTTCTTCGGGTTCTAACGGTTCGGGTTCTGCCTTGTGGTAATAGCTGAGCCAGCCTTCTTTTACCGGTTCAAGGGTGAAAAGTTGATTGAATTTTTCTAGCATTTCTACCGAAAATGCAGGCGAAGAATACTTAAAACGAAACGTCCCGTTGGTATGAGAATTAGCGAAATAAGTAAAGCCCAATTTTTCAATTTCGGGTAAAATATTCGCCATCGTAGCATACGATTCTATTTTGAGTATCACCGTTTGATCGAAAAAAGTAAGGGGTCTGCCAGCAACGGTAAGTTTTCTAGAAAAGCCACGTAAATAAGGATGATTATTGACCAAATGAGCCAACATTTTTTGGGCAGGAACCGATTGTTGCTCTTCGGTATGTACTTCAATTTGCTGCTCTTCGTTAAAGAAGAAATGCCATTTAGGATGCTTTTTTTGAATTTCGGCTAGTAAGTTTTTCCATTTCTCTTCAGAATGAGGAAGAGATTTGTAAAACTCATCAGAATAGTGAATTACGTATTGATTGTGCCATTGAATAGGAGTGGGAGTTGCTCCGTCCATTACCCATTTTTGGTGGGCACCGATAAAATAAGTTACCATTCTGTGGAGGTTGTAAATTTGCAAGTAATCGCACGAAAATTCGCTGATTTCATGGTTTTGACGAATTCTGTAGTCTGTTTGGTTGGGAAAAACTTCGAAGCGAATTACTCCCGGAAAACGAACACTTTCTTTGTAAGTCCAACCAGAATCGGAAAGTACCTCAAGCTGATACGGCTCATGTGTTAAATTCGGAACCGAAAGTAATACCGATTTGCTATAGGTTTCTTGGTGAGGCAGATGATTTGGATTACTCCAAATTTGCCAAGTGCCAATGCGCTGGTGACTATGGCTTAACTCGTTTCCCCAAGCCGTAGGAAATCTCAAACTGTCTACATACAAAACACGTTGTTGGTAGTTGTCTGCGCTCGGTTTTTGGTAACCAATAACTTGCTGATTAGAGTTGTAAATTCTACGACTTTTATGGGCAAAAAAGTAAGCAAAAGTAGGAGGAGCCGCATGATTTTTTACCCAATCAACGGGGAGTCTTGAAAACCTATAAGCTATTGTGTTTTTGTGGTTAGGTACTGAATCGAAGAGGTGTATGGTAGCCGAAGATTGAGCCGCAATGCTTGCTGGTAGTTGAAAATTAGGCACCATAAAATCGGGGCAAATCAGCTCTTCTGAACACCTGTTTTTTACTTCGAACGAATCGCTCAAGGTGATAAAATACTCATCCGTTTTGTTTTCAATTACGGGCAACAACTGATAAGAAGCTACCGTATGCTGCAAGCAGCTGTTTACATCGATTTTTGGTTTCGCTCTACTTCTCTTTTTTACGATTTTCCAATTCGGTGCTTGCCATTGATATGTGATAAAATGGGTAGAATCTAGAGTTTCTTTTCGGGTTGAATATTCAACTTGATGGGTGTATTGGTTCCATTGAATGTTGGGGGTATTCGACCAAATTACATTTTCTTTATACTGTTTTAATTCTGTATTCCATTGATATATAGTTTGGTACGTGGTTGTGGTTTCGTCTAGATTCTTTTCTTTTTTTCTAGTTATCCAAAGATCGGGCAACGTACTTTGCTTGTTTCGAGTGCTAACTATGGGTCGAATCGCTTTTAGCGTGTCGTAATGGTGAAACAAAAAAGCGTTAGTGTTTTCTGTAGGAACCAATTTCTGCACTGTTTTTAACGAATATTCATCTACAATGGCAATCGATTTAAGTCGAAACATTGCGTTATCATCTTTTTGACTCCATTCGGGGTAAAAAAGTAACCGCTGAATGGTATCGGGAATTTCGCGTTGCGTTGATTTTCCAACTTCCACTTCGATGGGTTCGAACGGAGTTTGGTCTAGATGGTAGATGGTTCTGTTCAGATAGAAATTCGATTGGTTCCTACAGCGATTAATGGCTTTATCGAGCGGTAAACGAATTAAGGTAGAATCTATCTTTTTGCCTTTTTTGACGGTAATCAGCGCTTGAAAAATGGGTTTTTCTTTTGTGAATCGAACGCTGGCAACGTAATAGTTGTTCCAACTCATGGGGAGTTGGTGGCGTTGATCGAACTTTTTTCCCTTTACAAATTCGGTAGGAACCGCTTTCACTTTCGATTTTCGATTTACCCGTTGATGGATAAGAATGGGCTCGTTTTTATCGTTAACCAATTGAATATTTACCTTTTCTTGAGGAGCGTTTTGAAGCGATAAAACATAGTAATAATCGTTCGGAAAAGGACATTGCTGAGCCCAAGCAGAAATTTGAAATATGAAAAGTAAAATGAAAAATGAACCTGTTTTCATGTGGGTTCTTTTGCACGAACAATGCCAAAAGTTAGTGTAAAAAGTCAATAATTTTTTCTTGGTTGGGTTTTGAATACAAAAGCACCCCTGTAAATACAATAGAAAGTAAAATCGAGGTTCCATTTTCTATAAAGACGAACAGCAGGGCGTTAAGTAAAATGGCGAGCGTTAAAAGTGCCCAGCTTAGAAAGTAATAACGAAAGATGAGCGAAGTTTTTATCGATAAACGGGGTACATTTTGCTTTTTAAATGGAGAAGCCAACAAACGATAAGCGATCGCTAAAATCCCCACTAAGAAACCAGCAAGAGTCGAGAAAGAAGTCCAGCTAAATTCTGGATTCTCGTTGGTAGTGAGTAGGTTAAGAACCACAGTGATAAAAATACCCATGCCGATCACCCCTGTGATGTGAATCAGTTTTAACCTTTTTAAAAAAGAAGAAATTTCTGTGGGTTGGTTGGCTTTCATGCTGTTTTTATCGAATAGAAATGCAACGAAGTTACTGGGTAAAATGGAAATAGATTCAATAAAGTAGCAGATAGATTGTATTTCTTTATGAAAACAATTGTTACTTTTGCCTCCCCGATTTACCCTGGTGGCGGAATTGGTAGACGCGCAAGGTTGAGGGCCTTGTGTCCATTGCGGACGTGCTGGTTCGATTCCAGTTCAGGGTACTTGAAAATGAGCCGTTTAAGCTGAAAAGCTTAAACGGCTTTTTTGTTGAAATACGTTAGTGGGACAAAAAGTGGGACAACTACTGTTTCCATGAGCCGATGATTTCTATTTGCTTTCTTTTCATCTTTTCGACAATTTCTGAAAAAAGAATGTGGCCAAAAAATGTGCTTTTCGCTAGCCAATAAGCAAAGCGTTTTTCTTTCAATTACTGTTTAATTGGAAAGAAATTCTTTCTCTTTCTAAACGCTTAGAGAAGAGAATCGAAAAAAAGAAGAGTGCTTAATTAGTTGATAAACAGGGGGTAAGTGATTTTTTATTGATTGTTTTCATTTTTCACCAACGCTTGTACTCGATGCAGTTGTCTTTATAGTGTTAGGCCTTACAGATTAAATCATCTAAATTTTGAAAAATGAAAAAGTTAATACTTGCTTTACTCGGCTTTTTGCCGTTGCTGCTATCAGCGCAAACATTTGTTATAGACGGAACCGTTACGAGCGGTTCTACAGGTAATCCAGTAGCGAATTATCCAGTAGAAGTTCTATTCTCTCCCAATAGTGGTAGTACACAAATATTCACGGTAAATACCAATTCTAGCGGATTTTACACACACACGTTTACAGTTCCCGGTACTCAGGGGGGCGTTTTAAGTGCAGAAATAATGGATTGCACAGGATCTGTTTTATCAGACTCGAGTATGATTAATCCAGGAAATCCGAACGCTACTATTGATTTTGTTTATTGTGATACTTCATCAACGAATCCAACAGGTTGTACACCTTCTGTAATCAATTCGGTTAACGGCACCAATGTAGTATTTTCAGTTTTGAGTCCCATCCCTACAACTACGTATACTTGGACGTTACCTAACGGAAACATCACAACAGGAACTTCAGCCACGTTTGCCATACCAGGTTCTGGTACCTACCAAGCTTGCGTTACGGCTACAGATGCAGTTCTGGGCTGTACGGCAACAGTTTGTGATTCGGTAACCGTTTCAATTTGTGATACCAACTTTGTTACCACGGTAGGAACCACCATTACCCATTCTATGGTTTCACCCAGTGCTTCGGCAACGTATACTTGGACGCTCCCCAACGGAACTACAGCTACAGGTGCAAATGTCTCTTATCAAGCATCTACCTTGCCTCCTTCAGGTTCTGGAAACTACACCGTTTGTGTTACGGCTTCTGATACTGCTTTCAACTGCCAATACAGTAATTGTGGAATGTTTTACTACGTTCCAGGTACACCACAATCTATTTCAGGAAACATTTTCGCCAACTTTGCTCCGGTTCAAAGTGCAGTAGTTTACCTAATAGAGTTAGACAGTAACGCTCAAGGCAACTCGATTTTAACCGCAGTAGATAGCACGTATACTCAACAAGGTTATTACACCTTTACCAATGTAGCCAACGGAACGTACATGGTAAAAGCAGCGCTTACTTCTCAAGATACCAACTACTTAAACTATTTACCAACGTACTACGCACCTAATGTTGCTAACAATGTGGGCGTATTGTATTGGCAAAATAATACTGCAGTTTCAGTGGTAAACAACGCGGTTACGGTAAGTTTCGGCTTAGTTCCGGGTAATAACCCTGGCGGACCCGGTTTTATCGGTGGTTTAGTTTCTCAAGGTGCTAATAAAACAAACGGTCCTGGCGATGCATTAGAAGGCGTATTAGTACTCTTGCTCGATGAAAACGATAATCCTTCAAGTTTTGCTATTTCGAATTCAACAGGAGAATTTGCTTTTAACAACATCGAATTAGGCTTGTATACGGTTCTTCCAGAAGTGCCCGGTATCGATAACAACGGTGCCTTGGTAGAAGTAAACCAAGATAACAACGATGTTACCAACTTAGTGGTAAAAGTAAACTCAACTTTCTCTGAAACGTATTTCGATCAAACAACCAGTGTAAGCGAGGTAAAAGTTTCTACACTAGAGGTTTATCCTAATCCGGCAAGTGAATCAGTAACCTTATCGGTAGGAACCGATTGGGCACAGACCGATCATCTTCAAGTAGAGGTAATGTCTATTACAGGTAGTGTTTTGTTAACGGAAAAAGTTACGGCTACAAAAAGTACCACACTTGATATTTCAGAGTTACCTGCAGGAATTTACATGATATATGTGAAATCAGATAATCTTCTTAAAGTGAGTAAATTAGTTGTTGAATAATCACTTTTGTGCAGCCCGCTGCAAATGAAAATTTGCAGCGGGTTTATTTTTCAATGAATGTTAGTAGTTCCTTAATAAAACGATGTCTTAAAGGAGACGAAAGAGCACAGAATGAGCTCTTTAAGCAATGTTTTCAGTTGCTAATGGGAATTGCTATGCGGTATTATTCGAATCAAATGGATGCACAAGATGCGCTCAACAAAGGTTTCTACCGCATTCTTACCAAGTTAGATCAGCACGATACCACTAAAAGTTTCGAAGCTTGGGCCAAACGCGTAATGATTACCACCATTCTCAACGATTTAAGAACAAATAAGAAGTACAAAGAAAATTTTCAATCAGTTGATTTACAAGAAGAAGAATTTAAACTGAATATAAGCGCAGATGAAATCAACGAAAAATTTGATGCAGACGAAATTTTAAACCTAATCCAAAGCTTACCAGATAGAGAACGCGAGATCTTAAACCTCTACGCATTCGATGGATATAACCATCAAGAAATTAGTGAGCAATTACAGATACCTGAAGGAACCTCAAAATGGTTGCTTTCAAATGCTCGAAAATCGTTGAGCAAAGCACTTAAAAAGGTGTTATCTCACGGATTGAAGATGTTTTAATTATGAGTAACAAGCGCATAGAAGACATATTAAAAAACAAGCTTGAAGGCAAACAATATGCCTATGACGATGCCTATTGGAAATCGGCAAAAGAGTATATTGATTCTCAGTCGGCACAAGGGGCCAAAGGTGCATTCTGGTGGTTTTCGTCTTGGATGATTTGGGCACTTTTAGGAAGTGCAGCACTGCTAGGTGTTGGAATGTATTTTTCTATCAACCCATTCACCAATTCAGCTAATGACATCACTTCAGCAACTAAAACTCAAAAAACATCTGAAAATATGGCCAATCTTCGGGTTGAAACCATCCAAGAAGAGGGCGAAAACAGTCAATCGGTTGTTGAGAAAAACGCTCAAGAAACCGGCTTCACTTCAAAAAAGCCTAAAAACATAACGTATTCATTCAATCAAGAAAGTGTAATCCATCAAAACTCAATTAGTTCATCTCAATCGAAGAATTCTTTTCAAGAATCAACAAGAAAAAACGCCAGTTCCTCTCTTGGAAACACTCAAAAGTCAAATGCTGAAAAAGCGGTATTAACCACTTTACAGCCGGGTACAAAACAATCATTAATAGATAGAAACGAGAATGCTGAACAAGGGGTTGTTGCTTCGAACCGAAACGGGGCAGAATCATTGTTAAACGAGTTTTCTTCTCGTAAGCTGGTGAGAAAGTTAACTCTAGCTTCTAAAGACTTTTCGGCCTTTTCGGTAACAACAAATTTGAAAGATGATCGAATAAACGAGTTTTCATTGCCAAGGCTAAATCTTTGGGCCGTGGGGGTTTACGGATCCTACCATGTGCGAAATAATTCTGATCAAGGTCGTTTTTCTATCGGTAATCAGTACCAATACAGCTACGGAGCAATGGGAGAATATGCGATGAAAAACGGCATGCATATTCAGTTAGGTGCGGGCTATTCTACCGAGAATTTTCACCTAACTATTGAACCCGATTTTACGATCAAGTCAGCCGAAGATTGGCAGATTAACAGTACTAATCAGGTGGTGTATGATTTTGAATTTCAGAACGGTATACCTCTTTCAGTAGATTCTAATTATATAACCGTTTACGATTCTATTCTTGTTACGCGTTACGATACGCTGTATTCAGATTCGGTGAAAAATACGGTGAGGAGCAATTATCAAGTTCAACGAATTGAAATCCCCATGGCCGTGAAGTTTTATAAAAGTTTTGGGCACTACGAATTTTTTGGAGCTACGGGCATCAATTGGGGTATTTTGGTAAATGCGCAACCGCTTTCTAAATCAGAAAATTCGGTTTCGGTTCAAAATCAAGTCAATTTTTTAAGTGTAAACGGCACTCTTCGTTTGGGAGGTTCCCTTTATTTAACCGATCGATTAAAATGGAGTGTTGCCGCTTCTTCTCAATACGAATTGATTGAGTCTTTTGAGTTAGTGAATAGAAAACGATTTATTTATGGAGTTCATTCGTCTTTGATTTACCGCTGGTAGTTTTATCATCAGCAACTGCTTTTGTAGATTGGGCCTGTTGCTGAGGTTTAATTAAGCTTTTTACAGGGTAGCTTTTACCTAATTACCAAGGAGTTGAGGACACGGAGAAAAATTGAATTTTCCATATTTATTAAAGCGACTTGCCGTTCAGGGGAGTCGCTTTTTTTTGTGTTTTAGCTGTGTTGCTATTTCTACATTTCATTAATTTCACACGAATTCAAACTTCCAAAAAAAAGAGTGGTGAGTAGACCTGTATTAAAATTGCCGTTAACGAAGGTAGACCAATGGTTAAACGGAATTGGTGTGGTTTTACTTTTGGTATTAATTGCGGTTCCTATTTTGATTTATGGTGATTTGCCAGAAGAAATCCCCACGCATTTTGGTGCCAATGGAAAGCCAGATGATTTTAACCAGAAATCGCACATTTTTGTGCTTCCCTGTGTCATCCTCCTTTTATTTACGGGCTTGTTTTGGTTGGCGTATCAGCCACATTTGTACAACTATACCGTAAAGATTACCGAAGAAAATGCAGAACGCCAGTATAGAAATGCCAGCAGAATGATGCGCTTTTTAAACCTAAGTGTTTTGGTGTTATTTGCCTACATAGAAGCATCAACAATATCTACTGCGCTAGGCTACAGTGAAGGTTTAAGCGCTTGGTTTTTACCTGTAATATTGGTGCTAATGGTGGGCCTACCCATTTATTTTATAGCTAAATCGAGCCAACTTGAATAAGTTTATGGAATCTGGTCTAAAAGCTACTCTCTAATAAAAACAAAAAGCATGAAATATTTAACGGGTCTATTATTTCTTTTTTTAGTGATGAGCTGCTCGGCTCAGAAAGAAACTACATCAAAAAAATCAAAATCGGTTCCTACCAAAAAAGCAGAAAGCATTGCTAGCCAAAACAATCGATTTGCTTTCGATTTATACCGTCAAATTGCCGATAAAGATGGAAACGTCTTTTTTTCACCTTTCAGTATTTCTACGGCACTTTCGATGACGTATGCTGGGGCAAGTGGCAACACCGCTCAAGAAATGGCTAATGTGTTTTACTTCGATAAAAATACACCCACATTTCACCAAAAATACGGAGCGTATTTGGCGCAACTCAACAGAAATGCCAAATCACTTATCGAATTAAACATTGCCAATCGGTTATATCCTGAAAAAACGTATCAATTCAAGAAAACCTTCTTGGCAGATGTAGGTAAAAACTATGGGGCGAGCATCGAGAAAATGGATTATCAAGCCAATTCAGAGGGGAGTCGAAAAATCATAAATACGTGGGTAGAAGAGCAAACCAAAAACAGAATTAAAAACTTGTTGCCCAGCGGCACCGTTACGCCCGATACGCGGATGATTCTGGTAAATGCCATTTACTTTAAAGCCGATTGGCAAGAGTCTTTCGATAAAAATCGTACCCAAAAAGACAATTTTAAACCAGAAAGCGGAGGCAAAATACAAGCCGATTTTATGAACGCCCAACGCTGCATGCCTTATACAGAAACGAGCCAATACAAAATGGTGCGTTTACCGTATAAAGGCAAACGCCATAGCATGATTGTGGTACTTCCGAAAGGCAACAAAAGCTTAAAATCGATAGAGAAAAACTTCGATTTTTCTAACATCAAAGAATTGTATGCTGGGCAACAAGAAGTGATTTTTAAAATGCCAAAATTCGAAATGACTTTGCCGCTTGGCTTAAACGAACCGTTACAGAAAATGGGCATGAAAGAGGCCTTTTCTTCGGCTGCTAATTTCTCTAACATGTCTGATGGCAACCTGGCCATCTCAGATATTTTGCACAAGGCATTTGTAAAAGTAGACGAAGAAGGAACCGAAGCTGCGGCAGCCACAGCGGTAATTGCCGTCACCACTTCTGCCGTGGCTATGCCAACTCCAGAACCTAAAAAGTTCATTGCCGATCATCCGTTTTTGTATTTCGTGGTAGATGATGCCACCCAAAGTATTTTATTCATGGGGCGCTTATCGCAGCCTTAGAATAGTCTTCTATTTGTTTATCTCGGTAGGAACACGATTTCGGTTCCTACCGAGATTTTTTGTTTCTACAAAACACCTTTTTGTTCTATGTGGCTGCTCTGGCACCTTTTTAGTTGTAAAGCACACGACTTAAAAAGCAAGTGGTACTTTTGACTTGAAAATGGTGAAATACATGAAAAAGTGGATAATTGGTTTAGTGGTTTTGTTGGGCTTTTGTGCAGCGTTAAGAGCCGAATACAACGGAGCTTTTTATCAGTTCGAAATTGAAATGCAAGATGGCACCATTGATACAGGCTACTGCTACATTGCCGATGCCTATATAGAAACCGATTCGCTGAATAATTCAGACTATTTCAAGAATAGAATTTACCGATCGGTTTACTACAATCAAGATAGCTTGAGCTATTACCAACACTTTTTTCCCTATCAATTTAAGCTGCATTATTCTAACGATGTTTTAACAGAATACATCACCATAGATAGGGTGGTAGTTCAGTATAGCAAGGTGAAATCAGTGCGGTTTTTAAACGCCTACTCATCTAGTTATATCTCAGGTGTAGGTAGTTTTCACGCACCAGAAGATATTGTTTGGATGAAAAACCCACCAGTTGATTCTTTCAGTATTGGCGGGCACTTATGTGGTTGGTACATTTTTATTCATGATACTACCCCAGAAATTACCGACTGGAAACAAAAAGTGCAGCAAAAAGCTAAGGCGTTATGGATTCAGTACGATCAGTTGGGAGAAGAATTTGATTATTCAAGATCTGATAGCGCACGTAAGAGTTATTCTCAATTTGAAGACGAGCTAGATTCCATTTTAAGTGATTATGTTTTCGAACTTACCGGCCAAAAAGTGGTAATAATTGTAGAATGTACCTGTTAATCGTAACCATGTTATCCATTTCTGTATGAACGCAATAACCCTTCGATCAGACCCGAGAGTAAAAGTCAAGTTTGCCGCATATCCTGAAGAAATTCGAGAAAAGATGGAAGTTTTGCGTTCGCTCATCTTAGAAACGGCAGAAGAGTTAGACTCGGTTACCGAACTGGAAGAAACCTTGAAGTGGGGCGAGCCTAGTTACCTAACACCAAAAGGCAGCACATTACGTATCGACTGGAAACCGAAAAACCCAACGGTTTACTCGCTCTACTTCAAATGTACCAGCAAATTGGTAGAGACTTTTAGAGAATTGTATGCAGATGATTTGCAATTCGAAAAGAACCGAGCCATTGTTATTGAAATCCATCAAGAATTGAATAGGCCCATTTTGAAAAAGTGCATTACTGCTGCCCTAGAATATCACCGAGTAAAAACCCTTCCTTATTTAGGAATCGAGCAATAGATGTGCTCAATTGCACGGTTTTACTGAAGTTATTGCTAAGAAATCTTCGAGGTAATTGGTTAAAATTTCATCCTTTTTGCTGTTTTTATCCGTTTTTAACAGAATAATTAAAGAAAATGACTTTTTAGAAAACAATGTGTGGAAAATACGCAAGAATCCTTTGTTGAACGAGAGTAGGATATACGTTTCTGTTCTACTTTCGACTTGCTCTAATTAAAATTATGGTTTTATAAATTGATTATTAGAGGTTTAGTTTGTTCAAAAGAAGGGTTGCGAGGGGGCAGCTCTTCTTTGAATTTTCCACTAAAGAAATCGCAGACTCATGAAATTACACAAATACGAACCATCCGCTATTACACCCATCTGCATAATTATGGGATTGGTTGTGGCATTACTTACTGTTTACAGCCTGCTTTAAGAATAACCAAAATACCTAGGCCGTGAAAGAAAATATAGCTTTAAAAAATATAGTGATTGAGCGTAAATCAAAGTTAGAAGAAGCTAAAGCTTTCTTTCAAGAATTTCATCATACCTTTCCGTATGTCTACAGCGACCCAGATTTTAGGGAATTCGACTGGGATGCTTGTCGTTTATATTGCCGCTCAGGTAAAAGCTATTCTACCGACAAGTTTGCAGAGTTTGTTGGTATTTATTTCGATGTAGATATTGAAGAGTTCTCGAGCGTTAAGAACCAAAGCGCAGCCAAATCAAAAACAGCATAATTCATTATTCTCTGGTTATCTACCGAATTTTTCACGCAGAAAATTAAAGCTGTTCTCATTTCTCTTTTACGTATAGCTAGCTAGCGGTAGAATTGTGTTGGCTGTTATTAATTGCGATAGACACCCATTCTTTACAAAGTTATTCAATCTTTGGTTCCACTTTTTAGCTTGCAATTTGACTCCAACGTCACTCCAACGTCACTCCAACGTCACAAGAAGAATTTTTGAATTGAACAATAGAAGCTTAAATGTTCATTAGGTGATTTTTCAAAACCCATTTCGATATTTTGATCATCCTTCTGCTGTAATAAAGACTGAGAATAACATTGGTGCCAATCGAGAGTTATCTAAAGGTCTAGGGGTAACTATAACCAGAAAAACTGTTGAACTTCATGAAGCAACTATATCTGTAGATAGCTAGGTAGGGGTAGGAACCCGTTTTACAATTAGAATACCTAGATACCTTCAAAATTGAATAAAAACAGCGTGATTCTACACTATTTTGATCAATGAGTTCTCGGCCATGTAGGAACCGGTTAGAATTTCATGGCAGATCAAACTTTTATCGACTTTAGGTTTTAGACTGAAAAAAACATAAACAGTAGAAGGCATAATTGATAAAGGTTTGATTCATTGGAAGTTCTATCGAGCTTTTCAATCACAAAAAGGAATATAACTCGATAGGCTAAAAATGGAAGTAATCGAAAGAAGAAAATGAAATGTAAAGAGTAAATTGGGGAATTGAGGAAATTGCATTTTCCTAGCTATAATTAGCATAGCAAAGACAATGTTCTGCGTAATTATCCTTTAATATAAGTATTAGCAGTAAAGAAGCTTTTAATACTGTAAAGCCTTGATTTCAAATTATACTCAATTAAGCCCCTGCGAAGGCGGAGCGAAACTCATCTAAGGTGCAAGCTTAGGCTTGCGTTATTTTAAATATTTTACTTTTATCTCTAATAAATTAATTTCATAACTATTCTACATGTCCAAAAAAGAAAAAGTACTTGTTTCCATTCTTGTTGGATGGAGTTTTATACATGTGACATTACTCTATTTATCTTCTGTCAGATCTGATGAAAGTATATTCCATGTGAATAGAAGCGTCAACCAATTTTACCCTTTTCATGAAAACTGCGTTTTCTCCTCATGTTATGACTCTTCTGAATTTCTAATTTATTCAGTGTTTCCCTGGGTTGTATATATTGCCTACAAGCTGTTAGACAAAATAAAATAACTGTGGTTCAGCTCTGTAAAGAGCCTTCACCACAAGCTAAGGCTTGCGGTTTTTCAATTACTTTATCTTTATCAATATAATAAATGACCCCAAATACACTTAATCATGCCACACGAGGGAGATAAGTTTACTAAAAGTTAACTTGTAGATTAGTTGTGTGTAAAGTCTAACATAACGACCGCTAAGACTACATTAATCATCTTTACTTATACGATATGAAATCAGAAATAATAAAATCACTATCTAATAATTTTGAAGACCATTCTCAAACCACTGAAAATGGTATTGATTTTTGGTTTGCTAGAGATATTCAACACCTTTTAGGCTATTCAGAATGGAGGAATTTTCAGAAAGTAATTGTAAAAGCAAAGATTTCTTGTGAAACTACTGGAAATAACATTTTAGACCATTTTGTTGATGTCAACAAAATGGTAAAACTTGGTTCAGGAAGTGAAAGAGAAATTGAAGATATAATGCTTACAAGGTATGCTTGTTATTTAGTTGCTCAAAATGGAGACTCAAGAAAAGAACAAATAGCGTTTGCTCAAAACTATTTTGCTATCCAAACAAGGAAAGTTGAAGTAATTGAAAAAAGAATTAAAGATTGGGAAAGACTTCAAGCTAGACAAAAACTAACACTTTCAGAAAAAGAATTATCTGAACTTATCTACGAACAAACAGGTAATGACAGAAACTTTGGGATAATTAGAAGTAAAGGAGACCAAGCCTTATTTGGAAAAACAACTCAGCAAATGAAGAATGAATTGGGCATCCCTAAAGGTCGAGCTTTAGCAGATTTCCTGCCAACAATTACTATAAAGGCAAAGGATTTTGCAACTGAAATTACAGTGTTTAATACTAAAGAAAAAAATTTAGAAACAGAGAGACAAATTTCCGCTGAACACATTACGAACAATCGTGGAGTACGAGGAATTTTATTAAAAAGAGGAATAAAACCTGAGCAACTTCCTGCTGAAGAGGATATAAAAAAGTTGGAGAGAAGAGTAAGCTCGGAACCAAAAAAGCTTGGGAAAAATCCTGATAAACTAAAATAAAAAACACTACACTATACTGGCTAAAAAAAAACATAGGTTTTCGGTAGGTTGGCTCGCCTCGGTTCTAATTTCTTATTGGTTTGTAGGCGGACTGTTACTAAATTTTAAAATCCCTCTGTTTCATAACCGAGACTGTTGTGGTGTATGTAAAGAGAGGTCTTACAATTATTGCCAACACATATACAAGCCTATACTCGCGATCTGATGCTCAGCTTACAAAAGAGCTAAATTTTAGCAAAGGCTACAAATGATACGTTATATATGATAGAAACAGTTTGTAAAATATTAGATAAAATTGAAATTGAAGGAAAGAAATACTTTAAACTTCTAGAAAGTACAACTGATGATGTTTATGTTATTCCTTTAAATCAGCTTTTTAATGATAACTTATTTATAGGGAGTGAATACAAGTTTTTCAAACAATATAATTCCAAATTACAAAAATACTTTCTCACCCAACAACACCCGTATTACAAAATAAACGGTAATTACGATTTTAGGATAGTCGAGCAAAAACTCAATAATGATAGTAAAATCGAAGCTTTTATTGTAGAAGACAATGATAGAAATCAAATACGCGTAAGAGCTTTGTTGTGGCAACAGTATGGTTGGAACAAAGAAACATTGCATTGTCATGTAGTCGCTTTTAGTAAAAAAGGATTAGTATTACGAAATTATGATTTTTCAAATTTACCGTACAATATAGGTTCTGTATATGAATTTAAAGTGATAGGGTTTGGAAAATTTAGGAACAATAAAAATATAGATGTGCCTTCAGTAATATTGGAACACTATGATGGCTCTGAGTTGAGTGTTACTGCGTTTAAATGGCAGGATGAAAAAAACTGGAAATTTGAAACTCTATTCTGTGAAATAATAAGATATAACTCATTTGGTAAACCTTATTTGAAAAATGTAGACGAAAGACATCCAATTTTTGAAGTAGGAAAGAAATATGATTTTGAGGTCACTAATTTAAAAACTAAACTTAACCTAAAAACTAATAATAAATATAATATCATTGAACTTAAAGGCCTTGATGGTTGTAATCATGAAACAAATGCTTTACCTGGTCAAATTAGAACTTTAAAAGTTGGTGAAAATATTCAGTGTATTATAAAGTCGATAGGTTATAATTTACGATTAATTCAAACGAATATTAAAGATCCATATTTTGCTTCAATTGATGAAATAGTTAAGCAAAAAGAATTAATAACCAAATTTTTTGATAAAGCTATATCTGATGACAAAGATGAAGATTCAATTGAACTAGCAGAAAAGTATAATTCAGATAGTGCATTTTAGGTATTCACATTTTGCAATAAAATCCTCACAAGATATTTTAAAGAATTCAGCGAACGCTACGATTATAAATCAAGCAAGCAGGTTGCGGAATTAATTATCACAATTGAAAGGTGGATAATCAAAAGTGGTATTATCACCTCATTTCCTAATGAAGAAGCGAGAAAAAACACCATAGCTAAGGCAAAACAGCAATTAGATAAGTATGTTAGGATAAATGATATTCTTACCATATTGGAAGAATTAGATTTACATGAGTTCTTTACAAAGAAACATGAGCAAGTAAATTCTTCACATATTGAAGACTTACATTACATCTTGACTTTCTCGGACATTAAACTAGTAGAGGAATCTTTATTTATCAATTATCTAACTGATGTTTTGAATAAATTGAAGCTTGATGCAACATCAATTTATAATCTTAAGAAACTTGACAAGTCGTTACAGTTGAATAAGAAGGTCTTTTACAAAGATGAATATGAACGGTCTTTCAATTTATTGTTTGGAAACAACAGCTTATTTCAAAGTGAGAGTGACAAAAATAAATATTTTACATTATCGTTTTGTCAGTTTCTTATAAATGATAAGCTAAATAATAATGAAAGGTCAAATTACTTATTAGGTAAAATATTAAGACAATGTTTTTATTCAAACTTTGATATTAGTTTCAAAGAGAAATTGCTTTTTAATGCTTATTACTATCAAAGTAATCAATTTCAGCAAAATACACATCCGTTTAAGTTTGTTGAAAAATTAGAAATAATAGATGAAAATCTTCCTGAAAATCCGAATTGTTTCAAAGGTAATAATGACGACTGGATTCTTATTAAAGATTCTTATGATAAGAAAAATGTAATTGAAGTAAAGGCGTTAAAGAAAGAGTTTAATGGATTTGTAGTTGATTATAAAGGAATCGAGGGCTTTTTACCTTTTAATCATATTACGGAAAAAGCATTAAAATATTATTCGTATTCCAAGGTTGATTTTACATTAACAGTTTATTGTATTCTTATTAGTGAAGAGTTTAATTTTTTTTGTTGCAAAACAACCAAATAGAAATGCACAAGAATATTTTTGTAGAAATAACCTTCGAGGGCAAATAAAGGTTGGTGATATAGTCGAGGGAAAAGTTAAATCTGTTGAAAAGTATAGCGTTTTCATAACAAGCTATTGGGGTGATGGTCTTTTGCACATAAAGAACATTTCCACTCATTTTTGGGACGAAGAAAGACTCAATACTTATTTTGGAAAAGGAGACTTAGTAACGACAAAGGTTATTAACATTGAAGAAGGCAAGATAGCGTTAAGCTATATTGATTTAATTGATACAGAAGAGGAAGACAGATATTTTAATTTTATTAATTATGTTGATTTTGGTGATGTGTTTACATCAAACAGTTATGATTCAGATACCAGTTTAATTATTGATGATGAGGAGGTGAAATATAACCAGTTGGAAAAAGCATTTTGCTTCGAGCAATATGCTATGTTAAAAAAATCACTAGACGAAAAAATTCATTACTTACGCTTGAGTAAGCAATTTTTCTCATCAATAAGTAATTCACGATCATATTTAATTAATATTTACACAAATTATTTTGAACTTCTAAAGCTAATAGAGGAAGTGATTAATGATTTCTCTATTGAAAAAATTGAAAGGATTAAATCAGAAGCTTTAATAATTAATGAGAAAGTTAAATCTCAAGAACAAACATTGGAGGTGTTCCCTGATTCAAAAAAGTTAATATTTTTCATAAATATTATTAGCTTATTTAACGATACTTCAGATTCTGGAATTCACTCCCTTTATGAGTTACTTAAAAAGAACTCCAATCAAAAAGTTTTAACCACTATTGCGAAGATAACATTAGCAAATAATCTCTTAATTTCAGAGTCAGAAGAGAACTTTGATTTTGTCAGAGAAAATTTAAGACATATAAAGGCTTATCTTGATGATGGTGTACTTTCCTTAAAGGAAACAGAATCTGATAAACTTGAAAGGGAATTAAAAGAAAAAGTAAAGTATTGGTCCGATAGAATTCAAGAAGATGAAAGTGAAACACAAGAATTTAAATCAACTTTTTTCACGCCATTGCCAGATGAGTCAAAGCAAAAAGAGAAAGCAAAATTGGTTGAAATCTTGGAAAAAACGGATAAAAAGGACGGTATACTGAAAAAGATTGATGCAATAGATGGTAAGTTAGCTGCAAAAGCGGTAATTCATAGTTCCTTAAAAACTCTATGTGCTTTTGCGAATACCAATGGTGGTACTTTGATAATTGGAATTTCCGATAATAAATCTACTGTCGGACTTGAAGTAGATTATAAAAATTTGAAAGGGAAAAAGAATCGTGATGGTTTTGGATTGTTCTTCGATCAAAAAATTAAAGAATGTTTCGAGCCAAGCTTTTCATCATTACTAGAACGTGATTTTTTGAAATTTCCTGATGGTGACATATTGATTGTGTCAGTGAAACAATGTGTTGAACCCGTTTTTTTGCTAAAAGATGAAGAAGGTAAACCTACAGAGGAGCTTTTTGTCAGAGATTTAACATCAACCAAAGAAATAGTTGACAAAAGAGATTTAGTGAAGTTTGTTAAACAGAAGGAAAAAGAATATCTAAAAACTATAATTGATGATTAAGCTACTGTTTCGAATACTTAAATATTGTCAAGTCACTCCAAGAATTCAACGTGCAATCCGAAGCTTATCAAAGAGTAAGACTTTTCGTACACACGAACTGATTTAAAAATAAACCACCAGTAATATATGGGATGTATGGAAGTTCTTTTGGATGTTCAACTGTCGATTTTGTTATCGCAAGTGAACCTTCAATAAGCATATTTTGTGATATCAGACATTAAAAAAAAAACTGCTGTAAGCCTCCCCTAATTAGAACCGTTAAATAATTGTCTTACCAAAGATTTTATTGTTTTCAAACAGCCCGAGGGTACCCTCGGGCTGTTTGCGTTTTGCATAAGCCTTTAGAAGCGTTTTTTCGAGTGTTTTATGCGGTTCTACTTCTCTGATTCTTCACGTAAACGATTTATTACTTCAAAGGTGGTGTTGTATCCAGCGCACCTGCGATAAATTCCATTAAAACACGTTATAACGTGTTTTTGGGTAGGTTTAGCTAGTTAATGTCTGAGTGCCTTAATTCCCGTATAGTAGGCGAATAGAAAACCTTGCAATACGTTTCTGTACCTATCTGGTAAGAACTCGAGTTTGCTCCCCGTTTATGAAGCATTGGAGATAAAGCGTAACGAAAGAATCTTTGCGAATTTTTCCGATGAATTTTATTCGAAACTGGTCGCGAGTCATAAAATATTTGTTCGCGTCCAGTTTACGTTCAGTAAATGCCTTAAACTGGTCAAATTCGGAAGAGGGTGAAATGTCTGTAAGTACCACAAAAAAAAGCGAGTTAAGAGTTTTTGATAAACTTCTTACTCGCTTTAAAAGTGATCCGGCTGGGGCTCGAACCCAGGACCCTAACATTAAAAGTGTTATGCTCTACCAGCTGAGCTACCGGATCTTTTAGTGTGTCTGTTTCCAAACGGGTGGCAAATATACAGTTGTTTTTTTATTCTCAAAACATTCTTCAGAAAAAATCAGGATTTTTTTTCTGTTTTCTCTTTTCCAATGATGGGTGAACGCTCGAAAGTAGCCGTTTCATCAAACAATTTTCTATAGGTAGCTAGCCTTCTTAATTCTGTGGCTCCCAAGTTTTTAATAATGGCAATCATCTTCGGATTAAAGTCTCCAATCCAAGTAATAATTAGGTTTTTATAACGGTCAGGATTTTTTCGAACATTTTTTTCGTATTCCTTAAAAATGGCTCCTTCTAATCCTTTGCCTTGGTGATCGGGGTCAATACCAAAGGCAACACCAAAACTGGTGTTCACCACATTTTGAACACGGGTAAACCACAAGAATTTGATTTTTCCCCACCAATTGAGGTTTCCGTTTACGTGCTTAAAAACTTGATTGAGCTCAGGCAACGAAATGTAAAACCCAACTGGCTGCTTTTTGTGATAAATAAAATACACCAGATTCTCGTCAAGAATAGGCTTCATCTTTTTCATTACAGCCATTGCTTGGGCTTTTTGTAAGCCTTTAAAATTATCGTGGGTGGTCCAAGCGCGGTTGTAAACCGTTCTAAAATCTTCTGCGTATTTAACCAGCTGCTTACGGTTTATTTTTTCTACGTGGTAATTGGGGTCGGCCTCTATGCGCTCTGCGCGCTTTAAAAATACATCTTGTAACTTGGCGTGATAGTCTCTGTGAAAAACTAATTGATAGTAATAAACCTGAAAGCCGTAAGCTTCGAAAAAGCTCTTGTAATAAGGCGGGTTGTAATTCTGCCCGTAGTAGGGCGGAATATCGTAGTTGTTAACGCAAAGCCCCCAGAATTTATCTTTTTCTCCAAAATTGATGGGGCCATCCATCGCTTCGATATCGCGTTCCTGCAACCATTTTTTACACGTATCGAAAAGTAAAAACGCAGCTTCTTGGTTATCGATACACTCGAAGAAGCCCATACCACCTGTAGGTTGCTTAAAAGTATAGGCTTGTTTTTTGTTGATAAAAGCAGCTACACGACCAATGGTTTTTCCGGTAGGATCCACTAAAATCCAGCGAGTTGCCTCACCATGTCTCCAAAATTTGTTGTCTTTTTTATCAAATACAGATTCAACATCTTGTCGAAGATGAGGAATCCAAGCAGAGTTGCCGCGGTATATTTCAAATGGCAATCGATGAAAACGCTTTATATCAGCGGGCGATTTTACTTCAATCAGTTGCATAGTTTCTACTTCGTTTTAAATTTGGATGCGAAGATAGCGGAATCAAAAAAACATCGATTTATGAGGGTTTTCATTGTAGGATATATGGGTTCAGGTAAAACAAGTTTTGGAAAGAAATTAGCCAAACACATGAATTTTGAGCACATTGACCTCGATGCTATGATTGAAAAAAACGATGGACGAACCATTAAAGAAATCTTCGAAGAAGAAGGGGAAGTATATTTTCGGAAGTTAGAAAGGCACCAGTTAATGGACCTTTTTAACCAAGAAAATGTAATTATTTCTACCGGTGGCGGCACACCTACTTATGCAGATAATATGTTGTTGCTGAACCAGCAAGGGGTTTCGGTTTATTTAAAAACATCGCCCAAGGCATTGGCTCAACGCTTGTCACAAAAAATGAACAATCGTCCGTTACTAGAAGGATTAAAAGAAGCGGGTTTGCTAGAATTTATCGAAAACCACTTGAAAGAAAGGCGTCCGTTTTACGAACAAGCCCACCTTTCTATAGATTCATTAGGTTGGAAAAAACTTGATTTAGTTGAATTTGAAACGCAATTGCGTTCCTACCGAAACCAAGAATAATTGGGGAAGATCAAATAAGATAAACGCCATCTTCTTCGCCAAATTCTACCGAAATATGCTCTTGTAAAGTAGTGGCCAAAGTAAGCCCAACATAATCTGAACGAACCGGAAAACTGCGGTGTTTGCGATCTACTAAAACGGCTGTGTGCATTGAGCTGGGCAAGGCGCGAAGCAAATATTTAGCGGCATAAATTAGGGCTTTTCCCGTGTTAAGAACATCATCGATTAAGATCACCGTTTTGCCATTTAATTCTTCAAGAGAAACCGTAGATTCGATGGGTTCTGAAAGTGGTTGCTCTTTGTTTAATTTGAGGGTATGATGGTGAATAGTTAACGGAGAAATTTCTGAAAGAATATTGGCTAAGCGCTCAGAAAGAATCGATCCACGTTTCTCAATACCAATAAGATAGAGCTCTTCTTCTTGGAAATTGTTTTCGTAAATCTCGTGAGCAATGCGCGTTATTTTTTGTCGAATTTGAAGGTTGTTTAAAACCAATGTTCTTTCTTGAGCCATGTTACTATTCTAAAATTGTGATCAAAAATAAGTTGATTTGTTCAGTTGATTATTTCTTCTTGAAAATCACAAATAACTCGTTGCCTGCGCGCTTTTCGATGCTATTGTGGGCGGTTTCCATGGTTTCGATGCTAAAATACCGACTAAACAACTGCTCGTATTCTTGTGCGTTTCCGCCAAACGGAGGTTGGTCTATATTCATTTCTACACCCCAAAGCAAACCAGCTATTTTGCCGTTTTCTGCCAATAATTGGGCAGAATGTTCTACATATTTCTGGCGCAATTTAGGATCGATGGCGCAGAAAAAAGTCTGCTCTAAAATTAAATCGTATTGAGCAGAGTGCTCAAAAAAATCAGCACAAATGAGGTGCTCTTTCGGAAAATCTGGCACTCGCTCTGCAAAGGCTTCTAACGGTTTTTCAGATACATCGAGCACCCAAACTTGCGTAAAACCTGCCTTGTGTAAATAATCGGCT
Organism: Salibacteraceae bacterium; assembly: GCA_048267965.1. Lineage (GTDB taxonomy): Bacteria > Bacteroidota > Bacteroidia > Flavobacteriales_G > Salibacteraceae. The sequence continues at coordinate 98,820 of JBLWWK010000010.1, forward strand.
TCGTGGGCTTTTCCGCACCCCGGAATTAAGATAGAAATGTCTTTATTCTTTACTTGATCGGCATAGGCTTTTAATGGCGGTGAAATTTTGCCCATGTCCCAGCCAGTGCTGCCTTCAGCGTATCGATCGCTCCAATATTTTTTCGATAATTCTACTTTTTCTTCCTTGCTTTCCATGGTCCAAAATTACGACTTGTTTTACTGATTAAAGACGCGTTTTAACCGTCTATTTATCGGTAGGAACCCGATTTTAAACTTTTTTAACCCTTCTCTTTGTTTTGATGATTTTCCATTCTTTTTAGCAATTTGAAGGCAAAAGAATGCATAAAGTAAACGAATACGGTTCCTACCGTTAGCTATGCAATGCAAAGCAAACGCTACAGTTTGATTTATTTGAAACAGTGTGCCAAAGCATTGGCTAAAAGGCACTATTGTTTTCGTACAATAGCAAGTAAAGAATCCCATTTCCAAATGAGAAATGTAACCATTAAGAAGAACAAATTGGTTAGCGCTATGGTGGTTAAAAACGGAGGCCAAGTGTCGAAGGTGGTAAAATTAGAAATGTAAAAAAAACTGTTTTCGGTAGGTGCATTAGATACGAGGTGATTTACCGCCCAATTATTGCCCAAGTGCAAGCCAATTGGCAAAAACAGAGTTTTTGATTTTATAAATGCTGTAGCAAAAAAGAGATGACCAACCGGTATAGAAACAGCCAGTAGAATAAAAACTCCAGGGTTGTTCAATGCATTTTCGTCTAACACATGAACGAGGGTGAAAAGTACAGCAAAAGCAATATTAGCGATTACAACTCCTGCTTTGTCGATGGTTTTTTGAAACAAATAGCCCCGAAACAACAGCTCTTCGGTGGCAACTTGTGGCAACGTATAATATAAGCCTAGAAAGATAGATGAGTAGTTAATGGTAGTTGAAATTTCGATGTTTTCGCCTAAATAAATGCCTCTTACCAATTTAGAACCAGCAAGTGCAACAGCACCAATGATTATTCCCAAAACAAAGAGTTTTAAGTTTTTTACACTGATTGTTAAGCCTATTTTCTTCAGTGTTTGGTTATCGGTTTTATACAGAACCCAAGTGGCTAAAACCAGCAAAAGAGTTGGCGCATACGGAAAATACAATTTGATTTGGCCGCGATTTACAAACCCGCTCATAATAATGGCTACAGCGAAAAGAAGCACACCGAGTATTAGGCGTGAAACGTACGGATACTCTTTAAAAAGTGAAGAAATTTTGTTTTTCATAGGGTGTAATTTTCGTTGGTTCTATAGCTAGTGCTAGAATTGTAGAAGTTGATAGAGTTTTTTCATTTGTTGATGAATCACCATTTCAGGAGTAATTTTCATCATTGTTTTTAATATAGCTTGTTTCCATGGGCTGTGTGCCATTTGACCAAACTGCCACGAGTTGTTAACTACATAATCTACTTTCTTTCTTCTCTTTGTTTCAAATTCTAGTAAAAGATGAGAAAGTGGTTTTTTCGATTGGCTAATTAAATGACTGAGATAATAGGCGTCTTCGATTCCTTGGCAAGCACCTTGCCCCATGTTGGGGGTGGTGGCATGAGCTGCATCGCCCACTAAGCAGCAATTTTCAGCAGACCATTTAGGTAGGCGTTTTAAATCTTTGAGTTCGGCAATGTGTAATTGTTCAGTGTTCTTGATGAGAAATTTAACTACAGGATGAAAATCACTAAAAATGGTAGATAAAGTGCTGGGAGTAAGGTTCGGTGGGCAAATAGATTGGTTGATTACCGCAAAGAAATACACTTGCTTTTCGCTTATTCTCGAAAAGCCAAATCGCTTTTTGTTTCCCCACATCTCTTTGCCTTCGTTAAGCAAATGTGCAGGCAATTCTGCATGAGCTATTCCTCTACAGCAAATCTGTTGGGTAGAGCGGTAAACAGAAGGTAAATTCATAGCGGTTCTTACGTTCGAGTGAATTCCATCGGCACCAATTACCAAATCAGAAAATACTTTCTTACTGGTTAATTGTATTGCGGTTTGGCCGTTTTCAATGCTGTGAGAAAGGTAGCGAGCACCTAACTCTACGGTTCCTACTTGTGAAAATTCTTCGAATAAGATTCGTTGTAATTTACCTCTGTGAATTGCCAACGTTGAGTTGCCCAATGCATCTTGAACTACTTTTTGTTTAATTCTTTTATAAGGAGTTAAATCTGAAGCAGTAATCTCCATTTTATTGAGTTCAACCCCTTGGTGTTGTAATTTGTCATAAACCCCAAGCCAGCGTAAAACCTGAACAGCATTGGGTTGTAGCCACACTCCAGCGCCTAATTCGTTAAGTGGTTTGGCTTGCTCATAAACAGTTGCTTTTAATCCTAATTTGTGCAAAGCGAGGGCAGTTGTTAATCCTGTAATGCTGCCTCCGATAATGGATATTTCCATTTTTTATATTTTAGGTCAAATTTACTAAAATAGGTCAAGTCTACTAATTATTCATGAAAACAAAAGAAAAGATACTTTTAAAAGCACTAGAGTTGTTTAATAATCAAGGTGTTAAAGAGGTGACGCTAAGAGGTGTAGCTGCTGAATTGGGAATTAGCCAAGGCAATTTGAATTACCATTTTAAGCTCAAAGGCGACATTATTGCTGCTTTGTATTATCGATTAGTAGATGAAATGAATGCAGAAATGCAAAGCATAGTAACTGACCAACCTCTTTTAAAAATGTTGTTTGCGAGTTCTCTTGTTTCAATGCGAATTTTATATAAATATCAATTTTTGATGAAAGATTTGTATGCTGTTCTAAGTGCAGACGATCGATTGAAAACACATTATTTAGAGCTTCAAAAAGAGCGCGAAAATCAGTTTATTGCCATGTTTCAAAACATGCAGAAAGAAGGAATACTTCGTGAAGAGGAACTAGAAGGTGAATATGCCCGCTTGCATGAGCGCATGAATATTTTAGGCGATAATTGGATCAATGCTTCTTTGTTTTTCAAAGGTAAAAGTAGCACCGTAATTCATCATTATCATCAATTGTTGTTCGAGGTAATTTATCCGTATTTAACGCCCAAAGGCAAAGAACTTTACGCGAGTTTAAAGTGAATACAACAAACTTCAATCTTAAAATTAGTTGGGTGATTTTTAACGGTAGGAACCCGATTTTCAACTTATTGAATCTTTCTCTTCGTTTGGATGGTTTTTCATTCTATTCATCAATTTGAAGTTAAAAGAATGCATAAAGTAAACGAATACGGTTCCTACCGTTAAAAGAGCAAAAAGGCGCACCCTGCATTTTTTTAGCCTTGTAGAACCCATTTTGAAAACGCTCAGAATTGGAAAATCGATTCGAAGCTAAAATCTACCTTCTCGGTTTTTATTGCTGCGCTAGCCATTCCAGTATGATTCTGTTGGTTTCTTCAGGTTTTTCTTGTTGAATCCAATGTCCGCAATCGATAACAACTTCTGTTAAATTAGGAGCGAAATGTTTTAAATTTTCCGATGGCGGAATTACGTCTTGTGATCCGTAAATCATCAAGGTTTTGTGATCGATTAAGGGTTCAATATCTGCCATAAAGTGCCAATTTCTATCTAAGTTTCGGTACCAATTAATGGCTCCTGTAAATCCGGATTTTTGAAAACTTCGTGTGTAAATCTCAAGATCTTGATCAGACATAATCGCCTCTCCCAATGGATTCTTCTGTTGTGCCAATTGTATAAGAAACATGCCCGGTTGGGGTGGAACTGGAGGCAGGTTTTTTCTGAACAAGTTGCGCAAAAATGGATAAGTATTCTGATCTAATATAGCATCGGCAACTCCTGGTTGTTGGTTAAAATGAACGAAATAGAAATCTTTTCCGAATGCATTTTCCATCCATTGCAACCAAGGAATTTCACCTCGTTCTTGATAAGGTAATGCCAAATTAATTACTTTATCTACTCGTTCAGGATGTAATAAAGCCAGGTTCCAAACTACGTTAGCGCCCCAATCGTGGCCAATAAAAGTGGCTGTTGAATAGTGGAAATAATCGAGTAAGGCCACCAAATCTTCTGTTAAATGATAAATATCGTAATCATCACTATTTTCGGGCGAAGATGAATTGCCATATCCGCGTTGGTTGGGAGCAATTACGTGGTAACCTGCGTTGGCGAATGCGGCAATTTGGAAGCGCCAAGCATAAGCGAGTTCGGGAAAGCCGTGGCAAAGTACAATCAGTTTACCGCGGTTTTTTTGGCCGGCTTCGAAAACTTCGAGTTCGATCCCATTCACAGAAATAAGCTGACCAGACGGAAATTCGATGTGTTGAGCTGTTGTGTTTGTCATTTTAATCAATGTTTTATGGGCGACAAACGTATGGGTGAAGTGTGACAGCCTTATGGCAAGGGTAGTAAAGTGTTATTGATATTTGTCGAAATATTCTTGAAGAGACATGTTATGAGGCTCAAAATTCTCGGTCATTATTTGTAAGTGATTTATGCGGTCTAACCGAAAAAAGCGAAATTCTTTTCGCAGTCGGCACCAGGCAATTAAATACCAATTTTCGGTACTTAAAAGGGCAAAAGGTTCTATAAAGCGCTCACTATCGGTTCCTTCTTTATTGGTGTAGGCTATTTTAACCAGTCGAAAATGAGTGAGCGCTTGTTGAAGTTGAGAAAGAAAATTACTGGTGCGTTCTTGACTTAAAACTTGGTGATATTGAGTGCGATTAGCCAGCAGATTAGCTTTTTCTTTAGCCGTGTATTGTAGTAAAGATTTTATTTTATCGATAGCTTCTGAATAGTCTTTAACAAAAGAAGCGTCTCTGTTTTTCAGCACTAATTGTTCTGCGAGAATGAGCGCATTGGCCTGTTGTTCTGTAAACATTACAGGCGGTATAGTATAGCCTTCTACTAGGTGGTATCCTTTTCCTTCTTCAGTAGCAATGGGCACTCCAGCTTGTTCTAAAGCTTTTATATCTCGGTAAATGGTGCGCTTACTCACCTCAAATTTGCTAGCTAATTCTGCAGCAGTTATTATTTGTTGAGTTTGTAATTGAATAAGAATGGCGGTTAATCTTGATAATCGGTTAGTTGCTGTGTTGTCCATTCTTTTTTTTTGTAAAAGAAGGGGTTTTTTCTGTTTTGACGGTATTGGGTCAGATTCTGTGTGAAAGATGAATAAGGAAGGTTTTCTCTTTTTTTGTCTTGATACAGGGCAATAGTTTGGGAAGCTATTGAGCCAGCTGGTAGGAGGAAAAGCTAAGAGGTTATTTCTTTTTCTTTTATCTTGAAATAAAAGAAACAAAAGTTCA
>JBLWWK010000011.1:0-100742 GCA_048267965.1 Salibacteraceae bacterium
AAATGGTCGCAATAGCAAAAAATATTACTGTTGTGAATCGCTTTCAAATCGTTCTTTATCTTCGTTTCACACAGTAAAATGGTCGCAATAGCAAAAAATATTACTGTTGTGAATCGCTTTCAAATCGTTCTTTATCTTCGTTTCACACAGTAAAATGGTCGCAATAGCAAAAAATATTACTGTTGTGAATCGCTTTCAAATCGTTCTTTATCTTCGTTTCACACAGTAAGCAATTGGAAAGACAAAAGCGACAAGCGGTTGTGAATCGCTTTCAAATCGTTCTTTATCTTCGTTTCACACAGTTTGAAAGAAAATCGGTACACCACCTCGTTAGTTGTGAATCGCTTTCAAATCGTTCTTTATCTTCGTTTCACACAGTTTTTTTGCCTTTATCTACGTGGTCGTTCTCGTTGTGAATCGCTTTCAAATCGTTCTTTATCTTCGTTTCACACAGTAGACCACATAACAGCCACAGTACTAAGCCTGTTGTGAATCGCTTTCAAATCGTTCTTTATCTTCGTTTCACACAGTCCACGGGAGAAATTGTGCGAAGGTTACTCAGTTGTGAATCGCTTTCAAATCGTTCTTTATCTTCGTTTCACACAGTTGAAAAACATCTGCAACCTCAGGGAATTGCGTTGTGAATCGCTTTCAAATCGTTCTTTATCTTCGTTTCACACAGTGCGAGTGCAATTGTTAAGATGGTTAAGTGTGTTGTGAATCGCTTTCAAATCGTTCTTTATCTTCGTTTCACACAGTAATTAAAATTTGCTACTGAATCCAGTAAGGGTTGTGAATCGCTTTCAAATCGTTCTTTATCTTCGTTTCACACAGTCGCTTACCGGGTTTTAACGCTGATCGTTTAGTTGTGAATCGCTTTCAAATCGTTCTTTATCTTCGTTTCACACAGTTTAGAGACGCAAGTTGAAATGTGCTTCTTAGTTGTGAATCGCTTTCAAATCGTTCTTTATCTTCGTTTCACACAGTAGGTACTAAATAATGGCTACTAACGGACGTGTTGTGAATCGCTTTCAAATCGTTCTTTATCTTCGTTTCACACAGTTTTTTCATCACCCAAGCATCACTCATTCCTGTTGTGAATCGCTTTCAAATCGTTCTTTATCTTCGTTTCACACAGTAGGCGCAAAATAAACAAGAGATTCAATTGCGTTGTGAATCGCTTTCAAATCGTTCTTTATCTTCGTTTCACACAGTGCAACGACACAAATCAAGAGTATTAAAAGTGTTGTGAATCGCTTTCAAATCGTTCTTTATCTTCGTTTCACACAGTAATTCAATTGAATTTAGGTTTACAGGCAAAGTTGTGAATCGCTTTCAAATCGTTCTTTATCTTCGTTTCACACAGTAAATGACGAGCGTTTTAAGGAGATTTATATGTTGTGAATCGCTTTCAAATCGTTCTTTATCTTCGTTTCACACAGTTTTGTGGCTTTTGCTAATTTATTTCGGCTAGTTGTGAATCGCTTTCAAATCGTTCTTTATCTTCGTTTCACACAGTTTACCGACAGCGAATGATTAAAGAAAGAGAGTTGTGAATCGCTTTCAAATCGTTCTTTATCTTCGTTTCACACAGTGTGGTTAGTAGACTCTTTTTAGGTATTCGCGTTGTGAATCGCTTTCAAATCGTTCTTTATCTTCGTTTCACACAGTAGTGTGTCTAGAATTGAAGACTTGCAAAATGTTGTGAATCGCTTTCAAATCGTTCTTTATCTTCGTTTCACACAGTTTATTGTGTAGTCATTATTGACTTTATATGGTTGTGAATCGCTTTCAAATCGTTCTTTATCTTCGTTTCACACAGTCCATTCAGAAACATGGTGGTGATGTTTTAGTTGTGAATCGCTTTCAAATCGTTCTTTATCTTCGTTTCACACAGTATACCTCAACCTTACAAACTGATTTATTGAGCGTTACACTATTATTTGGGATTAAAAAAAATGCCGCTTAATAGCATTGAAACAAAAAGGTCTAACAGCATTTTTTAATCCTGTTAGACCTTTTTTAAAATAACTCTAATTGTTGAGGAGTATCTGGTGTCTTGGTTTTTGAGCTTCCGCGAAAAAATTCCATCATACCAAATTGCTTATCTGTGAGTGTAAACATAATCACTTCTCCCTTTTGCGGCAGAAAGCCCTTTACCCGTTTCATGTGAACCTGTGCATTTTCTCTACTTGCACAATGCCTTGTATAAATACTGTATTGCATCATTGTAAAACCATCTTTCAGTAATAGCTTTCGAAACAATGCTGCTTGTTTTCGATCTTTTTTAGTTTCCGTTGGCAAGTCGTAATACACAAACACCCACATAATTCTATACGCATTAAATCGTTCTAAAGAATTCATCCGTTAACCCAATTGCGGATAAAGAATTTTTCTCTGAACACCCTCAAAACACTTGATTAAGCTCGATGTTGTTCGTTGCATAGCCACCATCAAAGGACTTGATAAATGGTCGATATTCACGTCTAGAGTAGGTATTACCAATAAAGCCCTTTTTACATCAGAAGTCAACTTCAGCAATTCGTTTTCTTCAAATTCTTCACTCACTGCTAGCACTAATTGATCAACAATTGGACGGTATGGTTCCATAACATCATCGGCTAGGCAATACGGGTTGTACTTATTTCGATGATGGATACCAACAGCTGGTAGCATACCACTTGCCACTAGGCTACGAGCTACAATGGCACGCAAGATGGCGTAACCGTAGTTGAGTAAGTTATTAGGCATTGACTCTTCCCTACCTCTTCTAAAGGCAGGGTTTTCAGTAAAATTCTTCCAATAGTAAGCTGCTGCTCGGCCTTCTAAATTATCAGGATCACCACTTCTCACACTCTTGCACCAGTATTCCATATTCTTGGTAGGAACACCCTTTCGGCTCAAAACAAATGCTTGATTCTGAATTTTTGCTTTTACCGTTTGCTGCCAAAGGTTTTTACGTAACGGTTCTGAAGATTCTAACTGGTAACGAAGTTTTTCAGTAAAAACATGATTGGTTGCTACAGGCATAAACAAGCCTAGAGGAAGGTGTTTAGAGTCACAACTAATAATGGCTGCATTATTCTCGATCAACGCAGCTAGCAAGGCTTGTGTAATTACTACTTGAGGATTATCTAAAACAACCATCCCTATGTCTTCTATAGGGATGGTACGTTCTAGATTTTCTTTTGAATACTCAACCTTCAGTTGGTTGAGTGATTTTTTGAGTTTTACAGGATTTCCAAAGTACAAGGTTTTCTTTATCATTTAGGTTGGTTTTCAACCTACAAAGCGAAAACTTTGCCAAAATACTAGTAGCTCTTTTTCAGTCTGTGAAAATGCTATTCGCCTACTGCAACTATTTTACCTAGCCTATTCAACCTAACTTTTACAACCCCTTGAAGCCTAGTTTCACTTTGAATGATTTTATAGCTTATATCTTTAAGCTGCTTGGGGGTTTCTACATTCGTTTCTAGGTGATGTCTGAACCAGTAATTCTTTGTAGCTATTTTCTGCACTCGATATAAATTAGGACTAATAAAGGCGGCATTTTTTTCGTCTAGCAAATCAACTTCTTCTGGTACAAAGCCAGTCTCTGGATTTGGAAAAACGAAATATTCATTTTGTTTTAAGGTAAACAGAAACTTCCATTCAGGAAATTCAGGGATTACCTTTTGAATAATTGGCAATTCTTGATTTACCCGCGTAACCGCCTCAAAAAATGAAACTATCCTCTCCTGAAGATTTCCTTTTTCATCTTCATAAATGGCTACGTGATGATTATTCCCTGTACTTACAAAGTCGTTAGGTATTGCTTGACCCTCCTCATCTTTTATTTCCTTACCATTTACATCCCTTTTATTATGCAATGAATATGCTTTGGATACACCAGTAATAGTTACTCTCTTTATTGAAATACCTAATTCATTTGGTTTTGGACTTGAGGGGTCTTTCCATTGTTCTTTAGGAACAGGCTTTTGCAACCATATTGGGTTGTTTTCAATATTTGAAAAAGCTTTTTTAGCATCCCCTCCAAATTCTTTCAATCTTTCTTCTAACAGAGTTTTTATTTTTTTATCTAATACTTTTTCTGTTTTTAAATCAGGATCGATTGCTTTACGGATGGTAAATTGCTTCTCTTTCCAGACAAGTTTAACTTTCTCAGGCACCTTATCATCTTTATATTCATCTAAAAAGATGGGCTTCTTAGCTATTGAGTTAGCACCACCAAAAGCTTTTTTCGGATTTCCATCAAACTCTTTTAGTCGAGTTAACAATGCTTCTCTGTGTTTTTTCTTAGCTACTGTATTAATTACCTCTTCTGTAAATTTGGGCCCCACCTTTTCGATCTTGGTATGGTATCGCCAAGAACTCCCGTATACAGTTTCTTTGTGCAAGAAGCCTCTTGGAGTTAACGTTGATTGATTAATAACTCCCTTTTTGGTTTTAACCCTGTTCTTATTCTTTGTAACTACTTTGTTTTTTGCTTTATTAGAAACGAGAACTCCTTCTAAATGCTCTTTCGCACTTTTCCTAAATTCAACTATTGGCATGGGTGGTTTTACCAGTCGCTTACCTTTCTCGTTTACATACGTTTCTTTATCCTGAATTGCTACGATATTTTTATGCTGGCTATGATCTTCATCCTTTCTTGCATTCAGGTAATTAAAGTATTGAACATGACTTCTTTTTGTGAATGCCACTGTCAATGCATCCATGGCATGATGTCTATGATCATTTCTTTTTGTCCAATCTTTGATTACCGAAATTTTTCTTCCATCCTTAGAGGTTTCATAATCCGTCAAGCCAAGTTTATGGTATTTAGACCAATTCAGCTCTTTTAGTACGTTGATTAGTTGCCAATCTTCTCTAAGTCTATCTGTAATCTTACCTGTAGTTGGAGTAACACTTCTACAAACGGTTAGAAGCATTTGCATCGCTTTTTTAGCTATATACTGCGAGTTTCTCAAATCACGCTCAATAAAACCATCAGAAATATCTTTTTGATGCATTAAAAGCTTGTTTCGTTTAGCTGATGAAATAACACCTTTTCCTGAGTCAAATAATCGATCAATTCTTGACTGGTATTCCCGCACCCCTTCTGAATCTTCACCGTATTTTTCTATTACAGCGTCTAAAGCTGTTTTATTGCTTTTCCATCGATTAAACTCTCTGGTTGAAAGGGTTTTATTAGAAAAAGAATCATCAAACAAAACCGCTTTTGGAATAATATGCTCAACATCAAACTCTTTAGTGAATAGCTTTTCGCGTGGCACCTTGGTTCCTGTATAAAGCGTTTTGAAACCAATTTTATTTAGCTCTAAATACAGTCGGTATTTTATTAAATCATTCTTTGTAATCCTAACTCCTTGATTAAACGGAGGAATTGACTCAAGCTTTTTTCGATATGAATCGTATAACTTGGTCGATTGTGTAATGTTAGAGGTAATCTTCGCTCTTTCTTTTGCACTGTTTTTTAACTCTCTCGCTAATTCAACTCTAATTTCATCGGGTCTGCCATATTCAGAGATGATTGAATTTACCACATTAACCATTTGGTTCAATATTTTCTCTACAATGGGATTTCTCAGACTATTCTTCGGTATTACCTCTAAAAAGTCTTTTAACTGTCGATTTTCATTTTCTTCTTTAGTTACATGATGAGAATGTCGATAACCTGCAATGCTTGAGGCCTCCGAATACTCTTTCCCTTCTTTCATTTCAGGCAAAATCTTCCGAATTGCCTTCGCACTTAAGCTTCCGTAATCGTTAGGAAAAGTGATTTTAGCAACAACAGCCGCGTATTCTGGAGCAAAGTTAAACTTGGCTTCTAAAGCCTTTTTCAACTTTTCTATTCCAGACTTAGAGTTATCACCTTCAAAAGAGTATAGAAGATGCCAAAATTGATAGGATGGTTGTTGCTCTAATAAATCACATTGAAGGCTCGCATTAAAATCTAAGATTCCAGCATCAACACCAATATTTTCTAATAGCTGCACACCAGCCTCTTTTATTGCCTTACCGGACATATTAGAAAAATCTATCTCATGCCCAGAAATCTTGCCAAGTAATTCAATTGCTTCATAGATTTTAGCAAAGGTTGAATTACCTTCAATATTTTCGTAATTAGCAACTTCCCAATTTTTGGGTTTATCTACTACATGTTTTAGTAGTTGAGCTGAAGTTAATTTGCTTTTGACAGAAAGCTCTATAAAAAGTTCTTTTCTCAACTCTGCATCTTCATCTCTATCTCTAAGTGTAAACACCTCCTGAGTAGTAGTATTCTTGAACTTTACATTATTAAGTATTTGCCAAATTTTAAACTCTTGAAACAATGGAGACGATTTGGGTATCACTCTTGGCCCAATCAACTTAAGTTTTGTTTTTCCTTCCTGCTCTATTTGAACATAATGCCCTTCTAGCTCACAAATGCTAATTAACCCTTTTTGTGACTTTAATCTTCTTTGATAAAAGATGATTACATCTCGAATTTCTTTCTTGAGATCCTCAGTTAAAATGCTTTCTCTGCCTTTTGATTGAATTTCCCATATACGTTCAAACTCATCGAGGTAATCTTGTCGATAAAAAACTTGATTTTTTAACCTTGAATGAGGATTGTTCACTAAAGAATTATACAAGTATTGGCCAATCGTTTGCTTCTTGAGATACAGTTTTTTGCTTCTATCTCCAATTTCGCCTAAATAGCCGCTACTATTCGATATTTGTCCGTTAATCTCTTGAAAAACAATTGCCAACTCTTCTAGACCTATTTTTTTGGTCAACCCATCTACTCTCCAACTATAATCCTCTATTTTTTGATTTATGCCTTTCTTCGTTTTTCGTTTAATCCCAACAATTCCAAAAGGCTTTTGACAGATTGCCCAAGTCTGCTTTTTATTTTTTCCTTCTAAAGAATCTGATAATTCCGAAGTAAGTATGTCTGGATAAAATGTTTTCTGTGTATCCCAAATTAATTGAAATTCTCTTTTTAAATCAGAACGATAGAAGTCTGGAATAAATCGTTTACCTTCTTTTAAAAGTCTCAACACATATTGTCCTGGTGTCAAATTATTCTCATATAATTCTTTAGCCAGCCCAAAAGCATCTATAGCTTCACCTTCGCTCTCATCTTTCGCTTTTCTACTGCTCTTATAACCTCTTTTTTTATTTATGGAAAGCAAAACCCTACTTAGCTCATGCAGAGAAATATGTTCGCTAGCAGCCTTCGATCTCAGTTCCCAAAGTTGAAAAGTTGAATCTTTACCTACCTCCGCCAAAGGTTGATCTTCATCTATTATTTTATACTCTGAGAGAATTTTAACAAGCTGCTCTCTTCTTAATTTATAGCGTTGTAGGTTACGTCTGGCACTCCTTTTTAATGTTCTATCAGCATTCAAACTAATCGACTTGCCTTTTTTAAAGTCATTTGACTCTTCTGTGCTTACAGGGATAACTCTTACTCCGGTTTTAATGATTCCCGAGCTCTCCGAGTCTTTTTCAGATTCATTTACCAGTGCCCATCCAATACTTGTAGTGCCTAAATCTAGTCCTAGAATTTTTTTCATAGTGGTTATTATTCTATATTCGTATTAACAATTTGAAGCGATTCACAATAAGGATTATTCCGTTGTGAAAACATTTAAAGCGGCCGTATTAATTTATGGTCGTTTTTTTTTGCTCTTAAATTGCTATTTATAAATCTTCAAGCGGATTTCTAAAGTAGGATTTTTATTGAAAATTCTACAACTAATCAACAGCTTCTCTTCTTGCTGAATGAACTAGTTTGATGTTTCCTGCTGCTCGATTGAGCTTAAAGACGAATTGAATACCCACCAAAATAAAGACAAAAAAAAAAGCGAGTAAACTAATGCTTACTCGCTTTTGAAAGTAGTCCGTACGGGAATCGAACCCGTGTCTCCACCGTGAAAGGGTGACGTCCTAACCCCTAGACGAACGGACCATTTTTCTCAAATGGACGGCAAATATACAATCTTTTTAAATTCACCACTGTTGTTTTCACCACTTTTTTAAAAGAAAAATATCTCTACCATGAGAAAACACAGAAATCACTTGTTTTTTGATGGAATGAAATAGCGAAAAAAATCAAGCTTGGGTATTTCTAGAAGGATAACGACACAGCAAGTAGCTAAAAATAGATATCCATAGCGTTTACCGAAAAGAAAAAAGGTTTAGAAAACAAAAAAACCGATTAGAATCATGATTCTAATCGGCTCAATTATTCTTTGAAAAGTAGTCCGTACGGGAATCGAACCCGTGTCTCCACCGTGAAAGGGTGACGTCCTAACCCCTAGACGAACGGACCATTCTTGTCAAACGGACGGCAAATATAAGAGTATTTTATTCTAATCCAACATTTCAATTCAAATTTTGAAAAAAATCATTGAATACCCTCATCTTCCCAGCTAAACTTAAAACCCAATCGCTTACCTGTTCTTATTTTATGGTTATTACTCAATGCACGCATTTTATCTACTGTAACCAGTTGTACTTTCTGATAAGGAGGAGTGAGCAAATCGAACTTTAAGCTATACATGATTGCATCTTCTACAATTGCTGTCATCTTTTCTTCATCGAGAACCGCATTGATAAAATCGTTGTGTTTAATCCCTGTTAACCCTTTGCCTTCTACAAAATAATGGCGGTCTTTATTCACAAAGATTCTGCAAACCATATAACCGAGATCGTTTTCTCGGTTATATTTAAATGAGTCTGCTAAAAAGTTATATACATTGATAATTCCACAGTACGAACGCGATTGATCTTCTTCAATGTACCCTGTTTTCCAAATAAAATGCTCTTTCGGAAACGAGAAGATATTCGAATGCATGTGAAAAACCAGTGTATCCCCTCCGAAAGTAATACGCGCATCGAATGGGCCATCACTTGCATATTCTACTTTTACGCGTTGGTCTTGTGTTTTCATGTGCTCTTCAAAAGCAGTAGAAAACTCTTTCACAATGCCATTCAGCTCTTCAAATACAGTTTGTGTAACTGAGTAAACATCTTGCTTTGTGCAAGCTTTCTCTCTAAACGTTTCGAATATCTCTGTTTTTTTCGCGTCCATATCGTTTAATTTTAATACGCTTTAGCGAATAGAACTCGCTGATTAGATAGTTTTCCGGTTAAAACACAGGTTCCTACCTCTTGCGCATTGTTTAAAGGAATACAACGTATGGTTGCCTTGGTGAGTTCTTTAATTTTTTCTTCTGTTTCTGCGGTTCCATCCCAATGGGCATTTACAAAACCACCTTTTGTCTTAAGCACCTCTTTAAACTCGTCCCAAGAATCTACATTGGTAATATGTTGATCCAAACGGCCTTTGGCTTTTTCGAAGAGATTGGTTTGAATTTGCTCTAAAAGATCATTAATGTGGTTTTCGGCTCCTTCTACACTGATCAACTCTTTTTCTAAAGTATCTCTTCTAGCCACTTCAATTTGTCCGTTTTCTAAATCACGAGGCCCTACAGCTATACGAACAGGAACACCTTTAAATTCGTATTCAGCAAATTTCCAACCTGGCTTGTGTGTATCTCTATCGTCTAACTGAACCGTAATACCCAACTTTCTCAGTTTCGTCATTAGTTCATTCGCCATTGAACGGATGGCATTTAACTGCTCTTCGTTTTTGTAAATGGGCACAATAACCACTTGATTCGGAGCCAATTTTGGAGGCAGAACCAATCCATTATCGTCTGAGTGCGCCATAACTAAAGCTCCCATTAAGCGCGTAGAAACGCCCCAAGAGGTTGCCCAAACAAGTTCTTGTTTTCCTTCTTTCGAAGTAAATTTCACATCAAACGCTTTGGCAAAATTCTGACCTAAGAAGTGAGAGGTTCCTGCTTGAAGCGCCTTTCCATCTTGCATAAGCGCCTCAATACAATAGGTTTCGAGAGCACCTGCAAAACGTTCCGTCTCCGTTTTTAATCCTTTAATTACTGGCAAAGCCATGTATTCTTCGGCAAACTCTGCGTAAACATCGAGCATTTGCTCTGCTTCTTGAACAGCTTCTTCTCGAGTAGCATGTGCCGTGTGACCTTCTTGCCAGAGAAATTCTGCAGTTCTTAAAAACAAGCGGGTACGCATCTCCCAGCGCACAACATTGGCCCATTGATTCACCAAAATGGGTAAATCTCGGTAAGATTGAATCCAATTTTTATAGGTATTCCAAATGATGGTTTCAGAAGTAGGTCGAATAATTAATTCTTCTTCTAACTTAGCTTCCGGATCTACTACTACTCCGTTTCCGTCTTCATCGTTTTTAAGACGGTAATGCGTTACCACTGCACATTCTTTAGCAAAACCCTCTACGTGATCTGCCTCTTTGCTCATGTAAGATTTAGGAATGAACAACGGGAAATAAGCATTTTGATGCCCGGTTTCTTTAAACATTCGGTCGAGTTGCCCTTGCATTTTCTCCCAAATACCGTAACCGTAAGGCTTAATTACCATACAACCGCGCACATCGCTATTTTCAGCTAAATCTGCTCTTAATACTAACTCGTTGTACCACTTCGAATAATCTTGCTCTCGGGTAGTAAAATTCTTTGCCATCTCTGTAATTACTATTTTTGAAACGCTGACAAAAGTAAGCTACTCAAACGGCTTTTCAAGCGAGTAGAAGAAGTAACATTTTTACTACCGAAACGTTAATAATTACAACGCTAGTCGACCTATACCTACCTTTGAATTGCGAAAACCTACCATTAACAGATTCTTAGAAAAATTACGGCTTAAAGTTTGTACCTTTCAAGTATGTCAAAACAACACACCATGAACACGCTCAAGTATATTTTAGTCGCTCTTCCCATTGCGCTTGTATCGTGCACTACTCCTCAGTTTTTTAGTGGTGATTACGAACAAGACGACCTTTATTTTGGCAATAATGATTATGTAGAAGAGCCTAGCATAAACACCGCTTCTACTTCTTCAGTAGGAACCCAACCTGCACAAGAAGAAGAATACGTAAACACCGATGAAAACGGTTACCACACGCCTAATCAATCGGAATCTCAATATTTCAACAACGAGGATCCTTATTCTGAAATCACCTATGCTCAAAGACTAAGAAGATTTAATTCACCGAGTTTAAGTTTTGGTTACTC
Organism: Salibacteraceae bacterium; assembly: GCA_048267965.1. Taxonomy (GTDB): domain Bacteria; phylum Bacteroidota; class Bacteroidia; order Flavobacteriales_G; family Salibacteraceae. The sequence continues at coordinate 11,124 of JBLWWK010000011.1, forward strand.
TATGTTTAACACCTACGGCCCTACTTGGTCGATTGGTTTTGGTAACCGCCCATTTTATCGCACCCCGTTTTACAATCCGTTTTACGACCCTTTCTACAATACATTTAACGATCCGTTTTACTATTCACCGTATTTTGGAACTTCTTACAGTCTCTACAACCCGTACAGCTTTGGCCCTAATCCTTATTATTCAATGTATTCTCCGTACAACAATTACGGATGGAATAACCCTTATGCAACTGTTAATTACGAACCCATAAAGAGAAGTGGCGGCAAAAGATCGAGCAATTATGTAACATCAGGAAACCCTAGAACTCCTGAAGGCTATTCTCGTAATACACGATCAGGAACCACAACACCATCTGGAAGAAGTCAAAGAAGTTCTTCTGCCGCATCTGCGCCTACTTCTCGATCGGCTACCACTGCAAGACAAGCTGAAAACCGTTCAGAATTAGCCAAACCTGTTTTTTCTACGCAGCCCAACACAACAAGAACACAAAGTTCTTCTTCTACAACCACCAATAGAACGGCTACCAGAACCAACAGCACCACTACAAGAGCAACCACACGTACGGCTCCTACCAGAACTACACGTTCAGCACAAAGTGCGAATAGAAGTAATTACACTCGCTCTAGCAATTCTTCTGCCACCAGAACACCTGCTAGTCGTTCAACTCGAAGCACCGCTACACCCACTCGTTCAACGCGTTCTACATATCAGCGATCAAGTCGTTCTAGCTATGAGCGCACAACACCTTCAAGAAGTACCTATCAAAGTTCTCCAACAAGAACCAGTCGTAGTTCTACCACGAGAAGCAGCGGTAGCGTAGGCAGATCTTCAACACCTACACGATCAAGTGGAACTTCAACTCCTCGCAGAAGATAATATGAAATACTATTTATGGTTAGCCGTAGCACTACTCCTCAACGTAAGTGCTATGGCTCAAAACATGACAGATGCTTTGCGCTATTCGCGCAGATTTGATGTAGGAACCGCGCGCTTCAATGCTATGGGAGGTGCTTTCGGAGCTTTAGGAGGTGATCCTTCTGTTATCACATCCAACCCTGCTGGATTGGCGATTTTTAAACGCAGTGAAGTGTCGTTTACTCCCAGTGTTTTTAATCAACGCTATGAAAGCAACTACCTCAACTCTACTAGTAACGACAACAAAAGCAACTTTAACTTTAACCATCTCAGCTACACATCGGTAGACAGAAAAAATAACACTTCGGGGTGGCTTAGCAGCACCTGGCAAGCAAGCTACAACAGAATTAACAATTTTCATGGAAATCGCCTATTTCAAGGAGCCAACAACCAAACTTCTGCGCTGGACGGCTATCTCTACGAGTTAGACCAAAACTTGATTCCAGTAGAAGAAATTGCTTCACAGGCTTCTCTTCCAACTTTCTTGGCGTGGGAAGCATTTTTGATTGATACCATTCTCGTAAATAATGGAGCCAATTATCAATACATCGTTAACTTAGATAGCTATGATGCTTTTCAACGAAAAGTCATCGAAACCGATGGTTCTCAAGGCTCTTTCAACTTGGCTTACAGCGGAAATTACAATAACCGCATTTTGTTGGGCGCGAGCATTACCATTCACAATACTAGCTATTCTCAAAAATCAGTTTTCACAGAATCGTATCCTGCACAAGATACCCTGAACAGTTTCTCTATTGTTGAAGAGTTTGATAATACTGGAACAGGAATCGGAGCCATTTTAGGCATGATTTACCGCATTAACGATTTATATAGAGTGGGCTTTTCTGTGCATACTCCAATCACCTATTCCATTAGTGAATCTTACCAATCTAGAGTTACAGGAAACTTTAAAGGCGGATTAACAACACGTGCTACTTCTGGTATTTTCGACAGTGATTACACGGTTCGTACTCCTTGGAGATTTCAATTGAGTGGGGCCAGTATCATCAATAAAAAAGGACTCATCAGCATAGAATACGAATTAGTAGATTACACCAATGTTCGTTTGGAGTCGAGCGATTTTAGCTTCGATTCTGAAAATGCTGCCATAAAGCGTGTATTAAAATTGGCGCACAATGTGAAAGCTGGAGCAGAATACCGATACAATCAATTTGCTATTCGCGGAGGCTATCGTTTCGATATGAACCCGTATGTCACGGATTTCGAAATGAATTCGAGCAACTTACACACTATTTCTTTGGGAGGTGGTTACCGAACCAGTAAAATTTATGCTGACTTAGCTTGGGTATATACACAAGGCGAAAGAGATGAATACTTGTACGATCCCCTCTTTTCAGAGCCATCGAAATCAACGTATGCCAATTCTCGCATTAGTGTTTCGGTAGGTTTTCGTTGGCTTTAGATTTTTTTCTTAAGTGAAAGCTCTAATTCTAATGGCAAATGATCAGAATCTAAAAACGGGCCTCTCTCTCGGTTTTTTACCACTATTTGGTCACTTACCAAACAATGATCTAAACTTATGTAAAACAGCTTATTCCAAGTGGGCCAAGTAGGCTGTATTCCAAACCCCAACCGCGAATCTCTAGTAAAAGTAGTTTCACGCAAATCTTTAAAAGATCTTGAGAAAGAAGTCGTGTTTAAATCTCCTACTAAGATGAAATTTTGCTGAGTTAATCCAATACGCTCTTTAATAATCGATTCGAACTGAAAATTTCGAGCTTCCCAATCAAACGGAGTTACGGGGGGTGTAGGATGCGTAGCTAACAAACAAATAGAATCGCCACCAAACTCAAAATTGGCTTCTATACTGGGCACCTCATCCATTGCATAATATTTGGTTTTAAACCGAGTTGGGAATTTTGAAAATACAGCAATACCAAAATGACCTTCTAACGGAACGGTTTCTACCGAAGCGTAATTGGCTTTTAACACATTAAGTACAGAATCCCATTCGGGAGTGTATTCTAAAATCACTATAATATCTGCGTCTTTTTCGCTCAAATAAGTGAGAACAGATGAAGGAGCCTTGTTTTGATCTAATACGTTAAACGAGACTAAATCGAAACTTTGGTCGATTGAGAGCGCACCGGGATCTTTAAAATATAAATCACTTACCGGAAGCAAGTTGATAAACATAACAATTGAACTCAGGGCAATCCATTTTAACCAAGGTCTTCTCCAAACAAAGGCTAATGCTAAAATGGCGCTTAAAGCGGCATACTGAACGCTAAAATGAGAGACAATTTCAGCGAAGTAAAAAGAACGACTAAACATTCCTACTACCGAAAGAAAGAGTAAAGCAAATTGAGTAAGTGGTAAAATAGCTCGTATTGCTCGCATGGAATAGTAAGTATTAAGCCAGTAAAGATACTCAAGACTTTTTCCTAATAAATCATTGGCTCATGTTTTTTATTGAACTGTGAAGCTCAATCTTGTCTACCGAATTGGTATAGGTGGCAATAAGCACCAACGAATAGCCTTTGTAAAGGGTATGCCAATATTCTTGTCTTAACTGCATTAAACCAAAATTGGCGCGCCCTTCAAGCACCACAAACTCTTTATCGCCTATTAGTTCTTGCCTAAACTCTTGATCGAAGTGCATTTTAAGCTGATTAAACTCTGCATATTCTTCAATCAACTGGTTTAAGTAGTCTTCACTGTTCAACGAATCATTGAGTTCCTTCTGCTTATCATAAGTAAGAATTAAACTTGACGGAAAACCACTCGATTTATACTTTCCCCCTTCGCTTTCGGGAGTTTTCAACATAATAAAAAGAATAGGCTCCGAAAAATCGTTCGAATCTAACACCGAAGACAAGCTATCGTTCAATTGTTTGATGGTTTCGGATCCTACCGTCATCAATTTCTCAATTTCTTCGTCTGTACTTGCTCGCCAACCATCGGGTACTACCAGCGAGAGTTGAAAAAAATTATTGCGATAAATACCATCGGTGTAAACGCCTTTGGTGGGCTTTTCTTCTGTAGGAACACAAGCTGAAACAAAAAGAAACAGTACAATGAATAGGCGGTGAAATTGATTGAAACACACCATAATCGAATAATTAATTTGCCATCTGCGCAGCTAATTCCATCGCTTTAGCTGCATTAATAATTCCGCCCGTTTTGCTCAATTCTTCGAACTTTACTTTGCGTTTTCCCTTTGCTGAAGGATTCAGCACTTTTCGTCTTTTAGGAATATAGACAGATTTTACCAACACTTCTTTTAACTGCTCAACCGACAATTCTGGATAATACGACCAAACCAAAGCCGCCACTCCACTTGCTGCGGGGCAGGCCATACTTGTACCACTGTTCACGGCATATTCACCATTGGGGTAGGTAGAATACACATCAACGCCAGGAGCAAATAAATCTACCGTTTCGTCACCGAAATTTGAGAAATTGCCTACCAAATCTTTCTTTCTAGATTTCGAATTGGCTCCTACAATCATGTAATTACTCGTTAGCGTATCGCCACTTAGTAAAATGTTGGTGGGATAATGAATTTCTTGATCGTTGTCTTTAGAAGCGTTGCCCGCTGCATGTACAATTAACACTCCGTTTTTCTCGGCATATTGAATGGCTTCATCTACCATTTTCTTATACGGACTGTGACCTTTCCCAAAACTCATATTAATAATTTGAGCTCCGTTGTTTACCGCATAGCGAATTCCCATGGCCACATCTTTATCGCGCTCATCACCATCAGGAACTACACGAACCGCCATAATTTTAACATCAGTAGCTACCCCATCGATACCTTGTCCGTTACCACGAACAGCACCTATAATTCCCGCTACATGCGTTCCGTGGCTGGTATGCTCACCGCCCACTCGTTCGTTTCCGTAGATAGAATCTGAAACATCTGAAGCATCATCTCCCACGATTAAACGCGCATCGTAATCTAAATTGTACCAATAATCTTTCTTGGCTTCAAGGTGCTCTACATAATCTCTCAAATCTTTAAGTGGTAAGCCCATCAAGTTCAATACCTTGATTAAACCTGTCGATTTTTTCATTACATCACTATCTACCTTAATAGCTTTTAGCTCTTCGATAGTGTATTCATCTTTCTGCAAATACGATTTAATATTCTTGTCGGCAGCGTTAGCATTGGCCAGCAGAGAGTTCATTTGTTTGTACTCGTTATTCGCTTTTTCAATGTCTTTTGCTTGTTTTTCTTTAAACTCTAGGTATTGCCTATACTCTTCTTGCTTATCGGTAGGAACCGTATCTGCATCTATGTTGCTAAACTGCTCACTATAAGCTCTTAACATTCGAATGTATTCGATGTTTTCGTATACGATTACCTCACCTTCATCATTCCCTAAGAAATTCCATCCGTGAACATCGTCAATGTAACCATTGCCATCGTCATCAATCCCATTTTTTGGAATTTCACCTTTGTTCACCCACATATTATCTTTCAAGTCTGGATGGTCAGACTCTACGCCAGAATCGAGCACTGCAACCACCACTTCTTTACTCGGCTTGCCTTTCATCATTTGATAAGCTTTCTCAACACTCATCCCTGAAATTTTATCATCAGCAGGGTCTAAGTTATACCAGTTCCATAATTCTGGTTGAGCAACTTTTTGAGGATTTTCTGTTGATTGAGCCACACTCTGTAAGCTACTTAACATTAAGAAAGCGCACCCAAAAGAGTAAATCGATTTTTTAAGCATAGTTTCTAGCAATAATGAATTAACGAATATAGCAGATTGCCTCTCAATTCAATGACTTTTGCCCATAAAAAAAGCCGAGCTTCAAAGAAGCTCGGCTTTTTTCGGATTGAATCGGTAAAATATTATTCTACCAATGTTACTGTTCCGTTTTCTTTTACAGAAGCACCAGAAATGGTGGTTCCTTCAAGAACCCAGAAATAAATACCTGTAGAAACTTCGCTACCATTGGCAGTTCCGTCCCATCCGCAATTAGGCTCTCCGCTTGTGCAAGAACGTGTTTGCGTATACATCTCTCTTCCCCATCTGTTGTAGATGGTTAATTTATAATCTACCAAGCCTGTTCTCACTACTTGGAAATAATCGTTAATTCCATCTTTATTTCTTGGTGAAAACACATTTGGAATTTGCTCAGAGCCCAATACTTCTATCGGAGAAGTTGTCGTGTCTCTACATCCAAATTCATTCTCTACAATTAACGCTGCTGGGTAAAAACCTTCACATCCGTAGGTGTAAGAATCTACCGGACGAATGGTTTGCGGATCAAATGATCCATCCATCAAGGTGTCAAATCCATTTATCGGAGGACAAGGACAACCTGAGTTGTTTACCACAGAACCGTTACAACCTAACCAAAAAGACCAAATGTAACCTTGGTTGGGTTGAGGTTCAGCCACAGAAAACTGCACAGCAAATGGTGCATACCCAGTTGCTGGTGTTCCTGAAGGAACCGTTTGCTCATTACCCATGGTATCTGTATAAGTAACGAAGAAATCTGCTTTTGGGCTGGGTTGAATAGGTAAAACGTATTCTAAAGGTTCACTTTCGCACCCAAAATTAGATTGAGTTACATAATAAGTGATAGGCCCTGTTAAGTTAGGATCTTGCGCAATTCCGAAATCAACGATTGCACCTGTTGCTACTGAATCTGCTGGGCGGTTGGTAGTGGCTGCATCGTACCAAATTACACTATCAGAATTGGTAGCATTAACCGCTAAAATTAAATCATCACCAGCACAAAAGTTAATTGGCTCAATAGTAGGAGCTGCAGGAGTTTCTGCAATTCTTAAGGTGTCTGTATAGCTATTGAAACATCCGTTAAAATCAACCAACTCATACGTTAATTCCCAAGTACCAGCACCAATAACAGCTGGAACGAGATTATTTGGGTTAAACGTTGCTGTGGTAGATCCAAGAGGATTTACTGTCCAATTTCCGATTCCAGGCGTAGCTGGTAAAATCGGTTGGTTTACCGTTACATTATCGCAGTATACCGGCACATCGAAAGATGCATCTGAGGGTGCAAACACAGTAATTGTATACGTGTCGGTTCCTTCACAAAAACCACCCGGTTTTGAAACAGAAACAGAGATGGTATGAGTTCCTGCACCAACTAAAGAAGGATTGAACACACCATTTATTGGGTCTACAATTCCTGGCCCCGACCAAGTTACATCGTAGGGTTGTGATCCGGCATTGGCTCCAGTAGTTAATGTAAACGATAAGTTTACGGCTGTGTCACTATCACAAATGGTAGCAGTAACCGGATCAATCTCCACATCGAATGGCAATATGTGACGAATCTGCATTGTATCTTGGTTAAAGCAAGGTGTATTGAGAGTATAGGTTACCGTGTACGTTCCAGAAGATAATATAGACGGATCGTACGTACCAGCCGCAGCATCAGTAACCCCTAAACCCGACCATGTACCACCCGGCACAACTGATGTGAGTGTGAAAGGCCCTCCTGTTAAACAAAGCTCTGAAGGACTTGTAATAGTAGCATCTGGCAATTCGGTAACATCTACATTTATAGTAGAGTCATTACCACAAGCACCCGGGATGGTATAAGTGACTGGAATATTTCCACCGGGAGCCGTAAGTGTTGGATCGAAAACACCATTGATAGAATCGATAATTCCAGTTCCTGAGAAAATACCGCCACTAACAATTGGGGTTCCTACCAAGGTATCACCATTAACACAAACTGGATCGTTGAAAGAGAAACCAGCATCGAAAATCGATACCGTTTCTAACGTTATGGTATCGTATTCGTGACAAATCCCGGTTAAATCACTTCCGATTTGGTACGTAGTGGTCACCCCCGGAGAAAGCCATGTATTACCACAATTGTTACAGCCTATATTGTTCCCTACGTTGAGAGGGTCTCCGTTTAATACGTTCCATGAGTAAATATTACCACCGGTAACGGTTACCTGTGCAGTATCTCCTGTGTTGCAAATTTGCGGATCACTCAAAACAGCCTCAATAGGACTTGGTAACACATTGATATCTAATGTATCATAACAAGTGTCTACGTTGTTAAAAAACATCACCATATAGGTTAAATCATCATACAACACTGTATCTAAAAGAGAAGTATCTCCTGTATCTTGAAATTGGTAATTTACGGCTGGAGGAACCATGCTACTGTCTATCGAAAACCAGTTATAGGTATATCCTGTTCCACACGTTGTGGCAATTTCTACGTTATCTAATCCCCAGTGATCGAAATTTGAACCTGAAGTATTTATCTGGTGCCATCTGATTTGGGTATTGGTTGTTTGTGCCGCTGGTGGAATATTGAAACAGAAGTTATTCCAGTTAATTAATGGACTACTTGCACCACCACCTGTATTGTTTGTGTCTGGGTTTACATAATAAATAGTATTCCAAGTAGCTCCGTTGTTATTAGAGTACTGTAAATAAACCCCTTCGTTAGCTTGATCGGGGCCTTCACATGGCGCTCCACCCCCCTGTTGCTCTAGTCGCAAATCGAAACAAATAAAACCACCGCAAGACAAATCAAAATCTACTGTGGTTACAGTTCTGTTACCAGCCAATCCAGTTCCCATCCACATATGCGGATCGGTGACTCCTCCAGGACCATTACCACAAGGATTGGTAAAGGTTACTCCCGTTGTACCTTGCCAACCAGTACTAAAAGCACCGTTGTTAAAGGTTTCTGTAAGCTGAATTTGAGTAGAATTTCCGTCTGCAATTACGGTTACGGTATCACCACAATGAACTGTATCGTTAACTGGGGCAGGAACCAAATTTACTTGACAGTTTCCGGTGGTGGTTTGTTGAGCCTGAGCCGAAAGGCCTAATAAGGCAGTAGCTATAAAAAAGGTAATTTTCTTCAACATCTTACTTCTCCTCCCTTTTTACTTGAATAGATGTTAACTCAATAGAAGTGAGTTGAGAACTTGACTTAAAGTTGTTTTGCTTCACAAACACCGCCATGTAGCGTGGGTTTTGTAAATCACAAGTTGCTTCTAACGTTTGGTTAGGAGCTAATTCGAATGAGTAGTTGTACTCTGGAGAATCGCAAGTTTTACACGTTTGATTGTAGTAAAAATCGTTATGAAGATCGATTTTCACCGTTTCGGCTGTTTTGTTTTCGTATTTAAACAACAGAAACTGTTGATGAATTCCATCTGACGGGAAGTCACAATCTTGCTTTTTTACCTCTACCACCACATCATTACTTTGGAAATAGGGTTGGTACTTGTCGGTAATCGTTTTTACCTCTACACTTTTAGCCTGACTGAATCCTGCTAGGGAGCTTAGCATCAGACCAACGGTGATTAAAAATTTACTCATTACAATTCACTTTTATTGGTTAAAAGGCGGATAGTGAAAAGTATTTTTCAATAAATTAATTCACGTTTAACTAGTGTAACCAACAAAATTGGGTATAACTAGTTTCAAGAAGTTTCTATAGGTATTTATAAAGCTAGGCGTGCTTTTGAGTTATTAAGACTCAATGAAGTATTAAAAAGTTGTCTCAAAAAAAAAGCCCTTCTGAAAAAGAAGGGCTTTATACTGTACTGTTGAATTTATTTTAAAAAGTCTGCTAATTTCTCAGCTTCTTCTTGTGCTAGTAGTTCGTCTACTAAGATTCTTCCAGAATGCTCATCAACAATAATTTTCTTTCTTGCTGCGATATCTAGAATTCTTTGCGGTGGAATTTTAATGAAAGAGCCACCAGCTGATTCTCTTTCTACTGGAACAACCGCTAAACCATTTTTCACTTTAGCACGAATTCTTTTGTATGCTTTAAGTAAACGATCTTCAATATACTCACCGGCTTCTTCAGAAGCTTTGATTAATTTCTTTTCGTCTTTTTCGGTTTCGCCAACAATAGCGTCTAACTCACCTCTTTTGTGGTCTAAATCTTTCTGACGATCAGCTAACTCTTCTTCTGCCGCACCAATAATTTGTTTCTTGGCATCGATGTTAGCTCTAAATTCTTTAATTCTTTTTTCAGCTAATTGAATTTCTAATGTTTGAAACTCAATTTCTTTGTTCAAAGAATCGAACTCACGATTGTTACGTACATTGTTCTGCTGCTCTTTGTACTTAGCAATAGCTGCTTCACAATCTTTGATTTGGCCTTTTTTGTTCGAAATTTCTTGATCAAGTTCAGAAACTTCACTTTTCATCTTTTCGATGCGCGTGTTTAAACCTTCAATATCGTCTTCCAAATCCTGAACTTGCAAAGGTAATTCACCACGAATGGTTCTGATTTTATCAATCTCTGAATCAATCAATTGCAAACGATACATTGCTCTTAGTTTGTCTTCAACAGACATTTTCTTCGGGTCTTTCACAGCAGATTTATTCGCCATACTTACTTAAAATAGTTGATTGGATTTGTATTAACCTCCGACAAACGGATTGCAAATGTACTAAATTTTTCACGAAGCAATTCACTCAGCAATTCAGAAGTAAACTGCTCACTTTCATAGTGTCCCACATCGGTTATTAAGATGGTTCCTTCAGCATCGAAAAACTCATGGTATTTAAAATCTCCAGTAATAAATGCATCAGCTCCTTGTTGCTTCGCATTCTTGAGCAAGAAACTACCAGAACCGCCACATATAGCCACTTTTTCTATTGGTTTATCTGTAGTCAAAGGCGTGTAACGTATACAGTCGGTTTGTAATTTTTCTTTCACATGGGTTAAGAAATCTTCGGTAGACATGGGATGGTCTAATCGACCCACCATTCCGCTCCCTACGGTTTCTAATGTGTTTTCTAATGCATACCAATCAAAGGCTACTTCTTCGTACGGATGAGCTGCTCGCATAGCTTGTTCTACCCTGTTTTTGTTGGGTTTTGGAACAATCACTTCAATTTTGGTTTCGGTCTCATGGTGAACAGATCCTTGGGTTCCTACAAAAGGTTGCGTTCCTTCTTGAGGCAAAAAACTACCGGTTCCTTCTGTGGTAAAACTGCAGTGAGAATATTCTCCAATATGGCCCGCGCCAGCAGTAAATAAAGCGTTTTTCAATGTTTCTGCCTGTTTTTGTGGCACAAAGACGCTTAATTTGTAGAGTAAATTACTTTTGGGTTGTAGGATCCGAGTTTCGGCTAAACCTAAGCGCTCAGCTATTTTGGTGTTTACCCCATTTTTAAAAACACTGTCTAAATTTGTGTGGATGGCATAAAGAGCTACATCGTTTTTAATCGCTTTAATAACGGTTCGTTCTACATAATTTTTGCCCACTAATTGTTTCAATCCTTTAAAAACAATGGGATGGTGAGAAATTACTAAGTTGCAATTTTTGGCAATGGCTTCGTCTACCACCTCTTCGGTGCAGTCTAAACTGATTAACACGCCCGAAACTTCTGCCGCTGGATTACCTACTAACAACCCGCTATTGTCGTAACTTTCTTGGTAGGCTAATGGTGCTATGGATTCTAAAAAGGAAGTTATTTCGTTTACGTTCATGTTCTATTTTGCTCTTAAAAACACGTCAAAGCTACAAGTTATAAAGTAATTCAATCAATTTTGCAGTATGAAACCAAAGCTTCAATTACTTTTGAAAATATGAATCAGTGGCGAATTTTATTATACCCTTTTGCGTTGATTTATGGCTTGGTAGTAAGAATAAGAAACCTGTTTTTCGATATTGGTCTTTTTCAAAGTCATACGTTTAAATCAATCTGTACCATTAGTGTGGGCAACCTCAGCACCGGTGGAACGGGAAAAACCCCACACACCGAATATTTAATTCGATTATTGAAACCTGAATTTTCAATTGCTACCCTTTCTCGTGGTTACGGACGCAGTAGTAGAGGATTTCAGTTAGCTAACGAAAACAGTACGTTCGAAGATGTTGGGGATGAGCCTCTGCAATTTCATCGCAATCACCCTACCATTCCGGTTTCGGTAGAAAATAAGCGAGTTTTAGGAATTAATAAACTCAATGAGTTGTATCCCAGCTTAGATGTTGTTTTGCTTGATGATGCCTTTCAGCACCGAGCAGTCGACCCAGGAATTTCCATTCTCTTAACTGAATACAGCAAATTGTTTGTAGATGATTTGCTTCTTCCGGCTGGTAACCTACGAGAAGGAAAATCAGGTATGCGAAGAGCCGATATTATCATCGTTACCAAATCGCCAGAAGTACTCTCTCCATTAGATGCTCGAACAATAACACAACGCTTAAAACCACGACAGCATCAAAAAGTATATTTTACTTACTTTAAATATGGAGCACTTCGCTCTGTTTATAACCCTGTAACGGTAACGGTTCCTTCTTATTACCAATTAAGCCACGTGGTATTGGTTACAGGTATTGCTCGATCTGGAAGGTTGGTAGAATACTTAAATCAGTTTCCGTTTCAAATGGAACATTTAGAGTTTCCAGACCACCATAATTACACAGAAAAAGACGTAAATAAGATTAAAGACACGTTTAATGCTATTAGCCCAATTGAGAAAATCTTAATTACCACCGAAAAAGATGCTATGCGTTTTCAACACCCTGATTTAGAAGAGCAATTGGGTAAGTTACCCTTGTATTACGTACCCATTGAAGTGGCCTTTCACAACCAAAAAGCAACCGATTTTAACGAACAGATTTTACATTATGTTAGAACCAACAAAGTCAATAGTAAGCTTAATACAGACTAAAACTAACCTGCAACCCGAGTGGTGCATTATTTTAGGTTCTGGGCTCGGTCAATTGGCTCAAGAAATAGAAATCGACTGTAAAATTCCTTATTCTGAAATTGACGCCTTACCCAATTCTACGGTAGCAGGCCATGCCGGAAACTTAATCTTAGGTAAACTAGGCTCTAAAAGCGTAATTGTTTTTCAAGGTCGTTTCCACTTTTACGAAGGCTATTCTATGAAAGAGGTAGCCCTCCCTATTTACATTGCACATCAGTTAGGTGTAAAAAAATTGGCGGTTAGCAACGCGAGTGGCGGAACTAATCCGAATTTCGAAATTGGTGATTTAATGATCATCAATGATCATATTTCTCTGCTTTTACCTACCAACCCATTAATTGGTAAAAACGATTCTTCTGTAGGACCCCGTTTTCCGGACATGTCTGAGGCTTACAATTCAGAGATGATTGCCACTGCTTTAGCAATAGGTGAAGAAAATTCCATTCAATTGCACCAAGGTGTTTACGTGGGGGTTACGGGTCCTACCTTTGAAACACCAGCAGAATATAAAATGATTGCTCTTCTTGGCGGAGATGCAGTAGGCATGAGTACAGTACCTGAAGTAATGGCGGCAAAACATTGCGGAATGGACGTTTTTGGTATCAGCGTAATTACTGATTTAGGCGTTGAAGGAAAAATAGTAGAAGTCTCACACCAAGACGTACAAAAAGCAGCCAATGCAGCCGCTGAAAAGATGACTACCATTGTAAAGGCCTTGATTGAAAAGCAATAATTAATTTTGCCAACTATTTCGACAAAAAATGGATACAATCTACGATAAATACGAAGCGGTAATAGGGTTAGAAGTTCACGCCCAATTACTCACTCAATCGAAAGCATTCTCAAACGATGCTAACGAATACGGCACCTTGCCCAATCATAACATCAGTGCAATTTCTTTGGGTCATCCCGGTACTTTGCCTCGCTTAAACGAGAAAAGTGCTGAATTTGCGGTTCGATTAGGGCTTTCGTGCAAATCAGATATTAGAGAATACAACGAGTTCTCAAGAAAAAACTATTTCTATGCAGATTTACCAAAAGGGTATCAGATTACACAGTTTGATACGCCCATCTGCACCAACGGGTTTGTAGAGATTAAAACTCCTGAAGGAACCCGTAAACCCATTGGTTTAACACGCATCCACATCGAAGAAGATTCAGGTAAGAGTATTCACGATCAAGATCCGTTTAACACCTTAATTGACTTAAACCGAGCGGGCGTTCCTCTTTTAGAAATTGTTACCGAGCCCGATTTAAGAACTTCTGAAGAAGCTTATCAATACCTTACTGAAGTAAGAAAATTGGTTCGCTACTTAGAAATTTGTGATGGAAATATGGAAGAAGGCTCACTACGCTGTGATGCCAATATTTCGGTTCGTATAAAAGGCGAAAGTCAGTTCGGGCAAAAAGTAGAGGTAAAAAACATGAACTCGATTCGAAACGTGCAACGCGCTATCGAGCATGAAATTAAACGCCAAATCGACTTGGTAGAAGCTGGCTTGCCAGTAGATCAAGACACCCGTACCTTTAATGCTGTAGACGGAACCACCACAAGCATGCGCTCGAAAGAAGAAGCTAACGATTACCGTTATTTTCCCGAGCCTGATTTGCAGCCAATGTTGATCACTCAAGAATACATTGAAGCGGTACGTAAAACACTTCCTCCACTTCCTAACGAGTTATTCGACAAGTATACTTCTGAATTATCGTTAAGTGAATACGATGCACAGGTTCTTACCGATTCTAAAGAAATTGCCTTGTATTTCGAAGAGGTAATTGCTCATACTAAAAACCACAAAGCTGCGGCTAACTGGGTTATGGGCGAGGTGAAATCTTACCTCAACGAAAGAGCTCTTAACATGAAAGATTTTCCACTTTCTGGCCAACAAATTGCCGAAATCATCGAATTAATTGAAAGTAACAAGATTTCACATTCGGTAGCTTCTTCTCGCCTCTTCCCTGCATTTACAGAAAGCCCGAAAAAATCGGCTATTACTTTGGCCGAAGAATTAGATTTAATTCAGCAAAGTGACCAAGGCGCCCTTGAAGGTTTTATTCAAGAGGTTATCGACAATAACCCGAGTGAAGTAGAGCGTTTCAGAAATGGAGATAAAAAATTAATTGGCTTTTTCATGGGGCAATTAATGAAAGTCTCTAAAGGAAAAGCAGACCCTAAAAAATCGAATCAATTATTACAGAAAATGCTCAACTAATATGATTAAAAACATCCAATCCGCACTTTTTCTTGCTATGGCTCTTTTGGCTATTAGCTGCTCAAACCCAGAAGCTGATAATAGTAACTTGGTTATTGAAGGAACCGTATCCAATGCTCCGCAGCAAGAGATGTATCTCAACTTATTTTCTACAAATGGCTACAAGGCTGTAGATACTGTATTGCTAGACGAAGAAGGAAATTTCAAGTTGTACTCTAACATCGATAATTGGGGGTTTTATCAAATCGGGTTTAACCAGTCGAATGCTATTAACTTGATATTGCTTCCTAATGATGAACTTACTATTCAAGCAGACGGAGAAAACTTAACAGCTAACAACACAGTTACAGGATCTGAAGAGACTTCTCTTTACCAAGAAATTATTCAAGGTCAGTTAGTGGTTCGAACTAAAATGGATTCTATAAACCAAGTAAAACAGCAACTCAGTCAAAGCAGAGATATGGCTGGATTTGCGCAACTTTTGCAAGACGAAAGAGCCCTAATCCAGAATTTTCAGGCCAAAATGAAGATGTTTATCGATAACCATCCTAATTCGCGTGCCACATTAGTTGCCGTTGAGCAGTTAAATATGGAAACGGATTTTGAGTACTTCGATAAAGTAGCCAACCAATTAACCGCTTTAATTCCAGATTCTGAGTACCTTATTGGTTTACAAAACAGAGTGAACGCTACACGTTCTACAGCTATTGGTTCACCTGCCCCTGATATTGTTTTGCCTAATCCAGAAGGAGAAGAACTTTCTTTATCTAGTCTTCGAGGAAACTATGTTTTACTTGATTTTTGGGCCGCTTGGTGTCGCCCTTGTCGTGCCGAAAACCCTAACGTAGTCGCCATGTACGAAAAGTACAAAGATCAAGGGTTCACTGTTTTTAGTGTCTCTTTAGATGGAGTTCCTGCTCAACGAGGAAATGGAAAAGAGTTGTGGGTAGAAGCTATTGAACAAGACGGACTAAAATGGCCTTATCACGTGAGCGACTTACAAGGTTGGACATCCAGTGCCGCACAAGCCTATAATGTAAATAGCATTCCGTTTTCGTTGCTTCTAGATCCAGATGGTAACATTATTGGCAAAAACTTAAGAGGTCAAGAACTTCAATCTCGTTTGAGTGTAATTTTTCCTTAAGAGCCAATTTCTCAATAACAAAAGATAATTAGTAGGAACCCGTTTTCGGTTCCTACTTTTTTTTGTCTCTTATTTTGCGTTTAACTTTTCTACCAACTCTACTAAACGCGAAGAATACCCATATTCGTTATCGTACCACCCCACTACTTTCACCATCTTTCCAACCACAGAAGTTAGTTCTGAATCGAAAATCGAAGAATGAGGATTATTTATAATATCTACTGAAACTACTGGGTCTACCAAATACTGTAGAATCCCCTTTAATTCGTTTTTAGCTGCATTCTCAAAAGCCGCATTGATTTCTTCTATGCTCACCGAATTTTTCACTACAAAAGTCATATCTGTTAATGAGCCATTCGGAACGGGAACACGAATTCCTGCTCCTCCAATTTTACCATCTAAGTCTGGAAAAATCTTGGTGATTGCTTTGGCCGCTCCAGTGGTTGTAGGCACAATAGAAGTAGCAGCTGCCCTTGCTCTCCTCAAATCTTGATGAGGCGTATCGTGTAGTCTTTGATCGTTGGTATACGAATGCACAGTAGTAATATAAGCGCTTTCAATTTCAACAATCGATTGCATAACTTTTACTAACGGTGCTGCTGAATTAGTGGTACAAGATGCATTTGAGACAATTTGATCATCATCAGAAAGTAAATCGTCATTAATTCCAATACAAACAGTTTTTACATCATCAGATTTCGGAGGCGCAGAAATAATCACCTTTCGGGCTCCTGCAGAAATATGCTTTGCCGCCAATTCTTTGGTTCTAAACAAGCCTGTAGATTCTATGAC
Source organism: Salibacteraceae bacterium (assembly GCA_048267965.1). GTDB lineage: Bacteria > Bacteroidota > Bacteroidia > Flavobacteriales_G > Salibacteraceae. Next base: position 27,868 of record JBLWWK010000011.1, read on the forward strand.
GATATCGACATCTAACTCTTTCCATGGTAAAGCTTCAGGGTCTTTTTCAGAAAAAGTCTTGATTTCGTTAGTTCCTAACTTTAGTTGAGAATCAGAATATTCAACATCACCATGAAAAGCTCCATGTACAGAATCGTATTTAAACAGGTGAGACAATGCTCTATTATCGGCAAGGTCATTAATGGCTACTATCTTGATATTCGAATTCTCAAGCGCCAAACGGGTAAATACTCGTCCAATTCTACCAAAACCATTTACAGCTACTCTTATCATAATTATTAGCTCTTTCTTTTTGCAAAGTTAGAATAAGGCACAAAAAAAGGCCCTCTTAAAAAGAGAGCCTTTCCTATCTATTTATTATTGAAATATTCTATCTCAATACAACAAGCTTAGACACACTGTAAAGTTCGCCCGCTTGTACGGTTACGAAATACGTACCCGCTGGTAAATCAACTACTTCAATTTCCATCGTGTTTTCACCACTTTGGAAAGAACGGTTAGCTAACGTTTTAACCACTCTACCTTCAAGGTTCATTACATTCACCTTAGCAGTAGCTGCTGATGGTAAGTTGAAAGAAACGTTACCTGTTGTTGCCATTGGGTTTGGATACAACTTGATGCTGCTTTCAAACTTCTTGGTTCCTCTGAAGTCGTCAAAACCAGATGCAGGTCCTACTAGTGAACTGGTAGTCCAAATACCTCTACCATGCGTTCCTACGTAGATGTCATCAAAGTTCTCAGCTCTCCAAGAAGGTAAACGCTGTTGCTTAACATCCATCACCATTACGTTGGCCATATCTCCACTTTCGTCTGACCATTCAACTGGGCTAGCAAAAGGAATTTCCGTTGCCCATAGACCAAACTCAGTACCAATCAATAGCTCTTCACCGCTGTTGGTGTATTCTGCATCATAAACTGGCATTGCAGGTAAGTTACCTTGTAAGCTCGTAGTATTAGCACTTGATGAATTGGTTGCTGTTAATGCATTTGAAATTTCAAATACGTTTCCGTTAGGGCTTCCAAATAAACCAGTAGTTACTGCAATTCTGTTTTCGTCTGTTGGGTTAATTGAGATTCCCGTTACGGTTCCGCCAAAGATTTGCGTTACAGTTGTAACTGAAGCAATATCAACTCCTGGGTACCAATCGTTTAATCCGTCTACACGAACAACTCCATTTCCACCAACAAACATGGTGTTTCCGTCAGCTGTAAATTCAACTGCTCTCGGAGAACCAGATACGCCAGGAAGCGTAGTCCAAGTTGGCAATGCACCAAGATTTAAACCACCTCTAGAAAGCGCTAAACCTCCACCGTTACTAACAGCTATAATTGACTGAATTGGATCTTGTACTATCACTGAATCACCTGCTTCTAGGTTGGTTGTTAACACATGTCTAAAACCAATTTCTAAGGTATTACTTAAAAGATTTAATGTATCGTTAGCATCGTAACGAGCTGTTAAATAACCGTAGATAGCAAGACCTTGTGCAGGTGCAACTGGCCATGTTAATTGGTATTCGTTCGTTGAATAATCGAAAACACCAATACTATCACCAGTAGCCAATAAAGTGATTGTTCCGTCACCATTTGCATCGTCAGCTTCTTGAGCTGAAGGACCTACACCTGCTTCGAAACGAATACTTCCTTGAATTACTTCACCAGCATCTTGAAGAGGGTTTAACTGACCTGAGAAAATTCTCTTGTTGTCATCACCTGTTCCAATTCCAATACGGATTTCATCAGCTTTAAATACAACTGAGTCTTTACTCGTTGGGTCATCTAAACTTTCCCATAACTGAACTACAGTATGGAAAGGACCACCCCCACCGGTTGAGATGTTATCTTGTGAGTTGTTTGTTAATCTGTAAAGTGTTCCGAACTGGCTAGTTGAGAACATAATCTCACCTAAACTAGATACAGCAGCGTCAAATCCATCACCACCTGTTACTTCAAATGCACTTCTGCTGTTAGCTGATGTACGTGGATCGATTAATAAGCTACCATTATCTTGTGTTCCACCTACAACTCTTCCGTCTGGTGACATTGCAATACCGTAGAACTGGGTAATGTTATATCCTCTGTTCGCGGTAGTAAAAGTCATGTTTGAAGAACCTGAATTCTTAGAAACACCAACACCTCCATCACTACCAATGTACATGGTTTTAGGATTCTTTGGATCGAAGGTGAAGTAATGCAAATCTGCGTGTACATAGTAAGGATTCGTTGGAGCTAAGAACCACTCAGCTGGACGAGTCCAAACATCATCAACATTGTACATCTGAACACCACCCACATAAAACAAGTCTGGGTTGTTCGGTTGTACAGCAATACATAAATCGTAATCTCCTTGACCATTATCACCAAATAAAGAGAAAGTTGAATCAACTGTAGCTGTTGGAGCACCTGGCTGGTAAGTAAACCAAGATTCCCCTTTATCTTCTGATTTGATTACAGACTGCAAGAACCCACCATTAACAGTAATAGCATACATGATGTTATTGTCTGATGGAGCAATAGCAATATCTGCTCTGCTGAAACCTGCAGTAAAGTTGGTTACTTCCTGATAAGAACAATCTGTAGTTGGTTGATCAGAATAGAAAACTCTGTTTCCAAGAGCAACAATTACACGATCATCTTCAGTGATTTCTATATCGTGAACAACACCACTCCCTCTAACTGTACAACTAGGATCGATAAATACTGGGTTGGTCCAATCTGTTCCACCATTTGTACTTACACGTAAACCGTTATTGGTTCCTGCAATTACAGTTCCGGTAGAGGTAACTTTAATTCTATTTACAAAAGCCCACTCTACGTTTAATGCATTAGGCGTAGTAGGAACCGTTGATGGAATTTGGCTAAAACTTACACCTCCATCACGTGAAACGTAAATACCTTTTCCAGGACCACGAGATGAACCTTCGTGGGTAGAGCCCGTACCAACATAAATGTCTCCATTTGGAGCCTGTGCGATAGAAGCAATATGAAGAGATAGTTCTTCTAAAGGAGTGAATGCAGTACTAATGAAATCTGGATGTGGGCTCCAACTAGCGCCTCCATTATCTGAAACAAATAAACCACCAGCTACACCACCTGCGTATAATAAATCTGAGTTGTCTTTATCTACCAAGATAGCTCGGGTACGACCACCGATGTTGTCGGGTCCCATTTCGTTAAACTCTAACCCTAGAGAGCGACTTCTCTTACGGCTTTGCTTAACTACTTCTTTCCAAGCATTGATTGCATCTGCTGGCTGAACCTCTCCGGTGTGATAATTAGCGCGAACTTGACGGAAAAATTCTTCTCCACCTGCTCCACCATATTCCGCATAATTGGCAGAAGAATTTTCTGCTTTAGGATGATACTGCCTGCTGATTTCGTTATCAGCGGTTGGCAATAATGCCACTAAACCGATAGTCGCGAAGGCTACCGAACCAAGTAAATATTTGACTTTCATAGTGTTGTATTAATCTGTTAGTTGGCAATTCATAAATTTGCGCCAATTTACGTTTTTTTTAAGATTTTTTAATCTTTTCTAACATAAACGGACAATCTGAACCCATTAAAGGTTCATTCTTAAAATGAATTACTTTTTCTCAATATGTTTTTCTGCGTGATAAGATGATCTTACAAGAGGTCCACTTTCTACGAATCTGAACCCTTTGGCAAGACCAATTTCTTTATATTCTTCGAATTTCTCTGGCGTGATAAACTCAGAAACCGGTAAGTGCTTGTGAGTGGGTTGTAGGTATTGACCTAAGGTTAAAATACTCACACCAACAGCTCTTAGATCATCCATGGTTTCGAGTACTTCCTCCTCTGTTTCTCCTAAGCCAAGCATAATACCTGATTTGGTAGTCATGCCTCCTTTTGCTAAACGGAAAAGAACTTCTAAACTTCTATCGTATTTCGCTTGAATTCTTACTTGTTTTGTGAGTCTACGAACTGTTTCTAGGTTATGTGAAACAATCTCAGGTGCTACATCGATAACACGTTCTAGGTTTTGCCATTCCCCTCGAAAATCTGGAATTAACGTTTCCAGAGTAGTTTCAGGATTCAGACGTCTAACCGTATTCACGGTTTCTGCCCAAATCTCAGAACCTCCATCTTTTAAATCGTCTCTATCTACAGAAGTAATCACACAATGCTTTACTCCCATGAGTTTTACCGATTTAGCAACGCGCAATGGCTCAAACGGGTCTACCTTATCGGGTCTTCCGGTGGCTACGGCACAAAAACCACAAGATCGGGTACAGATGTTACCCAAAATCATGAAGGTAGCGGTTCCTTCCCCCCAACACTCACCCATGTTAGGACAACTACCGCTTTCACAAATAGTGTGTAATTTGTGTTCTGAAACGATTCCCCTAACTTTTTTGTAGTCTTCTCCTGTTGGTAATTTCACACGCAGCCATTTTGGCTTGTTTCGCATTACTCTACCATCAGGATTGTGAACTGATACGGGTTTCTTTTTCTCTATTGTATTTGTACTCATTATCTTATACTACCTTCTACAATTCTTTCGTTCCGAATCGTAAGCTTACATAAAACGTTAAAAATAGTTGGTTGTTCTCAGCGGTTCCCATCAAAGGTGCTTTTCTGTTAAACACATCGAGATTGGTTCCTACCTCTAGTGCTCTTAACAAATTATCTTCTGGAGCATACTCAAAATTCAATGCTAATTTGGCATGCCCTCCGAATAACAATCCTAATTCATCGAAGCCTTGAAAGAAAGAAGCTCTTCCAAAAATATTATCTGGATTGTGCTTTTTCGGGTCAAAAACTTCTGTTTCAATGTAATCGTAAGAACTAGATGCTACGGGAGTAGGTTGGTTATCTACAGCAGAGTAGGCCACCTCTAAGTAAACGGGTTTTAAAAACCCAAAGCTGGGTCCGAAACCATAAATATAACTAACCGCCACACCTTTTTTTAGCTCTTTACCGTTGATTACACGTTGTTGCATAAACAGCGTTCGGAGTATAGCTAGCGAATGTTGTTTTCCATAAAAGTAACCTCTAGCATCTTCAAAGTAAGGGTTAAAACTCTTGTACTCTTTCGGATGACGCATAGTGGCCAATTCTGCGGCAAAAATGGTTTGCGAAAAACCGCTGGTATATTTCCCATATCGAAAATCAGCGGTATAACCGTGAGAGTGAAGCCCAATGCCGCCTGAGATGGTAGAACGATAATACAGCTTTACATCTTCTGGGTTCTTCTTTTCTTGTGAAAAAGAACTCAAAACCAATAAACTGAATATCAAACTACTTATTAACCTCATCTCGACTACTTACGATGTATAACGCAGTTCGAATCTATTTTGTTTCAACTCGATTTTAGCGCATTTTCTAACCAACTTGAAGAAATTCCCATGTGAGAAGTATCTTGAGCTAACAGGCCATTTTTAATCACCAACAATTGTGGAGATTCGTGCTCTACGCCCAATTGAGTTGCTGCATAATTAGACAACTCTCTATTCGATATAACATCGATTAAATAGACCGTTTTGTCTGAAAATAATGCGCTTGAACTCGACTTTAACCGATTCAGCACTGTGCTTGAAATAGAACAGCGCGTACTGTGTTTAAAGATTATAAGAACGCCTTCTGATTGCTCAGAAGCAGATTGTAGCTCGTTAAATTGCTGAACAGATTGAATGATCTCCCAATTCATTGAATTACCTCTGAACCATCCCTACTGAGCCGTACGCTGGGCACTTCTCATGAGATTTACAACTTTGAAATGCGGTTCCTAAGGCAAATAGTACCACTAAAACAACTGCAATTTTTTTCATCTTTTTATTTTTCAAGTAACAAAAATACCTTAACAACGCTAAATATACAACCCAGTTTTTATAGGAGCTTACAAAAACGAATTCTACCCAAATTTGTTCTCTTCAATGCCCTATTTTTGAAAAATGACTCAATCTATTGATCCAGACATTGACTCTTCTTGGAAAAAGACACTTAGCGATGAATTCAACAAAGAATACTTCTCTGCTCTTAAAGAGACGTTGAAAAAAGAAAAAAGTGAGTTCACCATTTACCCAAAAGAAAAAGACATCTTTAATGCTTTTAACCTCACGCCTTTTAACCAAGTAAAGGTGGTTATTATTGGTCAGGATCCTTACCACGGACCTAACCAAGCACACGGATTAAGTTTTAGTGTTCCCGATGGAGTTAAACTCCCTCCTTCTCTTCGAAATATTTACAAAGAACTTTCTTCTGATTTAAACATTCACAATACCACTGGTAATCTTACCTCTTGGGCTCAACAAGGCGTTTTGTTGCTTAACGCATCACTCACTGTGCGAGAAAACCAAGCTGGCTCTCATGCCAAAATAGGTTGGCACTTTTTTACAGACGCTGCCATTGAAGCTTTATCTAAACAACGAAAAAATCTTGTTTTCATTCTCTGGGGCAATTTCGCTAAACAAAAAGAGCAATTAATTGATCCTGAAAAACACTTAGTTCTCAAAGCTGCCCACCCTTCGCCATTAAGCGCCCACAATGGGTTTTGGAATTGCCAGCATTTTTCGAAAACCAACCACTACCTTGAAAAACATTCACAATCACCTATTAATTGGCAAATCTCATAACTTCTTCCGCTTTTTATCGTTCTTCTCATTAAGCATGAAATTTTTCATTTCTACTGTAATTTTCGTTTTAATTTCTACCACTTCTTTCTCACAAAATGTGAATTGGAACGGGAATGCTGTAGACATTCAACGCTTTAAAAAAGAATTTGAAATTCTTCAAAAAAAACAAAAACGCCCCATTGATGAGCAGTTAAAAAACGCCCAACTCGCTCTTATCCAAACCGGTTATCTGCTCTGTTCTGTAGACACTTTTTATTTCGATTCGTTAACCGCTCAGCACCAAGTTTATATTTCAGTAGGAACCCAATTTACCTGGGCCCAATTAACCAACCACAACATTGATGAAGGTTATCTATCGAAAGCGGGTTTTAGGGAACAATTGATTCATCACCAACCGATAAACCCTCAAAAAATTTCGAATTTTCTCACCAAAATTCTTGCACAATATGAAAATAACGGATTTCCATTTGCTAAGGTGTTTTTAACAGACCCTGCGTTAATTGACTCCCATCAGTTAAAAGCAAAAGTTACTGTTCAGAAAGGCGATTTAATTATAATCGATACGCTGATTTTTAACGGAGATACTAAAATATCTGAAAGTTATTTGCATCGTTATTTAGGATTAAAGCCAGGGATGCCCTATAACGAAGCACTTTTTCAGCAAATCGATAGAAACATCAATAACATCTCTTTTCTGCAATCTGCCCAACCTGCACAGGTTTCCTTTTCTCAAAAAAAAGCGCGAATCGAAGTGTTTATTTCTAAGCGAAATGCGAGTTCTTTCAACGGGTTAATCGGGTTCCTACCAGACGAAGAAACGGGTGAAATCACTATTTCTGGTGATGCCAAACTAGAATTGGTAAACGCGCTTGGCAAAGGTGAAGAGTTGGTCTTAAACTGGAGAAGACTCAAAACCAACACACAAGAATTGGTTATAAACACCGCTATTCCGTACTTATTTAAAACTCCTTTGGGAGCTTCTGCCGATTTCGAAATTTACCGAAGAGATAGCACTTTTAATACGGTTACGCTTCGGGGTGGAATTCAATACTATTTTAAGCGCGGAAATTACCTCGAAGGTTTTATCGAAAACAACGAGAGTAGCACCATTGCTAACCTAGACAATTCAACCAATTTAGGCCTGCCGACTAACAGTTCTGTTCAGGTTTTATCGTACGGATTGCTTTACAAAGCCCAATTTCTCGATTACAAATTTAACCCCACTAAGGGAGCATCGCTTACCATAAGCGCCAGCGTTGGGGAAAAAGAATTGATACCGCCCAATAGCGAAAATTCCTCAGCATTCGACACTATACCGCTCAAAAGTGAACTGTATAAAGCTAAAACCGATATGAGCGTTTATTGGCCCCTAATTCCGAAAACTACTCTAAAATTTCGTTTGCAAGCTGGGCACATCATCAACGACCAACTCTTTACCAATGAGCTCTTTAGAATTGGCGGAATTAACACGTTGCGCGGGTTCGATGAAGAAATCATTTTTGCATCTTCTTACACAATTCCATCGGTAGAATTTCGATATTTATTGGAACAAAACTCGTATTTATCGGCTTTTTTCGACTACGCTTGGTACGAGCAAATAACTACTTCACAATCTATTACAGACACCCCTTTTGGTTTCGGTGCCGGTTTTTCGTTTGAAACTAAGGCCGGGATATTTTCGTTATTTTATGCTTTAGGCAAGCAATTCAACAACCCGGTAGAGCTTAGAGCGGGTAAAGTTCATTTCGGGTTTAGTAGTTTATTTTAACTTTCCGTTGAGCGTAATTTTCGACATTTGCACCAAACCAATCTCATGGATATTTTAATTTACATCATTCCCCTTGTAATCGGCATTGCCATTGGTTTTTTTATCGGTAGGAACCGTTCTTCAATTCCCCATGAGACCAACACCAGCGAGCAGAACCAACTTACAAATGCCAATCAACAGTTAAGGCAAGAACTTAACGAAGCCCTTCAAAAAATTGCAAGATTAGAAGCTCGATTAGAGGCTGCTCAAGAAAATCAGTACGAGCAAAAACAAGAAATGAGCTTGCTGAAAGACCGCATAAAAGAATTGCTCGATGAGAATAGAACTCTTAACGGCCAAATAATACAAGCCGAAACCACCAACCAACAACTAAAAAAACAGCAAAAAGAAATTGAAGATATTAGAGAAAAATTCACGCAAGAATTTGAAACTATTTCTCTTCGCTTGCTTAAAACCAACAGCCAAGAGCTTAGCAAAAATAACCGTGAAAAATTAGACGAAATACTGTCTCCGTTTCAAAAACAGATCGATAAATTCGAAAAACAAGTGCGAGAAGCATTTGAAAACGAAGGCAAAGACAAAGCCAGTTTAAAAACTGAAATTCAACAATTGGTACAGCTTAACCAAAAGCTTAGCGCAGATGCAAAAAATCTTACCAACGCATTAAAGGGCGACACCAAAAAACAAGGAAATTGGGGAGAAATCATTCTTGAACGAATTTTAGAAAGATCTGGGCTTAAAAAAGGCGAAGAATACGCAGCTCAATATTCTACCCAAAATTCTGAAGGGCAAACCATTCGACCAGATGTTTTGGTGAAATTACCAGACGAAAAACACATTATTATCGATAGCAAGGTTTCCCTTACAGCTTATGAGCGTTTTGTTAACTCAGAAGATCTTTCAGAACAAGAAGCCGCTTTAAAAGCGCACACGACTTCTATTCGCAAACATGTAAACGATTTAAGCGGTAAAAATTATCAAACAGGAGAAGGACTCAATACACCCGATTTTGTTCTTCTTTTTATGCCTATTGAATCTGCTTTTAGTTTAGCCGTTCAAAACGATGCCGACTTGTTTAACTTCGCTTGGGAAAAACGCATCGTAATTGTTAGCCCAACCACTTTATTGGCTACTCTTAAAACCATTGCCAGTATTTGGAAACAAGAACGACAAAACCAAAACGTTCAAGAAATTGCTCGACTGGGTGGCGAAATTCACGACAAACTAGTGAGAACAATGGCTGAATTTGAAAAAATTGACGAAGATTTCGGCAAAATGCACGAAAAATATAGAGATGCGAAAAAACGACTCTACTCTGGCAGAGGAAATGTGCTCAACACAGCACTCAAAATGCAAGAGTTAGGCGCTAAAAACAAAAAATCTTTTTCAACTAAACTAATCGATGAAATTGAAGACGCTAACGAATAAAATTTTCTTTCTCTCTCTAGTTGTATTGGCTGTGGTTATCACTTCTTGTGGCACAACGAGTACATTGAGCGAAAAAAACTTATCTGAAATATACCGTACCGGAAACAAACAAGTTGAAGTAGATTTTCTTTTGCACCATGCCAAAGACAGCTCTTCTACTCTCCACTTTCAGATAGATGGGAAAGAACTGTTTAAAGCTCAAAAGGCAGCCAATCAAGACTACTTAATTCAAGTAAAAATTCACTATTTATTGTATCCTTCTTTCGAATCTAAAAACTTGGTAGATAGTGGTTCTGTTGTAATTCAGGAAATACTTACCGACTACAACGATGATCTTTTCTATGGCAGTTTAGAGGTTCCTACAGAATACGGAAACCGTTACGTTTTAAAGTTAATCACTACCGATTTATTGAACGAAACATCGAACTTCGATTACATTGTAATAGACAAAACCAACCGTTTTACCAACCAGAATTTTATTGCAATTGATCCGCTTACCGAAACGCCTATCTTCAGAAATTGGTTTTACAAAAACGAAGAAATTCACCTCAAGTATTCACAACCCGATGTAAACCAACTATCGGTTCGTTTTTACGATCACGAATTCGATATTGCGCCACCTCCCTTTGCTATCTATAACCACAAACTGTTCGATTATCAATCGAGTAAAGTTTTTCCGCTGCGTAAAACAAATAGCGATTATTTTGTTTTTAAAGCCGAAGATCGTGGTTTCTATCACATTCAAGCAGACACTTCTGGCAGAAATGGTTTTACCCTTTTTCATTACAACGATGGTTTTCCTAAAGTAAATGCGCCCGAAGAAATGGTGAGTGCCCTGCGCTTTATCACCAGTAAAAAAGAGTTTGCCGAACTTACCCAATCAGAAAACCAAAAGTTAGCTCTCGACCAATTTTGGTTAAAAATAGCAGATGATCCTACACGAGCTAGAGAGTTGATAAAAGCATATTACAACCGTGTTCAAAATGCCAACGAGTTTTACTCTTGCCACAAAGAAGGTTGGAAAACAGACCGAGGCATTATTTACGTAGTTTTTGGTCCGCCAGATGTAGTTTATAAATCTTCAAGCGCAGAAAGCTGGGTGTATGGCGAAGAAAACAACTACCTTTCTATTACACTCAACTTTTTAAAGGTTGACAACCCATTTTCACAAAACGATTACACATTAAAAAGAGCACCAATCTATAAAAACCAATGGTATAGAGCCGTTGATAGTTGGAGGCAAGGTAGAGTTACTAGTTTAGATTATTAGATGAAACAAGAGAAAGATTACGACAATTTAGTTTACGGCATTAGAGCCATTTCAGAAGCGGTTCAAGCAGGTAAAACTTTCGATAAATTATTTGTTCAAAAAGGCCTAAAAGGTGAATTATGGTTCGAGTTAAGAGACTTACTTAAAGAAAACCAAATCAGCTATTTTGCCGTTCCGATTGAGAAAATAAATCGGTTAACAAGAAAAAACCACCAAGGTGTTGCTGGCTTTATTTCACCCATCGAATTTCACGATTTACCCAACCTTGTGCAAGATAGCTTCGAAAGTGGCGAAACTCCCCTCTTTCTAATTTTAGACGGAGTTACCGATGTACGCAATTTCGGAGCCATTCTTAGAACGGCAGAATGTTCTGGCGTAAATGCGGTTATTTTACCCAACAAAGGAGCCGCAAGTATTAATGCTGATGCCGTTAAAACATCGGCAGGTTCTATTTTTAACATCCCTATTTGTAAAGAAAATAGTCTTACTCGAGCTATTTCTTTTCTTCAATCGAGCGGTTTTCAAGTTGTTGGTTGTACCGAAAAAACAGAGCAACCGCTTTACAAAGCAAATTTTACGGTTCCTACCGCCATTGTAATGGGAAACGAAGAAACCGGAATTTCTGAAGCCATTTTACAAAAAACCGATCTTAACGTTCAAATTCCGATGTTGGGGGTTACTCAATCACTCAACGTTTCGGTAGCAACAGGTGTTGCCCTATTCGAATGTGTTCGTCAACGTTTACAATCATGAAAAAACTTCTATTCCTTTTTGCTTTATCGGTAGGAACCCATCCCCTATTTTCTCAAAGCTTTTCGCAAGAATTTAGCTGCCAACATAGAAAAAGCCAAAAATCACTTTCAACACAGCAGCTGTACCCGTCAGCTGCCAACGAAAGAAGCGATTCTATCGATGTGCTCAATTACGCCATCCATTTAGATATCACCGATTTTCAAAACCAGAAAATTGCAGGCTTTACAGACGTAACCGTTACAGCAGAAGGAAATGAAAGTTTTTCACAACTTCCGTTAGACCTACTCGAACTACAAGTTGACTCTGTAAAACAAAATCAGCAAGTTGTACCGTTTACCTATAACGATACACTGTTGGTGGCACAATTAACAGCTACCATGTCTGCAGGAGACACAACAACTGTTCGCGTTTATTATCAAGGTTCTCCACAAGCTGACAACAGCTGGGGTGGATTTTATTTCACCAACAATTACGCGTTTAATTTAGGAGTTGGTTTCGATGCCAATCCGCATAACTTCGGACGCGTTTGGTATCCTTGTTTCGATAACTTTGTTGAACGAGCAACTTACGATTTTCACATCGAAACTTCAAATGGTAAAGTGGCCACCTGCAATGGTACTTTACTGAGCGAAAACAGCTTACCCAACGGTAATACTGTTCGCCACTTCCACCTGAAAGATCCTATTCCTACGTACTTATCTGCCGTAGCGGTGGCCGAGTATTCTACCGTAAATCAGATTCATTCAGGAATTACGGGTAATATACCGATTGAGCTACATGCGGTTCCTTCAGATACGCAAAACCTGAAAAATTCATTTGCTCATCTTACCGATGCTATTGCATGTTTCGAAAATTCTTACGGTGTGCATCGTTTCGAAAAAGTAGGTTATTCTTTGGTTCCTTTCAATGCAGGAGCCATGGAACATGCTACCAATATTGCGTATCCTATCTATGCTGCAGACGGCTCTTTGGCCAATGAAACGTTAATGGCTCATGAGCTAGCGCACCACTGGTGGGGCGATTACGCAACCTGTGAAACGCAAGAAGATATGTGGTTAAACGAAGGTTGGGCTTCTTTCTCTGAGCTACTTTTCACAGAACATGTTTATGGCAAAGAAGCTTACCAAAATGCGCTCGAAGAATTGCACGCTGATGTTTTGCGAACTGCGCATTTAAACGAAGGCGGATTTAGAGCAGTTAGTGGTATTCCGCATGAAATCACATACGGTTCGCACGTTTATAATAAAGGAGCGTTAGTTGCTCATAACTTGCGCGGCTACCTCGGTGATCAAACGTTTTTTTCATCTATTTCACAGTTTCTAGAGTCGAGAGGCTTTAATTCTATGAACAGCGAACAGTTTAGAGATTCTCTGAGTGTTTTCAGCGGTGAAGATTTAACTCCTTTTTTTACAGATTGGGTGTTTTCTGGCGGCTGGAACGATTTTGAACTCGACTCATTTCAGATTATTCCTGTAGGAAACCAATTTGAAATAACTCTTTTTATCGAACAAAAACTCTTTGGAAAAACACAGTTTCATGCAAATGTTCCTTTGGAAGTAGGGTTCTATCAAAACGATTTTAGTTTCTCTTTAGACACTATATTAACAAATGGTGCTTACACACAAGCAACTGTAATGGTAGATAACGAACCTACTTGGATTACCCTTAACCCTACAAAGCAACAGGTTTATGCAAACACAGATTACTTTGAGACCTTAACAGCTGGCAATATTACTGTATCGGGTTATTCTAACATGAGTGTAGATGTGGTAAATGCGGGTGATTCTTCTTTGTTGCGAATTGAACATCATTACACAACTCCCGACCCTATTAAATTGTGGAGCGAAAAACCATATCGTTTAGGAGATCATTATTGGGAAGTAGGCGGTATACTACATCCAGATTTTGAAGCTAGCGCTACGCTTTTTTACGATGGTAGAGTCAATACTCTACAGCTCGATTCTAGCTTGGTTGCTGCAACTGAAGATTCTCTTTTTTTATTGTATAGAAGGAACGCGAAAGAAGACTGGGTGGAGTATTCTCATTATACGAAAAATGTGCTTGGTTCTTCTACAAATCAATTTGGTGTTATTGAAATTTCGTCACTTTTAGCAGGACAATATGCCCTGGCTAACATTGACCATTCTGTATTATCCGTGGGGGAGAATACGAAAAGAGAAAACAGTATTCAGGTTTATCCGAATCCCACCAATGGTACTATTCATTTTGTTGGTGAGAAAGGCTTAAAAGGGAAAATTGACGTTTATACCGCCAATGGTCAGTTGGTTCGTACCGTTAATTTAAACGGTAAAATTGTTTCAGTTAATTTGAATAATCAACCTTCTGGAACGTATCACTACAAAGCATCGGATCAAAACCAGCTAATTTCATCTGGTAGCTTTATTTACCGTAAATAAGCAGTAAAAGTTTAAGATAGCGCATAAAAAAAGCCCCTCTGAAAAGAAGGGCTTTTTTGTATCGAATATCTCTTAATCGATGTGATTAACGATTTTTGATGTCAACATATTCTCTTTGGTTTTCACCTGTATAGATCTGACGTGGTCTTCCGATTGGCTCGAAATTCTCACGCATTTCTCTCCATTGAGCAATCCAACCTGGTAAACGACCCATTGCGAACATGACTGTAAACATATCCGTTGGAATACCGATTGCACGGTAAATAATTCCTGAGTAAAAATCTACGTTTGGATATAGCTTCTTATCTACAAAGTACTGGTCTTTTAAGGCAACTTCTTCCAATTGTTTAGCAATATCAAGCACTGGGTCTTGAATTCCTAATTTAGAAAGAACGTCATCAGCAGCTTTCTTGATAATACGAGCTCTCGGATCGAAGTTTTTGTAAACTCTGTGACCAAAGCCCATTAAACGGAATGGATCTTCTTTGTCTTTTGCTTTCTCGATGTATTTCTGAACGTTTCCGCCATCTTTTCTAATCGCTTCAAGCATTTCGATCACCGCTTGGTTAGCTCCACCGTGAAGTGGTCCCCAAAGTGCGTTAATCCCTGCAGAAATAGAAGCATAAAGACTCGCGTGAGAAGAACCAACAATTCTTACTGTAGAGGCTGAACAGTTCTGCTCGTGGTCTGCGTGAAGAATTAATAGTTTATCAAGTGCATCAGCAACAACTGGATCTACCTCATATTCTTGAGCAGGAACCGAGAACATCATCTTTAAGAAATTCTCAGTATAGCTCATATTGTTATCAGGATAGTTCACTGGATGACCAATCGCATTCTTATAAGCCCAAGCTGCCATGGTAGGTAACTTAGCTAAAATACGAATGATGCTTAAGTTCACTTCTTCACTAGAACGGTTAGGATCTAATGATTCTGGATAGAAAGCTGTTTGCGAACAAACAAGAGAAGATAATACTCCCATTGGGTGAGCATTGCTTGGAAAACCTTCAAGAATGTGGCGAACATCTTCATGAATCAAAGTATGATTCTTGATTTTATGATCAAACCCTTGAAGTTGCTCAGCTGTTGGAAGCTCTCCGAAAACCAATAAATAGGCTACTTCTAAAAATGAAGATTTTTCTGCTAAATCTTCAATCGAGTAACCACGGTAACGTAGAATTCCTTGTTCACCGTTCAAAAATGTAATTGAACTTTGAGTCGAGCCAGTATTCTTAAAACCTGGATCTACAGTAATAGCACCAGTAAGTGCCCTTAATTTACTGATATCAATACCGGTTTCATTTTCGGTTCCAACTATGAGCGGAAGTTCATAAGTTTTTCCGTTGAATTTGATTTCTGCGTGATCTGACATACGACTATTTATTTATTTAAGTGAACGTTTTAATACTTGTGCCTACAGGCTTTTTCCAAGCGTTGCGAATTTAGGAAACAGACCTCTATTTTAAAAGTGAAATTGAGTTAAACAAACTTGAAATTCTTACCTAAATAAAGAGCGTTGTCGCCTAATTGTTCTTCAATTCTCAATAATTGATTGTATTTCGCAATTCTGTCTGAACGAGAAGCCGACCCTGTTTTGATTTGACCCGTATTTAAAGCGACTGCTAAATCAGCAATTGTAGTGTCTTCTGTTTCTCCAGAACGATGACTCATCACAGAGGTATAAGAAGCTCTATGAGCTAACTCTACAGCTTCAATAGTCTCTGTTAACGAACCTATTTGATTTACTTTAACTAAGATTGAATTGGCTACTTCATCTTGAATACCTTTCGACAAACGCTCTGTATTGGTTACAAATAAATCGTCACCCACTAATTGAACTTTATCACCAATGTATTCAGTTAAGGTTTTCCAACCTGCCCAATCATCTTCAGCACAACCGTCTTCGATAGAAACGATAGGGTACTTAGCTGCCCAATCTTTCCAATATGCAGCCATTTCTGTTGGCGTTAGCTTGTCGCCTGTAGATTTAGCGAAATGATAAACTCCTTCTTCTTCGTTATAAAACTCTGATGAAGCAGCGTCCATTGCAATGTACATATCTTCTCCCGGACGATATCCTGCACTTTCTATAGCTTGAAGTACATATTTGATAGCATCTTCGTTTGAGCTAATGTTAGGTGCAAAGCCGCCTTCGTCTCCAACGTTCGTAGATAAACCTTGGCTTTTCAATACTTTCTTTAAATGATGAAAAACTTCCGTTCCCCAACGAAGACCTTCTGAGAATGAAGTGGCTCCTACAGGCATCACCATAAATTCTTGAAAGTCGATCTTGTTATCAGCATGTGAACCTCCATTTAAGATGTTCATCATTGGAATAGGCAATGTTCTTGCGTTAACACCTCCTATATAACGATAAAGAGGAAGACCATGTAAATCGGCTGCTGCTTTCGCTGCAGCTAAAGAAACCCCCAAAATGGCATTGGCTCCGATGTTGCTTTTATTAGCAGTTCCATCAATGGCTAACATGGCTTTATCTAACGCAACTTGATCATAGATGGGTAAACCTTGCAACTCTTGGTTTAGCGTGGTGTTGATATTCTCTACTGCTTTTAAAACACCTTTCCCTAAGAATTTTGCACTATCCCCATCTCGTAACTCAACGGCTTCATGAATACCAGTAGAGGCTCCAGAAGGAACAGCAGCGGTTCCTACAGCACCATTATCTGTGTAAACATCTACTTCTACAGTAGGATTACCTCTTGAATCTAAAATTTGTCGAGCTTTTATTTGAGCTATATAAGACATGTTATTGTAGTTTAATTTGTTACTTGTTCATTAGGTTGATAAAATCATCGAAAAGATAACGTGAATCATTAGGACCTGCCGAAGATTCTGGATGATATTGTACTGAAAAAACGGGTTTTGATTTAAATGCGATTCCAGCGAGCGAGTGATCGTTCAAATGCTCGTGGGTCATTTCAATATCTTCGTTATTTTCTAAAGTATTTCGATCCACAACAAAACCATGATTTTGTGAGGTTATTTCACCTTTTCCGGTCTTTAAATTCATAACCGGATGGTTAATTCCGCGATGACCATTGTGCATTTTTATGGTTTTTAACCCACCTGCTAAAGCGATAATCTGGTGTCCTAAACATATTCCAAAAACCGGTTTTTTCAGATTTATGATGTTCTTAACCGATTCTATAACGTTAGACATAGCAGAAGGATCTCCAGGACCATTGGTAAGCATATACCCATCTGGATTCCAGGCTTCCATTTCCTCAACGCTGGTGTTCATATTAAACACTTTTAGTTGGCATCCTCTTTCTAAGAGACAACGTAAAATGTTCTCTTTTGCCCCTAAATCCAGCACTGCTACCCTTTTTCCCGAATTTTCTTCGCCCAAAAGGTAATTTTCTTTAGTAGTTACTCTTGAAGAGAGTTCAAGTCCTTCCATAGAAGGAACCTCTTTCAACATCTCTTTAAGTTCCTTTTCATCTAAAATTTCAGAAGAAATAATAGCATTCATAGCGCCTTTATCCCGGATATGACGAACTAACATACGTGTATCCACATCGGAAATTCCTACCACTTGATGCTCCGTAAAATAGTTCTGAACTGTGCTATTTCCAGCAGCTCTAGAATATACATCCGAAAACTTCTTACAGATGAGTCCTGCAATTTTTACAGATTTAGACTCTACGTCTTCTTCACAAGTTCCGTAATTCCCAATATGCGCTGTTGCCATAATCAGAAGTTGGCCTAAATAAGAAGGATCTGTAAAGATCTCTTGGTAGCCAGTCATACCCGTGTTGAAAGCTACTTCTCCGGTGGTGGTACCAATTTTACCAATGGCTTTACCAGTAAAAACTGTTCCATCTTCTAAAACAAGCTTGGCTTCTTTCTTAATAGTATACCTCATAAAAAACGATTCGTTAGGGCAAAAAAAAAGGACAGAGCAAAAATACTCTATCCTTTTTAATCCTTAATATCTAAAGTCAAATCTTATTTAGATTCTCCTTCTTCTTTCTTACTGTCTTCAGAAGCTTCAGCATCTTTTGTTGCTTCTGCTTTTTTTTCAGGAGCCGTTTCAGCAGTTTCTTGCTTCTTAGTTCCTCTTCTACTTCTTCTTGTTTTAGTTTTCTTCTCTTCTACACCGTAGATTTCGTTAAAGTCAACTAATTCAATCATCGCCATCTCTGCAGCATCACCTAATCTGTTTCCAGTTTTGATGATTCTTGTATAACCACCTGGACGTGTAGCTACTTTAGGTGCTACTTCTCTGAATAATTCAGAAACAGCTTCCTTATTTTTTAAGTAACTAAAAACTACCCTTCTTGAGTGAGTATTGTCAGTTTTAGATTTTGTGATTAAAGGTTCTACATAACCTCTAAGAGCTTTGGCTTTAGCTAAAGTAGTATTTATGCGCTTGTGCTCGATTAATGAGCTAGCCATGTTTGCTAACATTGCTTTTCTATGTGCGCTCTTTCTACCTAAATGATTAAATGCCTTTCTATGTCTCATTTCAACTACTTTTTTGAAGTATCCCTACTTCTTGCTTAGTCTTTATCTAGTTTATATTTTGCTAGGTTCATTCCGAATGAAAGACCTTTTCTGTCAACTAAATCATCCAATTCAGTTAACGATTTTTTACCAAAGTTTCTGAACTTCAATAAATCATTTCTTTCATAAGTAACTAAATCACCTAGAGTTTCAACCTCGGCAGCCTTCAAGCAATTTAAAGCTCTAACACTAAGATCTAGATCTACCAATTTAGTTTTTAGCAATTGTCTCATGTGCAAAGAAGTTTCATCAAACTCTTCTTCTGCTGCTTTCTCCTCAGTTTCTAGAGTAATCTTCTCATCAGAGAAAAGCATAAAGTGATGAATCAAAATCTTCGCAGCCACTTTTAACGCTTCTTTTGGATGAACCGAACCGTCAGTTTCGATATCTATTAATAACTTTTCGAAGTCAGTCTTTTGCTCAACTCGATAGTTTTCAATAGCGTATTTTACGTTTCTAATAGGAGTAAAAATTGCATCAATTGCAATCTCACCTAATGCAGCGTTGCTTAACTTGTTCTCTTCAGCCGGACGGTAACCTCTACCTTTTCCGATTTCTAATTCAAGTTGGAGTTGTACCCCCTCTTCCATGTTGCAAATAACATGGTCAGAATTCAATACTTGAAAAGCTGAAGTGTACTTACCAATATCACCTGCAGTAAATTGAGACTTACCCTCTACCTTAACAGTAACTCTTTCAGTATCTGTGTCTTCAATCTGTTGTTTGAACCGTACTTGTTTAAGGTTTAAGATGATTTCAGTAACATCTTCAATCACACCTTTAATTGTAGAGAATTCGTGATCTACTCCTTCAATTTTAATGTTGGTGATTGCAAACCCCTCTAAAGAAGAAAGCAAAATTCTTCTCAGAGCATTACCTACTGTAATACCATAACCGGGCTCAAGAGGTCTAAATTCGAATGATCCGTTAAAATCATCCGAAGAAATCATAATTACTTTATCCGGTTTTTGAAAATCTAATAATGCCATAGATTGAAGCTTTGTACTTTGTAAAGATTACTTAGAGTATAATTCGACTATCAACTGTTCCTTGATATTCTCTGGAATATCTTCACGCATCGGAAGATTAAGGAAAGTACCTGATAGTTCGTTCTTATCAAACTCTATCCATGAATAACTTTTTGAGTTACTTGCCAAAGAGTCTGTAACAACTTCAAGTGATTTTGACTTTTCACGAACGCTCACCACATCACCTGGCTTAAGCTCGTAAGAAGGAATATTCACTTTCTCACCATTCACTAAAATATGACGGTGTGTTACCAATTGGCGTGCACCTCTTCTGGTTGGGGCAATTCCCATTCTAAATACAGTGTTGTCTAATCTAGACTCACATTTTTGAAGTAACACTACACCAGTAATGCCTTTAGATCTTGAAGCAAGATCAAACATTTTACTGAATTGTCTTTCTAAAATACCGTAAGTATATTTAGCTTTTTGTTTCTCAGCTAACTGTACAGCATATTCAGACTGCTTGTTTCTTCTCTTGTTAGGACCGTGCATTCCCGGACCATAGTTTTTCTTGTCTAACGCTTTGTCTGCACCAAAAATGGGTTCTCTAAAACGTCTTGCAACTTTAGATTTTGGACCTCTATATCTTGCCATGATTTCTTCTTTAAATGAGCTTAAACTCTTCTTCTTTTAGGTGGACGACAACCATTGTGTGGCAACGGAGTAACATCAACGATTTCGGTTACTTCAATTCCCGAGTTATGAATACTACGAATAGCAGATTCACGTCCAGCCCCTGGTCCTTTTACGAATACTTTCACTTTTCTTAGTCCAGCATCATGTGCTACTTTAGAACAATCTTGAGCCGCTACTTGCGCAGCGTAAGGTGTATTCTTTTTAGAACCTCTAAATCCCATTTTACCAGCACTCGACCAAGAAATTACTTGGCCAGTTGCATTGGTAATTGAAATAATAATATTGTTGAAAGTTGACTGAACATGAGCCTGTCCAATTGGGTCAACTTTTACTTTTCTTTTTTTCGCGGTTGTCTTAGCCATACCTCAAATAATCAATAAATCTTACTTAGTAGCTTTCTTTTTATTTGCTACAGTCTTACGCTTACCTTTTCTTGTACGCGAGTTATTCTTAGTTCTTTGTCCTCTAAGTGGTAAACCAGCTCTATGGCGAACTCCTCTGTAGCAACCAATGTCCATAAGACGCTTGATGTTAGTCTGAACCTCAGAACGTAAAGCACCTTCTACCTTTAGGTTGTCATTAATAAAACCTCTAATCTTAGCAAGCTCGTCATCATTCCATTCCTGAACCTTCTTGCTCTCATCTACTCCTGCATATTCTAATATTTCCTTCGCGGTTGATCTTCCGATCCCGAATATGTAAGTAAGGCCGATTACACCTCTTTTATTTTTTGGTAAGTCAATACCAGCAATTCTCGCCATAGCTTAACCTTGTCTTTGTTTGAACTTAGGATTCTTTTTGTTAATCACATATAAGCGCCCCTTGCGTCTAACTATTTTACAATCGGCACTTCTCTTCTTAAGTGATGCTCTAACTTTCATATTATTGTTGTGCTTCTCTTATTTATATCTAAAAGTGATTCTCCCTTTCGAAAGGTCGTAAGGAGACATCGCTACTTTTACTTTATCACCAGGCAAAATTTTGATGTAATGCATTCTCATTTTTCCAGAAATATGAGCTGTGATTACATGACCATTTTCCAGTTCTACTCGAAACATTGCGTTTGATAATGCTTCAATGATAGTACCGTCTTGTTCAATCGATGATTGCTTTGCCATATATTAATATCAAAAATTTATGCAGTTACACCACCAAATGCTGATGATCTACCTTTTAATTTACCATCCTTCATTAACCCATCATAATGACGCATTAATAAGTAACTCTCAATCTGTTGTAAAGTATCAAGTACAACCCCTACCATAATAAGCAATGACGTACCTCCAAAAAAGATCGAAAAGTTTTGACTTACTCCAGCCATTACTACAAAGGCTGGCAAAATTGCAATAAATGCTAAGAATAGAGAACCCGGAAGCGTAATTCTTGATAAAATATTATCAAGAAAATCAGCTGTATGACTTCCTGGCTTTACTCCAGGAACGAATCCACCGTTCTTTTTAAGATCATCAGCCATTTGCTGAGGATTTATTGTAATTGCTGTATAGAAATAAGTAAACAGTACAATCATTAAAGCAAAAACCACATTATACCATAAACCATTTATATCACTAAAAGTAGTAGCAAATGAGGTGAACCAGTCTGCCTCAATAACACCTCCTAGGGACATTGGTACGAACATTAATGCTTGAGCAAAAATAATGGGCATTACCCCCGCAGCATTTACCTTCAATGGAATATACTGGCGTGCACCACCAACGGCCTGAGTTTGTCCACCAACTAACTTTTTTGCAAATTGAACAGGAACTCTTCTTACACCTTGAATAAGAAGAACTGTCAAGATAGTTACTATTAGTAATGCCAACAATTCAATTAGTACAATTACTAATCCACCGCCTTCTAAGCCAGTTTGCTTATCAAACTCGAATAAAAATGCAGTTGGTAAATTCGCGATAATACCAACCATAATGAGAAGAGAGATACCATTTCCAATTCCTCTATCTGTAATTTTCTCTCCTAACCACATTACAAACAAGGTTCCTGTAGTTAAAATTAAAATCGCAGGGAGGGTAAACGTCCAAAATCCTGGATTCATAACTGCTGCATCCGGTACTTGGGTGGCCAAATAACCAGGAGCCTGACCAGCTGTAATAAGAATGGTAAGGAATCGAGTATACTGATTAATCTTACGTCTTCCTGATTCACCTTCTTTTTGCATTTTTTGAATTGAAGGAACCGCAATTCCCAACAATTGCATTACAATAGATGCCGAGATATAAGGCATTATCCCTAACGCAAAAATGGAAGCACGTGAAAACGCACCACCAGCAAAGATGTTTAACAAGGCAGCAAGTCCACTAGCACCTTGAGTAAGTTCTTCAAGTCTATCGCTGTTTACACCAGGTAGAACCACAAAAGAACCGAGACGATATATTAATAAAAAACCGAGAGTTAAAAGAATACGATTCCTTAACTCCTCGATTTTAAAAATATTTGTTATGGTATCTATAAATCTTTTCATTCGAATTACAGTGCTTTAGCTTCTCCACCTTTTTCTTCGATAGCAGCTTTAGCTGTAGCTGAAAAGCGGTGAGCTGAAATGATAACTTTAGAAGTAAGTTCCCCTCTTCCTAAGATTTTCACCTTATCTCTTTTACTAGCTAAACCATTATTAGCTAATACTTCAGGTGTTATCTCAGTTAGATTTTTCGCATCAACTAAAGCTTGAATAGAATCTAAGTTTATTCCTTTGTATTCTACTCTGTTTGGATTTTTAAAACCGAATTTCGGTACTCTTCTTTGCAATGGCATTTGACCACCTTCAAATCCAATCTTTCTTGAATATCCAGAACGAGATTTAGCTCCTTTATGACCACGTGCAGCTGTACCACCTTTACCTGATCCTTGACCTCTACCTCTTCTAAATTTACTGCTATTTTTAACCGAGCCTGAAGCTGGTTTTAGACTATTCAATTCCATGGAATAATATTATTTTCCTTGTTCAACAGACAAAAGATGTTCAACTTTTTTCACCATTCCTAAAATCTGAGGAGTAGCCTCATGTTCTACGGTATGATTCATTTTCTTCAGCCCAAGAGCAACCAAAGTTCTTTTTTGATCGGCTGGTCGATTGATCTGAGACTTGATCTGAGTAATTCTAATTTTCGCCATGATTCAATCTATTAACCGTTAAAGACTTTATTTAGTGAAATACCTCTTTGCTTAGCTACAGTATTGGCATCTCTTAACTCTGTTAATGCTTTAATTGTAGCCTTAACAACATTCGCAGGATTCGAAGATCCTTTAGATTTTGCTAATACATCTGTAACTCCTACACTCTCCAGAACAGCTCTCATCGCACCACCCGCAATAAGACCAGTACCATTGGATGCAGGTTTTAAGAAAACGTGCGCTCCACTATATCTTGCTTCTTGTTCGTGAGGAATTGTTCCACTAATAATAGGAACTTTAACTAAGTTCTTTTTAGCATCATCTAAACCTTTTGCAATAGCTGTAGTAACTTCTTTAGCCTTTCCCAGACCGTGACCTACTACCCCATTTTCATCTCCTACCACTACTACAGCAGAAAATCCAAAGGTACGTCCTCCTTTAGTAACCTTAGTTACTCTTCGGATATTTACAAGCTTATCTTTAAGCTCAATGTCGCTTGACTTTACTTTCTTTATACTAGAATTCGCCATAATCTCTTAAAATTTCAAGCCACCTTCTCTTGCAGCTTCAGCTAATGCCTTAACTCGACCGTGATATAAATAACCGTTTCTGTCAAAAACTACTTGTTCAATACCTGCGCTTTTTGCTGCTTCAGCAATTTTTTTACCAACTTCGGTAGCTTGGTCAACTTTTGGCATTGAAGAATCAATTTTCTTAAGTGATCCTACTTGAGCAATAGTGATAGCATCAACATCATTAACAAGTTGAGCATATATTTCCTTATTACTTCTATATACGGTTAAGCGTGGACGCTCAGCAGTACCAGAAATCTTTCTTCTGATACTTTTCTTTAGCTTATTTCTTCTTTGATATTTCGACAGTGCCATCTCTAATTATTATTTAGCAGCTGATTTACCAGCTTTTCTTCTTAGTTGTTCACCTACAAATTTAATTCCCTTGCCTTTGTAAGGTTCAGGTTTTCTAAGAGATCTTAATTTGGCAGCTACTTGACCTACTAATTGTTTGTCATGTGATTCAAGAGTAACTAAAGGGTTTTTACCTCTTTCAGATACAGCAGTTACTGTGATCTCTGGAGCTAAACTCAACACAACATTATGTGAATAACCTAAAGACAACTCTAATTTCTGACCTTGTGCATTAGCTCTATAACCAACACCTACTAATTCAAGCTCAATCTTGTAGCCTTCTGAAACACCTACAACCATATTTTGGACGAGTGCTCTGTAAAGTCCATGTTTTGCTTTGTGATCTTTGCTTTCTGTTGATCTTTCGAAGATAGCCTTACCATCCTCAACTTTACAAGTAATTGCTGGATCTAAATCTTGAACTAATTCTCCTTTAGGTCCTTTTACTTTTACAGAACTGCCATCTACAGAAATCTCAACTCCTGAAGGTATACTAACTGGATATAAACCAACTCTTGACATCTCTAATTTTCTTTTACGATACGTGGCATAAAACTTCGCCACCGATATTTAACAAACGAGCTTCTTTATCTGTCATTACACCTCTCGATGTAGAAAGAATAGAAATACCAAGACCATTCAATACCCTTGGAAGATTTCCAGCACCAGCATATTTTCTTAAACCTGGTTTAGAAACTCTTTCTAAATTTTTAATTGCTGGCACCTTCGTTTCCGAATCGTACTTTAAAGCAATTTTTATAACTCCTTGAGGACCTTCTTCGATAAATTTAAAGTTGGTAATGTAACCTTTATCGAACAAAATCTTTGTAATATCCTTCTTTATGTTAGAAGCTGGTATTTCAACTACACGATGTTTTGCGCTTACAGCATTTCTTAAACGAGTAAGGTAATCTGCTATTGGATCGTTAATCATTTCTACGTTCTATTAAAAGGTTTACCAGCTTGCTTTTTTTACTCCAGGAATCTGACCTTTAAGAGCTAACTCACGAAAAGTAACTCTAGACAAACCAAATTGTCTCATGTATCCGCGAGGTCGGCCAGTTAACTTGCAACGATTGTGCTTTCTTACTGGTGAAGAGTTTTTAGGAAGCTTTTGAAGTCCTTCCCAATCTCCTTCTTCTTTTAGGCGCTCACGCTTCTCAGCGTACTTTTCTACAAGAGCTTCTCTTTTACGCTCTCTGGCTTTCATTGATTCTTTTGCCATGCCTTAACTCTTTTTAAATGGTAATCCAAATGATTCTAATAATGCAAAACCCTCTTCGTCTGTGTTAGCCGAAGTCACAAAAATAATATCCATTCCTGTGATATTTGGTACCTTATCTATATTGATTTCAGGAAAAATAATTTGCTCTTTAATTCCAAGAGTATAATTACCTCTACCGTCAAATTTCTTATTAATACCTCTAAAGTCACGAGTTCTTGGTAAAGCTACAGAGCATAAACGATCTAAGAACTCATACATGTTATCACCTCTTAGAGTAACTTTTGCTCCAATTGGCATTCCCTTTCTTAACTTAAAGTTAGAAACGTCTTTCTTAGAATAGGTTGCTATTGCCTTTTGACCAGAAATTGCAGTTAGCTCGTTTAAAGCGTTATCGATTAATTTCTTATCAGTTGTAGCAGCACCTACACCTTGGCTAATTACAATTTTCTGAAGACGTGGCACTTCCATTAAACTCTTATACTGGAAACGCTCCTTTAAAGCTGGAATTAATTCTTCAGCGTATTTAGTTTTTAATCTTGGTACGTATGACATTATAATTCCTCCCCAGATTTCTTCGAGAATCTAACTTTATCTCCGCTATCGTTTAATTTGCGACCAGTCCTAGAAGCTGTACCTTTAGTATCTACTACCATAAGGTTAGAAGTATGAATACCAGCCTCTTTTTCTTCGATTCCACCTTGTGGACTTTCTGCTGAAGGTTTCTTGTGAATTTTCACTAAGTTTAATCCTTCAACTATCGCTCGATCCTTCTTTTTGAGAATCTCAACAACGCGACCGGTTTTGTTCTTTTCGTTACCAGCAATTACTTTAACTGTATCGCCTACTTTTATGTGAAATTTCTTGTTCATTTCAACTACTTTTAAAGCACTTCAGGTGCTAGTGAAACAATCTTCATAAATTGCTTCTCTCTTAATTCTCTAGCTACAGGTCCAAAAATACGAGTACCTCTCATCTCACCATTCGCATTAAGCAATACTGCTGCATTATCATCGAAGCGAATGTAAGATCCATCAGCTCTACGTATCTCTTTTTTAGTACGTACAACTACTGCTGGGGTAACTTGTCCTTTTTTGATGTTTCCATTAGGAACGGCATTCTTTACCGATACTACAATCTTGTCTCCAATTCTTGCATATCTTCTACCTGTTCCACCTAGAACACGAATACAAAGTACTTCCTTTGCACCACTGTTGTCGGCTACTGCTAATCTACTTTCTTGTTGGATCATGACAACTCTATATTATTACTTGGCCTTTTCAAGGATTTCAACCAATCTCCAGTTCTTTCTCTTACTCAATGGACGAGTTTCCATGATGCGAACAGTATCACCTACTCCACATTCATTTTTTTCGTCATGAGCAACAAACTTTGTCGTCAGCTTAACGAACTTCCCGTATTTCGGGTGCTTCACTCTTCGCTCAACTGCAACCGTAATAGATTTCTGCATTCCATTACTTGAAACAACGCCAATTCTTTCTTTACGTAAATTCCTTTGCATTTTCTTATTTATTTTCGTTCAGCTGACGCTTTCTTAATTCTGTGTTTAATCGTGCGATAGTTTTTCTTTTCTGTTTAATCACTAATGGATTTTCCAGTTGAGATACCGTATGCGTGATTCGCAATGAAGAAAGTGCTTCAGTTTCGTTACTGATATGCTCTTTCAATTCATCTGTTGTTAATTGTACTATTTCCGCTTGCTTCATCACTTCAATATTTACTTTCCGGTATAATCTCTACGTACGATAAACTTACATTTCATAGGAAGCTTTTGTGCTCCTAATCTTAAAGCTTCCTGTGCTATTTCCGCAGGTACACCGTCAACTTCAAATAAGACTCTACCAGGTTTAATTTTAGCTACCCAATGATCTAAGGCACCTTTACCCTTACCCATACGTACTTCAGCAGGTTTGCTCGTAATAGGCGTATCTGGGAATATTCTAATCCAAACTTGACCTTCACGCTTCATGTATCTGTTGATAGCAATACGCGCAGCTTCAATTTGACGAGAAGTAATTCTTCCCATCTCAAGACTTTTTATTGCGAAGGAACCGAAAGATATTTGTGTACCTCTTTGAGCTACTCCTTTAATGCGGCCTTTCTGGACTTTTCTGTGCTTAACTTTCTTAGGTTGTAACATCTCTATTCGTTTAACCTCTTTCCTTTAATTATTTTCTTTTTCCTCCACGGAATTTACCGCCTTTTCCGCCTTTTTGTTGGTTCATACCAACATTAGGAGAAAGATCTCTTTTCCCGTAAACTTCACCTTTACAAATCCATACCTTAATACCAATTCTACCGTATGATAGATGAGCCTCAGCTATATGGTAATCGATATCTGCTCTAAAAGTGTGAAGTGGAATTCTACCTTCTTTATACGATTCTGTACGAGCCATTTCAGCACCGTTCAGACGACCAGAAACTTGAATCTTAATACCTTCCGCACCCATTCTCATCGAAGATGCAATAGCCATCTTTGTCGCTCTTCTGAAAGAGATACGACCTTCCATTTGTCTAGCAATGCTATCTGCTACCAATTTAGCATCTAGTTCTGGTCTTTTAATTTCAAAGATGTTGATTTGGACTTCCTTCTTGGTAAGCTTCTTAAGCTCTTCTTTAAGCTTGTCCACTTCCTGACCACCTTTACCAATAATAATACCAGGACGAGAAGTATTAATAGTAACAGTTACTAATTTTAAGGTTCTCTCGATAATAATTCTAGAAATACTCGCTTTTTGTAAACGGGCATTCAAATATCTACGAATCTGGTTATCTTCAGCAATCTTATCACCGTAATCATTTCCACCGTACCAATTACTGTCCCAGCCTCTGATAAAACCTAATCTATTTCCTATCGGATTTGTCTTCTGTCCCATCTTACTTATTCTCTTCTTGGTTTACAGTATCTAATACTATGGTTACGTGATTCGAACGTTTACGTATTCTATGCGCACGCCCTTGCGGTGCTGGCTGTATTCTTTTCAACATTCTTGCAGAATCTACAAACACCTCTTTTACGTATAAACCTGTACCTTCCCAAGTTTCGCCAGATTTTTGTTCGTAGTTAGCAATAGCTGATCTCAATAGCTTTTCCATTCTGATTGAGGCTTCTTTCTTGCTAAATTGCAATAATGCACTAGCTCGAGAAACTTCTACACCTCTAATCATGTCAGCTACAAGACGCATCTTACGAGGTGAAGTTGGACAGTTGTTCAACTTCGCGAAGTATTTTGATTTCTTCGCCTCTTTTATTTCTTGAGCACTATTTTGCTTTCTTACTCCCATAACTGCTCAGATTATCTTTTACCTTTATCTTTCTTATTCCCACCATGACCTCTGAAGTTACGGGTAGGAGCAAATTCACCTAATTTGTGACCAACCATGTTCTCAGTAACAAAAACTGGAATAAACTTACTTCCGTTGTGCACTGCTATTGTTAGTCCTACGAACTCAGGAGTAATCATTGAGGCGCGTGACCAAGTCTTGATTACTGACTTCTTTGCTGAAGCCTGAGCATCATCTACTCTCTTCATTAACTTGTAATGAACAAAAGGGGGTTTCTTTAATGATCTAGCCATTTCTCAATTATTTCTTCCTGCGTTCAATAATATATCTATTCGACTGCTTCTTTGGTTTCCTCGTTTTCTTTCCTTTAGCTGGAATACCATTACGAGATCTCGGATGTCCACCTGATGAACGACCTTCACCACCACCCATTGGGTGATCAACAGGGTTCATAGCAACACCTCTAGTTCTAGGTCTTCTACCTAACCATCTGCTTCTACCAGCTTTACCGCTTACGATAAGAGCATGATCTGCATTTCCTACAGAACCAATAGTAGCAACACATGTTTTAAGAATTAAGCGAGTCTCACCACTAGGAAGTTTAATTACTACGTACTTCCCCTCCTTCGCAGTTAATTGAGCATATGACCCAGCACTTCTTGCTAACTTACCTCCCTGACCAGGACGTAATTCAACATTATGAATGATAGACCCTAAAGGCATATCCTCTAGGTAAAGAGAATTCCCTAACTCTGGTCTAGCAGATTTACCGGCCATTACCTCTTGGCCAACTTGTAAACCGTTAGGTGCGATTATGTATCTCTTCTCACCGTCCGTATATTCCACTAATGCAATACGAGCTGATCTATTCGGATCATATTCGATTGAAATTACTTTAGCAGCAATATCTCTTTTATCTCTTGCGAAATCAATGATTCTATATCTACGCTTATGACCACCACCTCTATAACGTGTAGTCATTCTTCCTGAATTGTTTCTACCTCCAGATTTTTTAATCGGAGCTAAAAGACTTTTTTCAGGAGTG
The DNA here is from genome assembly GCA_048267965.1 of Salibacteraceae bacterium. Lineage (GTDB taxonomy): Bacteria > Bacteroidota > Bacteroidia > Flavobacteriales_G > Salibacteraceae. The sequence goes on from JBLWWK010000011.1 coordinate 57,919, forward strand.
CTCTTCGTAATTGTATCAAAGGCACTCAGAATCTTATAACGCTGACCCGGAGTTACCGGTCTAAATTTCCTTACAGCCATTTCTTTTAAATGTTGCTATAAAAATCAATCATATCACCTTCTTGCAAGGTTACAATTGCCTTTTTATACGCGTTCGTTCTACCATCTATAATTCCTGTTTTGGTATATCTCAATTTGCGTTTCCCGCCATACACCATGGTGTTCACAGTTTCCACCGTAACATCATAAAAAGACTCTACTGCCTCTTTAATCTGAATCTTATTGGCATTTCTATCCACCATGAAAGCATAGCGATTATGCTTTTCGCTTTCACTCGTGATTTTTTCTGTAATAACCGGTTTAATTAAAATGCCCATTATCTTTATCTTAATATAGTTTGAATCTTTTCAACAGCGCCTTCACTCATAATTAAGTGATTTGCGTTCATCAGATCGTAAGTGTTTAAATCTGAACCTGTTAAAACTTTCACACCCTTCAAATTTCGAGCCGACAAATATACATTTTTATTTGGCTCAGCAAGAACTATTAAAGATTTTTTACCTGTAACCTTTAAATTCTCAAGAATTTGAAGAATCTCTTTTGTCTTTGGTGCTTCGAAATTAGGTTCTTCTAGTATAGTTATAGCTTCGCTTGAAGCTTTAAGAGCTAGAGCCGATTTTCTTGCTAGACGCTTTACTTTCTTGTTTAGCTTAAAACCATAATCTCTAGGTTCCGGACCGAAAACTCGTCCACCACCTTTAAACAAAGGTGATTTAATGCTTCCCGCTCTCGCTGTACCAGTTCCCTTTTGCTTCTTAATTTTTCTTGTACTACCAGCAATATCAGCTCTTTCTTTGGCTTTATGCGTTCCTTGTCTTTGGTTCGCTAAATACTGCTTTACATCAAGATAAATCGCATGATTATTTGGCTCTATACCAAACACTTCACTGTCGAGCTTAACTTTTCTTGAAGCTGACTTTCCGTCTACTTTGTATACTGTTAACTCCATTGCTCAATAATTACGTGTGAACCATTTGCACCAGGTACAGATCCCTTTACAAGGATTAAGTTTTTGTCTGCTACAATTTTCACTAATTCTAAGTTCTGTGACTTTACTCTCGCTCCACCAGTTCTACCAGCCATGCGCATTCCTTTGAATACACGTGAAGGGTAAGAAGATGCACCAATAGACCCAGGTGCTCTTTCTCTGTTGTGCTGACCGTGAGTTCTTTGTCCAACACCACCAAAACCGTGACGTTTTACCACCCCTTGGAAACCTTTTCCTTTAGAGGTTCCTACAACATCAACAAATGCTCCTTCTTCTAACATTGAGGCATCCAATAGATCCCCTAATTGAACTTCTCGAGAAAATCCTCTGAATTCAACTAATTTAGTTAAAGGTTCTGTTTTAGCTTTTTTAAAGTGTCCTTTAAGAGCCGCAGATACATTCTTTTCGCTTCTTTTTCCGAAGCCTACTTGAACAGCTTCATAGCCATCTTTCTCTTGGGATTTTATTTGTGTAACTACACAAGGTCCAGCTTCAATAACAGTACAAGGAATATTCTTCCCTTCCTCATTATATACGCTTGTCATCCCGATTTTCTTACCGATAAGTCCTAACATTGCTTGATCGATTAAACTTTAATTTCTACTTCTACCCCACTAGGTAGTTCTAATCTCATTAATGCGTCCACAGTTTTTGAAGATGAGCTATAAATATCCATAAGACGTTTATATCCACTCAATTCAAACTGCTCGCGAGATTTTTTATTCACGTGTGGTGATCTCAATACAGTAAAGATCTGTTTCTTAGTTGGCAAAGGAATTGGACCATTCACTACTGCACCTGTTGATTTCACCGTTTTTACAATCTTCTCAGCAGATTTATCTACTAAATTGTGATCGTAAGATTTTAGTTTTATTCTGATTTTTTGAGCCATTCTGATCTATTTAAGCCGAAACTTTCCCTTTTGCTTTTGCTATTACTTCATCCGCAATACTCTGTGGAACTTGCTCATAGTGATCAAATTCCATTGTTGAAGTAGCACGTCCTGAAGAAATTGTTCTTAACTGAGTTACATAACCAAACATCTCAGCAAGAGGAACAAATGCTTTCACGACTTTAGCGCCAGCTCTGTCATCCATACCATTAATAACACCTCTACGCTTATTCATATCAGCTACGATATCACCCATATTTTCTTCTGGGGTCAATACTTCAACTTTCATAATTGGCTCCATAAGAACTGCTCCTGCTGCAGGAACCGCATTACGGTATGCTAATTTAGCTGCCAATTCGAAAGATAACTGATCAGAATCCACAGGGTGGAAAGAACCATCAAACAAGGTAACTTTCATCGCATCCATTACGAAACCTGCAAGAACACCATTTTTCATGGCTTCTTTAAATCCTTTCTCTACTGAAGGAACAAATTCCTTAGGCACATTACCCCCTTTGATTTCATTTACGAACTCAAGACCTTCTTTGCCTTCTTCAGCTGCTTCAATGCGAACTTGAATATCGGCAAACTTACCACGACCACCTGTTTGTTTCTTGTAAACTTCACGGTGTGTAGTTGAGCCCTTGATTGCTTCTTTGTAAGATACCTGAGGAGCACCTTGGTTCGCTTCTACCTTAAACTCACGCTTAAGACGATCAATGATAATATCAAGGTGAAGTTCACCCATACCAGAGATAACCGTTTGACCTGAATCCTCATCTGTTTTAACTTGGAAAGTAGGATCCTCTTCGGCCAATTTAGCTAAAGCCATACCTAATTTATCCACGTCAGCTTGAGTTTTAGGCTCAATCGCTACTCCGATTACTGGATCTGGAAAATCCATAGACTCTAATACGATAGGTGCTTTTTCATCACATAAAGTATCACCAGTCTTAATATCTTTAAATCCAACCAACGCAGCAATATCTCCACAACCTAATGAGTCGATTTGTTGCTGTTTGTTAGCGTGCATTTGATAAATTCTTGAGATACGTTCTTTCTTACCAGTTCTTGTGTTTAACACGTAAGAACCTGATTCAAGAACACCTGAATAAGCTCTAGTAAAACATAGACGTCCTACGAATGGATCCGTAGCAATTTTAAATGCTAACGCTGCAAACGGCTCATCGTAGCTAGGCTTACGGCTAATTTCTTCGTCTGTATCAGGAGATGTACCTTGTACTGCTTCAGTATCGATTGGAGAAGGTAAAATTTCCATCACCATATCAAGCATAGCTTGAACACCTTTATTCTTAAATGCAGAACCGCACATCATTGGTACAACTTTACCACCAATCGTAGCTTCTCTTAAAGCATCTAGAATTTCACGCTCTGATAATGATTCTGGATCTTCGAAGTACTTCTCCATTAAATTATCATCAAATTCAGCAACAGCTTCAAGAAGTTTCTCTCTATATTCTGTAGCTTCTTCTAACAAATCTTCTGGAATCGGAACCTCTTCGAAAGTCATCCCCATATCTTCCTCGTTCCAAACGATACCACGGAAATTGATTAAATCAATAACTCCTTTAAAAGTATCTTCCGCTCCGATTGGAATTTGAAGTGGTAACGCATGGCTACCTAACATATCTTTCACCTGACGACAAACAGCTAAAAAGTCAGCGCCTTGTCTATCCATTTTGTTAACAAAACCGATACGAGGCACATTATAATTATCTGCAAGTCTCCAGTTAGTTTCTGATTGTGGCTCTACACCATCAACAGCACTAAACAAGAATACCAACCCATCAAGAACACGAAGTGAACGGTTTACCTCTACGGTAAAGTCAACGTGACCTGGAGTATCAATAATATTCAAATGGTAAGAATCACCACGGTAATTCCAAGGCACTGTAGTAGCAGCAGAAGTAATGGTAATACCTCTTTCCGCTTCTTGCTCCATCCAGTCCATTGTTGAAGCTCCATCGTGAACTTCACCAATTTTATGACTTACACCACCGTAATAAAGAATACGTTCTGTTGTGGTTGTCTTACCAGCATCGATGTGAGCAGCGATACCGATGTTCCTTGTAAATTTAAGATCTCTTTTCGACATTCCTAGGAAAGTTTTGTGCTATTGTTAGAATCTAAAATGTGAGAACGCTTTATTAGACTCAGCCATACGGTGAGTATCTTCTCTCTTTTTGTAAGCTCCACCTTCTTCTTTGGCAGCTGCTAACAATTCGTCTGCTAGTTTTTGACCCATAGACTTTCCGTTTCTGGTTCTAGCATACTTGATAAGCCACTTCATCGCCATTGATTCTTTTCTACTCTCTCTAATTTCCATTGGAATTTGGAAAGTAGCACCACCAACTCTACGACTTTTCACCTCTACCTGAGGCGTAACATTTGACAACGCTTTCTTGAAGATTTCTAAAGGAGACATCTCTTCATGCTTCCCTTCTAAAACCTCCATTGCATCATAAAATATCTTGAACGAAATACTCTTCTTACCGTCAAGCATTAAGTTATTTACGAATTTTGTAACCACAACCTCACCAAATTTTGGATCCGGAGCAATCATTCTCGCTTTTGCACTGGTCTTTCTCATAACTCTTCAGCTATTTCTATTTCTTCGGACGCTTCGTTCCGTATTTAGATCTTCTTTGGTTTCTACCCTCTACTCCTGCGGTATCTAAAGCTCCTCTTACGATGTGGTAACGAACCCCTGGTAAATCTTTAACCCTACCTCCACGGACAAGAACAATCGAATGCTCTTGAAGGTTATGACCTTCTCCCGGGATATAAGCGTTAACTTCATTTCCATTCGTTAATCTCACCCTTGCTACTTTACGCATGGCTGAGTTTGGTTTCTTGGGTGTTGTAGTGTACACACGAGTACACACTCCACGTCTCTGAGGACAAGAGGTAAGCGCAACGGACTTACTTTGCTTTACTTTACTCTGTCTACCTTTTCTAATTAACTGTTGTATAGTCGGCATATGCTCTGAAAAACAATTCTTTTCGACAAAATATTAACTCCCCTAAATTTTAGAGGGGTGCAAAGGTACACGATTAAACCATAATTCCAACAGTGAAGCAAACTTTTTTCAACATAAGTTTTAGTTTTTCAATACATTATGCATTAAAACCCTATTCTCAGCCGTTTCGTTTACAAAGAAGTGATCAGAATTCGCAAAATTACTCATCTACTGATATAATCACATCTCTTATTCTTTCAATACATTTGTTCCGTGGAATATTTGGATACTTTAAACGTAGAACAGAGAAAAGCGGTAGAACACTTATCGGGTCCTACCATGGTTATTGCAGGTGCTGGCTCAGGAAAAACAAGAGTACTAACCTATAGAATCGCCCATCTTTTAAACAATGGGGTACAACCTTTCAATGTATTGGCACTAACCTTTACCAATAAGGCCGCCAGAGAAATGAAAGAGCGGATTGGGAAAATAGTTGGGGAGACTACGGCTAAAAGTCTTTGGATGGGAACCTTCCACTCGGTATTTGCTAAAATACTAAGAGTAGAAGCTGAGAAAATTGGTTTCCCTTCTAATTTCACCATTTATGACTCTGACGACACCAGAAGATTAATCAAGGAAATAATTAAAGGCCTAAACCTAGACGATAAAGTGTACAAACCTAATTTGGTGCACAATCGAATTTCTGCAGCTAAAAACAACTTAATTTCTCCAGCCGCATACAAAAACAACTTGGTAATTACCAAAGAAGATGCTCAATCGAAAAAGCCTGAAATTGGTAGAATATATGAAATTTACGACCAAAGATGTTTTAAAGCAGGAGCCATGGATTTTGACGACCTACTCTTTAAAACCAACATCTTATTACGCGATTTCCCCGAAGTGCTTCACAAATACCAAAACAGGTTTCAGTACATCATGGTAGATGAGTACCAAGATACCAACTTCTCTCAGTATATAATTGTAAAAGCACTTGCAGCCAAGTTTGAAAACATCTGTGTAGTGGGTGACGATGCACAAAGTATTTACTCGTTTCGTGGAGCCAATATTCAAAACATATTAAACTTCAAAAAAGATTACCCCGACACCAAAACTTTTAAACTAGAACAGAACTACCGCTCAACCCAAAACATTGTGAAAGCGGCTAATAGCATAATCGATAAAAACGTAGAGCAGCTAAAGAAGAATGTTTGGACAGCAAACGATGAAGGCCACAAAATCAAACTGTTTAGAGCCCTCACAGAAAACGAAGAAGGCTTAAACATTGCTAGAACAATTTTTGATGTAACCAATCAGGAGCAATGCGACTATAGCGACTTTACCATATTATACCGTACCAACGCTCAATCAAGAGCAATGGAAGACGCCTTACGGAAAATCAATATTCCGTATAAAATCTATGGTGGATTATCTTTTTACCAACGCAAAGAGATTAAAGATCTTATTGCATATTTTAGGTTAGTAATTAATCAAAAAGATGAAGATGCCCTAAAACGAATTATCAATTACCCAACGCGAGGAATTGGTAAAACTTCGTTAGACAAAATCATTCTTTACGCAGCTGAGAACGATCTCAACTTATGGCAAGTAGTTAGTCAACTCGATCAACACCCAGTACAAATTCATTCTGGAGCTCGAGGAAAAATCAAACAATTTGCAGAGCTCATTAAATCTTTTCGTGTAATCAGCGATAAAAAAGATGCTTTTGAAGTAGGAACCCAAATTGCCTCTACTACAGGCATTCTGAAAGAATTGTACAAAGACAAAACGGTAGAAGGCGTAAGCAGGTATGAAAACCTTCAAGAGCTTCTCAACTCGATGAAAGATTTTGTTGAAGACGACACCGAAGATGTAGAGAAAACATTGGCCAACTTTGTGCAAGATATTCCACTTCTTACCGACCAAGACTCAAAAGATGACGAAGACGCTAACAAGGTTACCTTAATGACGATTCACGCTTCTAAAGGGCTTGAATTCCCATACGTATTTATAGTAGGTTTAGAGGAAAACTTATTTCCTTCACAGCTTTCTATCAATAGCAGAACTGAGTTAGAAGAAGAACGGAGACTTTTCTATGTGGCACTTACCCGTGCCGAAAAGCAATGCTGGTTATCGTTTGCTACGAGTCGTTATAAATGGGGAAACCTTATTCACTCAGAACCGAGCCGATTCATAGAAGAAATTGATCCTATTTACATTGATGCTTCTGGGGTTATTCCTACTCGTTCATCATCAGGGGGTGCTAATCTTTCAAACCCCACTCCTGCGGCATCTTATAATAGGTCATCGGCTCCTACCCCTAAGAAACCACAACAAAGGTTGGTGAAGGTTCCTACCACACAAAACAGCGCTTTCGAAGGCGATAATACCAGCCAATTAAAAGAGGGTGCCACCGTAGAGCATGCTCGTTTTGGCATCGGTAAAGTAACGGGGATTGAAGGACCCGCTGGCAATAGAAAAGCAACCGTAAATTTTGAAGGAGTAGGTGATAAACAGCTATTGCTTAAGTTTGCCAAACTCAAAATTTTAAGCTAATCTCATATCGAATTGGCTACATTTGAAGCTATCAAGCAGTTTTAATCAATGAATTATAATACAACAAGAGAGTTCTTAATTTTACCAGAATATGGTAGAAATGTGCATCAAATGGTGCAGCATGCTCTAACAATTGAGAACAGAGAAGAGAGAAATCGTGCAGCTGAAGCAATCATTGTACTGATGGGCCAGTTAAATCCTCACCTTAGAGATGTAGAAGATTTCACCCATAAATTATGGGCTCACCTTTTTATTATGTCTGATTATAAATTAGATGTAGATAGTCCTTATCCGAAGCCAGACAGAGAAAAGCGAAACGCCAAACCTGAAAAGCTTCAGTACCCTTCTAAAAGAATCCGTTTTAGACACTACGGCAAATCGGTTGAAATGATGATTGCTGCTGCTGTAAACATGGAAGATGGTGAAGAAAAAACAGCTTTAACATGCACCATCGCTAATTTGATGAAGCGCCATTATTTAAAATGGAACAGAGACTCTGTAGACGACCAAGTGATTACCAATCACCTTTCTGATATGAGCAAGGGTGCGCTTAGTGTTCCGGGAGATTTCAGTTTTGAAGACACTCAAGACATTCTCAAATCTCAACGAACTACTAGCAACAATGCAAAGAAAAAAACGAGCAAAAAAAGACACAAAAAGCGCAATTAAAACATGGCTTATTTCGAAATTAAAGGTGGCAAAGAATTAAAAGGAGAGCTTACTCCTCAAGGGGCAAAAAACGAAGCATTACAAATTTTGTGTGCGGTTTTGCTTACCAAAGAAAAAGTAACCATATCGAATATTCCGGATATTATTGATGTAAATCGACTGATTGATTTATTGAGAGCATTAGGCGTTTCAGTAGAGAAAATCACGAGCGACACCTATACTTTCGAAGCAGCCAACGTAGATATTGAATACCTAAACTCTGAAGACTTTCGTCAGCGTGGCTCAGGCCTAAGAGGGTCCATTATGATTGTGGGACCACTACTCGCTCGATTTGGGAAAGGCTATATTCCAAAGCCTGGTGGCGATAAAATTGGCCGAAGAAGACTCGACACTCATTTTATCGGGTTTCAAAAGCTTGGCGCTCATTTTGAATATAACTCAAACACCAATTTTTACAAAGCAGAAGCTACCCGACTAAAGGGCTGTTACATGTTGCTTGATGAAGCTTCAGTTACCGGAACAGCAAATATCTTAATGACCGCTGTTTTAGCTGAAGGAACCACTACCATTTACAACGCAGCTTGCGAACCCTATTTGCAACAACTTTGCAAAATGCTCAACAGAATGGGAGCAAAAATTTCGGGAGTAGGTTCTAATCTCCTTACCATAGAAGGAGTTTCAGAGCTTTCAGGCTGTGAGCATAGAATTCTACCTGATATGATTGAGATTGGTAGTTTCATCGGAATGGCCGCTATGACCAATTCAGAAATCACCATTAAAAATGTTAGTTTCCCAGATTTAGGAGTCATCCCCAGCGTATTTGAACGACTTGGAATTAGCATCGTTAAAAGAGACGATGATTTGATTATTCCCAAGCAAAACAATTACGAAGTAGATACCTTTATTGACGGATCTATACTTACCATTTCAGATGCGCCTTGGCCCGGTTTCACTCCCGACTTACTCAGTATAATATTGGTAGTAGCCACTCAGGCTAAAGGAAGTGTTTTGGTTCACCAAAAGATGTTCGAAAGCAGACTATTTTTTGTTGATAAACTCATCGATATGGGGGCGCAAATTATTCTTTGTGATCCACACAGAGCAACAGTAATTGGCCTAAATAAGCAATATCCATTGAAAGGAATTTCAATGACCTCTCCCGATATTCGAGCCGGGGTTTCTCTTTTAATTGCTGCGCTTTCTGCAGAAGGAACCAGCAAAATCCACAACATTGAACAAATTGATAGAGGCTATCAAAATATCGACACCCGCTTAAGAGCCATTGGTGCCGATATTCAACGATTTGATTAACACACGTATGAAAACAATTTCACTCATAGCAGCTACCGCATTCTCTCTTTTCACAATTACTGCATGTAAAACACCAGAAGCCGTATCCTTAAATGAGAAAACAGCGAAAGAAACCAATAAACCAGAGGTAACTGTAGGAACCGAGATTGGACAGAGAGCGCCTGAAATTGCGTTAGAATCTCCAGAAGGAAAGGTGCTAAAACTATCTGATTTAAAAGGAAAATACGTTTTAATCGATTTTTGGGCTGCTTGGTGCGGCCCCTGTCGAAAAGAAAATCCGGTTTTGGTAGATGCTTATGCCAGATATCAAACCGCTAAATTTAAAAAGGGAAAAGGTTTCGAAATTTACAGCGTATCTCTCGACCGAGCAAAAAGTCAATGGGTAGGTGCTATCGAAGCCGATAACCTCACTTGGAAATACCATGTTAGCGATTTAAAATTCTGGAGAAGTAAAGCAGCTGAAGATTACGGAATTCGTAGTATCCCTATGAATTACCTCATTGATCCTGACGGAATTATCATTGCTAAAAACTTACGCGGTCAAAGATTATACAAAGCAGTAGATCCTTTTGTAAAATCGTTCTAACATCACCTTTTTTTCGATCATCTCTTCACCTTCAATAGAAAAACTGACAATATGTCTTTCAGTTTCTATTGGCAAATTCCTTGTTACCACATGTTCGACAAAATCAATTGGAAAATGAGCAATAAAAAGACTTCAAGCAAGAAGCAAGACAATAAAGAAGAATTAACTGAAGAAGAGTTAGTTGATCAGCAAGAACAATCAACTGAAAACCATTCAGAAGCTTCAGAAAACACTGACAATACTGCAGAAACTAACGAAAACACTGACAGTACATCACAAGAACCTACTCCAGAAGAACTCATTCAAGCAGCCAATGACAAATATTTGAGGTTGTATGCTGAATTTGAAAACTTTAGAAGAAGAACGGCAAAAGAAAAACTGGAGTTGATCTCTAACGCATCGGGTGATATCTTAAAAGAAGTTTTGCCCATTCTAGACGATATGGAAAGAGCGATAGAGTCTAATAAATCTTCTGAAGATATCAATACTGTAAAAGAAGGTTTTGAGCTTGTTTACAACAAATTAGCCAACACACTCAAGAGTAAAGGGCTAAAACCAATGGATTCTAAAGAAACTGAATTCGACACAGATAAACACGAAGCCATTACGAAGATACCGGCTCCTACCGAAGAATTAAAAGGTAAAGTGGTTGATGTGGTAGAGAAAGGATATTACCTCAACGATAAGGTAATTCGCTACGCCAAGGTAGTAATTGGAGAATAAGAAAGAGATTAATTGATGTCGGAAAAAAGAGATTATTACGAAGTACTAGGGGTTTCTAAAAGCGCTACAGCTACAGAAATTAAGAAAGCTTATCGTAAACTGGCTTTAAAATATCACCCAGATAAAAACCCAGACGATAAACAAGCTGAAGAAAATTTCAAAGAAGCGGCAGAAGCTTACGAAATCTTAAGCAACCCTGAGAAAAAACAACGCTACGACCAATTTGGGCATGCCGGAATGAAAGGCGGACCTGGTGGTTTCGGTGGTGGTGGCATGGATATGGACGACATATTCAGTCAATTTGGAGACATCTTTGGAGGCGCTTTCGGTGGAGGTGGCTTTGGTGGCGGAGGCGGTGGCAGACGCACCCGAGTTATGAAAGGTTCTAACCTTCGAATCCGCGTTAAACTTAACCTCGAAGATGTTGCCAATGGCGCGCAGAAAAAAGTAAAAGTTAACAAACTTGTTAATGCAAAGGGAAGTACGTTTAAAACGTGTACAACGTGTAATGGTAGCGGTCAAGTAACCCGTGTTACCAATACATTTTTAGGTCAAATGCAAACCAGCTCTACCTGCCCTACTTGCGGTGGAGATGGTAAAACCATTGACGAAAGAGCCAAAGGTTCAGATCAAAACGGGCAAGTTCGATCAGAAGAGGTAATTACCATCGATATACCAGCAGGTGTTGAAGAAGGTATGCAACTTACTCTTCGCGGAAAAGGAAATGATGGTCCTAAAGGCGGTGTACCGGGCGACTTACTTGTAGTAATTGAAGAAATTAAACACGAAGAATTAGTCAGAGATGGTCAAAATCTCCACTATGAATTATTCTTAAACTTTGCTGATGCAGCATTGGGTTCAAGTGTCGAGGTTCCTACCATTACAAGCAAGGTAAAGGTTAAAATACCTGCAGGAACCGCTTCTGGAAAAGTACTGCGCTTAAAAGGCAAAGGCTTGCCAGATATAAATGGCTATTCAAAGGGTGACATTTTAGTTCACGTTAACGTTTGGATTCCGAAAACGCTTACATCTGATGAAAAGAAAATGCTTGAAAAGCTGAAAAACTCAGATAATTTCGAGCCCAATCCGTCTGCAAAAGACCGCAACTTCTTTTCTAAAATGAAAGAGTTTTTTCAATAGAGCATAATTCTATTGTAGTTCACGTTCAAACAAATTAAATTCGACAGTCGGCAATAGCCGACTGTTTTTGTATGAATACACTTCTAGACATTGAAAATATTGTAAAAGTCTATGGAAAACACACTGCCCTCAACGGTGTGTCTATACAAATTCCAGAAGGCTCTATTTTTGGCTTGTTGGGTCCCAACGGTGCCGGAAAAACCTCGCTCATTCGAATTATCAACCAAATTACCGCCCCAGATTCTGGAAGCGTAAAATTTGATGGTTCTCCCCTTTTACCAGAGCATGAGAAGTACTTTGGCTACTTACCAGAAGAAAGAGGCTTATACCGTAAAATGAAGGTGGGTGAGCAGGCCATGTACCTTGCTCAACTCAAAGGCCTTTCTAAGCAAGATGCCAAACGGAAACTTCAATTTTGGTTCGAAAAGTTCGAAATTGATGCCTGGTGGAACAAAAAAGTAGAAGAACTTTCTAAGGGTATGGCACAAAAAGTACAGTTTATTGTCACTGTGCTTCACGAACCTCGCCTCCTTATTTTAGACGAACCTTTTAGCGGTTTCGATCCTATCAACACGAATCTAATCAAGAAAGAAATCTTTGAGCTTAAAGAAAAAGGCACAACTATTATTTTCAGTACTCACAATATGAGTTCAGTAGAAGAAATATGCGATAGAATTGCCCTTATTAACCAAGCCAATAAAATTCTTGAAGGTTCTGTTACCGAGTTGAAAGAAGAGTTTAAAGAGAACATTTATGAACTTGTTTTTGAAGGCAATATGGTGCAACTTACCAATGCCCTTTGGACCCAGTTCGAATTGGTTAAAGCCGAGCAATCTGGAACTTTTCACAAGGCGCAAATCAAGTTGCTAAGAAATGCCACTGCTAACGATTTACTGCAAGTGGCTCTCCCCTACGTAAAAATTAAATCTCTCACTGAAATTATGCCTTCGATGAATGATATTTTTATTCAGCGTGTTTCAGCTTCTTCTCAACCAATAGAAAACACAACCCATCATGAGTAAAATTGGGTTAATTATAAAAAGAGAATATTTTTCTCGAGTAAAGCGAAAATCGTTCATCCTTCTCACCATTTTAGGTCCGCTTATCATTGCCGGAATCATCTCTACCGTAATTTGGTTTAGTCAACAAGAAGATGATATTCAGAATATTTTGGTGGTAGATACTTTAGAGCCCGTATTTGAATCGCTAGAAAGCACCAATGCCGTACAGTTTCATTACAGCAGTATTCAAGAAGACGAAGCTTATGAGATTTTCCCCAGCTCAAACTATACAGGAATTCTTGTCATTCCTCAAAATATTCTAACAACAAATAGTGCCCTTTTGTACTTTAAAAAACAACCTAGCCTATCGGTTTTAAGCACCATTGAAAACAAGGTTGAAAAGATTGTAGAAGACGAAAAGCTCATTAAATATCAAGTAAGCAGAGAAGCCTTCGATGCTGTAAACACCAACTTTAAACTAAGGCCCTACCTGTTTACAGAGTCTGGTGAAAAAGAGAAAGTTGAAAACGAAAAAGCCTACGTTGGTTTCTTCTTTGGCATTGCTATCTACATGTTTATTTTCTTTTATGGCGTTCAAGTAATGAAAGGCGTATTAGAAGAAAAATCGAATCGAATTATCGAAGTCATAATTACATCTGTAAAACCCTTTCAGCTAATGATGGGGAAAATCGTGGGTGTAGCTCTAGTGGGTTTAACTCAATTCATCATCTGGGTTACTCTTTCGGCTATTTTGGTAGGAACCGTTCAGTATGTTATGCTCAGCAACCAATTCGATCAAGCATTACAACAACAATCAGAAATGGCTCAAATAAAGCCTATTTCGGCTCCTACCGCTATAGATGCCAATGCCCTTTTAGAAGACGATCACCTTCTAAACAGAATCAATTTCCCGCTGATGCTGGGTATGTTTTTATTCTACTTCTTGGGTGGTTATCTCTTATACAGCGCCCTTTTTGCTGCCATTGGCGCAGCTGTTGATACCGAAACCGACACGCAACAATTTATGCTGCCCGTTACTGCACCACTGCTTCTGGCTTACATGCTCAGTTTTGCCATTATTCAAAACCCAGACGGACCAGCTGCTTTTTGGGGTTCGATTATTCCGCTAACTTCTCCGATAGTAATGATGGTAAGAATCGCCATGGGCATCGATAGTAACGAAATTTGGCAACTCTATCTCTCAATGGGTTTGCTCGTTGTGGGCTTTTTAGGTGCCGTTTGGATGGCTGCTCGTATTTACCGCACCGGAATTTTAATGTACGGCAAAAAAATCTCTTATCGCGAACTCTGGAAGTGGATTAAATACAATGGGTAACAAAGCAATTATTGATGTAGGAACCAATACCTTCCATCTATTAGTGGTAAAGGAAAGTTTTAACCGTGTTTTTTCAGAGAAAATCCCCGTTAAATTGGGAAAAGGCGGTTTACATGCCGGCAAAATTGCGCCAGATGCTCTACAGCGCGGCATCGATGCATTCTTACACTTTCAAGAAAAAATTAGCGAATTACAAGTCAAAGAAACATTTGCTTTCGCTACCAGCGCAGTAAGAACCACTGCTAACGGTGAAGAATTTGTTCGCCTTGTTTTCGAGAAAACGGGTATAAAGATCAAAACTATCTCCGGAGATCAAGAGGCTGAGTACATTTATAAAGGAGTACGTCAATTTGTACAACTCCCCCATCAAAATGTACTTATCATGGATATTGGCGGTGGTAGCACCGAATTTGTTATTGCCAATAGCACGGATATTATCTGGAAAAAAAGTTATCCTATTGGCGTTTCTCGTATAAAAGAAACTTTTACCACCTCAGACCCTATTCAGCAGAACGAGATGGAAAAGCTTAATGAGCATATCAATTTCCTGTTTTCTGATCTTTGGTCAACTATTCAGACCCATTTACCTCAACAACTTATTGGTTCTTCTGGCACTTTTGAATCTATCGCTTCTATGATTTCGTATCAATCACAGAAGGAACCCGATTTTTCTCAGCCTATGCAGTTTTCAACTGTAGATTTTAATCAACTGCATCACCATTTACTTTCCACCAATCTAGAGCAAAGACTCAGTATAAAAGGACTCTCAACGATGAGAGCAGAATACATTGTTTTTGGCAGTCTTCTTGTAAAGGCAGTGCTGAATAAAAATACATTTCAAAAGATTACTTTCTCTGACCACGCCTTAAAAGAAGGTGTTTTGGCAGAACTGAAAGAAAAATAAAGCGCAATCATGGCTAAAATTCTGATCATAGATGACGAAAGAGGAATTAGAAATACTCTTACCGAAATTCTCGAATACGAAAAATTCTCTGTTACATCTTGCGAAGATGGTGATGCTGGATTAAAAGAAGCTGTGGCCAACGAATACGATGTTGTGCTTTGCGATATTAAAATGCCCAAGAAAGATGGTTTAGAAATCCTCGAACTTTTACAGTTAAAAAAACCCGACCTTCCTGTAGTAATGATTACAGGTCATGGAACAGTTGAAACAGCTGTTGAAGCGTTAAAGAAAGGTGCTTACGACTTTATTGAAAAGCCTCTCGACTTAAACCGATTATTGGTTACCGTTAGAAATGCGCTCGATAAAACTTCATTAGTGGAAGAAACCAAAACACTCAAACGAAAAATTAGCGCAAGCAAAGGTTCTAAAATCATGGGTGAATCTGAAGCCATTAAAAAGGTAACATCGATGATTGAAAAAGTGGCTCCTACCGATGCTCGTGTATTAATTACTGGCCCTAACGGAACAGGAAAAGAATTAGTAGCAAAGCAAATACATGAATTAAGCCAACGTGCAAAATCATCTTTTATAGAAGTCAACTGCGCTGCAATACCTGCCGAATTAATTGAAAGCGAACTATTCGGACACGAAAAAGGAGCGTTTACATCTGCCGTAAAACAGCGCAAAGGAAAATTCGAACAAGCCAGTGGTGGCACTCTATTTTTAGACGAAGTTGGCGATATGAGTCCTAGTGCGCAAGCAAAAGTATTACGCGCCCTTCAAGAACATAAAATTACGCGAGTAGGTGGCGATAAAGACATTAAAGTTGATACAAGGGTAGTTGCTGCCACTAACAAAAATCTGTTAAAAGCTATCGAAAATGGGGAATTTAGAGAAGACTTGTACCATCGTCTTTGTGTAATTCACATCGAAGTTCCCGCTCTTAAAGAACGCATAGAAGACATTCAAATTTTAGCCCCTTACTTCTCTGAAATGATTTGTAAAGAACAAGGAATTTCCACTAAAAACATTGATAATCAAGCCATAAAAGAACTTAAAAATCTTCCGTGGACAGGCAATATTCGTGAACTTAGAAATGTTATTGAACGCCTTATTATTCTTGGAGGAGAGACCATTTCTAAAAAAGACGTTCAGCAATTTGCCTAAAAAGATTTTTCTAAGTGTATTGTCACTCGAATTAAAATTAGCTAAGTTTGGGGTAGTTTAGAAAACTTCAACGATATACTTATGAGAAAACTTTACCTTAATCTGGCGCTAAGTGCGCTGGCCTTGCTATGCTTTGCCGTAGATTCCTCAGGGCAAACATTAATTCAACTTGGGTCGGGTACCGCTACTACAACTACAACAACTACCAGCCCAGTCAACATTTTTTACCGAAACTCTATTCAACAATTTGTTTACACTGCTTCAGAAATTAATGCTGCTGGTGTGAATGGTTCGGCCGATTTAGAAGCCATAGGTTTCTATGTAGTGCAATCGCCTATTTACGATATGCCAGGTTATACCATTAAAATGAAACACGTTACGCAAACAAACGTTGCTGCTGCTTTAGGAACCGGTGGTTGGACTACGGTAAAAAACCCTTTTACATATTCGCCAGTTGCTGGTGGTTTCGATATGATTCAACTAGATGTTCCTTTCCAATGGAATGGAACGGACAACATTGGTATTGAAATCTGTCATCAGTTAGTAAACCCAAGTTGGAACTCTTCAGGTACTGCGCGGTATTATTCAACAAGTAGTGGTTTTAGATATTCAAGAAGTGACGTAACTTCTTTGTGTGGTTCTACACCAAATTCTCAGAATACATATAAACCGCAAGCGCAACTAGAATTTACTGCAGGTTTACCAAACGATGCCGGTATTGCTGCTATTGCTAAACCAGCAGCGCCTTCTTGTACATTTGGTGACTCTGTTTTTGTGGAACTTAAAAACTTCGGAACAAACCCTTTAAGTCAAGTTGACATAGAATGGGAAGTTAATGGAGTAATGCAACCTACGTTTGCTTGGACAGGTAATGTTGCTCCTGGCCAATCTGAAAATCTTTTGAACTTAGGAAATGGTTTCACATTTCAAGAAGGTGATATTATTCGTGCTTGGACCACAGGATCTATTAACAATGGTACTCCAGACGATAGCTTATTAAACGATACAGCTGCAATGACGCTTAAATCTGGTTTATCTGGAACCTACACTATCGATTTAGCCGGTGGTGGCGATTATACAGATTTTACTTCTGCTTTAAACGATGTGATGACCTACGGTGCTTGCGGCCACGTAATTTTTGAATCACAAGGTGGCGCATGGAACGAAATGTTAGAGATTTCTACAGCTCCATTTATGTCAGACTCAAGTACGGTTACTTTCCGTTCAGCTTCAGGAAATCCAGCTACTGATACATTATATGTAATGGGCGGTGCAAACGGACAAGTACTCGACTTTAACGATGCAGATTGGTTCAGATTCGAGAACTTAACCTTGATGAATGCTTCAAGTGACCCTCGTGTTATCACCATGGAAAATGGATCTGATAATAACATTATTTCAGGCTGTCACATTATTGGTTCTCAACAAAACTCAACCAGTACTAACGATGCTGTTGTTTACTCTGGTGGTGGAAACGATAACTACAACCAATTCTTAAATAACTATGTATATGGTGGTAGCTACGGATTTTATTGGCAAGGGGTAGGAACCACTTCTTTAGAAGAAGGAACCATTATTCAAGGCAATGAAATTATCGATGCTTATTACTCTTCTATTCGTTTATACTACGAAGACAGTCCTCAAGTTCGCAACAACTATATAGCATCTGATGTAGCGTACACAGCAGGTCGTGGTATTTGGGCATATTACTGTGATAATGCAGCCATTTTTGACGGAAATCACATCGATGCAGACAGCACTGCATGGCCACAATACGGGATGTACCTAGGATATTTAGATGGTTCGGCCTTAAAGCAAGGTGTAGTTTCTAACAACAAAATTCACTTAGGTGCTGGGGTATCTACAGACGATCATTGGGGAATTTACACGATTCAAGGTGGTTTTACCAACCTTTGGAACAACACCCTTGTGATTAATACAACCAATACGAACGCTCGCGGATACTACTGTAACAACAGTGCTACCAACAGTTTTGTAAACAACATTGTAGAAATGATGAATGAAGGAACCGCCATGGAATTTTTAGGAAGCGGTGCCATCAACACAGGCGATTACAATAACGTTCGTTCGAATGCAGCTATTTTCGCTGAACTAGACAATACTACGTATGCTAACCTTGCAGATTGGGTATTAGGAACCGGTTACGATCAAATGACCCAAGAAGTAGATCCAATGTTCAACGACCTTTTCGAATTGAGACCTTGTAACGATTCATTAGATGGATACGGAATGTCAAGTTCATTGGTTCCTACCGATTTTGATGGCCAAATGAGAGGTTCTTCTGCAGATATTGGAGCAGATGAATACACCGCTCTTTCTAACTGGGATATTGGGGCAGACACTGGTCTTTGTTCAGGCGCAACTCTATCTTTAGCTGCACTCTATGCAGACACTGCTATTTGGTCGAATCCATCAACTGTTTTAGACACGAACAACACTTACACAGTTCAGTCTCCTAACACATATTATGTAGAAGCTATCACTTCATGCGGTACAGTAACAGATTCTATTGTTGTTAACGCCCCTCATTCTTTGAGCATGGCTAACAACGACAATATTTGCCCTGGAGATGTTACTATGTTATCGGCAGGAACCGCTGATGGAACCTTTATGTGGAGCAATGGAGAAATAACTTCTGAAATAGAAGTGGATGCTCCAGGAGTATATGTTTTAGAAATGACCGATGCTTGGGGATGTATGATGTCTGATACTACTACAGTAACAGAATCTCCGGAAGTAGATTTAGAAGATTCTTTGAGTATTTGTGATGGTGGAGTAGAATTTTTGGATGCTTCAATTCCTGGAACCTACAACTGGAGTACGGGTTCAACAGCCCAAACAGTATCTATCTCTAACTCAGGATCGTACTCTGTTACCGTAACCGACCAATTTGGTTGTGTGAGTGAAGACAGCACCTTTGTTACGGTTACACAGATTCCAAGTGCATCATTCACAGATAGTATTTCGTTCTTAACCGTTGCATTTACTTCTACGGTTTCTGATTACGATAACTTGGTTTGGGATTTCGGTGATGGAACATTTAGCTCTGATGAAAACCCAATTCACGTTTTCCCATGGCCAGGAGGAACTTTCACAGTAACTCTAACAATAAATAATGCTTGCGGAACATTCACAACAGAAGGTGAAGTAACCGTAGACTTAACAAATTCTACAGGCCTAGCTGAAATCACAGGTGTTGACGCTGGCTTGGCTGTATATCCAAACCCATCAAATGGAGAATTTGTAGTAGGATATAACGCAGCAGAAAACGGAGAACTACTAATAGAAGTTATGAACATTCAAGGTCAAGTTGTATTGGAACAAGCTAACCATGCTATTAACGGATTGAATCAATACAATATCAACTTGGAGAACATTTCTAGCGGAATTTACATGGTAAAAACCACTATGAATGATCAGGTGACTATTAAGAAAATCACCATTCACTAAGGATGTAATTTCCTTCTATTAGCAAAAAGGCCGCTTATTAATTAAGCGGCTTTTTTTATTAATTATACTTTAAATTTTTGTTTCGGCTTTTTTTTGCAATATTTGTTAGGTTATAACCACAATTTTAAAATTTATGAGAAAACTCTTACACGTCATTGCGTCTGTATTGACCTTTGTCCTAATTGGACTAACTTCTTTTGCGCAGTCTAACACTGTTGTAACATCTCCCCCTCTTAACGGAGGTAATGGTTCTAAGGGAGTAACCTTTAATCTTGAAACAAATACACCAATCAATGTAACTGAAATTGCCTCAGCTCTGTATGGTTCAATTGGAGCTGCAACAACGGTTGATATTTGGTACAACCCAAATGGTGCTATTAATGGACAGCCCAATATTTCAACTGCTAATGGTTGGGTATTGTTACAAAACTCTCCAACCACCATCGGTAATACCGGGACCATTCCTAATGTATTAAGTAATATTACTTTGAATACACCTCTTACCCTTGCTCCAGGTAATTATGGATTTTATGTAGGTATACCAAATTCTAGTACTGGTAACACGGTTTACACTACATACAACGCTGCCAATCAATCCGTATTTACAGACGGTACCATCACTATTTATACGGGCACTAATAACGGGTATGGAGGTAATGTACCTTCTCCTATTAACCATCCAAGACAATTCAATGGTAGTGTAACCTACGAATTTCTTGGAGGAAGTAGCCCGTATGCCAACGATATTGGTATTACGACTATTTTAAAGCCTAGCTTTCCTTCTTGTACATTTAATGATTCAGTTTTTGTAGAACTTAGAAATTTTGGAACTGATACATTAACATCTGCAACCATTGAATGGGAAGTGAATGGGATACCACAAACTCCCATGAACTGGACAGGAACTTTACTTCCTACCACTTCAGAAAACCCTCTAAATTTAGGTAACGGTTATGCTTTCCAAGAAGGCGATCAAATTCGCGCTTGGACTACTGGTACAATGAATGGAGGTTCAGTAGACGATAGTTTGCTTAACGATACAGCTACTACAGTTTTAATTGGCGGTTTAGCAGGAGTTTATACAGTTGACCCCAGTGGTAGTGGAGATTACATCGACTTTCAAGAAGCCATTGACGATGCTGTAACTTATGGTATTTGCGATCATGTTATTTTTCAATCAGTAGGCATTACTTGGAATCAACAATTAACTCTACCGAGCATTCCAAATGCGAGTAGTTCAAGAACGATTACGCTTACCTCTCAATCGGGTATAGCTGCAAATGATACGATTACTTACACGGGATCTTCAGGAGACAACTGGATTTTGAATTTAGACAATGCTTCGCATTACAAAATCACTAATTTAACGCTTCATAATCCAACTGGTCGTGTATTAGTATTTGGCAACGATTCTGATAGCAACCTTGTAGACGGATGTTATATTCAAGGTGATACAGCACAAACTGTTACCGACAACTCTATTTCTACTATTTTCTCAGATAACTCTGAAGATGATTACAACACCTTTTCAAACAACACCATATTTGGTGGTTCTCATGTTTGGTGGGAAGGAACATCTGCCACAGCTCTAGAAGTAGGTAACAAATTTATGAATAACGAGTTCTTAGAGTTTAACTATTATGCCATTAGAGCAGAGTCACAAATGAACATAGAGATTTCAGACAACTATATGTCTTCATCTGAAGTAAGTACAACGGCTAATCCTGCCTTCTACGGAGGTATGCAATTGGTGGCTTCAAATGGTGCTCAAAAAATTCTTCGAAACCATATCGATTTCTCAATCGATGGCGCATCGAACAATAACTACAATGCTATTGAGATGGCAAATTGTATAGGAACCAATGCTGACCAAGGTCTTCTTGCCAACAACAAAATTCGTGGAGGAAACCCAAATTCGAATATGGGTCAAGCTGTTGGTATTATCATGGTTAGTTGTGATTTCCAGAATTTTTATAACAATACGGTAGCCGTAACTAACAACTTGGGAATTACAGCAAGTTTTGCCAATATTCAAGGTGGTGCAGCTAACGAAATCGTTAATAATAACTTCTCAACATGGGGAGCGTCAACTCCATCATATGGGTATTACTTTGACAACACCACTATTCAATCAATTTATGGTGCCGAACACAACAACATTTATGTTGATAACGGACAAACAGGTGAGTTCAATGGAAACATTTACACCACCCTACAAGATTGGGTAGCTGGAACAGGCTATGATGGAACGTCAATTTCGGCTAATCCAATGTTTGGAGACTTTTTCAAGTTACAACCATGTAATGATTCATTAAATGCTTCGGCTACTCCATTAAATGAGATCACTATCGATTTCGACCATCAAGTGAGAGATGCAAACACTCCTGACATTGGTGCAGATGAGTTTACTCCTGTAGATCAATTCTCAATGCCTGATTACGGATTATGTACAGGCCAAATAATTCCTTTATCGGCTCCATTCGCTGATACTGCTATTTGGTCAAGAGATACCAGTACGGTAGCAGGAACCATTTCGTTCGCTGTAGTTGACACCATTAATACTTTTATGGCTCAAAATGGTGGTGTATTTAGAGTCGAAGCCATCAACTCATGTGGTACTGCAATTGATACCTTTAATGTTGTGAACGCTCAAGGCCCTGATTTTCCAAACGACACGAATTTCTGTGCTGATGCAACTTTTGAGCTTAGTGCTAACGTTCCTAACGCAACTTTTAACTGGAATACAGGTGAAACTACAAGCTCAATAGCTTTTAATGCTCCAGGACAGTATTCTGTAGAAGTAGTAGATTCTAACATGTGTTCTACTATAGACACCATTAATGTTACTATTTCTCCTGAAGTTCAATTAGAAGATTCTACTATTATTTGTGAAGGATCACCTGAATTCTTAGATGCAGGTATTTCTGGAAGCTATAACTGGAGTACAGGATCTACCAACCAAACTATTTCTATCTTATCTTCTGATGTATATAGCATCACTGTTACAGATCAGTTTGGCTGTGTTTCTTCTGACACTACCGTAGCTACCGTAGTTCCAATTCCATCGAATATTTCGTGGACGGTGAACCGCTCATTCTTAACAGGAGAGTTTACTAGCAATGCGAACGGTGCGGTTAACTATGCTTGGGACTTCGGTGACGGAACGTACTCAAATGAGGCGAATCCTACTCATATTTTCCCATTCACTACTCAAACTTATACAGTAACCTTAACGGTTAACAACGAGTGTGGTACGGCTACTTACAGCGACACCATCACTATCGGGCCTAACATTTCAAGTGTTAACGATATCGATGGCGGAATCGGTTTTGATATTTTCCCGAACCCGAACAACGGACAGTTTACCTTAGACATTGCAGCTAGCAATTCAGTAGAAGCTTTAGTTGAAATTGTAGACGTTCAAGGTCGTTTAGTTTATACCAACGAACTAGGTTCAATCAGTGGAAATGTAGCTAAAGAAATTAGCTTAGATAACATTGAAGCAGGAATCTACTTTGTTAGACTTACTATTGGCGAAGAAACTCAAGTTAAACGAGTTTCAGTTTTCTAAACGGATTTACATAAATCCTGAAACAAAAAAGTCGATTAGCATGCTAATCGACTTTTTTGTTTTAAAAATCTTTCAAAAAAAATTTAAGCGTCTTCGAGAAGCTTTTTCATTTTCTCGATGGCAGCTGGCAACCCATCTGGATTCTTACCTCCTGCCGTAGCAAAAAACGGTTGACCACCGCCACCTCCTTTGATTTCTTTAGCAAGTTCTCGAATAATGGTTCCTGCATTCAGGTCTTTTGTTGACACCAATTCTTCATCAATAAACAACGAAAGAACAGGTTTTTCACCCTTAGAACCCAATAAAACAATGCAATTTGTCAATTCTGACTTCATCTGGAAAATCACATTCTTAGCACCTGCAGCATCTAGATCTACAATGGCTCCAATAAATGAAATTCCATTGATTGTTTGCTTTTTATCTAATAAGTTCGATTTAACTTCTTGTTGCTTTTGTTGCTCAAACGCGGCAATCTTAGCACCTAATTCTTGATTTTCGGCTAGCAAGTTCTCTATTGCTTTCTTCGGATCTTTATTATTTTTTAAAAGCGTTTGTATGTCTTGAATGAGTTGTTCGTTTTTAGTTACACGTTGCTCTGCAGCAACTCCTGTTATGGCTTCAATTCTTCGAATACCCGCAGCAGAAGCACTTTCACTAACTATCTTAAATAAACCTAACTCACCTGTGGCTTGAGCATGCGTTCCACCACAAAGTTCTTTAGAATCTCCAAAGCCAATTACGCGAACAACGTCTCCATATTTTTCACCAAATAGCATGAGTGCTCCAGATTCTTTTGCTTCTTCGATGGGGATTCTTCTCTGCTCAACGAGCGGTATATTCTCTCGTATTTTCTCGTTTACCCATTTCTCAATGGCTTGAAGCTGCTCCGTACTGACCTTCTCGAAATGACTGAAATCGAAACGAAGAGCTTCGGGCTTAACCAAAGAACCTTTTTGCTCAACATGCGTTCCTAAAAACATTCTTAAAGCATGGTGCAATAAGTGAGTAGCAGTATGGTGGGCTGTGGTTTGTTGGCGTTTTTCAACATTTACAAAAGCAGTGAATTCATCGGCTGGGTTTTCTGGCAGTGCATCTGAGAAGTGAACAATCAGGTTATTCTCTTTGCGCGTATTCGTAATCGCTACTTTACCGTTTTCAGATTCGATGTAACCGGTATCTCCAACTTGCCCCCCGCCTTCTGGATAAAAAGGAGTTAAGTTAAAGACTAATTGGTAAGTAGTTTTGCCTTTTGCTTCTACCGATCTGTAACGTGTAATCTTTACTTTTCCGGTAGTGTAATCATAGCCTACAAACTCTTCAACATCATCTTCTTCTAAAACCACCCAATCTCCTGCTTTCAGTGTGGTGGCTTTTCTCGAACGCTGTTTTTGTTCTGCTAACGCTTTATTAAATCCTTCGATGTCTACAGACAAACCATTTTCAACAGCTAACAGTTGAGTAAGATCAATTGGAAAACCAAAAGTATCGTACAATTCAAAGGCGAATTCCCCTTTCACTTGAGCGTGATTCTCTTTGTAATCGTTAAAAAGCTGAATCCCTCTTTGAAGAGTTTTCAAAAAGCCTTCTTCTTCTTCTTTAATTACCTTCTCAATTAGTTCCCTTTGCTTAGAAAGTTCTTCGAATTGATGACCCATTTCAGATTCTAAGGTGCTCACCAATTGATGTAGAAACGGTTCCTTCTGATTTAAGAAACTATAACCGTAACGAACAGCACGTCTTAAGATTCTTCTGATTACGTAACCTGCACCAGTATTACTTGGTAATTGGCCATCTGCAATAGCAAAGGAGATAGCGCGAATGTGATCAACAATTACCCGAATGGCAATATCACTTTTCGATTGTGTTTGTTGATAGTCTACACCAGAAATAGCCACTAATTTTTCAATCAATGGAGAGAAAACATCTGTGTCGTAGTTCGATTTCTTGTTTTGCAACACCATAGCAAGGCGCTCAAATCCCATACCTGTATCTACGTGAGTAGCGGGTAGTAATTTTAATTCACCTGAAGCTAATCGGTTGTATTGAATAAATACCAAATTCCAAACTTCGATCACTTGTGGGTGATCTTGATTGACAAGTTCCTTGCCGTCTACTCTGTTTCGTTCTTCTTCTGAGCGTATATCTACATGAATTTCAGAACAAGGTCCGCAAGGCCCCGTATCTCCCATTTCCCAGAAATTATCTTTTTTACCAAAAGGCAATATTCTGTCTGAATCTATCCATTTTGACCAAAAGTTTTGAGCTTCAGTGTCGAGCGAGGTGTTTTCAGACTCGTCTCCTTCAAAAATGGTAACATAGATTCTGTCTTTATCAATTCCGTAAACGTTAGTGAGTAAATCCCATGCCCATTCGATGGCTTCTTCTTTAAAGTAATCTCCAAACGACCAGTTCCCTAACATTTCGAACATTGTGTGGTGATAGGTATCTACCCCAACCTCTTCTAAATCGTTGTGCTTACCACTTACGCGTAAACACTTCTGGGTATCTGTAATTCGTGGATATTTTGCATCTGAATTGTTCAAGAAAATATCTTTGAACTGGTTCATTCCTGCATTTATAAACATCAAGGTAGGATCTCCTTTTACTACCATAGGAGCACTTTCTACAATTTGATGCTGTTTTTGCTCAAAATATTCTAAAAACTGAGATCTTATTTTTGCCGCTGTCCACTGCATAAATAGTGCGTTGTTAAGGTTTGTTAAGGTAGTTTTTCATGGAATTGCAAAAGTAGTTTTATTCTTTAATTTTGGCTATTGAAGATTTTTGTGAAAATGGCGAAAGCGAAGTACAGATACAATCCTAAAACCCTCACCTACGAGAAAGCAGAACTTACCCTGAAAGACAGACTTTTAAAGGTAAGTTCGTATATAGCGACTGGTTTCGTGTTTGCTATTCTTTTTATTGCTCTTTTCTATACTTTTTTTGACTCTCCGAAAGAAAAACAGTTGAAGCGTGAAAACGAGCAGCTTTCTTTGCAATACGAAATTTTGAATAGTCGATTAAACCAGATGAGTACTGTTCTCGAAAATGTTCAGAACAGAGACAACAATGTTTACCGAGCAATTTTCGAGGCAGAGCCGATTCCTGATAACATTAGAAAAGCCGGTTTTGGTGGTGCCAACCGCTACGAACATTTAGAGAATTTTGGTAAATCTGAAATGGTGATTCAAACTACCAAGAAGATTGACCAGCTTGCCAAGCAAATCTACATTCAGTCGAAAAGTTTAGACGAGGTGTACGACATGGCTAAGAAGAAAGAGAAGATGCTTGCTTCCATTCCGGCCATACAACCTGTAAGCAACGAAAATTTAACCCGAATGGCTTCTGGTTACGGTATGCGTATTCATCCGATTTACAAAACTCGTATGATGCATACGGGTATGGATTTTACGGCTCCTACCGGTACAGATATTTATAGTACAGGAGACGGAAAAGTGGTGGAAGTTGACTACAACCAAAATGGCTACGGTAAGCACATTGTGATTGACCACGGATATGGGTATAAAACGCTCTATGCTCACTTACACAAATACAATGTTCGTGTAGGGCAAAAAGTAAAACGCGGTGATGTTATTGGTGAAGTAGGAAATACAGGAAGAAGTACGGGGCCGCACTTGCATTACGAAGTAATAAAAGACGGTAATAAAATTAATCCAGTTCACTTTTACAGTA
This sequence comes from Salibacteraceae bacterium, assembly GCA_048267965.1. Lineage (GTDB taxonomy): Bacteria > Bacteroidota > Bacteroidia > Flavobacteriales_G > Salibacteraceae. Next base: position 84,964 of record JBLWWK010000011.1, read on the forward strand.
ACGATTTATCGCCTGCTGAGTACGACTTGATGATTGAACTTTCGAGCACCGCTAATCAATCTTTCGATTAATGCCTTACAAAGAAAAGCAGGTTGAAAAGCTTTACTACTCTATTGGTGAAGTAGCCAAAATATTTGATGTAAACACCTCTTTAATTCGGTTTTGGGAAAAGGAATTTGACATCATCAAACCCAAAAAGAATAAAAAAGGAAACCGTTTATTTACAAAAGATGATGTAGATAACTTACACGTTATCTATCATTTGGTAAAAGAAAGAGGTTTTACGTTAGAAGGAGCCAAAAAGAAATTAAAAGAAAACAGAGCAGAGACCATTAATCATGCACAGATTGTACAACGATTAAAAGATATCCGCTCTTTTCTTCATCAATTAAAGCAATCGCTTTAGTAATAGCGATTGGTCATTAAATAGTTTTTCACATAATCTTCTACTCCTTCTTCAAGTGTGTAGAATTGATTTGTGTAGCCAATACTTCTGAGTTTTGTAATATCTGCCTCTGTAAAATATTGGTACTTATCTCGAATATCTTCTGGAGTAGGAATAAAACTGATGTTGGGTTCCTTCCCGAGTGCTTTAAAAGTATAGGTAGCCAAATCTAAGAATGTACGCGCTTTACCACTTCCTAAATTGTAAATACCACTGTGCTCTCTGTTGTGCATTAGAAAATAAAGCACGTTTACTACGTCTTTTACATACACGAAATCTCTTTGTTGCTCTCCATCTTTAAAATCAGGATTATGCGATTGAAAAAGTTTCATGCCTCCCGTTTTCTGAATTTGATTAAAAGTATGCCAAATCACCGAAGCCATTCTGCCTTTGTGGTGCTCATTAGGACCATAAACATTGAAAAACTTTAAACCTGCCCAAAAGAAAGGCTTCTTTTCTTGTTTTACTGCCCACTTATCAAAATCGTTTTTCGAATCACCGTAAGGATTCAGTGGCTTCAATTGATCTACTATTTCATGGCTATCTTCATAACCATGTTCCCCTAAACCATAAGTAGCTCCAGATGATGCATACACCAACGGAAGGCCATACTCTACACATTGGCTCCAAACCTTTTTGGTGTAGTTAAGGTTTAATCGATCAAACACATCTTTATCAAATTCAGTAGTGTCTGTTCTCGCCCCGATATGAAAAATAAATTGAACATCTCGCTGATTCTCATCTAACCATGTATGAAAATCGTTTCGATGAACTTTTTCTTGGATTGTTTTACCTTCAAGATTTTTGTTCTTTTCATTATTGCTAAAATCGTCAACAGCAATAATGTCTACAAAATTCTCTTGGTTCAATTTCTCTATCATGCAGCTGCCAATAAAACCGGCAGCACCAGTAACTACTATCATAATTGTATTTTGAAAAACAAAGATAGCACGAATCAGTAAGTGTAAAATTTATCGTGCCTTTTTCGATAAAACTATCTTTGGAGCGGAAATTAAAAACGAAGAAAAAGATGAAAGCATACGTTTTTCCTGGTCAAGGAGCTCAATTCTCTGGAATGGGTAAAGACCTTTTTGAATCTTCTACTGAAATTCAGTCGATTTTTGAAGAAGCCAATTCAATTCTCGGTTTTGGTATTACAGACATTATGTTTGAAGGAACCGATGAGCAATTAAAACAAACAAACGTTACACAACCTGCTATCTTCTTGCATTCGGTAGCTCTTGCCAAAGCATTAGGCAACCAGTTTACTCCAGACATGGTGGCGGGTCATTCTTTAGGTGAATTTTCTGCTTTAGTTGCGAACGGAACCCTCTCTTTTGCAGACGGATTAAAACTGGTAGCACAACGTGCAAACGCTATGCAAAAAGCATGTGAAGCGGTTCCTTCTACCATGGCAGCCGTTTTGGGATTAGAAGATAATGTTGTTGAAGAAGTATGTAATTCAATTGAAGGAACCGTAGTGGCCGCCAATTATAACTGTCCTGGTCAATTGGTGATTTCTGGTGAAGTTAAAGCAATTGAAGAAGCCTGCGAAAAGATGAAAGAAGCTGGTGCAAAAAGAGCTTTAGTATTGCCAGTTGGTGGTGCTTTTCACTCTCCATTGATGGAACCAGCGCGACAAGAATTAGCTGAAGCAATTAATAACACTCCATTTTCTACTCCAAATTGCCCAATTTATCAGAATGTAACTGCAACGGCCATTTCTGATAAAGAAGAAATTAAGGCCAACTTAATTGCACAGCTTACGGCTCCTGTAAAATGGACACAAACTGTAAAGCAAATGATGCAAGATGGTGCTAGCGAATTTATAGAAGTTGGGCCTGGTAAAGTTCTTCAAGGACTTGTTAAAAAAGTAGACCGAAAAATGCCTACCTCTAGCGCATCTTTATAACAGTTACTTTTATACAATGCATAAAAAAAGCCGGGCATGCCCGGCTTTTTTGTTTTGTTTTACAACTGAATTCTATTTCTGTTTTTCCCACTGAGCAATAGCATCCTTTTCGTACTTCACAAATAAATTAATCCAGATGGCTCTGGCTAATCTAAAGAAGTAAGGTGTTAGCACCAACAAAGAGCCAATGGCTAAAACTAAATACTGTGTGGTGGTAAACTCAGGGTAAAGCACAAACATGGCCACCCAAATTGAAACTAAGTAAGCAATACTTACACCGTAACTCACGTACATAGCTCCGTAGAAAAAGCCAGGTTCCATTTCAATTTTTTGCCCGCATTTGTCGCAGCTCTGTGGCATGTCGAAAATCTGACTGAAATTGTAGGGATTACTGTTTTTAAAAAGCTTTGTCTCGTGGCATTTCGGACAAGTCATGGTGAAAATCGAATACAGTTTGGTTCCTTTTAAACCCATACTCTATACTTTAAAGAATATTTTTAATTCTGCGAAGTTACAGATTGACACTTCTCTGTGTTCATATTCTTTAAAATTAACTTGATGGCTGTCTCTGGCAAACGCGCTACACCTAGCTCCGTTTCTTCTACCATTACCTTGTTAGTTGTTGTGTTCCACTGAAATACATCTGAACCGTTTACACGAACAAAGCGATTCTCAGCATCTCCAATAATTTCAAAACGATCGCTTGAAGTTAGGTAAGAATCCCCGTCTGGCACGGTTAAGAAAGTAGCAAAGTTGTCTGAACCTTGTGTAAAGATGTCGCAAACACACGTTCCTGAATAAACTTGAGACTGAACATATAAACGATTAATGAAAGAAATCTGCCAAGAGTCGCCTCGTCTTTTTGCAGTAAGTGAAACCATTTGTTGGCCCTTACTCATGGTTGCACCGTTTTTAGATAATTCAAAGTCAACCTCGAAACTAGCTACTCCAGTAGCCCCTTTAATAGCCACTGTATTAAACTTGGTGATATTGAAGTTGATATCTAAACCAGACACCTTACGGTAGCGGCTATACATCTCAACGATAGCTCCTAAATCTAAATCGATTACTTCTACATCTCCGTTTAGATCTACTTCTACATCTGTACCCTGAAACTGAGGCACAAAGAAACTTTCGAAGCGTTCTGATTGAAGTGATTCTGATTCGTTTGAAATAAAATCAGTATAGAAGCGGTTAATGAATTCTTTTAACGACTCTTCATCTTGTGAAAAACCTGTTTTTGAAATAGTTAAGATTACTAAAATGGCAAATAATCTTGATAATTTACTCATCATAATGTAGAAGAATTTGATTCAGTACAATATTAACATATTCCCGAATTGTTGAGCAATTTTAATGATTAGTTGGCAAAGAAAAAGTAACGCGTGTTCCTTTTCCAACTTCGCTATTGAGCCAAATATCGCCTCGGTTCCTTTCCACAAAATCTTTGCACAACATTAGACCTAATCCTGTGCCCTTCTCGTCTGCTGTTCCGTAGGTTGAAATATGTTCGGTAGATTTAAACACTTTCGATTTCGATTCTCCTGGAATTCCAATTCCGTTGTCTTTCACAGAAACTTCGATTTGACCATTGTTCACTATGGCCTTTATCCAAATTTTTCCGTTTCGGGGAGTAAACTTTACGGCATTAGAAATTAGGTTTCTCAAGATAAAATCTACCATATTTTTATCAGCAAAAGCTTTTAACCCTTTCGGAACCTCAACTTCAATCTCAATATCTTTTACCAACGCTCTAGAATCTCCTAATTCTTTATTGAAAAGAATCAGCTTTCTAAGATCGATACTCTCTGGTCTAAATTGAATTACACCTGTTTGAGACCTCGACCATTCTAACAGGTTTTCCATCAACTCGTTTAAGTTGTTTACGGATCCTAACAGCTTAGTAGCAAATATTTTTAATTCTTCTTTGGTAAAGGTATCGGTATCTTCTGCCAAGGCTTCTAAGTAAACACCCATATTGGCAATAGGGCCTTTTAAATCGTGAGAAATAATGGAAAAAAACTTGTCTTTTACATTGTTAGAAGCCTTCAGTTCGTTCGCAATATTCTGTAACTTTTTATTTTGCTCATGAATTTCTTTGCCCTTCGCATCTACCAAACTAATCTGCTCTGCGAGTAAAGAAATTAAGCTATTGAAAGAGTTTGAAAGAATAATAAACTCTTCTGTAGTGGTGTCGATTTCAATTTTATTGCGGTTTTTAACATCGTTAAAATCGAACTTTCTGATCCTCAAAGCAATTTCTCTTAACGGTTTAGCCAACGCATTCGAAAGATAAAAAGCCAATACCAGACTAAACAAAAGGCTTAATCCAATGCTTGCGAAGTAGAAATTTTCTATGCTCGAAATTCTTTTCGAAATATCTTCTTGGGCACCATTGTTAAACGTAGAAAACTCTTGAGAAATCTTATCACTTAACGATTTTAGGTTCCCTCTAATGCCACGGTTAGGAGCGGTTCCTATCTTCATTTCAGCAGTTACCACACTATTAAAACTCTCAGCATACAGCTCAAGTCTATTCAGATCTTCTTGAGCATTTAGACTTTTTAAATCTTCGGTAATCTCGTGGCTTAGCAAGTTAAATTTATCGAGGTACTCACTTTCTCCTCGCAAGAAAAAATCTTTCTCATGCCTTCGAAGCATCAGCAAATCAACACTGTTAATGGCGTTATTCTCGTCTTCTAGCTCGTGGGCATACCTACGCATTTCACCTTCTAAACCGTTGTTTTTGAATCCGCGAAATTGTACTTGTTCTTTCAACGAATTAAACAACAAGTTGTACTGCAAAAGCATACTATCAATACTCGTAAGCTGTTCCCTCTTCACTTCGCCCAATTCTTTCGATTGAATTAGTGCATTGAGTCCAGAACGAAGCTCGTCAAACTCGTATTCGTATTCAATGGTAATTAAATCAGAACCACTGTTAAAAAAGTCTTCGCTGAGATTATTGAATTCGTAAAACTGGTTCTCTATATCCCGAAGATTATAAAGACGCGTATTTAAATCAATAATTTGATCTTTTACCGAACGAACGCGTTCAGCTTTGTTTAAGAAAACGATAGAAAAACCAACAACGGCCAACACAAAAATGGTGCTGCTGATAAATCCTAACAATAACTTGGTTTGTATGCTTTTTCCTTCTTTCACTTGCTCTAGGTAACAAACGGCAAATGTGTTACATCAAGAGCAATAAACGTGTTAACTGATTAATAAGTTCACGATATTATTGCCTTAACTCTCGGTGCCCCACCCAGTAAAATCGCTTGTTTACAAATTCAGGATTTACAAACGTTGCGTTACCAGCTGCATTACCGCTACTCACATGAAAATCTGAAAAAGCAGCCGCTTGATTCACCCAAATGTAGCCCGTTAAATTGAAAGAAACTCCGGCTCCTACATCTTCTAAATCACTTTTCACCTGCTCTTTAAAAACAGAATTAGTTGTATACACAGCGGTGGTTATACACCCTTTTTGTTCAATCAAATTCACCATGTTTTGCAATCCATCATGGCTATTTTTCACCTTAATTAGGTTTACAATGGGTCCAAAAAGTTCTTCATGAGCACGAGCATCTTTGGCGTTTAATTCGTTAACGGTAGGAACCGAATACCTTCTATTCCCTAGTAATTCTTTTACCTCGGCACTCAACTCTACCGAATAACCCTCTTGTTGATGAGCGCGTTGAACAGTTGCTTCGTTTTGAACAGCAGCCAACGTATCAGGGCCAATTTTCGGATGATTCACCGCAGAATGCAACGCCTTTTTAAATAAAGTGATCACCTCTTCTGCAGAAATCACTCCATTTGAAGTTTTAACTCCATCTTCTGGCAGGTAAAAATTCTGAGGCGATGTGCACATTTGACCAGAATACAAAATAGTTGAAAAAGCCAAGTTTTGAAGCACAGGCTCTATTTCAGCAACACTATCGAGCAATACAGAATTCACTCCAGCTTTTTCTGTGAATGTAATTTTTCCAGAAGCTTCTACTCGATCACCAAAAGTTGAATTTCCCGTGTAATCGATCAATTTCACCTTTTTATGGCTCACAAATTCTTCGGTTCGGGTGGTTCCTTCTTGGTCTATGGCTAGTTGAATAATGTCAGGATTGGTTCCTACCGAGATGGCCAATTCACGCAAGAGGCGGATGAATAAAGCCATGGGCAAAACTGATTTCGAATGCGGCTTTACAATTACGGGATTGCCCGCCATGATGTTGGCAAAAATCCCGGGTATCGAATTCCAAATCGGGAAGGTGGAACAACCGATTGCAAGGCCTACACCTCTTCCGATGGGTTTAAATTCTTTATCGAGTTGAATCGAAAATTTACCCATGGGTTTTTCCCAAATAACTTCTCTTGGAAATCTGGATAATTCGCTCCACGCCAAGGCAGCAGCTTCTAGCGCACGATCTGCTGAGTGCGGCCCACTAGCTTGAAAAGCCATCATAAAACTCTGACCCGCTGTGTGCTCAGTTGCTATTGCAAGATGAAAATAAAGTTTTTTCATCTGTTCGAGCACTTCTACCAAAAAACCGGCACGAGAATTTACGGCAATCGATTTCCAGTCTTTGCGCGCTTTTTCAGCATTTTCTACCAATAACTCGGTAGGCAAAAACGGATACTTAATCCCCAAGTTTTCTTGTGTGAAGGGCGAATTTTCTTCCCCCGCCCAAGAAAGCGCCAGGGTGGCTGGCAATTCAAATTTCGTTTCTTTTATCTGTAGGAACCACTTTTTAGCCTCTTCGAACCCCTCTTCTGGGTAGGCCTTAAAATGTTCTGGATAAGGTGTATAAAATGTTCGCTCGTGTACCGCTTTTACAGCGCGCTCAAGCAATTCTTGGTGCTTTTTAAAAAGAGATTCCATGAATAATCGAAACGATTTTATTGATTCTTAATCGTCAAAACTAACTTCAATTTCTTGCGTAGTTGGGTGAGCTTGGCAAGTTAAGATATAGCCTTGTTTCACCTCATCATCGGTAAGCGAATAGTTTAAATCCATTCTTGCTTCTCCTGATTTAAGTTTAGCTCTACAGGTCATACAAACAGCGCCTTTACAAGCAAACGGAACATCTAAGCCAGCATCGAGTGCACTATCTAAAATGGTTGTGTTTTTATCGTGTAGTTCGTAAGTAGACTTATCGCCATCGATTTGAAGAGTAATTTTTGCGTGGTCTACATCGTTGGTAGTCTCTTGCTGTGCTTTGGCTTGTTTGGCTCCTTCTAGTTGGGCTGGTGAAGTAAATAATTCGAAATGCACTTTGTCTTTGTCTACTCCCGCTACTTCTAATTCTTTGCTCACCAATCGAATCATGGTCTCAGGGCCACAAAGAAAATATTCATCTACCTTTTTGGGATCGAACAATTTAGAGCAAAAAATAGAGCACTTTTCTTCGTCTATTCTACCGTAAAACAAATCGGCACCTGTTTGCTCTCTTGAAAGCACGTGATAAACCGAAAAACGATTGGTGTAAACGTCTTTCAAGTCTTCAATCTGCTCTTTAAAAATGATAGAACCCGAATGTTTGTTCCCATAGAAAAGAGTGAACTCTGAATTTGGCTCTTGCTCTAATACTGTTTTCATGATCGACATAATGGGGGTAATTCCGCTCCCAGCAGCAAAAGCAACATAGTTTTTCTTGTTGTTTTCAGCTACTTCTGTGTAGAACTTGCCAGTTGGAGTCATCACATCTAACACATCTCCAACAGCCAATTTTTCGTTGGCATAAGTTGAAAACTTACCTCCGGGAACTTTTTTTACAGCAACTCTCAATTCGCCATCGTTGGGCGAAACACAAATCGAATACGATCTTCTTACATCTTCGCCATCAATGAGGGTTTTCAGAGTAAGGTACTGACCTTGAATAAATTTATAATCGTTCTCAAGTTCTTGAGGAACATCAAAGGAAACAGAAACAGTATCTGGTGTTTCTTTACGAATATCTTGAACGGTTAACGAATGAAATTTTGCCATAATTTTCTTTGGATTGCCTCGCAAATCTAATTCTTAAGTAAAAAAGAACAATTCTATATTAGTGATGTTCTTCACTTCAAGTTTAAACACTTACTTAAACTACGCGTTTTTTAAATAGATTTGTGATTGAAAATGTAAAGTTATGAGCGATACAATAAACTTTAACGAAGAGTTTGAAAAAAAGATTGATGCTGAAGAGAAGATAGAAGCAAGAGATTGGATGCCGGATGAATACAGAAAAACGCTCATTCGCCAGATTTCGCAGCACGCACACTCTGAAGTAGTGGGTATGCTTCCTGAAGCTAATTGGATTACTCGCGCTCCTTCTTTAAGAAGAAAAGTTGCTCTTTTAGCCAAAGTTCAAGACGAGGCTGGGCATGGTTTATACCTATACAGCGCTGTAGAAACGCTCGGTGCTCGAAGAGAAGATACGGTAGACGATTTACATACTGGAAAAGCTAAATATTCTAACATTTTTAACTACCCAACGCTTACTTGGGCAGATATAGGAACCGTAGGTTGGTTAGTAGATGGTGCCGCTATTCAAAACCAAGTTATGCTTACGCGAACATCTTATGGGCCTTACAGTAGAGCCATGGTAAGAATTTGTAAAGAAGAAAGCTTTCACCAACGCCAAGGCTATGAAATTGTAATGACCTTAGCGAAAGGTACTCCCAAGCAAAAACAAATGGCGCAAGACGCCCTTAACCGCTGGTGGTGGCCGTCTTTAATGATGTTTGGCCCTAGTGATGCAGAATCTACACACAGCCAACAATCGTTAGCTTGGAAAATTAAGCGACAAGGAAACGATGAACTTCGCCAAGAATTTATTGACAAAACCGTTCCTCAAGCCGAATATTTAGGCCTTACCATTCCCGATCCAGATTTAAAGTGGAACGAAGAGCGTGGCCATTACGATTTTGGTGAAATTAACTGGGACGAGTTTTTGAATGTTATCAAAGGTAACGGCCCAATGAATCGTGAGCGTTTAAGAGCTCGCCAAGCTGCAAAAGATAACGGAGCTTGGGTACGTGAAGCGGCCAACGCTTACGCAGAAAAACAACGCAAAAGAAAAGAAGCTCAACAGAGCGCTGCATAAATTAGATTGATTAAAGGTATTTTTATGTCAGATAACACAGAATGGCCTCTATGGGAGGTTTTTATTAGAAGTAAAAACGGATTAAGTCATAAACACGTAGGCAGCGTTCATGCGGCAGACGAACAAATGGCCATTGAAAATGCTCGTGATGTATACACTCGCAGAATGGAAGGTGTAAGCATTTGGGTGGTAGAATCTAACCACATTCACGCTTCTCAACCTCAAGATAAGGGTGCTTTCTTTGATCCTGCGAACGATAAGATTTATCGTCATCCAACGTTTTACGATATTCCAGACGAAGTAGGTCACATGTAATTTACATGCTTTTTGATCTTTTGAATCTTTTTTGAACTTTTTTGAATGACACAGCAAGAAGCGCTTTTTGAATATACCCTCCGTTTAGGAGATACCTCTTTAATTCTTGGTCACCGCATGTCTGAATGGTGCGGCCATGGACCCAAATTAGAACAAGATATTGCTCTAATCAACATTGCCCTCGATTTAGTGGGGCAAGCGCGTTCCTACCTAGACTATGCCGGAAAAGTAGAAGACCAAGGTAGAAACGAAGATAAATTGGCGTATTTCCGTGAAGAAAGAGAATTTAGAAGCTTGTTAATTGCCGAACGTCCGAATGGAGACTGGGGCAACACCATTATGCGCTCTTTCTTATTCGATACGTTTCATTACTACTATTTAAACGAGCTAATTAAATCGAAAGATGCTCAATTAGCAGCCATTGCAGCAAAATCGTTAAAAGAAGTAACCTACCATTTGCGCCATAATTCAGAATGGGTGATTCGCTTAGGAGACGGAACCGAAGAAAGTCACCAAAGAATGGAAGATGCTCTAGAAGAGCTTTGGATGTATACGGGCGAAATGTTCGATATGGATGAAGTGGATACCCAACTTATTGAAGCTGGAATTGCTCCTGACCTATCGAAAATTAAACCTCTTTGGACACAAAAAGTAAAAGAGGTGCTTGCCGAGGCTACTTTAACCTACCCCGGAGACGACCAATGGATGCAATCTGGCGGCAAACTAAAAGGAATACACTCTGAGCACTTAGGCTTTATTTTAGCCGAAATGCAACATCTACCACGTTGCCACCCTGAAGCAACTTGGTAAAAACTGTTTATTTATGGTAGGAACCCAACATCTTGAACAACAAATAGCCGAATGGCTAGAAGAAGTAACAGATCCTGAAATTCCTGTTCTTACCATTATGGATATGGGCGTTGTTCGAAGAATCGAAGTAGACGAAAAAAACTCCGTTTCTATCGATTTAACGCCTACATACTCTGGTTGTCCGGCCATGCAAACTATTGAGGCAGAAATTATTAAATGTTTAAACAAACATGGAATTTCTGAAATTTCAGTTCAAGAAGTGCTACACCCCGCCTGGACAACCGATTGGCTTACCGAAAAAGGAAAGCAAAAACTAGAAGAATACGGCATTGCACCACCAGAAGAGCAATCTTCAGATAAAAGCCTGCTTACTGGTGAGCCTAAGCAAGTAAAATGTCCGCACTGCAAATCGCAAAACACCGAAATGATTTCTCAATTCGGCTCTACGGCTTGCAAGGCACTCTACCGCTGTAAAGATTGTTTAGAGCCTTTCGATTATTTTAAGTGCATCTAATTGCGCACTTACCTTTACTGCGTTTTTTATGGATCAAAATAAACTCACTCTGCTGGCCAATCAGTTAGATGGCACTGTTGCATTCGATTCTTCAACGCGTATTATTTATGCAACCGATGCTTCTGCCTACCGTGAAATTCCAACAGCAGTAGCTTTTCCAAAAAACGTAAATGACTTAAAAAAACTCATTGCTTTTGCTAACAGCGAAAAAATTGGCCTTATTCCCAGAACAGCGGGCACATCATTGGCTGGGCAAGTGGTAGGCAACGGAATTGTGGTCGATGTTTCGAAACATTTCAACAAAATCATCGAATTTGACCCAAATGATCTCTCTGTAACTGTTGAGCCCGGAGTAATTAGAGACGAACTTAATCACTACTTACAACCGTTAGGTCGCCTTTTCGGCCCAGAAACTTCTACTGCTAATCGCGCTATGATTGGTGGCATGGTGGGCAACAATTCGTGTGGTTCTAACTCTGTAAAATACGGATCTACCCGCGAGCACATTATTGAAATTAAAGCACTTTTAGCCGATGGTCATGAAGTTACTTTTAGCAATCTTTCTTTGTTAGAGTTTGAACAAAAACTTAACGGTACGAACACAATTTCGGCCTTAGAACAAAGCATTTATCAACAAATAAATCAATTGCTATCGGTTGATGAGAACAGACAACTCATCCGTGAAAAATTCCCAAAAGCTGAAATCCCAAGAAGAAATCATGGCTATGCATTAGATATGTTAATGCAAAGTGAGATTTGGGATCCTACCAAGAAAACCCCCTTTAATTTCTCTCAATTAATTGCTGGCAGTGAAGGAACACTCTGTTTTATCACCCAAATAAAATTAAAAACGGTTCCCCTTCCACCACCGGTAGAAGGGTTGTTATGTGTTCATTTCACCGATTTATACCAATCATTAGAAGCTACATTGAGTGCACTCGATTTTGATCCTGGCGCAGTTGAATTAATGGATAGATTTATACTTGACTGCACCAAAGAAAGTCACGAACATCGAAAAAATCGTTTTTTTATAGAAGGTGACCCTGCTGCATTGTTGGTAATTCAGCTTTTCGATACTACTGAAGAAGCGGTAAAACAAAGAGCGCATGCGCTTACACAACAATTGCAGCAAGAGCATTTAGGTTATCATTTTCCTTTGCTTTTTGGTGAAGATTGTGCTAAAGTTTGGAAACTTCGAAAAGCCGGACTGGGTTTATTATCTAACATTCCGGGTGATTCGAAACCTGCGCCTGTAATAGAAGATACGGCTGTAACCGTTCGTGAGCTACCTGCTTACATTAAAGAGTTTAATAAAACGCTAGAAAAATATAATTTAAGCTGTGTACATTACGCTCATGCAGGAACTGGAGAATTACACTTGCGCCCTATTCTCAACTTAAAAACTCAAGAGGGCAACCAACTTTTTAAAACTATCTTACAAGAGATTGCCACGCTTGTAAAAAAATACAGAGGTTCTTTAAGTGGAGAGCATGGTGACGGCAGATTACGTGGTGAATTTATTCCGTACATGGTAGGGGAAGAAATCTATGAAATGTTTCGTGCATTGAAAACGGCATGGGATCCTACCGGGATTTTTAATCCCAACAAAATTATCGATACTCCTGCAATGAACTCTTCTTTGCGGTTCTTTCCAGGGCAGCCTACACAAGAGCTAACAACCACCTTCCGTTTCGAGCATTTTAAAGGGTATCAGCGTACCGCTGAACTTTGTAATGGCAGTGGAGATTGTCGAAAAACAGAACTTACTGGTGGTGTTATGTGCCCTACCTATATGGCCACACGAGACGAATCTTTCACTACTCGAGCAAGAGCTAATATGATTCGAGAACACCTCACCTACGATTCTCAAGCTGCTTTTACAGATACCGCCACTCACGAGGTACTTAAGCATTGTATTTCGTGTAAAGGGTGTAAAACAGAATGCCCCTCTAATGTAGATATGGCGCGATTAAAAGCAGAATATGAGCATCAATATCAACAAAAAAAGAGGATTCCTTTTCGTAATCATCTAATTGCTCATTTCTCATCTATTTCGAAGATTTCGCAACCCATAGCGCCAATTTTTAATTGGGTAGGATCGCATCCCCTCTTCGGAAAATGGATAAAAAAAAGCGTAGGCTTTTCACCCAATAGATCACTCCCTTATTTGCAGAGACAATCGCTAAAAAATTGGCTAAAAACCCAAAAGCTCACTGCTGAATCTCCAGTTAAAGAAGTGATTCTTTTTGTAGACGAATTCACCAACTTTAACGATGTTTCAATTGGTAAGGTCACCGTTCAATTATTACTAAAATTAGGATACTCGGTAAAATTTGTAGAACATGCTGAAAGTGGTAGAGCTGCTTTTTCGAAAGGCCTTCTCAAACAAGCAAAATCACTAGCCAATAAAAATGTGGCTCTTTTTTCTAGTTTGGTTAACGAAAAATGCGTTTTAGTTGGAGTTGAACCTTCTGCTATTTTAAGCTTTAGAGACGAGTATCCAGATATTGTAGACGAACATTTAATAGAGCAAGCAAATCAATTAAAAAAGGTGAGTTTTACTATTGAAGAATTCATCGCTCAAGAAATGGATGTTGGAAATATTCGTTCAAACCAATTTACAGTAGAACCCGCTGAAATCTTAATTCACGGGCACTGTTATCAAAAAGCATTGTCTTCTGAAGGTTTTACTCGAAAAATTCTTTCTTTTCCGAAGAACTATACCGCTCGCCTTATCCCCAGTGGATGCTGCGGAATGGCGGGTTCTTTCGGTTATGAAGTTGAACACTACGATTTATCTATGAAGATTGGTGAGCTCGTACTCTTACCAACGGTGCGGAAAGCTCCTACAAAAACGATTATAGCCGCGGCTGGCACGAGTTGTCGCCATCAAATTAAAGATGGAACTGAGCGCGAAGCGCTACATCCGGTAGAGGTGTTGTGGAAAGCATTAAACTAAAAAAGTTTGTCTTTAGAAGGAGCTAAGTAAAAACGATAAAAAATCAAACTGCAAAAGTTAGCCGGTATACGATTATTGACAGCTCTTGAAGTAGTGAGTAGATTTATTTCAAAACTACCACGAATACCAAAGGCATGCCCAAAGCGGACATCCGAATCTTTGTCCTTAGGGAGAATGGAATAAGCTAAATCTATACCCACTCCGTATTTGATGTATTTAGTCTCCCAGGCATTGCCTTCCTGTATAAAAAAACGGCTATTCTCATTTGCTGTATCTCGCATTGTGGTATAATTAGCGAAAACATCTAACCCAACAGTCAAATAATGTTGATGCGATGCCTCGCTTTTATAATCTCGCGTTATCGGTTTCCAATACGTCAATCCAATCGGTGAGGCTTGAAATCCACTTTCAGAAACGTAAAAGTTAGGTTGGCTCTCAGAGAGAAAGACAGACCTTGCAGAATACACACCTAAATGCACATCATAACTGAATTTAGATGATAATTCTCTTTGCAAGTTAAAAGTACTTTGAACCCCGTAAGAAGGAATCCCTTGCACGGTTGATGCTCTGGATCCGTCAATCGAAAGCATTCCTTCTAAGTTGCTAACCCCACCTATCCCCATATCTAAAGAGAGTTTAAGCTGAGCTACGGTAGAAAACCAACAACAAATTAACAGACCAACAAGAAGGAGGTATTTTGTTTTTATAATCATCATTTTATAAAATTTTCGGAGTTAGCTATATGATGTTATTAAAATTACTTAGCTGAAGCTGCTCCTCCTGCTGCAGCGACCGCACCTGCAATTATTGGAGTAGCTGCTCCTGCCGTAATTATCTCAAGAGCGACCGCACCACCAGCAACAAGAATTCCAGCTGCACCGCCTGTAAGAATGCCAATGGCGTCTCTAAAAACTCTTTTTAACCATGGTGGAATTCCTGCCAAATCAGAATCAGCTGGAGATATAGAATCCCCATTTGCCTTTTCGTAATAAGCTGAACTTTCGTTAATGGAGGCCTGATACCAAAAAGCTACGCTTGCCCTTACATCTACAGAAACCTTTAAAGGTATAATTTTTTCACCTTCTTCAATAGCCTGATCGTTGATTATATTATTTTCAAGGACTAATAGCCTGTCTAAGATGTTCTTTTATTGAAAGTTGAATCTGAAAGTAAAACATTCTTTATTTCTATCAATTTCTGCTTTTGCATTTGATTTATCTGCTCAATAGCCTCTTGGTAATCAAGATTCCTGCTGAATTCCTTTAGCTCAAGAAATTTTCTCTCATAACTAAGAAAGTCATTGATTGTTGGCAGTTTTAGGTCTTTTCCTGAGTTCAGGATTTCCAAATTTGAATATGCACATTGTAAAGCGACTTTGTACCGCAGCGCTCCATTATCATATAAAGTTTCATCTACTGACAGAAGGGTTGAATACAGCGATGGAACCTGATTGTGAATCTGTCCAGTGATTTCAAGTTGATGGTAAAACATGATTTTTTAATATTAAAATCCACATTGTTTGATGCTTTTTCTTCCATTAAAGTTAATTCCCCTTATATTAATCCCCAGCAGATCCTGTGGCATAGGGAGCTCTTGCTTTCACTTGCAATTCGAACGGTTCCTACAAAAAAACACACTAGCTACTGTAGGAACCATTTATCGTTATGCAAAAAAGATAGAACAAATGAGAAGCTATACAGCCAGTAGAACTCTTACTTAATGCCTTCGTGTAGCTA
>JBLWWK010000012.1:0-89091 GCA_048267965.1 Salibacteraceae bacterium
CAACGAGAAAATTGAAGGAACCGATATCTTCATCGTAAGTGTGAAAGTATCTGGGTCTAACAATATTAAAGTTGAAATAGACGCAGACAGCGGTTTGTCGATCGATAAATGCGTAGCCATTTCTCGACATGTTGAAGGTAGCCTTGATAGAGAAACAGAAGATTTCGAATTAAGTGTTGCGTCACCAGGAGCTGATCAGCCACTACAAATGCCAAGGCAGTTTAAAAAACACATTGGCAGAGAGTTGAAAGTAGTAAAAGAAGAACAAGGGAAAGTAGTTGGTGAATTACTTTCTGTAGATGACAATACGTTTGTAATTTTAGAAACTCGAAAAGAACGCTTAGAAGGGAAGAAGAAAAAAGTTGTTGTTGAAGAGAAGCATGAATTTGCATACAATCAAATAAAAGAGGCCAAAGTGGTCATTTCATTTAAATAGTTTTCATAATGAATACGGGTGAGTTAATTGAATCGTTTTCAGACTTTAAAGAATTTAAAAATATAGATCGTGTAACGATGATGAACATCTTAGAAGATGTTTTTCGAGCCATGATTGCTAAAAAATACGGTTCTGATGAAAACTTCGATATCATTATAAATCCTGACAAAGGAGATATAGAGATTTGGAGAAATAGAGTGGTTGTAGCTGACGGAGAAGTTGAAGACGAGAACGAAGAAATTGAATACTCTCAAGCTATTAAGATTGAGCCCGATTTTGAAATTGGAGAAGACGTATCTGAAGAGGTAAAACTTATCGATATAGGAAGAAGAGCCATTTTGTCGCTTCGTCAAAACTTGGTTTCAAAAATTCACGAACTCGAAAAAGACAGCCTCTACAAAATATACAAAGACCGCGTTGGCGATATCGTTACTGGCGAGGTTTATCAGATTTGGAAGAAAGAAATATTGATTTTAGATGACGAAGGCAACGAGTTGATTCTGCCTCGCTCAGAACAAATCCCTAACGATTTCTTCAAAAAAGGAGATGCTCTTAGAGCAGTTGTGAAAAAAGTGGATATGCGTAACAACAATCCAGTGATTATCTTATCAAGAACGTCACCGGTATTCTTAGAGCGCTTATTCGAATTAGAAGTTCCTGAGATTTTCGATGGTCTTATCACTATTCAGAAAATTGTTAGAGAACCGGGTGAAAGAGCCAAGGTAGCTGTAGAATCATACGATGATAGAGTAGATCCAGTGGGAGCATGTGTAGGTATGAAAGGTTCTAGAATTCACGGAATTGTACGTGAGTTGCGCAACGAAAATATCGATGTAATTAATTACACGGCCAACCCTACCCTGTTTATTACCCGCTCACTTTCTCCAGCAAAAATCTCTACCATAACACTACGAGAAGAAGGAAACCATGCAGATGTATACCTGAAGGCTGATCAGGTTTCGTTAGCCATTGGTAAAGGAGGTCATAACATTAAGTTAGCGAGTAGGTTAACCGGTTATGAAATAGATGTGTATAGAGAAGATGCAGAACAAGTAGAAGATGTAGATCTAGAAGAATTCTCAGACGAAATCGAAGCTTGGATTATCGATGCGATGAAAGCCATCGGTTGTGATACTGCCAAAAGTGTACTCGAACATACTGCTCAAGATTTAGCTACTCGTACAGATCTAGAAGTAGAAACAGTAGAAGAAGTGCTTAACATCCTTAAAGCCGAATTTGATTGATGTTAGCTTAAGCACTAAGTACCAACTATTTTATATTTTATAATTTCGGCACATTAAAAGTAATTTATGTCTGAAGCACCTGTAAGACGTTTAAGTAAAGTAGCAAAAGAGTTGAATGTTGGGCTCAGCACCATCGGTGATTTCCTGAGCAACAAAGGCTATGATATTGATGTAAAGCCCAATACCAAGATTCAGCAAGACGTTTATGAAGCTTTGCTAAACGAGTTTCAATCTGAAAAAGAGGTCAAAGAAGAATCCGTTCAACAGAAGAAAAACAAAGTTGTACGCGAAACCGTGTCTATCGATGATGTAGACAAAACTGACCAAGAAGATTCAGATGATACTGATGAGGTGTTCATTACCAATATGGGGTCTTCACCTTCAGCAGAAGTTGAAGAAGTTGTAGAGCAGAAGGAACCCGATACAACCCAAAAGGCAAGTGAACCAATTAAAGAGGAAGAAACCAAGCCTGTTGAAAAACAGCCAGAAGCCTCTGAAGAAAATGAGCAAGAAACAGTAACACCTGTTGAGCAACCAGAAGAAAAAGTAGAAGCATCTACAAGTGAAGAATCGGTTCCTACCGTAGAAACTACCGAAGAGCCGGTGCAAGAAGAAGCTCCCAAGGTAGAGAAGAAAGCTCCTGAAGGGCCTAAAATCGAATCTATCGAGAAAAAGGAAGGTGTAGAAGAGTCAGGTTCGGGTCCTACCGTTTTAGGTAAAATTGATCTAGGTTCAATTAACACCAGAACAAGACCAACCAGCAAAAAGCAAAAAGAAGAAATTAGAAAGCGCGAAGCTGAAAACGAGAAGCGCGCTAGAGATAAAGCAAAAGCCGCAGAAGAAGCTAAGCAAAAGGCAACTGAAGCTGCTAAAAAACCAAAAGTCGAAGAGCAGCCTAAGCCGGCAGCAGAGGCCAAAGAAGAGCCTAAGAAAGACGAGGTGGTAAAAGCACGCAGTAAGAAGCTAGAAGGCCCAAGCATTGTTGGTAAAATTGAATTACCCACAGAGCGCAGAAAGAAAAAGCCGAAGCCAGTTGCATCTTCTGACGATAAAAAAGAAACTGAAAAGCCGAAAAAGAAGAGAAAACGCATATCTCGTCCTTTAGACGCTAAAAACAAACCAGGTGGTGGAGGTCCAGGAGGTCCTGGCGGAAACAATAACCAAAACCGCGGTAGTAAAGGAAGACCTCAGAAAAGAGGAACTAGACGTGAACAACGTCCAGAGCTTTCAGAAGAGGATATCCAAAAAGAAATTAAGGAAACACTAGCACGCTTAAGTGGTGGTGGTAAGTCTAAATCTTCTAAACTGAGAAGAGAGAAGCGTCAGCAAATCGCTCAGCAAAAAGAAGAAGAACTAGCGCAACAAGAAGCAGAACAAAGAGTACTGAAAGTAACCGAGTTTGTTACTGTTCAAGAATTGGCTAACATGATGGATGTTCAAGTAACAGAAATTATCTCTGCTTGTATGTCGCTAGGTATGATGGTATCAATTAACCAACGTCTAGATGCTGAAACGTTAACCATTGTAGCCGAAGAATTTGGTTTTAGTGTTGAGTTTGTCGATTCAGATATCGAAGAAGCTGAGGATGTGGAGATTGAAGAAGATCCAGCGAACTTAGTAGAGCGTCCGCCTATTGTTACAGTAATGGGGCACGTAGATCATGGTAAAACATCGCTTCTCGATTACATTCGTAAAGAAAACGTAATTGCAGGTGAAGCAGGGGGTATTACCCAGCACATTGGTGCGTACAACGTAAAAGTTGCAGATGATAAAACCATTACCTTCTTAGATACACCAGGTCACGAAGCCTTTACAGCCATGAGAGCTCGTGGTGCGCAGGTTACCGATTTAGTAATTATTGTAATTGCGGCAGACGACAGCGTAATGCCTCAAACAAAAGAAGCCATCAATCACGCTCAAGCAGCGGGAGTTCCAATGGTATTTGCTTTTAACAAGATTGATAAGCCGGGAGCCAATGCCGATAAGATTCGTGAAGAATTATCAGCTATGGATATCTTAGTAGAAGATTGGGGTGGTAAATTCCAAGCCCAAGAGATCTCTGCTAAGAAGGGCCAAGGAATCGAAGACTTGTTAGAGAAAGTGTTGCTAGAAGCAGAATTACTAGAGCTTAAAGCCAATCCGAATAGATTGTCGTTAGGTACAGTAATCGAAGCTTCTCTTGATAAAGGCCGTGGTTATGTAACGAATTTGTTAGTAGAAACGGGTACACTCCGAATAGGAGATATGTTAGTAGCAGGAGCGCATGCTGGTAAAGTAAAAGCCATGTTCAATGAAAGAGGACAAGACGTTCAAGAGGCGGGTCCTGCAACTCCAGTATCGATATTAGGTTTTAATGGAGCACCAGCAGCTGGTGATAAGTTTAAAACCTACGAAGATGAAAGAGAAGCGAAACAAATTGCCAACAAACGTGAGCAGTTACTACGTGAGCAAGGTGTTCGTACTCAACGTCACATCACTCTAGATGAAATCGGAAGACGTTTAGCATTAGGAGACTTCCAAGAATTGAACTTAATCGTTAAAGGGGATGTGGATGGTTCTGTAGAGGCCTTGTCAGACTCGTTACTGAAACAGTCTACCGAAAACATTCAGGTGAACGTAATTCACAAATCGGTAGGTCAAATTTCAGAATCAGACGTGCTTCTAGCAAGTGCATCAGATGCGATTATTATCGGTTTCCAAGTTCGTCCTTCTTCAAGTGCAAGAAGAACCGCAGAGAAAGAAGAGATTCAAATCAAACTTTATTCTGTGATTTACGATGCCATCGAAGAGGTGAAAGATGCTATGCAGGGTATGCTTAAACCGAAGTTCGAAGAACGAATAGTTTGTAACATCGAGGTACGTGAAACGTTCAAGATTTCTAAGGTAGGAACCATTGCTGGTTGTTATGTATTAGACGGCAAGATTTCACGCAAAACGGATGTTCGCTTAATCAGAGACGGTGTAGTTAAGTACAGCGGAAAACTAGGTTCATTAAAACGTTTTAAAGACGATGTGAAAGAAGTTTCTGCAGGTTACGAATGTGGTCTTAACATTGAAAACTACAACGATATTAAAGTAGGTGATATCATTGAAGGTTACGAACAAGTAGAAGTAGAGCAGAAACTCTAATTCTAAATCATACAGAAAACAAAAAAAGGAGGCCTAGGCCTCCTTTTTTTTGATAGCTATACTGCTAAAAAGTTCTTGTAAGATAGAAAACAGTTAAAGAGCTAGTGGACTACAGGTTTCTTTTTGCTTTCTAAAGGAGGTAGTTCAATTAAGTCGGCCTTAATAAAGGCGCTAGAAAAATGTTTCTTAATTAAGTCTAATACTTTTTCAGCTTCATACCGGGTTCTAAAGTCTCCAATTCGCACCTGAAAATTCGGAGATTCAAACTTCAAATAGGCTTTAATTTCAGGGTACTTTTCATTAAACTCCATTAAAGTATTTCTTGCTTTTAAACGGCTATTAGCTCCCGACACAGAAAAGATCTGAATCCGATATCCTTCTAAATGCTCCCCCAAAGAATGGTTGTGGTTATATTTCATTAAGAGCTCATCTAAGCGCTTGTCTTGTATGTACTGAACAGAACCTGAGTCGCTCATCATGGGCTTTCTTAAAGGTGTTTCTTGGTTGTTTTTTGAAGGGAAAAGTCTCCAAGATTTATCTTCTTGAGCGTAAGTAGAAGCAAACGCAGAACTCAATGCTGCAGCTATGATGAAATGTTTCATACATGCAAAAATAGTCTTTTGGCAATGTGCTGGGGAACAGATAGAACGCAATTTTGTGCGAGCAATTATCGAAGAAAACCTAATTTAGAACAGTTCTAAATTGATTGAGAAGTATGAAATTTGCATCCCGTCAAGATGGTAATTTGGGAGTTCTACTAAATTTGCGTTCGAATAAAAATGGGCTTTTTGTGTCCATAGCTTAACAATATTTAACATTAAAAGACTTCTTCAATGATGTGGAGTAGATCGAAAGTTTGGCTTTCTGCCGCGTTTCTTTCCTTTTTCCTGTTTGCTGCAACAGCAATTCAGGCGCAAGATGGGGAAAAGCTATTTAGAGCAAATTGTGCTTCTTGTCACCAACTAGATAAGAAAGTGGTGGGTCCAGCCTTATCAGGCGTAGAGGATCGCTGGGAAAGCAAAGAGAATTTGATTTCTTGGATTAAGAACTCACAGCAGTACTTAGACGATAATCCGGGTGATAGTTATGCTCATGACTTGTACAATGAGTACAACAAGTCGCCAATGCCTGCTATGCCGTTAACAACAGAAGATGTTGAGGCTATATTAGGTTATATCGCTAATCCTCCTGCTCCAGCAGAAGAGGTGGCTGCCGGTCCTGTTGCTCAAACAGCTCCTCAAGAAGATTACACTTTATTTTGGTTACTAGGTTTTGCACTTGTGCTGCTCATCGTTATCTGGGTGCTGGTTAGCGTTAAGAAATCGGTGAAGCAATTGTTGCTTGATGTGAAAGGTGAAGAAGGGATGCTTGCTGCTGGTGAGTACAACGACTTGGGTCTTTCTTTCGGTGATAGAACCAAACTTTGGTTAGCGAGAAACAAAGTGTTGACCGCACTTGCAGGAGTTGTGGTTTTAGTTCTAGTACTAAACGGATTGTTTAATGGTGTTATGGGCGTAGGCGTTTACGAAGGCTATGCACCTGAGCAACCAATTAAATTCTCACACAAGATTCACGCTGGTGACCACGGAATTCAGTGTGTGTACTGTCACTCTAGTGCTGAGAAGTCTAAGCATTCTGGTATTCCATCTGTAAATGTTTGTATGAACTGCCACAGAGGTATTCAAGAAGGAAGCCTTTACGGTACGGAAGAGATTTCAAAAATTCACGAAGCTGCTGGTTGGAATGCAGAAACAGGGGAGTACGATAGTCCTGAAAAACCAATCAAGTGGATTAGAATTCACAATATTCCAGATCACGTTTATTTTAACCACTCTCAGCACGTAGTTGTAGGTGAGGTTGAATGTCAAACGTGTCACGGTGAAGTTGAAACGTACGAATACCCAATGAAGCAGTACGCTCCATTAACAATGGGTTGGTGTATTAACTGTCACCGCGAAACAAACGTGAAAATGGCGGGTAATGAGTATTACGACAAGATGCACGCTGAGTTAGTAGAGAAGTATAAGGCTGAAGGAAGAGAGACGTTTAACGTTTCTGATATTGGAGGTCTTGAATGTGCAAAATGTCATTATTAATTGAAACTGGATTACGGCTACGAAATCAACAACTATGAGTAATACCAAACAATACTGGAACAGTCTCGAGCAATTAAATAATGATGCCGAGTTTGTAGCAAAAGCAAATAATGAGTTTGCTGAAGACTTGCCAGTGGATGAGTTTTTAGGAGACGAAAGTTTGTCGGAGACCAACACATCAAGAAGGGATTTCCTGAAGTTTGTTGGGTTTAGCGTTGCAGCGGCTACTTTGGCTGCTTGTGAAGCACCGGTTATTAAGTCTATTCCTTATGTGAACCGACCAGAAGAAATTATTCCTGGTGTGGCGAACTATTATGCGTCTTCTTTCTACGATGGTGTTGATTTTGCCAGCGTACTTGTTAAAACAAGAGAAGGTAGACCAATACACATTGAACCAAATAAGGCAGCAGGGCACGTAGGTGCTATCAATGCTCGTATCAATACTTCTGTTTTAAGTCTATACGATTCAGCGAGATACATGGCTCCTGCCGTTAATGGTGAGCAAGTTTCTTGGAAAAAGATAGACGAAAAAATAATGAATGACCTAGCCAAAGCTGTTCAAGGTGGTGGTAAGGTGCGTTTATTGACGGATTCGATTATTAGCCCCACAACCAACAAAGCGGTTAAGCAATTTGTAACAAAGCTTAAAGGTGAAGGTCAGGCAGACGTAAACCATGTTGTTTACGATGCATATTCGTATGCCGGTATACGGGAAGCGAACAAGTCTATGTTCGGTAAGAATGTAATTCCTTCTTACGATTTTTCAAAAGCAAAAGTAGTAGTGAGTTTAGATGCAGATTTCCAATCAACATGGTTGGCATCTAATGTTTTTGCCGCTCAGTTTGCTGAAACAAGAACTCCAGAAAATGCTTGGATGAGTAAGCACTACCAGATTGAATCTGGCTTGTCTCTTACTGGTTCAAACGCAGATATTAGAGCAGCTGTAAAACCAAGTGAAGTTGGATTGGCTGCACTTGAGCTTTTCAATCTGTTAGGTGGTAACGTAACTACCAAGAAGTTTGAAAACGACAACCAAGTTCATGAGAAATTAGCTATGGCAGCTAAAGAACTTATGAAGGCTAATGGTAATGCATTAGTAGTAAGTGGTTCTAATGACCCTCAAGTTCAAATGGTGGTTAATGCCATCAACGAGAAGATTGGCGCTTACGGCAAAACGATTGATTTAGATGCTCCACTTCATATTCGTCAGGGTGACGAAAAAGCATTTAAAGCTTTGGTGGACGAAATGAAGGACGGCTCGGTAGATGTGTTAATTATGTCTGGTGTGAACCCAGTTTATTCAGCAGCTTCAAGTCTTAAGTTCAAGGAGGCATTAGCAAAGGTGAAGACTTCAGTTTCTATCGCTGATAAATGGAATGAGACTTCAGAAGTTTGTAACGTAATTGCTCCTAATCATCATTACTTAGAATCTTGGAACGATTTTAACCCAATGGGTAATACAGTTGTGTTACAGCAACCTGCTATTAATGCCATTTGGGATACTCGTCAAATGCCAGAAAGTTTATTAAGATGGTCGGGTGATAATACTTCTTACTACGATTATTTAAAAGCGAACTGGGAAACATCTATTCTACCAGCGAGTGAAGAAATGCTAAGTTCTACTCTTTGGAACAAGGCAGTTCATGATGGATTCTACACTATGAGTGCGCCTGTTTCAGAAGTTGAAACAGCAGAAGATACGGTAGCGTCTGAGGTAAACGTGGCATCAATTGCTTCGAATATCATCAAAAAGGCTAAATCTACTGGAATTGAGGCTAAACTTTATTTGTCTACGGCTTTAGCTGAAGGGAATAATGCGAACAATCCTTGGTTGCAAGAATTACCTGATCCAGTTTCTAAAGTTACTTGGGACAACTACATTGCTATGAACCCTGCAGATTGTGAAGAGCAAGGATTTGCTACACAATACGGTGAAATGTCACCAGCAGATACGGCTATGGTCACTGTAAATGGTGTTCAAGTAGAATTACCAGTTATAGCACAACCAGGTCAAAAGCGCGGAGCGGTTTCTATTGCATTAGGTTACGGTAGAATGAACGCTGGTAAAGTGGTTGAACAAGGGGATGCAACTGTTGGAGAGTCGAAAACAATCGGACAAAACCTTTTTGCAGCCGTTACCATGGTGGATGGTTTCTTAAACTATGATGCCAAAGGGGTAACAATTGAAGCGACTGGAAATACTTATCCAATTGGTTCTACTCAAACTCATCACACAATGATGGGGCGTAAGATTATCAATGAAACGTCATTGAAGACTTACAAAAACAACGATAAATCAAAATGGAACCCAGATCACATCTTAGCAGATGCTTACGGAAATCCGAAGAGCGTTAAGAAGTTAGATCTTTGGGAACAACATGATATAGATAAAGGCCACAGATGGGGTCTTTCTATCGACCTTAGCGTTTGTAATGGTTGTGGTGCTTGTGTTACCGCTTGTCATTCAGAAAACAACGTACCCGTTGTAGGTAAAGACGAAGTGAGAAGAACACGTACCATGAGTTGGTTACGCGTAGATCGTTACTACAGTAGCGATATGAATAAGGTAAAAGGAAAAGAAGAAGGCATTGGGAAAATCGATATGTATGCTCAAATGGAAGTTCCATCGGAGTATCCAGAAGTTGCATATCAACCGGTAATGTGCCAGCACTGTAACCATGCTCCTTGTGAAACTGTTTGTCCGGTTGCTGCAACCACTCACAGTAATGAAGGTATGAACCAAATGACGTATAACCGTTGTATCGGTACTCGTTATTGTGCGAACAACTGTCCGTACAAAGTGAGAAGATTCAACTGGTTCAACTACATTGGCGATGCTAAATTCGCTGGGGTGAATCCTTCACAAGATGATCTTGCTAGAATGGTGTTAAATCCAGACGTAGTAGTAAGAGCGAGAGGGGTAATGGAGAAGTGTTCTTTCTGTGTTCAGAGAATCCAAGCGGGTAAATTATCTGCGAAGAAAGCGGGAAGACCAGTTAGAGATGGCGAAGTAACTAGCGCATGTTCTACTGCTTGTCCAACTAACGCAATCTTCTTTGGAGATCTAAATGACGATAATACTGCCGTGAGCGAATCAGCGAATAACGATAGAGCTTATAACCTTCTAGAAGAAATAGGTACGCGTCCAAATGTGTACTATATGACTAAGGTGAGAAACGTTGAAGAAGAGCGCGTACACGAAGCAATAGCATCAGTTCATGGTGGTCATGGCGCAGCAAGTCACGATGACCACGGTCATGGAGAAGAGAAACACGAAAACGAAGCACATTAATTAAAAGCAAATTTGCTCTAAACTAGAACACGAATGGTTAAAGAAGCAGAAGTAAGAGATCCGTTAATTATTGGTAAGGATGTTACTTATCACAAAATCACGGAAGAAGTTTGCGCTCCTGTAGAAGGCAAGGCAAATAAATATTGGTGGGGTGTTTTCACGCTATCCTTAATTTTAGGCCTTTGGGGCTTAGGTTGTATTACCTATACAATCGGAAGAGGTATTGGTGTTTGGGGTCTTAACACAACTGTGGGTTGGGCTTGGGATATCACTAACTTCGTTTGGTGGGTAGGTATTGGTCACGCAGGTACCCTTATTTCTGCAGTACTTTTGTTATTCCGCCAGAAATGGAGAATGGCAATTAACCGTGCGGCAGAGGCGATGACCATTTTCGCAGTAATGATGGCTGCGATTTTCCCAGGTATTCACATGGGTAGAATTTGGGTTTCTTACTGGGTGCTCCCTTTACCAAACCAATTCGGTTCGCTTTGGCCAAACTTTAACTCACCACTTTTATGGGATGTATTCGCTATTTCGACTTACTTCTCGGTTTCGTTAGTGTTCTGGTACATTGGTCTAATTCCTGATTTCGCTACTATTCGTGACCGTGCAACAGGTCCTTTAGCGAAAAGAATTTACGGAATCTTAAGTTTTGGTTGGACAGGTAACGCAAAAGCATGGATTCGTTTTGAGGAAGTGTCACTAGTATTAGCTGGTTTAGCAACTCCACTTGTATTCTCGGTTCACTCGATTGTATCAATGGATTTCGCTACATCAGTAATTCCGGGATGGCATACTACCATTTTCCCACCATACTTCGTAGCAGGTGCGATTTTCTCGGGTTTTGCAATGGTGCAAACACTCCTATTAATTGCGCGTAAAGTCTTGAATTTCGAGAGATACATAACTTTCCAGCACGTGGAATTAATGAATATCATTATTGTGGTAACTGGTTCAATGGTAGGAACCGCTTATCTTTCTGAATTATTTATTAGCTGGTATTCTGGAGTTGAATACGAATCGTATGCATTCTTAAACAGATTTTCAGGACCCTATGCTTGGTCTTACTGGTCAATGATGACTTGTAACGTTATTACACCTCAGTTGTTTTGGTTCAAGAAAATTAGAAAGAGTTTAATCGCTTCTTTCATCCTTTCGATTTTCGTTAACATTGGTATGTGGTTCGAACGTTTTGTAATTATTGTTACTTCTCTACACAGAGATTATGTTCCTTCAAACTGGGCAATGTTTCACCCGACATGGGTGGATATAGGGGTTTATTTAGGAACCATCGGATTGTTCTTTACCCTATTCTTGTTATTTACACGTTTCTTCCCAGTACTTGCATTAAACGAATTGAAATCAATTCTTAAATCAAGTGGTGAAGCTTACCGCGATAACAACAAAGCGCACGCTGACAAAAACGAAATCGAAGCCTAATTTGACCTGAAGCATTTATAGATATGACTACACAGAAATTTTTATACGGCCTCTACAATGATGATGACATCATGATTTCAGGCATAAAGAGTATTCAGGGAAAAGGAGTGAAAGTAAACGATGCTTATACTCCATTTCCAGTACACGGTTTAGAAAATGTGTTAGGTATAAAATGGACGAGAATTGCTATTTGCGCATTCTTGTACGGCTTAACAGGTTTAACTTTAGCCATGTTTGCTATCAACTACTTTATGGTGGCAGATTGGCCAATGAATATTGGTGGTAAACCGAGTATGGATTTCTATCAAAACTTGCCGGCATTTATTCCGATTATTTTCGAATTCACGGTATTAAGTGCAGCACACGGTATGGCAATTACTTATTTCTTGAGAAATATGACATTACCAGGATTGCCTGCAAGAAATCCACACCCAAGAACAACAGACGATCATTTCGCAATTGAAATCTCAGCGAAAGACAACAGCAAGTTCTCTAAAGAAGATCTTCAGAATATGTTGAAAGAGACTGGTGTTGTTGAGATTTTTGAAAAAGAAAGAATTGTAAAATTCATATAAACTGCTTGACGTGAAAATCAGAAAGTATATAAAAGTAGCAGCTCTCTTGTTTGTAGCAGGAGGAGGAATGTTTTTCGCTTCATGCGAAGATCCAAATAGTCCAGGACTTGAGTACATGCCAGATATGTATCGTTCACCGTCATTAGAAGCTTACGCTGAAAATGAATTTTGGGCAGATAGCATGGCAACGAGAAAACCAGTAGATAATACGATTCCTCGTGCTCAATCTCCGTTCGATGGTAAAGATGAAATTTACGCGAGTTACGCTCCTTTTGAGTATGCAAATACTCCGGAAGATTACGAAAGAGCAGGAAGAGAACTAAAAAACCCTGTGCCTTACTCTGAAGAAGTAGTAAAAGAGGGGAAAGCAGTTTATGATAAATTCTGTGTAGCTTGTCATGGAGAAAAAGGTAAAGGGGATGGTGCCGTAGCGCAGAATCCAAGATGGCCGGGTCCTCCTCCAGCTTATGACGGAAGAATCAAAGATTTGCCTGAAGGAAAAATTTTCTACTCTATTCATTATGGAAGAAACATGATGGGATCACATGCCGCTCAAATTTCAAGAGAAGATCGTTGGAAGTTAACGTACTATGTACAGAAACTTCAAGGTCATGATTTGAACATGATGTATGGTTCAGGAAGTGATACAGCAGAAGATTCAACTGAAGAGGTTGCTGAATCAGAAGATATGTCCAACCAAGAAGCAACTGCTTCTCTTTAATTACGATAAGAAATATTTACATTCATGGAACAGTTTGTATTTCCTGCTAAGGCTAAGAAAATTTCACTCGCATTAATCGGACTTGGTGTTCTTACACTAATTCTTGGTATTGTGTCGGGGTACAGTGGTAACAGAATCTGGTCGAACGTTTTAATTAATGGTTGGTTCTTTTTTGGTATCGGTTTAATCGGAACATTTTTTGTTTCTATCCAATATGCTGCACAAGCAGGTTGGGCAACCGTTTTAAAAAGAGTTTTTGAGGCTATTAGTCAATACACCTACTTTGGTGCGGCAATTTTGATTCTAGTTTTTATCGGTGCTTCAATGCATTGGAACCATATTTATCACTGGATGGATCCAGATTTATATGATCCTACTTCTGGTCACTACGATCACCTTATTGCGAATAAACGAGCATATCTAAATCAACCATTCTGGTGGGCAAGAACGCTTATTTTCTTAGGTGTGTATGTTTTCTTCACATATTGGTTTAGAAAAACTTCGTTACAAGAAGATCAAATTGGAGGTTTATCTATTTACAAGAAGAGTAAAACGATGAGTGCTATTTTCTTAGTATTCTTTGGTTATACCTCTGTTGTAGCTACCTGGGATTGGTTAATGTCTATCGATACGCACTGGTTCTCTACCCTTTATGGATGGTACATCTTCTCAGGTATTTGGATCAGTAGTATGGTTTGTATGTATCTACTGGTGGCTTACCTTAAGAGTTTAGGTCATTTAAAGCAAGTAAATGGTAGCCATATCCACGATTTAGGAAAATGGATTTTCGCAGTATCTTTCTTGTGGACGTATTTATTCTTCTCACAGTTTATGTTAATCTGGTACTCAGACATACCTGAAGAAGTAACCTATTACATTCCTAGAATTCAAGATTACACATGGATCTTTTGGGGAATGGTAATTATCAACTTTGTTTTCCCAATGTTGTTATTAATGTCAAAAGACACAAAAAGAAACTTAGGAGTGTTAACGTTTGTCTCAATTTTGATTTTAATCGGTCACTGGTTAGATGTTTACATGTTGGTAACGCCAGGTGTAATGAAAGCAGAAGGTCAGTTAGGTTGGTTTGAAATTGGGTTAGCATTAGGTTTTGCAGGTACTTTCATCTTTGTGGTGTTAAATGCAATGACTAAGGCAAGCGTAGTAGTGAAGAATCACCCGATGATGGAAGAAAGTCTTCATCACCATATCAATTAAAAGTATTATTTGAACTGTTTTAATTTAGTATCAACATGACAGTTTTAGCGTATATAGTTATCATTTTAGGGATTTTAACCCTAATCCAGTTAGTGAGAGTTTTTGAAATAACTGGGAAATTAAAAGGAAGCGATCAGACAAGTGTAACGGATAGTGAAAATAACCAGCATGGAATGAGTTGGTTGGTTTTCATGATTGCCTACTTTGCCTTCTTCGTATGGTTGGTAGTGGAATATGGACCATACTTGTTACCGGAAGCTGCATCAGAGCATGGAGCTAATTTAGACATGGTGCTTAATCTGAACTGGGTAATAATCATTACAGCTTTCGCAATCACGCACATCTTGTTATTTGTTTTCGCTAGCAAGTATGCAGGAAGCAAGAAAAGAAAAGCCGAGTTCGTAACGCATAACAACAAACTCGAGTTAATTTGGACATCGGTTCCTGCTGTAGTTCTGGCCATTATTGTTATCTATGGTTTAGGAGCTTGGAATGAAATTACTTCTGAACCTGATGAAGATGCAATAAAAATTGAGTTGTACTCAAAGCAATTTGGTTGGATGGCTCGTTATGCAGGGGAAGATGAAGAGCTTGGAAAAGCGAATTATCTATTCATTAATGCAATGAATCCATTAGGTTTAATTACTGAAGGAACCATTCAAACAAGAATTGAAGAGTTAACAGCTGACATTGAAAAAGTAAAAACAAAGTTAGCAGCGGCTCCTAAAGATGGATTGAAGGAAGCTGAGTTAACAGAAGACTTAGATTGGAAAGAGCGTCAGTTAAGAAAGATTCAGACATACCAAAAAAGACATGAATTAGACCCATTTACCAATGGTTCTGATGATAAGATTGCAATGGCAGGTGAATTCCATCTTCCAGTTGGAAAAGATATTAGCTTCATCTTTAGATCTCAAGATGTTATTCACAGTGCTTACATGCCTCACTTTAGAGCGCAAATGAACTCAGTGCCTGGTTCAGTAACCAGTTTTCATTTTAAACCAACAATTACCACAGAAGAGATGAGAAGAAAAACAGGTAATCCTGATTTTCATTACATTCTTCTTTGCAATAAAATTTGTGGTGCTGCTCACTACAATATGCAGATGAATATCATAGTAGAGTCTGAAGAAGATTATCAACGTTGGTTGGCAGAACAAAAGCCATTCGAGAGCGTTTCTACAGCAGAAGTTCCTACCGCTTCTGAAAACAATAAATTGGCACAGAAGTAAAATTTTTTAAACAGTAGAGAAAATGGGAAGTCAAGCACACGCAGCTGAACATCATCACGAAGAGAATTTCTTCACAAAGTATTTGTTCAGTCATGATCACAAGATGATTGCCAAACAATTCCTAATCACAGGGATGTTTATGGCTACAGTGGGGATGATTATGTCAATTTTGTTCCGTCTTCAATTGGCATGGCCAGGAGAGAGTTTCGGAATTTTAAATGTGTTATTGGGTGATAAATGGGCTCCAGACGGAGTGTTGGATCCTAATATGTACTTAGCATTAGGTACTATCCACGGTACGATCATGGTATTCTTCTTATTAACCGCTGGTCTGAGTGGTACTTTTGCGAACTTGCTAATTCCATTGCAAATTGGAGCAAGAGATATGGCTTCTGGCTTTATGAACATGCTGTCTTACTGGTTATTTGCAGGTAGTTCTGTAATAATGTTAGCTTCTTTATTCGTAGAGAAAGGCCCTGCTGCAGCTGGTTGGACGGTTTATCCTCCTTTGAGTGCATTGGAAGAAGCAGTACCAGGTTCTGGTTTAGGAATGACGCTTTGGTTAGTTTCGATGGCATTGTTTATTGCATCATCGTTAATTGGTGGTCTTAACTACATTGTAACGGTAATTAATTTACGTACCAAAGGGATGAAGATGACTCGTTTACCTTTGAGTATTTGGGCGCTGTTTACAACCGCTATTTTAGGTCTATTATCGTTCCCTGTATTGTTCTCGGCTGTATTACTGCTCATTTTCGATAGAAGTTTTGGTACCTCTTTTTACCTTTCTGATATTTATATAGCAGGAGAAGCATTACAACAATCGGGTGGTTCGCCTTTGTTATACCAGCATTTGTTCTGGTTCTTAGGTCACCCTGAGGTATACATTATCTTATTGCCAGCGTTAGGGGTAACATCAGAAGTGATTGCGACTAATTCTAGAAAACCAATCTTTGGTTACAGAGCGATGGTTGGTTCGATTTTGGCAATTGGCTTTTTATCATTTATTGTTTGGGGTCACCACATGTTCGTAACGGGGATGGATCCATTTATTGGAGCAGTGTTTACCTTTACTACGTTGTTGATTGCGATTCCATCGGCAGTAAAAGCGTTTAATTACATTACAACACTTTGGAAAGGAAATATTCAGTTTACACCAGCTATGATGTTCTCTGTTGGGATGGTTTCAACTTTTATCTCTGGTGGTTTAACGGGTATTATCTTAGCTGATTCAGCATTAGATATTAACTTACATGATACGTATTTCGTGGTTGCTCACTTCCACATTGTAATGGGTATGTCAGCTGTTTTAGCCATGTTCGCGGGTGTTTATCACTGGTTCCCAAAAATGTACGGAAGAATGATGAATAAGCGCTTAGGGTATGCGCACTTCTGGTTAACATTTGTAGGTGGTTACGGTGTATTCTTCCCAATGCACTTTACAGGTTTAGCAGGTGTTCCAAGAAGATATTATACGAATTCTGAATTCCCATTATTCGATGCTTTCATTGACTTGAACATCTTAATGACAGTATTCGCCATTATTGGTTCTGCAGCGCAGTTGTTGTTCTTCTTTAACTTCTTTTACTCGATGTATAGAGGTCCTAAAGCAGTACAGAACCCTTGGAGAGCAAACACACTAGAGTGGACTACACCAGTAGAGCATGTACATGGTAACTGGCCAGGAGAGCTTCCGGTAGTTCATAGATGGGCTTACGATTATTCTAAGCCGGATAAAGAAGAAGATTTTGTTCCACAGACTGTGCCTTTAGCTGAAGGTGAAATTTCTGGAGAACATTAAAATTGAGTAGAACTCGATTATATTATTTAAAAATGCCCTTTTATAAGGGCATTTTTTTTGCTTTTATGTTTCTTGTTACCTTCTTTTCTGTTTCTGCCCAAGAGGAGTTTATAGATGACATTAAATTCAGTTTACAGCAGAAACCCTCTCCAGACTTCAGAATAGATAGTAGACATTCTTTTGTAGCTAATCGTGTAGCACGTATTTTCGGAGTCAAGGCAGGTTTAGACTACAATGAGAAGGTAAAATTGGGCTTGGGATTTAATTTTTTGTGGAATGATGTTCAACAGCAAAGAGTGCTTACCAACGAATTAGGTGATTTAGATACTC
The DNA here is from genome assembly GCA_048267965.1 of Salibacteraceae bacterium. GTDB lineage: Bacteria > Bacteroidota > Bacteroidia > Flavobacteriales_G > Salibacteraceae. The sequence goes on from JBLWWK010000012.1 coordinate 17,515, forward strand.
TTGATGCCACCTTTAAGTTGAATTACTTTTCTCCTTATTTTGAATATGTTTTTTATCGAGAGAATAATTGGCAAATAAGTGTTTTAGGGCTTGTAGGGGTAGGTAAAAGTAGGTTTGATTACACCGATAATACCGGGTTCGAAGGGAGCATTAATAATTCGTGGGTCTTCTTATGGGAACCTTACATGTCTGCCGAGTATAGAGTTTGGAAATATCTGGGAATTGGTGCCGGAGTAGGATATCGATTAGCTTATTCTTCAAATACTTTTACAAGAAGTAGATTGAGCTCTCCAATTTATATATTGAAGCTAAAAGTGTACATGAAAGATTTACTTAAAGACCTTAAGTAATACTTCTTTAAAGCTTTCTTTAGTAGAATTGTCTAAAACAATGGAAAAATGCTGATTAAATTCTTCTTCGGTTAACACAACAGAACTTGCATTATAAACGATGATTTTACGCTCAGCGCTGCGGCTAATGATTTTCTTAAAAAAATAACCCTGGCCAATTTGGAAATCTCTAAAACTGCACATGCAATAAGCAGTGTTTCTAGTAGGCATCCATACAATGATTAATGCTGTAAGAACGGGTGTAATGAAAATACTCATTAGAAAAGTACCCCAAAAACCAACCTTTCGAGTATTCCCGATAGAAGCAGCTAGTAAATAGCATAAAAACAGGTATATAACTGGGATTAGCTCCATTGTAATAAGAGCAAATAAAGGTAGAAAAAGTTTCATTCTGGTGAAAATTATTCTAACCATCGTATTACTTTCTATTTTTGAAATAATGAACGAGAATTTAGATCCAGAAAGTGAACATTTATCTTCTTCAGATAGAGATATCGAAAAGGTATTAAGGCCAAAGGCTTTCGAAGATTTTACTGGTCAAGATAAAGTCTTAGAAAACTTGAAGGTTTTTGTTCAAGCTGCTCTTCAACGAGAAGAACCGTTAGATCATGTTTTACTGCACGGCCCTCCAGGCTTAGGGAAAACAACTTTGGCCAACATCATAGCCAATGAATTAGATGTAAACATCAAAATTACTTCTGGTCCCGTTTTAGATAAACCAGGTGATTTGGCGGGCCTATTAACAAGTTTAGAAGAGAGAGATGTCTTGTTCATAGACGAAATACATCGACTTTCACCGGTTGTAGAAGAATTTTTGTATTCGGCTATGGAAGACTATAAAATCGATATTATGATAGATACGGGCCCTAACGCTAGAACGGTTCAAATCGATTTAAATCCATTTACCCTCATTGGGGCTACAACGCGTTCTGGCCTTCTTACTTCGCCATTACGCGCTCGCTTTGGTATTAATGCGAGGTTAGCGTATTATGATGCCGACTTATTGGCCACCATCATTAAGAGATCTTCTGGAATCTTACAGATTGGTATAGATAATAATGCAGCTCGTGAAATTGCCGGTAGGAGCCGAGGTACACCCAGAATAGCGAATGCCCTTTTAAGACGAGTTAGAGACTTTGCCCAAATTAAAGGGAATGGACATGTGGATATCGAAATTTCTCATTACTCACTGGATGCACTAAACGTAGATAAGCATGGGTTAGATGAAATGGATAACAAAATATTGCTAACAATTATCGACAAGTTTAAAGGCGGTCCTGTAGGCATCAACACCATTGCAACTGCTGTAGGTGAAAACAGCGGAACCCTAGAAGAAGTATACGAACCGTTTTTAATTCAAGAGGGCTTTTTAACCCGTACTCCCAGGGGTAGAGAAGTAACCGAATTAGCCTACAAACATTTAGGTAGATCTCGTCAAATGAATCAAAATTCATTGTTTTGACGCATCGCGACCGTACAGCTCAAACAAGAGCTCAGCAGATTAAGAATAAAGCTCAAGAATTGGGCTTTTTCTTTTGCGGTATATCCAAGGCTGAGTTTTTAGAAGAAGAGGCTCCTAGGCTTGAAAATTGGCTCCTACAGAAAAGAAATGGTGAGATGAAATGGATGGAGAACCATTTTGATAAAAGATTAGACCCTACTCAACTGGTTCCAGGGGCGAAATCAGTGGTGTCGTTAGCGCTCAATTATTACCCAAAAGAGAAGCAAGAAGGAGCCGGCCCTAAATTGGCGAAATACGCTTACGGTAAAGATTATCATCACGTAATTAAAGCAAAGCTCAAAGACTTGATGCACTTTATTTCTACTGAAATTGGCGAAGTAGATGGAAGAGCATTTGTAGATTCAGCACCAGTAATGGATAAAGCTTGGGCCAGAAAATCGGGTATTGGTTGGCAAGGGAAAAACACCAATATTATCGCTAAAAAAGCGGGATCTTTCTTTTTTTTGGCAGAGTTAATTTTAGACTTAGAATTGGCAAAAGATGGTCCTATTAAAGACTATTGCGGAACCTGTACGCGTTGTTTAGATGCTTGCCCAACAGGAGCACTAGATCAAGCATATCAAATAGATGCTTCAAAGTGCATATCTTATTTTACAATCGAATATAGAGGCGATCAATTACCATCAAGTGTAAAAGGTAAGTTCGAAAATTGGATGTTTGGCTGCGATATTTGCCAAGATGTTTGTCCGTGGAATCGTTTATCAAAACCTCATTCTGAACCGTTATTCGACCCACACGAAAAGTTGCTGGATATGTCAAAAGAAGACTGGCAAGATATTTCAGAAGAAGTTTTTCAAGAAGTCTTTAGAAAATCGGCAGTAAAGCGCACAAAATATAGTGGGCTAAAAAGAAACATTCAGTTTTTGCTCGAATAAAAAAAGCCTCACGGTTTGGGTGAGGCTAAAGCTTTGATAGAGTGTTTGGTTGCGTTAGATAATGTTCTGAAAGACTTCAATAATTAAGTCATCATATTTACCGGCAAAGGTTGTTAAGCACCAAGCTTGCAATACAATCAACTCTTCTCTTTTAAGCCATTTTGCAGACTTCGTCAGCTCTTTTCTGAATAGAGCTTGATCAAAACTCACTTTTCTCAGAACGAGCTTAGTCATTTCTAACATAAAGACCTCCATCTTTAATTGGTTCACACCTAAATTAAGAAATTCTGGTCAAATAGATTTTGATTTAAGGCTTTTTAACGAATCAAAAGTTGAAACCAACTGCAAAAGAAAAAGAGCTGTTGTAAGAGCCTCCAAAGAACCCAAATTGTGCCTGTAGGAACCGAAACTCGTTCGAAACAGGTAAAAACGAACGATTGTACCGAATGTTTAAAAAGAAGCGTTCTGTGATATCCATATAACCGCCTAAAGTGTAACCTAGTTCAAACGGCTTAAAATCGAATGCAGAAACAGGAATTTCTCCGTTTTCGTTTTCTTCATAGCTGTTCACTAATACACCGAAGGTAGGCCCAAACTCTGCTCTAAATCGACTAAACGAGTATTGAGCTAAAACAGGAACTTCAACATAATCTAACCGGATTAAGTAGTAATTGAACTTGTTATTGTCTGCATCTTGCGGATCTCTACTTCCCTTTTGAGAATAAAGCAAATCGAATTGCATTCCCCATTTTTCGGAAAAGTCAGTACGGGCAAAAACACCTAGATTTAAACCTGCTTTGTCCCAACCAGTATAACCGTCCCCATCGATCTGCGATCCGTTTACCCCAATTTTTAGCCCTGCTTCGAATCGATTATTGTTTTGTGCACGTAAAGTGAAAGAAAAAGCAAGTAGAAGTGAAAAAAGAAGAAATGGATACTTGTACTTGCTTTTCATAATCTTATGGTTTTAAAGCTACTCTTGAAGCTTGAATAATTTCTTTAGAATCACGATTATAGGTATAAACCACCACTTCTAATTCGTCTGCGTTCCAACTATCATTGATAATAACATCAGCAGTAGCCAACGTATCGTTTCGGTAAACGGCACCTGCTTGTGGGCTTTCGAATATTTTGGTTCCTATATCGTTTTGTTCAAATCCTGCACGAAGAAGATGGTTGTGCTCATAATCGTCTATAATTGGCGGGTTTGCACGATTGTCTTCTTGAGGAGAAATAATTCCGTTTTCAAGTACATAAACACCTAAATATACTTCGCCTGTAATGGGCTCTAAAACGTCAACCTTCGGAAAAACACGAAGAAGTCGATTTTCGGTATTGTAAACGGTCATAAAATCGATGGTAAGGCTCGGGCTCATGTAAGCCGCATCTCCTAAAAGTTGATTTATACGGTCTTCCCATAAATCAATGCTTGTTCCACGTTGATCATTGCCTTGAAAATCGATGCGGTTAATCATGCCAATAGGAAAAGCATTTAAGTCGAAATCCAGTCGAAGATTTTCACCCGTAACTGTTTCGTAATTCGCTAAAAATGTGGGTGGTTTTGGTTTCGAAAAGTTGTCTGAATTGTGCAGAGCAACCACCATAACGTTATCAGGGTTATCGTTGATAATCATTTTGGCTAAATCCGTTCCTTTTGGGCAATTTGGGCATCTATGACCTGTAAAATCTTCGATAACAATCATTTGCCCGTTAAATGTAGTGTCGTTCCAAACGGTATCGTTAAAAGCAGGGTCACCTAAGTCAGAAACGGTTCCATCTACATGTGCAAACGGATCATCTTCTATATCACAAGACATCAATGATGCTGAAACTATAGCTATGCTAGAAAGTATTATTGAGAATTTATTCATCATTTTGTTTTTAGAAGCTACTTGTAATTGATAAACTTAAACCACTAGAGGCAGGAACCACACGACAAACACCGCCTACGCAGAAAATACCCGCTCGTTGTCTACCATACCCAAGGGTAACACGTGTTCCATCTTTTATGTAACCTACGTTGGCAGTAACATAGTGTTGCCTGTCTTTGCTATTGTCGTTTCCGTAATTGTATTGATCCATTACACCAACAAACCAGTTGGGAGAGCGTGTCCACTCCACCACAACAGTGGCCCAGTTTTGATTGTCTTGCTCGGTAAATAAGCCCTGCAATTCTGTACGAATAGCATTGGTTTTATTTAATTTAAATAGAAGGTCAGCTACCCCAACATGTGCTTCTACGTTAGGAACTCCTGGTTTACCTTCAATAACATCTTGATTGTAGAATAGATTTTGGTAGGTGAATTTTGTTTTAAATTTCTTCGAAAATTTCTTTGAGACTTCGATGTTGATATCGTGCCAGAACTTTTCTCCTTCTTTAAACATATCCACTTCGTAAAGTTGTCTTTCAGAGTCAGCATCGTTAATATAAGTGGTGTCGATATTGCTGGCAAAAGATGCGTTTAGCTGTACGGTAGTTCCGTATTTACCACCCAATAAAGATCCCTTTTTAAAGGTGTAAATTACATCTGCTTGGTAAGAAATTTCACCGTTAAACTGCACAGCATACGGATACAATGTAGTCATTAAATTATAGGTGTGCTGCTTTGTAAGGGTAGGAATAAAATTGATGTACAGTTCTGGAAATTGAGAGCTGTTGTTTCTATCTGATCGGAAAAACATATTATCGATGGTTTTAGCCGATAGGGTAACTCCAAATCCTTTCTTAGAATAACTGGTAGAAACAAACATGGCTTGACCAGGGCGGTAAGAAAATCCATTGTCTGCAGAAGGATCGTTGTGCTTATAAGTGTACTCTCCGTTTACATTAAAACCTTTGTAGTTTACGTTAAATCTACTGCTGTAAGCAAGTGTGTTTTCAGGTAAAGTATACAAAGTGCTGTTGTCTTCTTGGAACTTACTTACGATACTACCTCCAACTCTTAAACGAAGAGGTTTAGTAATCATGCTGGGGATAAGCTCGTTAATACTCACTTCACCATCTAATCCCCTCACGATACCTTCACCGTAATCGAAATAATTTCGTTGCTGGCCAATGAGGCCTTTTAAGTAAATTCCTTTGAAATTATACTTAACCCTAACTCCATCAATTGAGTTATCGATACCAAAACCCGGATCGAAGTAAGTTCTCAGAATTTGTCCGTTACCAAACTGTTCGTAGAAATTACCAACCGTAAACTCAAGATTGTTGGTTTTGTACTTGGCGTATCGGTACATAATACCGTTTCCTTCAAATTGTCTACTAAACCCAAGAAGTGCATTTTGATAGCTTTCGTAGCGAATACCAGCCTCAAAGTTTCCCCGGTTATAAATGAGGTTGAGATAACCATTAAAGCCTAACTCTTCTGGCGGTAACTCCGCATTAATGGCTTCATCTTCTTGGTAATACTGGGTATTCATTTCAAAATTTCCATGAATTTGTCCAGGATCATTTTTTAAGTCTTGTAGACTTTGAGCGTAGGAACCGATTGCAAATAATACGGAACCTACGAGAACAACTACCTTTCTCATTAGGGTAAGGTCAATTTAGGAGTCAAATAAATATAAATAGGCGGATTATCGAAGAAGCTTAGTTAAGTAGCGCTTTTACCTTCTCGTAAAGTTTGTCTTCATCTCCTGGGCTGTAAGAGTTGTGTTGGTACACTACTTTACCGTTTCCATCAATTAAGAAGGTATGAGGAACATTAATTACGTTCATTGCTCTTTTGAATTCACTATTCGGGTCTATGTACACTTCGTAATCCCATGCCTGGCCGTTAACGTACGGAGCTACTTTGTTTATGTTACGAGTATCGTCAATAGAAATAGCAACAAGTTTAACTCCTGTTTCTTCTTGCCAATCTTCATAAACTTCAGAAATTGTATTCAGCTCTCTCTTACAAGGTCCACACCAAGTAGCCCAGAAAGAAATAATAATGGGTTTCCCATCATTTTCTATAGCTGAAGTGTTAAAGTGAGCAAAGTTCAAATCCAAAATCTCAACGTTTGGAATTTCTGTATTCGAGTTGTCTTCTTGAGCAATTGCAGCAGAAAACGTAAGGATGAATAATGAGAAAGCCGCGAATAAATGCTTCATATCTGTGTGTTTTTTAATAAAAAAAAAGACTGCCTGCTAGATAGCAGACAGTCCGCAATTTAAAAAAATGAGATCGATAATTATTCGATGATTAACTTTTTAGTTACACTTTCATTTCCAGTGCTAAGTTCAACGAAATAAACACCTGAACCGAAATCAGCAGTGTTAATTGCTTGAAGAGTGGTTCCTACAGCATTTAAAGTTCTGTTGTAAACAACAGCACCTAATGTGTTGTAAACTGTAATTGTAGCTTCACTCTGCTGAGTTAACGTAAACGTAAGATTTACTTCGTTGGTTGCAGGGTTAGGGAACATGTTGATGGTGCTTAAAGAAGCTTGCTCTTCAATTGAAACAGAAGAACTTACCTTAATATCATCAACGTACAGGTTGTTTCCATATCCTGAGTTACCAGTAAATCTAATTAAAACGTTGCTTTCGTTATCGTAAGCAGATAAATCTACTGAGTTGGCACTCCACTGAGTAGTTTCAGGAACGAAGAAAGAAGTTACAGCATCTGCAGTTTTTAAATCTGCACCAGCCTTAGACCAAACTTCAGTCCAAGTAGCACCACAATCGGTAGATACTTCAACTACTAACTCATCATTTTCATTGCTGTACTGTGCGTAAGCATGTGAGAAATCAAGTTTTGCAGTACCGCTCATCGCTGAGAAATCGATACGCTCAAGTACAACTGAAGCAACAGTTGACGCATTCCAATCGAAGAAGTAGAAGAACATTGACTTTTCAGAGTTTCCGAAACCACCTAAATCAAACGCTGGTGGGTTAGTCAAGTCGTTTTTAGAAATAATCCAAGGTGAAGTTGTAGCGTTGTCAGCTAAATAAACTCCGTCTGGTAAATCGTTAAGACCTGTAGAACTTTCGTTAGTTTGATCGATAGAACCGGTAGCCATTGCTACTGTTTCAAGGCTTGCGCTAACGCTGTTGTTAGAAGCATCGTCATCAGAACTTGTAATTTCTACAGTTACTCCACCTGCACCAGTTAACGATACGTTAGGAATAGTCACTGTTTCAGTTTGGTAAGTTGGAAGGTTACCTGTCCAAGACTGAGTAGCAACAGTAGAACCATTTTCTTTTACTTCGATAGTAGCAGAAGTAAGAGCAGAAGTACCCATGTTTTGGATTAATACACCCATGTTTGCATCACCACAGTAAGAAACCTCGTCTCCTCTGTAAGTAAGAGCAGCCGCATCGTTCGTGTTAGTGGCAATTCCTGGGCAAGTACCAGATGCACTATACAAGTTAGCAACAGATTGTTGACCAACTTCAAAAACCATACGATTTGGGCAAATCATAAAAATAGTTGGGTAGTACGCTAAATTGTAAGCAGAAGCTACAGAAGCATCGTCTGCCATTGGGTAAGGAGTACCAGTAACCCAATCACCAGTAGTGTTACCACCTGTACCATAAAGGTCGTCTAAAGTAGTTGAGTTATCACTTTCAATAGCGATAACCACTAATTCGTCTGTTCCACCAGGTCCGTAAGCGTTGTAAAGATCTTTAAGGGCACCAGCGCTCGGGTGAGTAGTACCATAGTTATGGTAGTTCCAACATGGGCCACACCAAGTTGCAAACAAGTCGATAATAACTGTTTTTCCTTGGTCAAGATATGTGTATAAATTGTGTTGAGTTCCGTTGAGATCGGTAACTGTGAAATCTGGCGCTACAGAATAATCTGCAAGCTGCGCTTGAACACCGCCAAAGCTGAATAGCGCTGTTACCACTCCAAGTAGAAGTTTTTTCATATTGCTTTATTTTATAGATTTGAAAACGCTAATATAACGGAATATTTCCTTAATTTTAAAATTAAAAAGTATGAAAAATATATTTCTACTTATACCCATGTTGTTTTCTTTCGTGGCTTTACAGGCTCAATTTAACTTTCCTCTAGATACCGTAGAGGTGAGTTTAGAGTACGATACATTGAAGAGTGTGAATATTGTAATCGATAATTCTCAATCTACCGAAGATTTAGAATATAGATGGACAGAAACCGACCGTATCTTAAATCCTAATTGGGAAGTTCAGTTTTGTGATTGCCGTACTTGTTACTCAGATTACCACGTAATTCCTGAAGATACTACTATTGATTGTGACGGAATTTTCAAAATCGCAGCTGGAGCAGTATTTACAAGTTTTGCTATGTATGTAAATCCTCATCAAATTGAAGACGAAGGGTTTATTTCTGTTGGTTTTAATGGTATGAATGGAAATACTTCTCGTGGAAAAGTTACTTTCAGAGCTCGTTTTACTCCAACAAGCACTAACGATTTATCAAAAAGTGTAAAGCAGTTTAAGGTGTTTCCTAATCCAGCGACAAGTGAGGTTAACTTCTCAATCGATTTAGATCAATCAGTTACAGGTGCTCAATTGCGTGTAGTTGATTTACTCGGAAAAGAAGTAAGAAATGAAACTATTCCTGCAGGAGCCACACTCTTCCAAATGAACAGTTCAAACTTAAATACGGGTGTTTACTTTGTTCAGTTAGTGACTGAAAGAGGAGACGTTTTAGCAACGAAGAAATTAGTGAAGAACTAGAATTTATACTTGATTTCTTAAAATAGAAGCCAGCTTAGGTACGCCTGAGCTGGCTTTTTCTTTTAAAATCATTCTTAAATCAACTTCATGCAGTGGAGTTGGGCTAGGGTCGATATAATAACGTTGGCAATCTTGAGGAGTGTTTGAGACCAAACCCGCTGCAGGGTAAACTTGCATAGAAGTGCCTACAATGATGAAAAAGTCGGCTTTTGACACCAATTCTTCTGCAACAGGTAGCATAGGGACCATTTCGCCAAACCATACTACATGGGGTCTCAGTTGGCTTCCCTTCTCGCAAGTGTCGCCCATTTCAATAGTTTTGTTAGAATAGTCGTAAAGCAAGCTAGCATCTGTCGAGCTTCGAGCATATTTAAGTTCACCGTGCAGGTGAATTACGTTTTGAGACCCTGCTCGCTCATGTAAATCGTCAATGTTTTGCGTTATTACGGTGATATCAAACTCTTTTTCTAGTCGAGCTATTTCTAAGTGAGCTTCATTAGGATTTACAGAGGCCATCTGTAATCTGCGTGCATTATAAAAAGAATTTACCAAGGCTGGGTTTCTTTCCCACCCCTCTGGAGTTGCCACTTCGTAAATATCGTGTTCCTCCCATAATCCGTTAGAATCACGAAAAGTTTTAATACCGCTTTCTGCACTAATTCCAGCACCTGTAAAAAACACTATTTTCATAGAAGCCACTTTTTGAATGTAATTCGTCTAAAGTAAGAACTAGAAATTCAAAATGCTAGAGCCTATTTTTCATAGATTTGTCGGCTTGATAAAAGAGAGGTATTTATGATTAAAATAAGACAGCAAGAGGCGCTTGATTATCATTCAGAAGGTAGACCAGGGAAAATTGAAGTGATCCCAAGTAAACCGTACAGTTCACAGCGCGATTTGTCTTTGGCGTATTCTCCAGGTGTAGCTGAACCTTGTTTGAAAATTGCAGAAAACAGCGAAGACGTATTTAAATATACTGCGAAAGGGAATTTAGTAGCAGTCATCTCTAACGGAACTGCCGTTTTAGGTTTGGGCGATATCGGACCAGAAGCCTCGAAGCCTGTAATGGAAGGAAAAGGCGTTCTTTTTAAAATCTTCTCAGATATTGATGTATTCGACATCGAAGTAGATGCTACTAATATTGACGAGTTTGTACAAACGGTTAAAAACATTGCTCCCACTTTCGGAGGAATTAACCTAGAAGATATTAAAGCCCCAGAAGCTTTTGAAATCGAAGAAAAATTAAAGAAGGAACTCGACATTCCTGTAATGCACGATGACCAGCACGGAACAGCTATTATTTCTGGAGCTGCATTAATTAATGCATTAGAACTTGCCGGAAAGAAAATTGAAAATGTTCGAGTAGTTATCAATGGAGCGGGTGCTTCGGCTATTAGTTGCGCTAAATTATATTGCTCTTTAGGTGTTCGAAAAGAAAACCTAATCATGCTCGATTCAAAAGGTGTTATTAATCATAAAAGAACGGGGTTAACGGTTCATAAAGAACAATTCGTTAACCAAACAGATCTTTCTACGCTCGAAGAAGCTATGGAAGGGGCAGATGTGTTTCTTGGTTTAAGTAAAGGCAATGTAGTGAGTCAAGATATGATTCGCAGTATGGCTAACGATCCAATCGTTTTTGCCTTAGCCAATCCAAATCCTGAAATTCCTTACCAAAAAGCAACATCAGCTCGTAAAGATGTTATTATGGCTACCGGCAGGTCAGATCATCCCAATCAAGTAAACAATGTGTTGGGATTTCCTTTCATTTTTAGAGGGGCGTTAGATGTTAAAGCGAAAGCCATCAACGAAGAAATGAAACTGGCAGCGGTTCATGCAATTGCTGAATTAGCCAAAGAAACCGTACCAGACGAAGTAAACGAAGCTTACGAAGAGAAGAATCTCGTGTTTGGTAGAGAATATATTATTCCTAAACCCCTCGATTATCGCCTCATCACTTGGATTGCTCCCGCAGTAGCAAAAGCAGCTATGGAGTCTGGTGTTGCGAGAGAGCCTATCACCGATTGGAATGGATATAAATCTCAGTTAGAACGCAGAATCGGTAGAGACAATAAGCTGGTAAGAAGTGTTGTGCAACGCGCTAAAAAGAAACTGCAACGTGTTGTTTTTGCAGAAGCAGATCATCATAAAATTTTAAAGGCTGCTCAAATAGTAGGCGATGAAGGAATTGCACAGCCCATCTTGTTAGGCGATAAAGAAATAATTACCGATTTAGCCAACACCTATTCGATTGATATCGATGGTTTTGAAATAATTGATCCGCGAATAGACGAAGAAAAGAAGAGAAGAGACTATTACGGAGAAGAGCTTTATAACAGAAGGAACCGTAAAGGATTAACTTTATACGAAGCCAAAAAATTGATGCGCGAGAGAAACTATTTCTCCGCAGCAATGGTAGAATTAGGTCATGCAGATGCAGCTATTTCTGGATTAACAAGAAACTATCCGAAAGCCATTCGCCCTGCCTTAGAAATGATAGGGAAGTCGAAAGGCGCTAGAAAACTAGCGGGGATGTACATTTTGATTACTGAATACGGTCCTCTGTTTTTGGCAGACACCACAGTAAATTATAACCCAACAGCAGAAGAATTGGTAGATATTACCGTTCTTACTCATTATGCAGTTAAGCGCTTAAAGATTGAGCCTAAAATTGCCATGCTGTCGTATTCTAACTTTGGTTCGTCTAAAGGAGAAGATGCTGTAAAAGTGGCAAAAGCAGTGGAAATTCTTCATCGAGATCATAAAGAGATGATTGTTGATGGAGAAGTTCAAGCCAACTTTGCCTTAGACAAAGAACTGCTCAACGAAATATTTCCTTTCTCAGAATTAGCAAAAAAGAAAGTAAACACGTTAATTTTTCCCAACTTAGCAGCCGGCAACATTGCCTACAAACTTATCCAGAAAATGGCAGCTTCCGATTCTATTGGACCCATTTTGTTAGGAATGGAAAAACCTTTTCACGTTTTGCAGCTTGGTAGCTCTGTTCGTGAAATTGTAAATATGGTAACCATCGCAGCAGCAGATGCACAAACCAGACACAAATGATTCATCATTTAAAGGGTAAATTAATCGAAAAAAATCCTACTTACGCCATTATCGAATGTGGCGGAGTAGGATACCAGATTAACATATCACTAAACACCTACACCCAAATTAGTGATAACGAAGAGTGCTTATTACTTACGCATCTTTCTATTAAAGAAGATGCACACACCTTATATGGTTTTAAGCAAAACAGCGAAAGGCAGTTGTTTAGGCAACTCATTTCAGTAACGGGTGTAGGAACCAGTACTGCACAAATGATTTTGTCTTCTTTAAAACCAGAAGAAGTAGTGCAAAGCATTCTGTCAGAAGATGTAAACGCGTTAAAAGCTGTTAAAGGCATTGGAGCTAAAACAGCCCAAAGAATCATAATCGATTTAAAAGATAAAGTAGGAACCGATGAGCAAACAACAGAAATTTCTTCAGTGGCGTACAATACCGCTAGAAACGAAGCGTTAAGTGCCTTGGTTGCATTAGGTTTTGATAAGAATAAAGCAAGTAAAGCCCTAGACAAGTTGCTCGCAAACAGCCCTGATCAAGCTGTTGAAGAACTTGTTAAAGGCGCGTTAAAATTGTTGTAGGCAAAGGTTATTTAGTTTGGTTCATCCCCTCAATATTACAATTAGAGGCATCATTTTGTTTGCCGCCTTACTGGTTATTTCGTTGCAAAGTTGGTCAACAACCACCCTTGCAGAAAATATGGCATTACCAGAAGTGTTCCCTCCAGATTCTAACAAATCTGATACGGGAAAAGTTGACTTGCGCTATCCTTTCCAGGATAATACGCTTACTCCTTTTTCAAATAATCCGTATACGCCTTTCAGTTTACAGAACCCGAGCAATATTCAATCGAGGTTCGAGTACGACCCTAAAACAGGTAACTACTATTACAAAGAAACTTTAGGGGAAGGAACCCGATTTCGTCCCGATTCATATATGACCTTCGATGAGTTTCAAGACTACAAGTTTAGAAAGAGCATCGAAGATTATTGGGGAGAGAAGGTTGCTACAGAAAGTGAATACAACAAAGAAGATAAGTGGTCTATCCCTCCCATTAATGTGGAAAGTAAATTCTTCGACAACGTTTTTGGAGGTAATACCATCGATATTAGACCAAGCGGTTCTGCCGAACTAATATTTGGTGTAAATACTTCTAGAACCGATAATCCAGCTATTCCAGAAAGACAAAGAAGGATTTCTACATTCGATTTCGATCAGAGAATTCAGCTCAACATGATTGGTAATATTGGTGATAAATTAAAACTTACCACCAACTACAATACCGAAGCTACTTTTGATTTCGAAAACCAGATGAAACTAGAATACACTGGTTATGAAGACGAAATTATTCAGAAAATTGAAGCGGGTAACGTTACGCTACCGCTGCAAGGTTCTTTAATTCAAGGTTCACAAAGTTTATTTGGGGTAAAAACAAAACTTCAATTCGGAAGGCTAAGTGTTACTTCTGTATTTTCTCAACAACGTGGCGAAAGAAGCAATATTCAAGTTCAAGGTGGCGCACAGACCAAAGAGTTTGAGCTGAAAGCAGATAATTACGACTTTAATCGTCACTTCTTCTTAGCACACTACTTTAGAAATAACTATGAAAATGCCGTTGGTTCACCTCCTCTACTAAATTCAGGCGTAAATATCACTAAAATCGAAGTCTGGGTAACCAATACCAACTTTTCTACCCAAAACGTTAGAAACGTTGTAGCTTTTCAAGATCTAGGGGAATCAGCACGGAGGTATAATAACAACATCAATGTGTTGGGTGGCGGCCCGTTACCGTTCAACGATGTTAACGATTTGTACCAAGAAGTAGCTAATAACTCTGAGGTACGTGGGTTCCTACAGGCATCTAATTATCTAGACAGTAGAAACTACAATCCACGATTAGATTATCACCGAATAGAATCAGCTAGAAAATTATCTGAAAATGAGTATAGCTTCAACAACCAGCTAGGGTATATCTCTTTAAACCAAGAGTTACAACCTAACCAAGTGCTAGCGGTAGCTTTCCAATACACTTTTAGAGGGCAAACGTATCAAGTGGGTGAATTCTCTACCGATGGTGTAAACGGTTCCAACGCTCTAATTCTTAAAATGCTGAAAAGTACTGAGCTCAACACCAAAGTTCCGATGTGGGATTTAATGATGAAAAACGTTTATTCGTTAGGAGCTTACGGTGTTGAAAGAACCAACTTTATCTTAAACATTTGGTACCTAGACCGCTCTTTAGGGGTAGAAACCAATTTTATTTCGGAAGGAGCCATTAAAGGAGTTCCGTTAATTCAGGTTACAGGGCTAGATAAACTAGATGTAAATGGGAATCCGCAATCGGATGGATTGTTCGATTATTTAGATAATCCGAGAATAACGATTAATCCGCAAAATGGTCGGGTATATTTTCCTGTGCTAGAACCTTTTGGTCGAACCTTACGAGAATCATTTAACGATCCGCAGCTAGCAGAACAATATGCATTCGATTCTTTGTATACCAACACGCAAATTGATGCGCAAAACAAGTTTCCCAACAAAAACAGATTCACGATTAAGGGGGAATACCAATCTTCTTCAAGCAACGAAATTTCGCTGAATGCCTTAAACGTTCCCGAAGGTTCTGTGAAAGTAACTGCCGGAGGTAGACAACTTCAAGAAAATATTGATTATACCGTTGATTACACATTGGGAAGAGTGAAAATCATCAATACGGGACTTTTGGAGTCAGGAACGCCCATAAATATTTCACTCGAATCAAACTCACTCTTTAATATTCAAACCAAAACGCTATTAGCCACTCGTTTCGATTACGAAGTCAACGATGATTTGCAGTTCGGGGCTACGGTGATGAACTTGACCGAAAGACCACTTACTCAAAAAGTAAACGTGGGTGATGAGCCTATGTCGAACACAGTTTATGGTTTCGATGGGAATTATCGCACAGAATCAGATTTCCTGACTAAAATGGTCGATAAAATTCCATTTATTGATACCAAAGAGAAGTCTACGGTAGAAGTGAGTGGTGAATTTGCTCAGTTAATTCCGGGAGTTTCTAGAGCTGTGGGGAGTAGAGGTACTGCCTATATTGATGATTTTGAAGGTTCTCAGTCTGAAATTGATATGAGTGCTTTCATTGCTTGGAGCATTGCATCTACACCTCAAGGTCAGCCCAATTTATTTCCAGAAGGTGAATTAAGAAATAATCTAGCCAGCGGTTATAACAGGGCCAAATTGGCTTGGTATAAAATCGATCCGTTGTTTTACCGCAACAACAACTTAACGCCTGATCATATTCGCAACAATCCGGCAATGCAATCGAATCACTTCATGCGTGAGATTTTCCAATCTGAAGTGTTTCCTAATAAGCAGTTAGCGAACGGACAGTTAGCCAATATTCCTGTTTTTGATTTAGCTTATTATCCTTCACGAAGAGGTCCGTATAACTACGATTTAGGTCAGCCTGATTCTACAGGTATCGTATACGGTGCAGGTCTTAATCCTGACGGAACCTTGCAAGATCCTGAATCTCGTTGGGGAGGGATTATGCGTAGAATCGATCAATATGATTTTGAAGCAGCCAACATCGAGTTCATCCAGTTTTGGATGATGGATCCCTTCAACGAAGATTACGAATACCAAAACGATCCTGACCAAGGGAAACTGTACTTCAACTTAGGGAATATTTCAGAAGATGTTCAACGAGATGGATTGAAAATTATTGAGAATGGTTTGCCAACGGATCCTGCACAAGTTCAAGATCTAACCGGACAAGACTTCTCTAACTGGGGCCGTGTTACGCTCGGCCAACAAATTGTAAATGGTTTCGATAACAATCCAGATCTAAGACAATACCAAGATGTTGGGCTCGATGGTTTACGAAATCAAGAAGAGCGCGTTTTCTTCGAAGATTATGTAGCGCAAGCATCAGCTATCGCCCCAGCCGCAGCAGACGAAATTGCCAATGACCCTTCTGCAGATGATTTTACCTATTACCGAACGGGTTTCTGGGACAACCAGCAAGCCAACGTGTTAGAACGCTATCAATTCTTTAACGGTTTAGAAGGTAACTCACCAACATCGGTAAATGCAGGTGGTAGTCAACGTCCTAACGCAGAAGATATTAACGGAGATAATACCTTAGATGAAATCGAATCGTATTGGCAATACGAATTAGAAATTAGTCCTCAAGCGATTAACCCAGCTAACGTAGGGAACAACTACATTACTGATGTATTCGAAACAAGTGTGAATACCAAAGATGGTAGAAACAGACCCATTCGTTGGTACCAGTTTAGAATTCCTATCCGCGAAAATCCTGAAAACATTAACGGAATTACCGATTTCCGTTCAATCCGTTTCATGAGAATGTTCTTACGAAACTTCGAGCATCCTGTCAATTTGCGTTTTGCAAGTATGGAGCTGGTTCGTGGTGAATGGAGAAGGTACTTAGGAGATTTAGATGCTGATGGAGATTACATTTTAGAAGAAGATGAATCTACCTTTGCAGTAGCCGCGGTGAACATTGAAGAAAATGGGAACAAAACTCCTGTCAACTATGTGTTGCCACCAGACATCGAAAGAGAAATTAACGTAGGAACCACCAACCTACAACAGTTGAACGAGCAATCACTATCGTTGCGGGTTTGCGATTTAGCAGATGGTAAAGCCAAAGCGGCTTACCGTAACATGGATTTGGATGTGCGTTCCTACAAAAAAATTCGACTGTACGTTCACGGTGAGGCGTTAGACCCTAACCAATCGTTAACCGATGAAGACCTGACTGCTTTTGTTCGTTTAGGAACCGATTTTGAAGATAACTATTACGAGTACGAAATTCCGTTGAAAATTACTCCAGAAGGAAGATACAACGGGGACACAGATGCGGGTAGAAGACAAGTTTGGCCAGATGCCAACAACATTGTGATTGATTTTAGTCAACTTCAAAGAGCTAAAACCAGTAGGAACCGAGCGTCACTAGAAAGTGGCTCTTCAGTCACCAACCAAACTCGTTACCAGTTCAGTGATGGAAATGCAACCATTTACATTGTGGGTAATCCGAATTTATCGACTGTAAAAACCATAATGCTTGGGGTAAGAAACAAGAAGAAAACCCTTGGCAATGTAAGTGACGATGGTTTGCCAAAGTGTGCCGAAGTATGGTTTAACGAAATGCGCTTAACCGATTTCGATAACATTAGTGGTTGGGCTGCATTAGCAAGGGTTCAGTCTCAACTTGCCGATTTTGCCACCGTGAGTGTTTCAGCCAGCATGAGTACGCCAGGTTGGGGTAGCATAGAAGATAAAGTAAGTGAGCGCCAACGAGAAACCGTTCAGCAATTCGATGCTTCTGCTAACATTAACATGGGAAAATTCTTCGGAGACGATTCAGGAATAAAAATTCCGATGTACGTAGGTTATTCAGAAGGTGTAGTTAAGCCTCAGTTTGCTCCCCTCGAACCAGATATTTTGTTTGATGATTATATAGACGAAACCTTTATTGATAAAGACAGACAAGATAGTGTGCGAAGAGTTCAAGAAACGCGAACTATTCGAAGGAGTATCAACTTTACCAATGTGCGTAAAGAAAAAACCAATCCGCAGAAAAAGGCAAGGTTTTACGATGTTTCTAATTTCTCACTAACCTACAGTTACAGCGATCAGTTTAGTAGAGATTTTAATACCGAGTTTGATTTAACGAGAAATCATCGAGGTGGTTTATCGTATAGTTTCAATAATCAACCGAAAAACTATCGACCCTTATCGAAAGTTAAGTTCTTAAGAAAGTCGAAATATTTGGCTATTCTGAGAGATTTCAATTTCTATGTTTCACCTAAACAGATTGGATTCAGAACCGAGTTTAACCGAAATTATCAAGAATCTCGCAGAAGAAATAACCAGCCAAATGTTGAGGTGAGCATTCCAACCTTTGTGAATAAATCGTTTAATTGGAACCGTGCTTACGATGTTCGTTACGATTTAACCCGTGCGTTAAAAGTAGATTTCCAGGCGAACAATCAAGCCTTAATCACGGAGCCTGCAGGTAGAGTTACCAGAGACGATGAAGATTCTTACGAAACATGGCGAGACTCTGTATGGTCACAAATTGCCGATTTAGGAACCACCATGAACTATAGTCACACTACTAATGTGAACTATAATCTTCCGTTGAATAAAATTCCGGCCACCGACTGGATTAGCTCAAGCGTTCGTTATGGTTCTGGTTATAGTTGGCAACGTGCATTGTTTGCAGCAGATTCATTAGGAAATACCATTCAAAACAACGCACAGTGGCAAGCTAACGCATCGTTTAATATGAACACCTTGTATAATAAGGTCGGGTTCCTTCGAGAAATCAACAGAAAAAGCCGATTAAATGCGAGAGGTGGAAACCGAGGCTTTAACCCGAGAAGTGGGCAAAATCAGACGGCTTCTGACAGTACTAAAACCAAAAATAAAGATGGCCTCAACTTCTTTGAACACTCAGCTAAGGTGTTAATGATGTTGAAAAATGTAAATGTTACCTACAGCAATAATCAGGGTACAATGGTGCCAGGGTATAACCAAAGAACTACGGTTTTAGGTATGAACCCGTCTTTTAATGCTCCGGGAGTTGGTTTCATCTTTGGGCAACAAGGTTCTTTCGGTGAAAACAACGAAGACTTTATTCGATATGCAGCTAGCAAAGATTGGCTGGTTAAGCAGAATAATTTGAATACAGCTTATTCACGAACCTATTCTGAACAATGGAACTTTAGAGCGAGCATAGAACCGGCAAGAGACCTTAAGATTGATTTGAGTGCCACGCGCCAAATGAATAGAAACTTCCAAGAGTTTTTCCGTTGGAACGATACTCTTTTCTTCGATAACGGAACCTTTGACCCTAACGGTGGGTTCGTTTCTGAAAGTCCACAAACTGTGGGTAGTTTTAGTGTGAGTTACAACATTTGGAGAACAGCCTTCGAAACACAAGGAGAAGATAACATCTCTGACGCTTTTGAAACTTTTTCTGAGTACCGAACCATTATCTCTAATCGTTTAGGAGAAGAAAATAGCGAATTCTCTAGCGGTGGTCACGCAACCGATGTAGGCTATGCCGATGGATATGGAGCAGGCCAACAAGAGGTGTTAATACCAGCTTTCTTGGCGGCTTACTCGGGGAAATCACCAGATAGAATAGGGCTGAGTCCGTTTATTAATATTCCAGACCCGAACTGGCGAATTACGTATACAGGATTAACAAAAGTAGATTTCATTAAGAAGTACTTTAAGACCTTTACCATCAACCATTCTTATCGTTCAAATTTTAACGTTTCTTCGTTTAGAACTAACGTTTTATATGAAAATGACGGAGATGGATTTACTTCTCAGAGAGATCCTGTGACCGGCAATAACTTTGTACCAGAATACGAAATACAAACTGTTACTTTATCTGAGCAATTTTCTCCGCTGATTAACTTAGATATGACTTGGAACAACAGTTTAATTACGCGTTTCGAGGTGAGAAGAGACCGAAACTTATCGTTGAGTTTTGCCAACTCTCAAGTAACCGAGAGCAGAAGTAACGAGTTGATTGTTGGTTTAGGATACACGTTCGAAAAAGTTCCGTTGCCATTTCAACGCCCGAGTCAGCGAAACAAAATTCAAAGTGATTTGCGTTTGCGAGGAGATATTTCTATTCGAGATAACGTAACCATTATTCGCAAGCTCAACGATGATATTAAACCGAACGAACCAACAGGCGGTCAGCGCATTGTTTCGCTTAAATTCACGGCAGATTACACGTTAAGTAACCGTTTAAATCTTCGCTTATTCTTCGATAGAATGGTAACCGAACCTAAGATTTCGTTATCGTTCCCAACGGCTAATACAAATGCCGGGGTAAGCATTCGATTCACAATCTCTTCTTAATTTTTTAGAGTTGGTATTTCTAGCAAGTTTAATCCGTTTATATTTGGGGCAACAAAGAGCATGTTACTATGAATTATCCTGAAGAATTAAAGTACACGAAAGACCACGAATGGATTCGCATTGATGGCGACACAGCAACAATTGGTATCACTGAATACGCTCAAGGCGAGCTAGGCGATATTGTTTATGTTGAAATTGAAACTGAAGGCGAAGAATTAGATCAAAACGAAGTGTTTGGAACTGTAGAAGCAGTAAAAACAGTTTCTGATTTATTTATGCCATTAAGTGGTGAAGTAATCGAATTCAACGAAGCGCTTGAAGACGCTCCTGAAACGGTAAACGAAGATCCTTACGGTGAAGGATGGATGATTAAGGTGAAGCTTTCAGATGCTAGTCAGGTAGAAGGGCTAATGAGTGCTGCTGACTACAAATCGATGGTGGAAGCATAATCAACATTTGTATACATGTTAATCAAAAGATTAATCCCAACCCTTGTGTGGGCACTTTTGATTATTGTTTTGAGTTTTGCTCCTCAAGAAGAGTTCAACAATAAATCAATGGACAATCTAGATAAGATTGTCCATTTGTTTTTATATGCCGTGCTTTCTCATCTCGGAATGATCGCGTTTTTAAAACAAAATCAATATCGTTTTTTAAGACGAAATGCGGCTCCTACCATCTTTTTTCTTGTTTTCGTTCTCGGTTTACTGATAGAATTATTTCAAGGCACGGTCTTTGTTTCTAGAAGTACTGAAGTCATGGATTTGTTGGCCAACACCATGGGCAGCTTACTGGGCCTTGTAAGCTTTTATATGATTTATAAAAACTTAAAAAAGTAGTGCCTTATGGAACTCAAGAAAAACCCTTCAGTGAACATCGAAAAGCACAAGTCTAGAAATTTCTTTCTAGGGTTAGTGGCTGCGTTAAGTGTCTCACTCGTTGCCTTTGAATGGAGACAAGAAACAAAATTGATTGTGCAAACGAGCTTAGGAGAACAAGACGACAATTGGGAAGAAGAAAAAATTCCGATTGTTATTAGTAAACCTAAAGAGTTGCCTGCTCCAAAAATCAATAAGGCGTTGCCGCCAACTCCAGATCCAGAGCCGAAACCAATTATTACACCGAACCCAGTAACTGAACCAACACCTCCGCGCGTTGTAGACGTTTCTAATTTGTTTGGAGAAGAAAAATTGGTAGACGAAGTTTTGCCGCCTCAACCGGTTCACTTTGCTGAGGTTAATCCAATGTTTCCTGGAGGTGATGAAGCCATGTATGCTTTTCTTCAAAGAAATTTAAAATACCCGAAGTTGGCGAAAGAATACAATGTTCAGGGTAAGATTTACGTTCAGTTTATAGTAGACGTAGATGGAAGTATACGTGACTTGCAGATTTTGAGAGGTTTACCGGGAAATGATCTCGGTTGCGAAGCTGAAGCCCTACGCGTAATAGAGGCCATGCCGAACTGGAAACCGGGCTTGCAAGGCGATAAAGCAGTGCCAGTAATACATACAATGGCTATTAATTTTGTTTTAAAGTAACCGCAAAGGTTTAGCAGACTTAAAAATGTTTTTATTTTAGCATCACAATTAGCGAAAAACATGGAACTAAAGAAAAATCCAGAAGTAGACTTAGAGAAGAAGAAGGGAATGTTCTTCTTTGTGGGTCTTGCTTTTTCGCTTGGCTTAATGCTAGTAGCTATCGAGTGGAAAACATTCGAGCAAGAACTAGTGAACTTAGGTCAGGTGGAAATTCAGATTGAAGAAGAGGAAATGATTCCTATTACTCAACAGCAACCGCCACCCCCACCGCCTCCGCCACCACCACAGCAAATTGTGGAGATTGTGGAAGACGATGAAGAAATCGAAGAGGAACTAGAAATTGAATCTACTGAAGTTACTGAAGAAACCACAGTAGAGATTATGGAAATGCCTGAAGAAGAGGTAGAAGAAGAGCCTGAGGTTTTCTTAATCGTTGAAGATCCTCCGAGTTTTCCAGGTGGTGAAGCAAAAATGTTTGAGTACTTAGGGAAAAACCTGAAGTATCCACCCATGGCGAAAGATGCAGGTATTCAAGGTATTGTTTACGTAACTTTCGTTGTTATTGAAAACGGTGACATTACAGACGTTAGAGTACTGAGAGGTATTGGCGGTGGATGTGATGAAGAAGCTGTGAAAGTGGTGAAAAACATGCCAAAGTGGAAACCAGGTAAACAAAGAGGTAAAGCGGTAAGGGTTCAGTTTAACTTACCAATCCGATTTACTCTTCAATAAGAATTTTATTCTGATAATAGCACAAGCTCTGTACCTAGTACAGAGCTTTTTTTATTTGTACCAAGATGATTAAAGCATCAGACTTTCTAAACAATTTTTACTTTAGTGAAGTAGAATTCAGTAACTGGATAGCGGCTTTTAACAGCCGAAAAACAGCTAAGAGAGCGCAGAAAATACTAGAATTAGTAGATTTAACTACGCTTTCATCTACCGATAGTGCCACTACAGTAACACAATTGCTTAACAAAGCTGAAAAGCTCAATAAGAATAAAGGTCGTGTTCCTGCCGTGTGTGTATTTCCCAATTTCTGCCAAACGGTAAGAGAACACGATTTTGGTAATTCACTTCATTTGGCGGTGGTGGCCGGTGCGTTCCCACTTGGGCAAGCCGATCAAAAAATCAAACTGAAAGAGGTAGAATACGCTATTGCCAATGGCGCTGAAGAAATTGATTATGTAATTAATCGCGGATTGCTATTGAATGGCGAATTAGACGAGCTGCTAATTGAAATTCGTTCTGCGCGTTTGTTGTGTGAGAAAAAAGCAGAATTGAAAGTGATTCTTGAAAACTCAGACTTAAGAACACCAGAAAATGTGTACCTCGCAAGTCGTTTGGCCCTAGAGGCAGGAGCCGATTTCATAAAAACGTCTACGGGAAAAGGCGAGTATGGCGCACGACCACAAGATGCTTGGGTAATGTGCATGGCTATTCACGACTTTTTTAAGCAAACAGGTGAGTTGCGCGGTTTAAAAGTGGCGGGCGGAATTAGAACGTTAAGCGATGCGAATGTGTATTATGAAATGGTGAAGCATTTCTTCGGAAAGCCTTTTTGCAAGCCACATTTATTTAGAATTGGTGCCAGTAGCTTGGTAGATGATTTGGAGAAACACATTGGATAAGTATTTTTACGAGAAAATTTGATTTTGAATCGATTAGCACTTATTTCATTTCTTTTGCTATTGAGCAGTTGGGGTTGGTCTCAACAACGTCTAGAGCCTAGAGCTTATGAGTGGAATAATCGATTTATTCACTTTATAAATGCGAAAGACACAATCTACCATCAAGGGTTTTCTCCTCAGGTAGTTTCTGCTAAAACGTGGACAGAATTTCGTGATTTAGATCGAGAAATGTCGAATCGATCAATAAAAGAGGCTTGGTGGTTTCGAAAAGTAAGAGACGAGTCGTTGGTAGAAATTGAAGGAGACGATTTCTTTATTGGCGGTGATGTTTTGTTTAACGTTCAAGCCGGACGAGACTTTGCAGTTGATTCTTTGCGCATTTTAAGCACTAATACTCGAGGGGCTCGCGTTTACGGAAACATCGGTAAGCACATTTATTTCGAAAGCACCCTCCATGAAAATCAATCGTTTTTCCCCAAGTTTTTATCCGATTCTATCCGCACTTATCGCGTAGTTCCAGGGCAAGGCGTGCCGAAAAAATTTGGAGAAACAGGCTTCGATTATGCCTTTGTCACCGGATTGGTTAATTTTCATCTAAATCAACATTTTAACTTTCAATTTGGCCACGATAAATTGTTTATCGGTCATGGTTATCGAAGCGTTCTGTTGAGCGATAATGGGTTTAATTTCCCTTTTTTAAAAGCTACCGTAACATTTTGGAAAAACAAACTTCAATATCAAACGGTTTGGGCGCAGTTGCAAACTTTAGATCGAGTGCCCAGAACGGGAGATAACGAGCCATTTTACATTCGAAAAGGCGGTTCTTTCCACTATTTGAGTTTTGCACCATCTTCTAAAATTGAAATCGGATTATTTGAAGGCATAACTTGGCAACGCTGGAACTCCGCTGAAGGAACCATGGATTTTGACTATTCGTTTTTAAATCCTGTCATCTTTGCGAATACATTAATTCAACAAGGCCAAGAAAAATACGATACCCTAACGGTTAATTCAATCGGAATCAATGCTCGCGTGAATCCAACGAGTCAGTTTATGCTCTATGGTCAATTGGCTAAGCAAAACAATAAAGATGTTAACTGGCAGTTGGGCTTTAGCACCCATCATCTATTACTAAAAGATTTAACCTTTCGGGCAGAATACAACGAGGCGGTTACCAGCTCGAATTATTTAGAACATTATGGCCAGCCGATGGCGCATGTTTCTAGAGGTTTTTACAACGAGTGGTTGCTTGAAGCCAACTACAGATACAACGATGCTTTTATACGCACTCGGTTTATTCAAGCCATAAAGAGTGCCGAAGTGCAACACGAAATTATAGATGTGAAACTAGGATATTTGATCAATCCTGTGTCGAATCTTCACGTATACATGGGATTAATGAATCGAGACTCACAAAACTCCATTTCTCAATGGTTTTACATCGGCATGCAAACCAATATTGCCAATCATTATTACGATTTTTAGTATGAAAAGATGGGCATTCTATATTCTTTGGGTAGTAGGAACCGTAATCTGTTCAAAAGATGGATTTTCTCAAATTTCATCTTCCCTACAAAAAGGAGCTAAATCAGGTCAGCTAACCCGCATGCAAATGCAACAGCAGCGGTTGTTTTTAAGAGCCGATTCATCTAAAATGCACCATGCGATTTATCCTTTAATCGGGTGGCAAGCGCAAACCGAAGACGAAATCGAGTTCCTACCGTTTGAATTAAGGTGGAGGCTCAACCAAAAAGCAACTAAAAAAGCGCCTATTTCTTTGCAGATACACCCATTAGTTACCCTGCAGCAAGGCATCGAATTACAAAATTCAGACCCCAGCGGTTTTAATCAGATGGGAATTGGAGGCCATTTAGATTTCTCGGTAGGAACCCGCTTTTACCTTGAATTAAACTACCAAGAAACCAATGCCCAACTCAACGCTTTTGAGCGAAATTTCGCTGATAACAGAGAAGTGATTCCGGGGCAAGGCTATGCCTATGGAGTAGAAGATCGCTTCTTTTTTAGAGACCTAAATGGTTATGCCGCTTACCGCCCAAGCAACCATTTTCATCTGCAATTAGGGCGTGGTAAAAACTTTATTGGAGACGGGTACCGATCGCTGCTCTTGTCAGATGCGGGCTACAACTACGATTATTTTAAACTCACTACTGATTTTTGGAAAGTTCGGTTAGTGAACCTGTTTAACCACATGACAGATGTTCGCTTTTCTGATGGTGAAATATCTGCCTTTACCGAAAAGTATTCAGCCATTCATTATTTAAGTATTCAACCTACCCAACGTTGGAATATCGGATTGTTCGAAGCAGTGGTTTGGCAAGCGCACGATGGAAATAGTCACCGAGGGTTCGATGTAAATTACCTAAATCCTATTGTTTTTTACCGTCCCATTGAATTTTCGGTTGGGTCGCCAGACAATGTGCTAGTAGGGCTGAATAACAGCGTATTGCTTTCTAAAAATGTGAAAGTATACAGTCAGTTCTTGCTCGATGAATTTAAAATTAGCGAGCTACGTTCCCGAGAAGGTTGGTGGGCTAATAAATACTCCTTACAGTTGGGCGGGTATTGGTTTAATGCCTTTAATCAAGAGCATTTGACCTTACAAGCTGAGTATAATTTGGTAAGGCCGTTTACTTACTCTCACGGCAATGTATTGCTTAATTACGGTCAGTTTAACCAGCCATTGGCGCACCCGTTAGGTGCCAATTTTCAAGAAGCCGTAGCCATTGCCAATTACACTACTCAAAAATGGATGGTAGAGCTTAAATCTACTTTAGCCTTGGTAGGAACCGAAACCACTTCGGATACAATTTCTAGTGGAACCGATATTTTTAAATCGTATGTGTTGAGAGAGCGAGACTATAACTACAGATTGCCCGGCCTTTCAGATGAAAAACTATTTACTGCAGAACTTCGCGTAAATTACTTGATTAGTAAAGCGGTCAACTTGCAAATAGAGCTTCGATGCGGTTATAGAAAAGACACTCGAAAAGACTTTGGAGATCTCGCTTACGGTGTTTTGGGGGTTCGTACCGGAATATTTAACCGATACAACGATTATTGATTCAACCGTTCTAGCCTTGCTTTGTTAATTTAACATCATTGAGAACTTAGCTTTAAATTTTTCTACCTAAGCAAAAGAGTTATTTTTGTCGCACTTTAAAAGCAAGATCTTGTTTACAAAAGAAGCCAATACGTATAGTTTTCAAGCTGTTAACGCCAAAATAAAGGCATATGCTGCGTTTTCGAAATTGCGCTTAGCATCGTTAGTAGTGTTTTCCGCTGTTTTGTCTTACATCTTTGCTGCTGAGACGTTTAGCTGGTTAAAGATGTTGTATGTAGTGCTGGGAGGTTTTCTAGTTACTGCCTCTTCGAACGGATTTAATCAAATAATCGAAAAAGATTTAGATGCTCTTATGAGCAGAACCAATAATCGACCCATTCCCAATGGTGAAATGTCGGTGAAAGAAGCCATTTGCGTTGCAGGCATCATGGGCATTGTTGGGGTTTCGATTTTATGGTTTTTCTTAAACCCGTTAAGTGGCCTTTTAGGTACGTTAGCCTTGGTTACTTACGTTGGTTTATACACTCCTTTAAAAAGAATTACTCCTTTGGCGGTTTTTGTAGGAGCCTTTCCGGGTGCTATACCGCCTATGCTTGGTTATATTGCAGAAACCGGTAAATTCGGATTGATTCCAGGTTTGTTCTTTGCCATTCAGTTTTTATGGCAATTTCCTCACTTTTGGGCCATTGCTTGGAAGTTGGATACAGATTACGCGAAAGCAGGTTTTCGATTGCTGCCGCATCCCTCAGGAAAGTCGAAAAGTTCAGCGCTACAAATTGTATTGTATACAGTAGCGTTAATTCCAATGTCGCTTACACCGTATTATTTTGGGGCTACCGGCTGGATTTCAGCAATAATCATTGGCTTAACAGGTGTTTGGTTTTTATGGTATGCAATTCAATTATTTAAAAAGTGCACAGATCAAGCAGCAACTAAACTCATGTTTGCGTCTTTTGTTTACCTACCAATAGTTCAAATTGCATTACTAATTGATAAAGTAGGTTAAGATGGAAAACACACAAGCAACAAGTGCAACATCGATGAGATACAGTGAAGATAGAGCCCATAAAGAGCGCACCAGAAAACCGCTCATGATTGTGGGAATGGTGGGTATTGTTATGCTTTTTGCAGGTTTAACAAGTGCATACATTGTTCGACAAGCAGACGGTAATTGGTTAACATTCGATTTGCCAACGCCTTTTTACACAAGCACGCTTATTATTCTGTTAAGCAGTGCAACCCTTTGGTGGGCTCAAAAAGCAGTTAAGAAAAACGATTTCACTTCTGTGAAAAGAGGGCTAGGGCTTACTTTACTCTTATCGTTGGCTTTTGTAGTAGCTCAATTTATTGCTTACGATGCTATGGTAGAGCAGGGTTTATTCTTTGTGAAAACCAATGTTTCTGTGAGCTTCTTGTACATACTTACGTTTGCTCACCTTTTACACTTAGTAGGCGGAGTAATTGCGATTTCAGTTAGTTGGGCAAAGTCATTACGGAATAAATACACAGCAGATAATAAACTAGGGTTAGAACTAACGGCCATGTATTGGCACTTTTTGGACGCTCTATGGATTTATTTGTTATTATTTTTACTTTTTATTCGTTAACATTGCACAGCCTAAAAACAAACTCTATCAATAATGGCAGGAGAAGCAAGTAAAGCAATTGAGCCCAAAGTACTTTGGGGAGGAGGTCGATCTCCATTTAGCGTTAGTTACGGAAAACTAATGATGTGGTTCTTTCTAATCTCAGATGCGTTAACCTTCGGTGGGTTACTCGTAGCTATGGGATTTGCAAGACACAAATATGCCGATGTATGGCCAGTGAGTGAAGAGGTATTCTTCCACTTTCCGTTTATGCATCATTCGCATTTGCCGCTTCTTTATGTGGCATTAATGACCTTCATCTTAATCGTGAGTTCTGTAACTATGGTGCTAGCGGTAGAGGCAGGTCACAGAATGGATAAAAAAGCCGTTACCAAATGGATGGCTTACACCGTAGTTGGTGGTTTTATCTTCTTAGGTTCTCAGGTTTGGGAGTGGAAAACATTTATTACAGGTTCTGATTACGGTGTTTACGTAATGGAAGATGGTCACAGAATGCCGGTGATTAACGAGGCAGGCGATCTTCAAGCTGCAGACGGTTCAGTAGTAACGGGCCCTCAAGCAGAAAAAATTCGTAGCACTTATGAGTTCGTAAAAGGTGCCAACCTTACTAGAAACGAATACGGACACAGATTATACGCAGATTTCTTTTTCTTCATTACTGGGTTCCACGGAACGCACGTATTGTCTGGAGTTATTCTGAATGTGATTATTCTTCTCAATGTAATTAAAGGCGTTTATCACAAGCGCGGACACTACGAAATGGTAGAGAAAGTTGGTCTTTACTGGCACTTCGTAGATTTAGTTTGGGTATTCGTATTTACATTTTTCTACCTTATTTAATTGGCCCTTTAAGAAACAAGCATCATGGAAAGAGACGATATTATAGAGTATTCTTTACACGCACACCATAGCGAAGAAGAAGGAAAAAAGATTCGTAAGAATATCTTCAAAGTAACGATCATTCTATCTGTACTTACGATTGTAGAGGTATTAATGGGGGCGCTTTTTGGAAAGTCTATTGTAGGAGCCGATTCTACAACTTGGGCAATTATTAAAATATCTTTCGTTGTTATGACGATTGTAAAAGCTGGTTACATTGTAATGGTTTTTATGCACCTTGGCGAAGAGAGAAAATGGTTAAAATGGATTATTCTTGCTCCTTACGCATTATTCATTTTATACCTAGGTTTTATAGTTCTCACCGAGTCAAGTGCTCTTTATACACTTAGACAGATATTCGAATAAAATATGGCTAACAAGCGCAGTGGAAAACAGTTAATATTCTTAGCTGTCATCTTAATTCTTCCATCGCTTTTGTATGTAATTTCAACAACGGGAAAGCACAATTTTGTGCTTTTGCCGTTTTATGGCCCTAAAGAAGCCATCGCAGTAGATGGTGAAGAAAGG
The DNA here is from genome assembly GCA_048267965.1 of Salibacteraceae bacterium. GTDB lineage: Bacteria > Bacteroidota > Bacteroidia > Flavobacteriales_G > Salibacteraceae. The sequence continues at coordinate 47,153 of JBLWWK010000012.1, forward strand.
CCAGATACGCTTTACTACAAAATCCCTTCTTTTTCTTTTAAGAGCATAGACAACACCCTTTTAGACGATTCTGCTTTAGATAGTCAAATTGTGGTGTTTAGTTTTTTATGTACGCATTGTTCTGAAGAAGGGAAAAGAGTGGCAGAACAACTTTCTTCAGTTCAAGACGCTGTTTCTGAAGGTGGGGATGTAACTATTCTATCTTTTAGCGTAGATCCAGAGCACGATACACAAGAAGATTTATTTCAATTGGGTGAAGGCTTTAGTCGAAAGAAATCGGCTTGGAAGATGATTTTGGCTCCAAAAGACGAAGTTTACAACTTTGCTGTAAATGGATTGTTAATAGGGGAAGAAGATAGCATTCGTTATAAAAACGAAATATTGCATACCAATACCATTGTATTAGTAGATCATAATCGCCACATACGCGGTTATTTTGATGGTTTGCAATACACAGAAACCAAAGAATTGAAAGACGCTATTCAACAGTTACGTTATCTTAGAAATGTAATTGAACCGAATAAAAAAGAGAAGTAATGGCTGTTTTAACTGAAAAGCAAGGAAGAAATATCATTATCGGTGCATCGATTGCCATTCCGCTAGTGGTAACCATCTTGTATTTAATACCTGGTATTGAAACGGATACAGATTTTACCTTTTTGCCGCTTTTCAATGCCATAGTTAACGGAACAACGTCATTCTTACTACTTGTTGCCCTGTGGGCGGTTAAAACAGGTAGAGTTAAGCTTCATAGGTCATTAATGATGACTTCGTTGTTGCTTTCCGTAATGTTTTTAATCTCTTACGTTACGTATCATTTTGTTTCAGAAAGTACAGCTTACGGAGGTGTATACAAATCAGTTTATTACTTTATTCTAATTACCCACATTTTGTTGGCTATCGCCATAGTTCCCTTGGTCTTGATTTCTACAGTGAGAGCGCTTACCGATCAAGTAGAAAAACACAAGAAGATTGCAAGAATTACGTGGCCTATTTGGTTTTATGTAACCATAACAGGTGTAGTGGTGTACATTATGATTTCTCCGTATTATGCATAACTTCAAGAAACTCTTAATAAGAATCGGTTTTGTGTTCCTACTACTAATCACAAGCACGTTAGTAGAGGCTCAGTGCTCTATGTGTAGAGCGGTGGTAGAGAATAACGAAGCCAATGCTGGCCGTGGGTTAAACAACGGAATAGCTTATTTAATGGCTGTTCCGTATGCATTGATTATCGGGGGTGGAATTTTACTGTTTAGAAAGCAATTTCAAAACAAGAGCCTCTCAGCTCAGGCGAGTTAGTGCCTTTCATCAGATTATTTATCCGTCTGGCGAATTTCTCTTTTACCGCTCCTTAGTTCAGATACCTTTGTAGGTATGAAAAGGTTAATACCCAAAATAATCGTCATAAGCTTGGGATTTTGTTGTGTTGTTTTGTCAGGGTTTTCTCAAGACAAAAGCTGGACTTTAGAAAAATGCATCGAGTACGGTTTAGAGAATAATCTTCAAGTTCAACAAGCCCAACTGCAAGCAGAAATTAACGAGCAAGATTTGTTACAAGCCAAAGGACAAGTTTTACCTAACTTAAATGGTTTCGCTAATCACATTTACAATTTCGGTCAACGAATCGATCCATTCACCAACCAGTTTGCCGAATCACGTGTTCAATCTAACAATTTCAATTTAAGCTCTGAGCTAACCTTGTTTAGCGGCTTAAAGAACTACCATTCCATAAAACAAGCACAATCTTCTGCTTTAGCGGGTAAATATTCGGTAGACGATCAAAAAAACACTATTTCATTAAACATCGCCCTTGCGTACTTGCAAATTTTACAAAACAACGAGTTGTTGCGAATTGCCAATGGGCAAAGAGATGTAATTGCACAACAAGAGCAGCAACTGCAAAAATTTGTTGAGGCAGGAACTCGACCAGCAGGAGACCTTTTCGAAATTCAAGCACAATTAGCAAACGAAGAAGTAAATGTTGTCAATGCCGAAAACAACTTAAGTATCGCTTATCTGCAACTAAAACAGTTAATGCAGTTTAACGATGCCGAAGAATTCGAAATCTACATTCCACAACTCGAAATAGACGAAGCTACTCGCCTAACCTTAACACCGAACGTAGTGTACGAAACAGCACAAAATGTTTTGCCCTCAATTAAAAGTGCAGAGCTAAGAGAGCAAAGTGCATCCTATGGTGTAAAAGTGGCTAAAGGAAATATTAGTCCAACTTTATCATTGGGTGGGTCGATAGGTACGGGTTATTCAGAAAGCCGAACGGCCATTGTGGGTCAAGAATTTGCAGGTGACCAAGTAGTGGGGTTTGTAGAAGGAACCAATCAAAATGTGTTACGACCTTCTTTTAATACTGTTATTGAAGAAGTGAATTTTAACGACCAGTTAGAAGACAACGTAAACCGCTCAATCGGCTTTACGCTACAAGTTCCCATCTTTAATCGATTAACCACAGCAACGGCCATTAACCGCGCTAAAATCCAGCACGAGATTGCCGAAAGCAACGTTGAGTTAGCTAAAAATCAAGTAAGGCAAGATATTCAGCAGGCTTATGCAGATGCTTTAGCTGCACTAAAAAATTATAGAGCCACCGAAAAAAGCATTCAGAGTTTTCAAACTGCGTTTGAATACGCGCAAAAGCGATTTAATGTAGGAGCCATTAATGGCGTTGAATTTAACACCGCAAAAAATAATTTGAACCAAGCTGAGTCGAGGTTAATTCAAGCGAAGTATAATTTTATTTTCAGAACAAAAGTGCTCGATTTTTACATGGGCAACCCCATTCAATTATAAACCGATAGCTAACGATGAAACAAAATAGCAAGAGTAACAAGAAGTTTATTTGGGTGGCCTTAGGCGTCACACTAGCGGTACTTATTATTGGCGTTGTCGCTAAAAAAAGTATGTCGAGCGAAGAAAAGTTTGTTCTTTCTGAAGAAGCTCAATTAAGAACGATTAAACAAACCGTTTCTGCCAACGGAAAAGTACAACCAGAAGTAGAAGTAAAACTATCGGCAGAAATATCGGGTGAAATCATTGAACTGCCTGTTAAAGAAGGTAATCAAGTGAGCAAAGGCGATTTAATTGTGCGCATTAACCCTGATGTGTTTTTAGCAGCAAGAAATAGAGCCGAAGCCGCCATGAATTCTGCTCAAGCCAATGCTGCCAATGCTAAAGCGCGGGTAGCTCAAGCCAATGCCCAACTAATTAATGCAGAAGCTTCTTTTAATAGAACCAAAAAGTTGCTCGAAGACCAAGCCGTTTCACAAGCAGAATACGATCAAGCGTTTTCTCAATTCGAAGTGGCCAAGGCAGAAGTTGAAGCGGCAAGAGAATCGTTAAAAGCGGCAGAATTCAATGTTAAAAGCGGGAAAGCGAGTCTGAAAGAAGCAGACGACAACCTAAAGCGTACCACCATTTTAGCGCCTATGGACGGAACCGTTTCTAAACTCGATGCAGAAGTGGGTGAAAGAGTGGTAGGAACCTCGCAAATGGCAGGAACCGAAATTATGCGCATTGCCGACCTAACACAAATGGAGGTAAACGTTGAAGTAAACGAAAGCGACATTGTAAAAGTGAAATTGGGCGATAAGGCAGAAATAGAAATTGATGCCTACGTAGACCGTAAATTCGAAGGAACAGTAACGGAAATAGCCAACTCATCTTCTTCTACCAACTTGCAAAGCACCGATCAAATTACGGTATTCGATGTAAAAGTGAGAATTGAAAGAGCTTCGTATCAAGATTTGGTAGATGCCAACAATGCGCATTTATCGCCTTTTAGACCTGGAATGTCTGCAACGGTAGATATTCACACCAATCAAGCAGAAAATGCAATAACGGTTCCTATTCAAGCTGTAACGGTAAGAGCAGATAGTGCAGCTACAGGCAATAAAACATCAAAATTTGGTAAGGGAGTAGACCTTTCGAATGTAGACGATGAAGATATCACTGAATGTGTGTTTATTTTGCGTGATGGAAAAGCGGTAATGCAAGAAGTGAAAATCGGAATTCAAGACAATAAATACATCCAAATTTTAGAAGGTTTAGAAAAAGGCGATGTGGTAATTAGTGGTCCTTACGCTATGGTATCTAAACAACTAAAAAATGGCGATAAAGTATCTGCTGGTAGCCGCGAGCAAGTCTATAAATTTGAAGAGTAAATGGCACTTCTACTTCACATAGAAACATCTACTACCAATTGTTCGGTGGCGTTAAGCGATAACCACCAATTGATAGCCGTAAAAGAGCACAACAACGGGTATACGCACAACGAGAACCTCAATGTATTCATCGATGAGTTGCTAAAACAGCACGGTTGTTCTTATGTAGATTTAGCGGCTATTTCGGTTTCGATTGGTCCTGGTTCTTACACGGGCTTGCGCATTGGTGTAAGCGCAGCTAAAGGCTTGGGCTATGCGCTCGATATTCCTATTATTGGTATAGAAACCCTCACAGCGTTTAGTCAATATTCAGCGGCAAAATCGTTTGTAGGAACCGTAATTCCCATGCTCGATGCTCGCAGAATGGAAGTATATGCTGCCGTTTTTAAACAAGGGGAAAAAATAAGAGAAACCGCAGCAGAAGTAATTACCGAAACCAGTTTCGATGCTTTTTCAGATCCGCTATTTCTTTACGGTCCTGGTGCTGATAAACTAACCGATTTACTTGCTGATAAGCCCGAAATTACCATCGAAGAGAACGTGGTTCCTTCTGCTACGCATTTAATAGACTTGGCTTACAAGAAATACCAAACCAAAGATTTTGTAGATACTGCTTATTTCGAACCTTTTTACCTAAAAAACTTTATTGCAGGGAAGCCGAAGGAGCTAATAAAACGGAGTTCTTAATTACTTTAGTTCCTAGCCAACCAGGAGCGTAATATACCTTTAGAACGAGCTCTTTCTGGTCAATTTTAGAAATGCTAGGTGGCAGTAGTTGATAATTCACTGCGTTGCTTTTGTTCACCATTTGGTTAGGGGTAACTATATGGTATTCTTGGTTGTGGTAGTGAATATCAATAACTGGGTAACTAGCAGATTGTTCTTCGAGGAGAAAGCTGCTGTTCAACAATAAATACGATAAAAGGTGCAGAGGAACGTATCCCAAGAGCACAAATAACGGATAGATAAACCAACTCATCACTTTTGAATCAATTAGACTCTTTTTAGCCGCAAAACCGCCAAAAACTGCAGCCGCACTAAAAAATGCCCAAACACTTTGGTCTGAAATAAGTAAAGTTGGGAATAGAAAAAGAAGTATCCCGATGATAATAAACCCCACCGCCATTAAATTGGTGTAATATAAATTAGGCATTACCTGCTTAATTCTAGAAACTTTCGGAATGGGCAAAAGCATTTTGTTGGCGTTAATTTCACGAATAGCAGCGGTTGTGAGTTGATAATCGGTGCTTGGGCTCAGTAAGTTGAGATTGAGTAGCACGCATAAATGGTAATAAATATTGGGCAATTCGGTTTTAAACTGCTCTGGAGATTCGAAAAAATGCTCAACTGCCACGGCAAAAAATTCATGATCGTTGGTGCCGCCATATTGCCTCAAAAACGATTCTTCTTTTTGTTGCAAGCGAAGTTTTTCAGATTGTGAAATACTTAGCCATTTATCGATATAAAGCGTAAAAAAGTGATTAATGCTGCCTTCTTTGGCATTCAACTTTAAACTATGGGCGAATTCATGCAAGGCAAGATTTAAGTTGTCGGTAGCATCTGCGTAGCCTTCTAACGTATGTTCCCAACTAAGCATTACAGATGTTCTGGTAGAACCTCCTTTTAAGTTTCTTTTGAGCATTCCGTTGTAAAACGAAGATGGAAATAGAATAATGCGTTCTAGATTGGGGTAGAGAAAGTCTCGATCGAAACCATAAGTAATTTGTATAGCGCTAGAAGCTACCAAGAATTGTGCTTTTCGAGAGGGTTGTAAATTTCCTCTAAAATCCCATTCGCAAGTATTGATAAACCGCAAACAGCGCGTAATGAACTTGGCTTTACCTTCGATGCTGAGCCCTCTGTAAAAAGGAATACTCTTTTCTAAATATCCGTTAATTTCTCGGTAGTCGTTTTGGGTTAAAGAGTTGTGGTATTTAATGCGGTTGAAGTAAAATTCACCTATTGAACTAATAACACTTTTAGAGAGGGTAAGGCGGTGAAATAAGTACGCAAAAGCAATAGAAAAAAGAACAAATTGAATCATAAAATGCGTTTATTCTGTTGCACCAGATTTTGAGTAAATAACATCCCAGCCAAGCCAACCTTTTGCTAATTCGAATTGAATTATGCGCGTGCTGCTCGGGTAAAAATTATCAATTAAAGGGTCTATTCTTCGTAAACTCGGATATCGATCATAAGCATCATTTTCAAGGTGAATTCGGTAATAGAGTTTTCCACCGTGTAAACTACTATCGAGCGATTCAATTTGTACAATGCGGTGTTTCTCGGTTCGTACCGTTTGAGCAGAGAAATAGTTGATAATTAGGAGGGTAGAAAATACCAGCGGACCAACGCCCATTACATTAAACAGCACAATCTCTAACTGATCGATTTTGAGCCATTTTCTATACAATCTGAACGGAATAATTAGGCCAATTAGGCAGAAAAAAGCGATAAAACGGGTAAAATCATAAACGTTGAGTAGGGTTTGTAACCCAATGGTGTAAATCGCAATAATGCCAACAAACCAGCCCACAATCATTACGGTGTAACTCCAATGCCAAGTGCGCTCTCGCTCTTCAACAAGGTGGGTTTTTCTAAAAAACAATTTCCGTTTAATCGGTAAATTACTCACGGTGACAACAGTTACTCTTTTCCGCAAAAAGATACTTTAATTTTGCTGGTAGAACTCAAAAACGGTTCCTACCGAAAAGCATTTTATTCACGGTTTTCTTAACGGTACGACCCACAAAAAGATTCAATATGCAGCACCCGTTCACCAATGCGTTAGCCAAAGAAACTAGCCCCTATTTATTGCAACACGCCCACAACCCGGTAAATTGGTATCCGTGGGGAGAAGAAGCACTCGAAAAAGCGAAAAAAGAAGACAAACCGTTGCTTATTTCTATTGGCTACAGCGCTTGCCATTGGTGCCATGTAATGGAGAAAGAGTCTTTCGAAAGCAAAGAAGTTGCTCAAATTATGAACGCGCATTTTGTTTGCATAAAGGTAGATAGAGAAGAACGACCAGATGTAGATCAAGTCTACATGGAAGCTGTTCAATTGTTGACTAAACAAGGTGGCTGGCCACTGAATGCATTTGCCACACCAGAAGGGAAACCCTTTTACGGAGGCACGTATTTTCCGAAAGAAAATTGGATAGATGTTTTGCAACGAGTGGCCGATCAGTATGGAAACAACCGTGAGAAAATTGAAGAATTTGCCAATCAGCTCACCCATGGTGTGGTTAACTCTGATAGAATAGAGCTGAATCAAAAGCCTTCTAACTTTCATCAAGAAACGCTAGAAGTGATGGTAGATAGATGGGAAGATGATTTTGATTTAACCCACGGTGGACCCGATTATGCACCAAAATTTCCCCTTCCGAATAATTACGAATTTCTGCTTCAGTTTAGCCACCTAACCCAAGATGCAGAAGTAGCTAATTATGTAAAAATCACCTTGCAAAAAATGGCGATGGGCGGTATTTACGATCAAATTGGTGGTGGTTTTGCGCGGTACTCGGTAGACGAATTATGGAAAGTACCACACTTCGAAAAAATGCTATACGACAATGGTCAACTCGTGAGTTTATACGCACAAGCGTATCAAGCGTACAAAAATCCGTTGTTTAAGCAAGTGGTAGAAGAGACCATAGAATTTGTAAAAAACGAATTGTATCAGCCAGAAACAGGCGCTTTTTATTCTGCTCTTGATGCCGATTCTGAAGGGGAAGAAGGCAAATATTATGTGTGGACATCTGAAGAGTTAAGAGCCGAACTGGGAAACGATTACGATTGGGTGCAAGAATATTATCGCATCGATCAAGATGCGCTGTGGGAACACGGTAACAATATTTTACTAAGAACTCAGTCAGATCAAGAGGTAGCCAATCTTTTGGGCATTTCTGAAGAGGAATTGGCCAAAAACTTGAAAAAGGTGAAAAATCAATTGCTTCAGTTGCGCAACCAGCGCATAAAACCGGGGCTTGACGATAAATCGCTTACTAGTTGGAACGCCTTGATGTTGAAAGGATTGGCAGACGCTTATTTCATCTTTAACGAAGATTCTTATCTCAACTTGGCCTTAAAAAATGCAGAATTTATTGAGCAAAATATGCAGCGAGAAAACGGAACGTTGCTGCACAGCTTTAAAAACGGAGAAGCCAAAATAAACGGATACCTAGAAGATTATTCGTTTTTAGCAGAAGCTTACTTGGCACTTTACAAAGCCACTTTTAACGAAGAATGGCTGCAAAAAGCCCAGCGCTTAACCGATGTGGCCATTGTACATTTCTACAACAAAGAAAACGGAATGTTCTACTTTACCTCTTCAGAAGATGATCCGTTAATTACCCGCAAAACCGAAATTACCGACAATGTAATTCCGTCTTCAAACTCTTCAATGGCCAAGGTTTTGCATCAATTGGGTGTTTATTTAGAAGATGCTCGTTATACCCAAATGTGTGAGCAAATGCTCAACAATGTTCAAATGATGATGAGCAAACACGGCTCGTCTTTCTCGAATTGGGCTCTGTTAATGAATGCGGTTGTTTTTCCTCACTACGAAGTAGTTTTAACCGGAGCAAAATTGGGTTCCTACCGAAAAGAATTGAGCCAATATTTTTTGCCTAATTGCTTACTGGCTGGAGCAGAAAAACAATCTGATTTGCCGCTCTTTAAAAATAGAATAGTAGAAAATGGAAGTAAAATTTACGTTTGCCAAAATAAAGCGTGCCAATTACCCGTAAATGAAGTAAAAGAGGCACTTTCGCAAATTCAATGAGGTATTTTCTAGTTCTTTTCATAACGGTAGGAACCGTATTTCAATCTATTCAAGCTCAACAATTGTATGTTGAGAAAGGTCGCTTATTAGAGATGGAGCCTTATTTCAATGCAGATTTTATAAAGAAGCAAGATATTAAGGCAATTTACGCTGAATATGCGTACAAAGATGAATATAGTCCAATTTCATCTACGCGTATTTTTAGGCGATACGAGTTTAATTTAAACGGGAGGTTAAAACGGTTTGTAGAAACCTACGATTTAGGCTATAAGCTAGACTCTACCGAAATAGTTTATACCTATAATCCGCAAGGATTGGTGGCCAAAAAGCAAGTGAAAGATGTATTTGGGCAGTATTATTATGTGTTTAAGTACGATCGGCACAATCGATTAATAGAATCGTGTTACGGCAGGCCCAAACCGTATGAGCAAGAAGACGAAATAAAAACCATTACTTACCATGAGTACCCGCAGCAAGTGAAAATGCAATGGTATAATCCATCGGGAAGGTTGTTTAAAGAAGAGCAAATTATTCACGATTCTTTAGGGTTTTTAGCTTCTAAAACCGAAACGATGGCCATTGGCTCACAGCAAAATGCAGAGTATTACCAATATCAAAATAATGGCTTGCTAAAATGTGTGGTGTTAGAGGCTGTACCTCAAAACAATAAGGTGAAATACGAGTATGTTTTTGACAACAACGGTAATCCTGAAAAAGAGATTGTAACCAGAAACCAACAACCGCTGTCTAAAAAAGAATTTTTGTACCGAGATGGTTTAATCTATGCGCATTTAGAGAAAGACGAACTAACGAGTCGCATAAAAATTTGGGAATACGATTACGAGTTTTTTGGTTTTAGAAATTAAGCTGATTAAACGGAATTTTCTCGGTATGCTCGATGGGGTATTTCTTTGAAAACAAAAAAACAGAACCTTTGAGTTCTCCTTGTACTTTTAATTCTAATCCTCTGCCAAAAAGAGCAGAACCAATCAAATTAAGCAAATTGCCTTGAAAAGTTTCATCGTATGTGGTGCGTAAAACAACGGGGTGTTTTTGAGTGCTTTTCTTAGGCAAGGTTAAGTTTTCAGAAATGGTGGTTTTGCCAATGTATTTGTCGTTTAAATATACATCGAGGGTAGCCCATTTCATGGTCATTTTATAGTTGTTCGGGTTTTCGATGGTTAGGTCTACATGCAAATCAAAGCCTTCTTTGTTTGCATTTTTCACTTGATAATTACTAAAGTTGGTTACTTCAATGTCTTGGTAAGAGCACGAAGAAAAAAGAAAAAGGGTTCCTATTAAAAAGAAGAGAAAACGACTCATAAAATGGGTAAAAAGAAAGCTGCTTTTCGAAAGAAAAGCAGCTTTTAGATGAATATTTACTTTTTCAATTCAGTGTAATACTGATAGTAATACGGTATGGTTTCAATGCCTTTAAAGTAGTTGAAAAGCCCGTAATGCTCGTTAGGTGAGTGAATTGCATCTGAATCTAAACCGAAGCCCATTAAGATACTTTTCATGTTGAGTTCGCGCTCGAACAGGGCAACAATAGGAATTGAACCACCAGAACGAACCGGAATTGGCGTTTTTCCAAAAGTAGCTTCCATGGCTTTGCTAGCAGCTTGGTATTCTGGTGTGTCGATTGGCGATACATACGGCTCGCCACCATGATGAGGCGTTACTTTTACCTTTACAGCTTCTGGTGCAATCGATTCGAAATGTTGCTGGAATAGCTCTGTAATTTTGTTGGGGTCTTGGGCAGGAACCAATCTCATCGAAATTTTAGCGTATGCTTTCGAAGGAATTACCGTTTTGGCTCCTTCACCAATATAACCACCCCAAATTCCGTTCACATCTAATGTGGGTCTTATCGAGTTTCTTTCCATGGTGCTGTACCCATTTTCTCCCCAAACATCTTCGATTTTAAGGTGATCTTTGTAATCTTCTAAGCTAAATGGAGCTTTTGCCATGGCTGCTCTTTCGTCTGCAGATAGCTCAATTACATCATCGTAAAAACCAGGAATGGTAATGTGATTGTTTTCATCGTGAAGAGAAGCAATCATCTTGTTCAAGATGTTGATAGGGTTGGCAACTGCACCACCGTATAAACCTGAGTGTAAATCTCTGTTTGGGCCAGTTACTTCAACTTCAACGTAGCTTAACCCTCTTAAGCCAGTAGTGATAGAAGGCGTGTTGTTAGAAAGCATGCCCGTATCTGAAATAAGAATTACATCTCCAGCCAGTTTTTCTTTGTTGGCTTGAATAAACTCGTTCAGGTGCGCTGAGCCAATTTCTTCTTCCCCTTCAATCATGAATTTAACATTACAAGGCAAGGCATCGTTTTTAGCCATCATTTCGAAAGCCTTTACGTGCATAAACATTTGGCCTTTATCGTCACAAGCTCCGCGGGCAAAAATGGCTCCTTCAGGATGTTTTTCTGTTTTTTTGATTACGGGCTCAAAAGCAGGAGAATCCCATAAATTGTCAGGGTCAGATGGCTGAACATCGTAATGGCCATACACAACTACAGTTGGCAAAGAAGGGTTGATCATTTTTTCTGCATAAACTACCGGATAACCTGAAGTAGGGCAAATTTCAGCAAAGTCAACACCTGCTTTTTCTAAACTCGATTTTACAGTTTCTGCCGTTTTTAAAGTTTGCTCTTTGTAAGCACTATCTGCACTAATACTCGGAATTCGAAGCAACTCGAATAGCTCTTCTACAAATCGGTCTTTGTTCTGATCTAAATAAGGCTTTAACTGATCCATATACATTGTTTTGTTGCTAAGTGGCAACGGTTTAAAAGTAATTTCGTTCTAAATAACTAGAGGATGCAAAGATAGCCACCCTTACAAAACTTATAGAATACATTCTTATATTGCACCTAGATTTAACTGATATGAGGAACTTTTTACTTGTCTCTGCTTTTATATTTACCACTATGCTCAGTTATGCCCAAATTAACATGAGCAATCAAGCACCCTACAACACTGCCCAATATTTAATCAATGATGTGTTTTCTGGAGGAAACGTTGCCATTAACAACATTCAAGTCTTCGGAAACTCTAAACAATATGGCTTTTTTAGCAATGGGATGAATTCCATTGGGATAGATAGTGGAATAGTTTTAAGTACTGGGAATATTGACGAATTGTGTGGAAGTGGAACGTGTACTGTTACGGGTACCAATGCTTCTGGAAATGGAACTGGAGTCAATTTTGGCCCAGGTTGGATGGGAACACCTTCTAATAATGCGCTCTTAGATGTTTCTAATTTGGCTGCGAGCTTAATACCAGGCGCAGGAGCTGCTTCTGATATTAATGATGCTTGTGTAATGTGGTTTGAGTTTGAACCAACTCTCGACACAATGCAATTCAACTTTGTTTTTGCATCGGCAGAGTGGCCATCCTTTCCTTGTTCTTCATTTAACGATGTGTTTGGTTTCTTCGTAAGTGGTCCAGGGATTACGGGTACTTATCCAGCTCCAGCTGGCTTTACGAATAGTCAGAATTACGCTTTAGTGCCTGGCACAAATATTCCAATCACTATTTCTTCAATCAATGGTCCTGGAAATCTAGGTTCTTGTAGTTCTGCAAGTAACCAGCAGTTTTTTATCGATAATAACAACAATAGCTTAATCAGTGTAAATGCTTATACTACTGTAATGACTGTTGAGTTTCCAGTAATTCCTTGTGAAACTTACTCGTTTGCTATTGCAATCGGAGATGCTTCTGATGGAGGTTTATCTTCATTTGTTATGTTGGAGGCCAACTCTTTTCAAGCTTCTGGTGTGCAGATTGTTCCTTCTCCTAATGTAAATACCCAAGGTGGAGATTCTATCTTGTTCGAAGGTTGTGGTTCTGTTGATATTGACTTTGTGCGTTTAGATAACTTACAAAATGCAGATACTATTCCTCTTTCAATTGGAGGTTCTGCTCAAAGCGGTACAGATTATTCAGCTATTCCAGATTCTATCATTTTTGCACCAGGTCAAGATTCTGCTAACATCGCCTTTACGATCTACGAAGACTTTATCAGTGAAGGCATCGAGCAAATTATAATCGGTATTGCAGATACCAACATTAGCCTAGCATGTGGAACTACTGGTGATTCCATTATTCTCGATGTTCATGAGCGCGTGCCGCTATCGTTAGATTACACATCACACGATACTGTAACTTGTTTAGACAACTCCCATACATTTGAAGTGGCCATAGATACGGGAATGGTTCCTGCTACCTATCAATGGTCTACAGGGGCAACAACGGCATCGTTTAATTATAGCGGAACATTTACCAACGATACAGCTTTTGCTGTAACGGTAACAGGTGCTTGTGGCGTAGACTCCATTATAGATAGTGCTTATATTACGGTTCAAAATCCACCAACATCCGTGTTATGTCCAGATGATACCATTACCTGTGAAGATGCAGGGGCCATTATTACGGTTCAAACTTCGAACGGTATGGCTGGCATGAATTACCAATGGAGTAATGGACAAACAGGTTCTGCATTCTATCAAACCAATCCGTTTGTAACCACAGATTATATTGTCACAGCAACACAAAGTTGTGCTGGATACGTGTTAATAGACACCTTTACGCTAGTAGTAGATAACCCACCGTTTGTGACTACCACTTTTGAAGACACTGTTTCATGCATCGATCCACCCATCGATATTAATGTAAATGTAACCAATACAACTCCAGGCTTTACTTACCAATGGAACACAGGGGCTACCGATTCAGTGATTACGGTAAATCCTCAAGTAACAACAGAATACTATGTTACGGTAACGGATGCTTGTGGTCAAAATCAAGGTGTTGACACGGTAAGGGTTTGGGTAATCAATAATCCTATAACCATATCAGGTCAAAATGCATCCATCGATTGTGTGGGAGATACAGCGCAACTCACAGTAAATATTCTGGGCGGTTACGCTCCTTATTCTGTGCTTTGGGGAACGGGAGAAACCACTCCTACTATTTCGGTGATTTCAAGTGCAGACACAACCGTATCGGTATCGGTAACCGATGTGTGCGGCTTAGATACTGTTGATATGAGCATGAGTGTAACGGTACGAACCCATCCTGACCTTCAGATTAATCACTATCAAGATTTATGGTTTAATTGTCCGGGAACTCCTTTTGAATTCGGTCCGGTTAGCGTTACAGGAGGTTCTGGAAATTACGCAGTTTCTTGGAATAACTGGAACGACATGATTGATTACTTCGGAAGCTCAGTAGACCAAACAACCACGTTTACGGTAGAAGTAGCCGATCTGTGTAACTTAGATTCTGCTAGCAGTGAAGTAACTGTTGAAGTGGCAGTTCACGATCCGTTGCAAGCTGTAGCTTCTGCTGATACTGCGCTTTGTCCGCTGCAACCCGCAACTCTTTGGGCGTACCCAATTGGCGGTGGTGGAAATTATAGCTATGCATGGTCTCACGGTAGTACCGATAGTACCCAAGCTATTGCTCCACAAACAACGCAAGAATACATTGTAACCATTACAGACGATTGTGGCGTAACAGCTACAGAATCTGTGAATGTAGAAGTTTCAGCGCCAGAGGCAGCATTTACTCAGCAACATCTAGATGCGGTTACGGTAATCTTTGCCAACGGTACTGAAAATGCTACCCAGTATTTGTGGGATTTCGGAGACGGAACTACCTCTAATGAAGAAGATCCTTGGCACACGTATGAGCAAGCCACTGAGTGGTATGTTAAGTTGTTGGCTATTGACGATAAAGGATGTATGGATTCTGCCTACACTATTTTAGATCCGCCATTGAGAGTGTACATTCCAACCGCATTTACACCCAACGGAGACAATACAAACGATGTGTTCAGAATTTATGGGGAAGGATTTAAAGACGATGATCAAATTAAAAGTTTTTTAATTGTAATTTTTGATCGCTGGGGAAATGAAATTTTCTCAAGCCGAGAGGCAAATTTTGAGTGGGACGGAACCGTTGATGGAACTCCCGTTGCGGTAGGAACCTATGTATATAAAATTCGTCTCGAAGGGTATGCAACACAGAAATATGAAGCTACTGGAAACATTACAATCCCGAGCTACATGAATAATTAATGAATGAGATTTTTATTAACCATTTTAATTGCAGTGAGCTGGGTTTTACCAGCTCACGCGCAGTTTACTACTAGTAGCCAAGCTCCTTACAACACACCCGATTACCTAGTTCAAGATATTTTATTGGGAACCGGAGTAACTGCATTTAACGTCCAACTGTATGGTGATACTGCCACGCAGCTTGGATTTTTTAGTGGAGGAGGGCCCTTTATCGGAATTGATAGTGGATTGGTTCTTACTACCGGAAATATAGGTGAGGTAGTTGATTTCGGTACGGCTGTTCCGAATAGTGGTGCTCCTGACCAAGGAGGTTTCGGGCCAGCATATTTTGGAAATTCAGCCAATAATTCTCTCCTTCAAGTTTCTCAATCTGTTCCTGGGTTATTGGGGCTTACTTTTAACCCGGCCACCAGTGTGAACGATGCGAGTGTTCTTGAGTTCGATTTTGTTCCTTCTTCAGATTCTGTAAGTTTTCGCTATGTTTTTTCAAGCGATGAGTGGAATAACTTTCCCTGTACACCCTATAACGATGTTTTTGGTTTCTTCGTTTCGGGGCCAGGCATTACAGGCACCTTTCCCGCGCCTGCCAATTACCCTAACAACGCTATTAACATTGCCACCGTTCCCGGAACCAATCCTGCAATTCCCATTACTATTTCTTCGATTCATCCTGGAGGGAACTCTTGTGGGAACAATCCATTAAACGACCAATTTTTTGTAAATAATATTCCTAATGTTGAGGTGGGTTACAACGGTTACACCACAGTGCTAACGGCTACGTTTGAAACCGTTCCGTGTGATACTTACCACATTGCCTTGGCAATTGGTGACGGAACCGATGGTGCACTTGATTCTGGCGTGTTTTTAGAGGCAAAAAGCTTTAGTGCAGTTCCTATCGATATAGAAGCGGTTCCTACCTATAATACCAATGTAAGTGATTCTACTTTTTACGAAGGTTGTGGGCAAATATCGTTAGAGTTTGAGCGCTTTGCCGAAATTCAAATTCCGCATACTTCTTACCTGCTTCTTGGGGGAAACGCCATTGAAGGAACCGATTTTGCCACCTTACCCGATAGTATAGAGTTTAATACTGGGCAGGCTACGTCATCATTGAATTTAGATGTTTTTGACGATGGCATTACAGAAGGTGTAGACACGTTGATTATTTCAATTATACCCGATACTACGGTATGTTACTACGTGCCAGGAGATACGGAAAGAGTGGTGATTTACATCCATGATCGACCGTTTGTAGATGCTTCTTTTATCAACGATACCATTGATTGTACCGCAGATACTGTTCAAATTGCTGGGGTTCCTAACAGCGGAGTAGAGTTTTTTAGTTTTATGTGGGGGTCGCTAGATACGGTATTAGATACCCTGTTTATTGCTGCGCCAACTCAAGATACTACGTTGCCAGTGGTGTATACAGATGCTTGTGCTGTAGATACGTTGTACGATACTGCCTTTGTAATTATCGAGAACCCGCCTTTGGTGGTAAATACAGAGCCCGATACCCTGAATTGTACACAAAATGGCATTTGGATTTCTCCCACGATTCTTAGCGGCTCTTTACAGCAGGTTTATTTGTGGAGTACGGGTGATACAACAGACAGTATTTTTGTTTCTCCTACTAACGATTCTGTGTATTACCTGACCATTACAGACGCTTGTAATTCAACCGTGATTGAAGATTCTATTGAAGTCTATAATTTTAATTATCCGCTAATTGTAGAGTCCATAGACGATTCTCTAAACTGTACTGAAAACTCAACTACCATAGGGGTTACGGTGCTTTCAGGCAACGGGCAGCACACGTACTCTTGGGATTTTAATTCGTTTATAAATTCAGATTCGGTTTTGGTGGCTCCTACACAAGATTCTCTATTTATAGTCACCGTAACCGATCCTTGCCAAGCATCGGTAATAGATAGTATCTGGGTGCGTTTTTACGATCCGCCTTTGGTGGCGCAGTCGGTATTAGATACCATAGACTGTAACCAAGATTCAATTTTGGTAGGAACGCAAATTCTCTCTGGAACAAACCCCTCGTTTGTTTGGGATAATGGGCAAACTACCGATTCTATTTGGGTAGTCACCGATGTTGATACTCTAGTTGAGGTAATAGTAACAGATGCTTGT
Organism: Salibacteraceae bacterium; assembly: GCA_048267965.1. Lineage (GTDB taxonomy): Bacteria > Bacteroidota > Bacteroidia > Flavobacteriales_G > Salibacteraceae. The sequence continues at coordinate 64,355 of JBLWWK010000012.1, forward strand.
GATAGTGTTCCTGATACGGTTTCCGTATCTGTTCATGTCAATTTTGGAGATCCACTCACTCTATCGATTAGCAATGATACAGTGTTGTGCCCTGGAAATATTGGAAATTTGGTTCCTACTGTAACAGGAGGTTTTGGGCCGTATAATTTCTCGTGGGATAATGCTTTTTCTACCGATTCGATATTGGTGATTGCTATTCCGCAAGACACTTCTTTTCAGTTGGTGGTTACCGACCAATGCGGGGTTGATACACTTGTTGATACCGCGTTGGCGGAAGTGCGAGACTTTTTACCCTTGGATGTTTCGATTGAAGACACCACTTTTTATTGCCCAAGTAACCAAGCGGTGATTTACCCAATGGTAACGGGAGGTGCGGGAAATTACTCGTTTGTTTGGTCTGCTGCAGGCGTTCCAGGAGTGGTAACAGACGATTCTTTGGTGGTTTCAGGTTTTAGTAGTCCTATAACTTGGTACATAACGGCTGAAGACACCTGTGGTGTTCAAGCGACAGATTCTATGGAAATAACTACCGTGAATCACCCAGCTTTGCAGGCGCAAGCGATGAACGATACAATGGTTTGTTTTGGAGAAAGTCTACAATTGAGTGCCTTTGTAAATGGTGGGGCAGGAGCCGTTTCTAACCCTGTTTGGTATGGTTTGTTGCCCGTTACGTATAACGGAGACTCTTCGCTGGTTTCGGCTATGATTATCGATACCATTACCTATTACGTGAGGTATACAGACGATTGCGGAAATTCAGCTTTTGATTCTGTTTTTGTTTCGATTAAAGATTGCAGTGTTCAGCCGCCCAATATTCTAACACCTAATGGAGATGGTGTGAATGATTTTTTCTACGTAGCCGACCTAGAAAACTACGCAGGGATGAAATTGTGGATTTACAACCGTTGGGGAGAGTTGATGTTTTACGACAATAATTACCGCAATAATTGGGGAGGAGAGTTTTTATCTGATGGTGTTTATTTCTGGAAACTCGACTTGCCGAATGGTGAGCAGCTTTCAGGATACGTTCATCTTTTCCACTAATTGGTTGAGTTGATGAAGAGAAAAGGTAACTACAAATCGAGTTCCTTTTGGGGAGTTGTCAGATACTTGTATTTCACCGTGTAAGTTTTTTACCAAGAAATGAACAATGTAAAGACCTAAGCCAGTTCCTTTCGATTTGCGTGTTTCTTCGCTGCCAATTCGGTAGAATTTCTTGAATATCATGGCTTTTTCATCGTTCGATATTCCTTGACCTTGATCGGTAATAGAAAGCTGAATGGTGTCAGTGTTTTTTCGCTGCAGGCCAATGGTTATGGCTCCTTCAGAAGAGTATTTTACCGCATTTTCTAGTAAATTCACTACTATAGAAGTCCAAGCGTTTTTGTCCATAAACCCCTGAATGTTTTCTTCGATATTGAGCACCAACTCTCGATTCTTGGCCTTTGGGTTTTCGGTTACAATTTGTTGGGTGAAATCACTCCAGTTGTATTCTTCGAAATAAAAGGTGTAGGTGCTGTTGTCAAGGCGGGTGGTTACTAAAAGGTTATCGACTAGTTTATGTAATCGGTCGTTTTCTCGAAGGGCATTGGTGAGAATTTCGTTGCGTTTTTCTTCGGTTACTTTCCGGGTGAGTAAAGTTTGCAGGTAGAGCTTTACCGAAGCAATGGGCGAATTAAGTTCGTGAGTAATCGAAAGTAAGAAGTTACTTTGTTGTTCTGCCAGCGCCACTTCACGCAGAAAAGCCTTCTTTACTTGATAAAAACCCAGAAACACAAGGCAGAGAAAAACGGTTCCTTCACCAGAAATCATTAAAATCTTAGAAGTTAAAGAACTTTCGTAATCGGCCTGATGACTTGCATTGAGTGCTATGCGTAACTCGTGAATTTCGAGGTTGAGGTTGAATATTAAATACGCCCACCAGCAAAACTGTAGGAACACGTAAGCCACCAAAATGTAAAACAAAACCAGGGGAGAAGATGAATTTCTTTTAAACATTGCGCAAAGTTAAAGCAGCTATTTCCTGCAAAATAAAATAATGTTAATTCATGGTTTCTTGTGCAAACAGGTAAATGTAGTTACAAATAGCTGTTCTAGTTTTGCATCGATTAAGTAGAACAAGCAGATAACACACACACGAAAACTAAAATGAAAAAATTGGCAAGAACGTATAAACTAAATGAAACTGTAAGGTTTATTGTTCATCTTACCTTTATAACCGCTATCGGAATTACATTGAGTTACTTAATGCAGTAGTTTTTGGCAATACCTGTCTCTTTGTAAGACGTAAGCGAAAAAGCACACACGATTATTATTGATAATCAAAAAGGCGCAATTTGAATATTGCGCCTTTTTTTGTGAAAAATACTTAGAAAAGAGGGCGTGCTATTTTTTCGAATTGGGTTGGCATTTAACTTGATTTTTAAGGGCATGAACATATTAGAGAAGGTCTATATCTTACCGAAAAATATTGTTTTAAACGGACAGGTTTTTCTTACCCAGCAAGTTAGGTTTAGGGAAAAGGATGGAAAAGTAGAAATTAGATATGTTAACGAGAATAATTCTGTTTTTCTGCGAGCTGTAAGGTCTTCAGAAGACGCGGCTTTTTGGGAAATGAAAAGTTTGCTAGAATCAGTAACGTATCGAGAAATAACCTTAGACGAAAAAGAGGTAAATCCATCTTTTTAAAAGGTTTTAGACTAGGATAGGTATAAAATAAAAAAGGCTCTGAAATCAGAGCCTTTCGGTGTTTTTGAGTGGTACCAGCTGGAATCGAACCAGCGACACACGGATTTTCAGTCCGTTGCTCTACCAACTGAGCTATGGTACCTTTCTTTCAAACGGGCAGCAAATGTAAACAAATAGTTGAAACAATTGCTATTTCAATAAATATTTTTGTCGAATTGTTCTCTTTTTACCTTTGAAGCAAAGTTATCAGCGTGAATTTAGTAATCGATAGTGGCAATACTCGCGTAAAGTGGGCGGTGTTTAGTTCTTCTTCAGAGCCTTTAAAAAGAGGAGTTTACACTTTGAAAGAAGGAGTTGAATCTTTACAGGCTTCGTTTTCTAACATAGAAAAAGTGATTATTAGCGATGTAAGTGGAAAAATTGAAAAAGAAATGTTTTCGGTTCCTACCGATAAAATTATACTACTCAATGCGCAAACCCAGCTACCTATTGAACTCAACTATGAGACCCTGCACACATTGGGCAACGATAGAATTGCTGCTGCAGTAGGCGCTCATGCTCAGTTTCTGGGTAAAAATGTGCTAGTGATTGATGCGGGGACCTGTATTACGGTAGATTTGGTAGATAAAAATGGCGTTTACCAGGGCGGAACCATTGCTCCCGGTTTTCAGATGAAACTAAATGCAATGCATCATTTTACCGGAAAGCTTCCGCAATTAGCGATAGAATCTGAAACTGAACTTTTAGGGAAATCAACAAAAGATTGTATGCTATCGGGCGCCATCAATTTTACATGGCTTGAAATAGATGCCGTAATTCAGCGTTACAAAGAAAATTATGAAGATTTAAGTGTTGTACTAACAGGTGGCGATACAGAATTCTTGGCTAAAGGATTAAAAAGTAGCACTTTTGCAGACTTATTTCTGGTAGAGAAGGGACTAAATGAAATTTTACGCTTCAACTTTTAAGTGTTTTACTAAAAAAGCCAGCGCATCAGCAGTGCTAATATTTTGCAGTGTATTGGCGTGGGCACAAACCAACACAAAATCACCGTATTCTTATTATGGATTAGGAGATGTAGAGTCTACGGGCTTTGCAGAAAATCTGGGAATGGGCGATGTTAAATACGCGGTTTCCAACCCGTATCAACTCAATATTTCGAACCCAGCGTTGGTAACAGGTTTATCTACACCGGCTTTTACGGCTGGCGCGTTTTTTAATACAGTAAGTACTGCGGGTGAAGGTGTTTCTCAAACCAATTCGAATGCTTATTTGCGCTACATTGCTCTAGCATTCCCAATGGGGAAAGAAAAACGGTTTGGTTTCGGCTTTGGTCTAACTCCTTATTCTAAAGTGGGTTATTCAATTGTAGAAACAGAAGAACTACCCGATTTAGGAACAGTAGATAAAAGATACTTAGGCGAAGGAGGTATTAACCGAGCTTACATGAATTTCGGTTATGCCATTGTAAAAGACTCGATTAATTATTTGAGTGTTGGGGTTACCCCATCTTTCTACTTTGGCAACATCAATCGTGCAGCGAGAATTCAGTTTGCTAGTGCCAACGCATTTAATACCATTAGCGATAACCGTTTACATGTTAAAGATTTTAACGCAGAAGTAGGTTTTAACTACAAAAGAAACTTAACAAAGTCGGGTTCTAAAACCAATAAATTAATATCGGTAGGAGCCACTTACGAGTTCCAACGAGAATTATCAGCAGAATATTCAAGATTTGTGTATTCTTCGAATGCAACGGGTTTTCCTAGAGATACGGTAGCCAACAGCACATCGAAAGGAACCATCACTTGGCCACAAAAAATAGGAGTAGGTATTGCTTTTGAAATCTCGAACGATACCATTGGAAGATGGTTAATCGGTGCCGATTACGAGCAAACAGCTTGGTCTAACTTCGAAGCAGACGAATCGGCTGGAGCTTTGAATAATCGTCAACAGTTTTCGGTAGGAGCCCAATACATCCCAGACGAACAAGCTTTTCGACAATTCTTTAAAATAATGCGTTATCGTTTTGGTGCATATTATGCTAACACAAGGTTAAGTGTTGGTAACGAGGAGGTTGATGATCTTGGCATAACTGTTGGTGTTGGAATACCGTTAATCGGTTCTGGAACCTTAGATCCTACAAGCTCAACCATTAATATTTCGGCCAATTTTGGGCAAAGAGGAAGTGATAAAACAGGCTTAATACAAGAACGCTATACCAATATAATTGTTGGTTTTACATTTACTCCGGGTAAATGGGACAAGTGGTTCGAGAAACGAAAAATTCAATAACAACAGATAACTCAGTTTTAGAAAACAAAGAAATATGAAAACTAAACTAGTTGCATTCGCATTATTTCTATTCGCTACAGTTAGCGGTTTTAGCCAAAGTAAATACGGAAGCAATCCTGACGATAGCTTAAAGTGTCTAGAAAACCTGTCATTGTTTAATGAGTTTTATAAGCAAGGAAACATCAAAGATGCTTATACCCCTTGGAAAAACTTGGTAGCCATCTGTCCTGCTTCTACAAAAAACCTATACATCAAAGGCATCAATATGTTGCAAAAGATGGTAGATGCTGAAAAAGACGAAGCTAAAAAAGCCCAATTAATAGATACTTTATTAATGGCTTACGATTTAAGAATTGAGCACTTTGGTCAAAGAGCTTATGTTTTAGGTCGTAAATCTGCAGAGCTTTTAAAGTATAAAGCAGATCAGCCAGAATTAGCTTACGAAGCAGCAAAAGCTTCTTTCGATGAGCGTGGAAGTCGTACAGAAGCTGGTGTTTTACAAACGTATTACTTGTCTTTGAAATTATTGGTTGAAGCTGGAAAGCAAGATCAATCAATGATGATTCAAGAGTTTCCGAAGTTAATGGAAGTGGTAAACGCTAACAAAGACGGCAAATACGCAACATATTACCTACAAGTTCAAACAGCTTTAGAAGATATTTTTGGTCCTTACGCTACTTGTGAAGCATTGGTAGAATTGTATCAAGATAAATTCAACGCAAACCCAGCAGATACTAACATTCAGAAAGATATTTTGAAGTTTTTCGAAATGCGTAACTGTACAGACGAGGAGTTGTTCATGAAAGCTGCAATGGCTTACGATGAGGTAAATCCTTCAGCTAACTCTAAGTTAAGTATTGGTATTGGTTTGTTAAAGAAAAACAAATACAGCGAGTCTGGAACTTACTTAAGACAAGCTGCTGAATTAACAGAAGATAAAGATGTTCAAAAGTCTGCTTACAAGTACTTAACTTATGTGTACTTACGTACAAAAAGCTACTCAAATGTGAAAACATATGCTTACAAGTGGAGTGCTTTAGATCAAGGTAATGGCGAGCCGTTTAAATTAATTGGTGATGCTTATTTCTACGGAGCTAAGACTTGTGGAGAAAATGCATGTGATCAAGGTTTCGGTTATATTGCCGCAGTAGGTAAATATTACCAAGCAAAGCAATTGAGCCCAGAGCTTGCCGCAGACTGTGATCGTATGATTGGTCAAGCACAAGCGAACTTTCCTAAGAAACAAGATTGTTTCTTCCATGGAATTACAGATGGTCAGAAAAAAGACATCGGTTGTTGGATCAATGAATCAATTACCGTAAAAACAAGACCGTAATTGTCCAGATTAATAGTAAAATATTGTTGTAAGATTAGCATCCTCATTATTGGTATGGGGATGCTTTTTTCTTGTGGTAATAGCCGTAAAGAGATTACTGAGATTACTTTCGAAGAGGGGTTTCCGAACGAGGTAACCGAAAACTCTACTATTTACTACAGCGATTCTGCTCAGGTAAAAGTGAAGTTGAAAGCACCGATTATTGAGCGCTATTACAACGAGGGCAATAAAGCTGTTTTTACCCAAGGAATCGATGTTGAGTTTTACGATAAATTAGGGCAAGTAGATTCAAGAATTACAGCCAATTGGGCGGTTCAAGAAGAAGAAAAAGGGCTCATGGAAGCCCGCAACGATGTTGTGGTGATTAACAGAAAAGGTGAAAAACTAAACACAGAACACTTAGTTTGGAACCGTAAAGATGCTGAAATTACCAGTGATGCATTTGTGAAAATTACCACAGAAGAAGAAATAATTTACGGAGATGGCCTCCGCGCTAACGAAGACTTTACTCAATACGAAGTTCAACATATTAAAGGAATTATCTCTGTAGAAGAGGAAGAAGAACTATCAACTCAGGATCAAGAAACAAAATGAAAACATACCACAAGATTATGGAAATCGTTTGGCTAAGCATTGGTGTGCTTAGTACCGCATTTGCCATATTCATTTTTGCCAATTACGGATTTGAAGAAGACAATTACTTTGTGTTAGCAGTGCCAGTTATGGCCTTGGTTCTTTATGGTCTTCGCAGATCGGTAAGAAAGAGGCAAGAATCGGCTAATACTACTTTCAAAGAGAAGAAATAATTACATTTGGTAGAGTAGTTGTTTTATGGACATTTCTTCCCTCTTTATAATCTTAATTACCTTAACATTATCTGCCTTTTTCTCAGGAATAGAGATAGCATTTGTTTCGGCTAACAAACTGAAAATCGAACTCGATAAAAAATTGGGTTCATGGCCAGCTAAGGTGTACTCCTACTTTCTTCAAAACGAATCGAAGTTTATTACCACTATGCTGTTGGGTAACAACATTGCATTGGTGATTTACGGTATCGTAATGGGGCAGTTGATAGAGCCTGTTATCGGTTCCTACATAGAAAATGATGTAGTAATTCTCTTGGCTCAAACTATTGTATCAACCTTGCTGATTCTAGTAACAGCCGAGTTTTTACCCAAAGTAGCTTTCCGAATCAATCCCAATAGAACACTCAGCATTTTTGCTGTTCCAGTGGTAATTATCTATGGTCTTTTGTTCGTTTTTGTATCGTTTACCTTGTGGCTTTCTGAGCTGTTAATGAAATATGTTTTACGCATTGAAACCGATCATACAAGCGTTGCTTTTAACTTGGTAGATCTAGATCATTACGTAAAAGAAGCTACTGCTGAAAGCGATATGGAAGAATTAGAAAACGAAATTCAAATCTTTCAGAATGCATTAGATTTTGGCAGCATTAAAGCCCGTGAGTGCATGGTGCCCCGTACAGAAATTGTAGCGCTTGAAAAAGACGATTCTATCGAAGAATTGAGAGATACATTCGTAAAAACGGGCCTTTCTAAAATATTGATTTACAAAGACAATATCGACAATATAATCGGGTATGTTCACTCTTACGAGTTGTTTAAAAAGCCTGATGCCATCACAAAGATTTTGTTGCCGATTTCTATCGTGCCCGAAAGTATGCCTGCCAACGAGGTGCTCGAATTGCTCATAAAGCAAAAACGAAGTATAGCCGTTGTTGTAGATGAGTTTGGAGGCACATCAGGTCTACTTACTATTGAAGATGTGGTAGAAGAAATTTTTGGTGAAATTGAAGATGAACACGATCACGAAGAACTGATTGAACTCAAGCTAAACGAAAAAGAATACCGTTTTGCAGCTCGATTAGAAGTAGATTATTTAAACGAAGAATACGATTTTTCTTTGCCAGAAGGCGATGAATACGAAACATTAGGCGGATTAATTATTCATTTGTTCGAAAGCATTCCGTCTGAAGGTGAAACCATCTCAGTTGATGGGTATGTTTTAAAGGTAGAAAAGGTGAGCGATAAGCGCATAGAGTGTGTTCATTTAAGAATAAAAAGCCAAGATAATTAAGCTTCTTTTATTTGATACACAATTGTATATTCGCAACCCAATTAATTTAAGGTAAAATGGCTATAATTTCTAAAATTCGTAGGCAATCTGTACTGTTATTGGTAGTAGTAGGGTTGGCTATGGTATTGTTTATTTTAGGTGATATTCTTTCATCGAACACCAGTTTCTTTGCTCAACAAGACAACACAGTAGGTGTAATCGATGGTAACGAAATCGATTTTATTGAGTTCAACACGCAAGTAGAGCAATACATTGCTCAGAATTTTGGGTCTCAACAGGTAAACGAAGCAACGCGTAACCAAGTAAGATCTCAAGTGTGGAATCAATACATAGATCGTTACGTATTCGAACCTCTTTACGAAGATTTAGGAATTGCTGTTACAGACGATGAACTTATCGATTTGATTAGATCAAACTCTGCGGATCCTACCTTAATGAGATATTTCAGCGACCAACAAGGAAATATTATTGAGCAATTTAGAGATCCAATGACCAATGGCCTTAATGGTCCTGCGGTAATCGAATACTTGAAAAATGGTGTTTACTCAGGTGCACCTGAAGCTCAACAAGCAAAACAAAGTTGGGAAGCATTTAAAGAAGGATGGAGAACCAACCTGAAGGCAGGTAAGCTCAACACCCTTTTGAGAAAAGGAATGTACGTTACTTCTCTTGAAGCTGAGCAAAGCTACATAGGGAAAGAAACTAGCATTAATCTTAGCTACGTAGCTCAACTATACGATGCTGTTCCAGATTCTTCTATTTCTTTTGATGAGTCTGACTTAAAAGCATATTACAACGAGCACAAATCAGAAGATAAATACCAGCAAAAAGAAACTACTCGCTCAATTGAGTATGTGGTTTTCGACATTGTACCTTCTGCTAGCGATATTGAAACTACGAAAGAAACGCTTGGTGAATTAAAAGCAGCTTTCGAACAAACAGAAGACGATACGCTTTTTGTTACTGAAAATGCAGAAACTCCATTCAACATCGGTTATTACACTCCGGGTTCTTTCCCAATGAGTATCGATACTGCTTTGTTTGCCGCCTCTGAAGGAACCGTTTTTGGTCCTTACGAAGAGAACGGAACTTTTAAATTAGCTAAAGTTATCGGGTCTAAAGTAGCTCCAGATTCTGTGGAAGCTCGTCACATTTTATTACGTGTTGAAAACGGAGACACTGCTTCTGTGAGAGCACAAGCAGATTCACTAAAACAAGTAATTAAAGCCAACAACAACTTTGCTGAACTGGCAACTGAATATTCTTCAGATCCAGGAAGTGCTCAAAACGGTGGTGATTTAGGCTATTTTTCAGATGGTATGATGGTTCCTGCCTTTAACAGCGCTTGTTTCGAAGGCGAAGTAGGTGACATGCCCATTGTAACTACTCAGTTTGGTGTTCACTTAATCGAAATTACCGATCAAACAGAAGATAAAGAGAAAAAGCTAGTTGCTATTGTAGACAGCAAAGTAGAGCCTTCTGATAAAACCTACGAAAAAGCATTTAACGATGCTAACAACTTCTACATCAACAACGGTTCAGCAGAATTATTCAGAGAGAATGGCGAAAGCTTCGGCATCAGAAATGCACCAAACGTTCGCTTAAACGATCGTGCTTTAGGTGGTTTCGAAAACCCAAGAGAAATTATTACTTGGGCTTATAACAACGAAGTAGGAACCGTATCTGAGCCTTTCAGCATGAGCGAGCAATACGTTGTAGCACTTTTAACTGAAGTGAAAGAAAAAGGCGTTCTTTCTTTCGAAAGCGTTCGTAACCAAATCGAACTAGAAGTAATTAAAGAGAAGAAAGCCGAAATGCTAAAAGAAAAAATGCAAGGCGAAACCAACTTAGAGCAATTGGCTTCTCAATTGGGTACGCAAGTGCAGCAAGTGGCTGGCATGAAATTCAACGATTTCTCAGTTCGTGGCTTAGGAAACGAACCAAAAGTTCAAGGGATTGCTTATACATTAGACCAAGGTCAAGTTTCTATCCCAATCGAAGGGAATAGAGGTGTTTATGTGGTAAGAGTAGACAGCAGAGTAGATGCTGCTACAGAAGCAATGCCATTGTTATCTGAAAAACGATCAATCGAAAGCGCAATGGGGCAGCGAGTAGATTTTCAAGTACAAAGCGTACTAAGAGATAAAGCAGGAATAGAAGATAATAGAGGTAAGTTCTATTAGTCTATTCTTTTATTATAAAGAATAATCCTTGTGAAAGCGGTTCTGAAAAGAGCCGCTTTTTTTGTGCCTAATTTTGCGAAAAACCGTTTACAGATAACAATTGGGGTGTTTCATATTCTCGGTAGGAACGCAATCTACAATGTACCAAAAAACACTTAAATGCTCGATAATAGCGTTTCTTCAAAGAGTTTGAACCGCGTTGTGGCGATGCATATATTCATCGCTTTTGATTGAGTAAAACAGCGGGTTGAAAGTGCCTGTTTTTTATTACCTATTTCTTTCCAAATAATGCTCTAAAGATGGGCTGTTGCGTGTTTTCATCTTCTCGGTACTGATACCTATATTATACCAAGATGCTCTTCAGCCCTTGAGATTGACGTTTCATTAAAAAATTGTTGCACGATGAGTAGCAGAATTTTGAGGTGATTTTTCTCAATTTGAATGATATGATGAAAATAGGCGCAAACGCTATTAGCATCGAAATCGGGTTCGTACCGTTAACGAAGAACAGTCATTCTTTCAGCGTCTAATTTCAAGAAAATAAACACTAAGATGGTAAATGCCCATAATGATGAACCACCGTAGCTTAAAAATGGTAATGGGATGCCAATTACGGGTGCTAAACCTAAAGTCATGGCAATATTAATAGCGAAGTGGAAAAAGAGGATGGACGCTACTGCATAGCCATAAATTCGGGTGAATTTAGAGCGTTGTCTTTCAGCCACAACAATAATTCTTACCAAGAGGGCTACGAACAATAGCACAACAATTAAGCTGCCGAGAAAGCCCCATTCTTCGCCCACCGTGCAGAAAATAAAATCGGTGCTTTGCTCTGGAACAAAATCGAATTTAGTTTGCGTTCCTTGTAAAAAACCCTTTCCGAAAACACCGCCAGAACCAATGGCAATCTTCGATTGGTTAACATTCCAACCGGCACCGCGTTTCAGTTTGTCTAAACTCTCTTTTTTGGCCCTTAAATCTGTACGTAATTGTTGGTAGGTTTCAGAGTCTTTAGGAGCTTCTTCTAGTTGAGTTTGCAGAACAACAATCTGGTCTTTGAGCTTGTCTTCTTCACCTAATAAAACTGTAATTCGGGTGCGTTGGTGTTCTTGTAATACATTGGTGAAAATAAATCCTACAGTGAAAATAAACCCTAAAGAAATGGTAAGCAAACCTAGAATGGCGTTGCGTTCCCACCGATCTTTAATTTCCCGATTAAATGCGTTAAACAAGAAAAAAGTGACTAAGCCCAGTTCTATAGCGATGAGTAAATAATAGCCCGGGAAAGTAAATATCCAATAGGCAATAACAACCGCAGCCAGGTAAAGGGTAGAATAAATAAATGCTTTTTTAGAATAATGGATTAAGCTATATGCCGCCCATCCCAAGATGCTAAACACAATAACTAATTGGTCTAACTCGAACAATAAAGCAAGTACGAATAGCACAATGAGCAGCAAACCTCCTAATAAAAACTTACCTGATAAGCCTTCGCGGTAAAGTACAAAAACGAAAGATGCGTACACAAGCGTAGAACCCGTGTCTGGTTGTAAAAGAATGAGTATTGCTGGAACAGCAATGATTACTAATGCTTTAAAGGTGGTAAAGATTTCTTTGGGCCGTGTATCGGCCATAGTAAGCAATTTGGCAACAGCCAGTGATGTGGCAAATTTTCCAAATTCAGAGGGTTGCAAGGTGAAACTACCTATTTTGTACCAACTCTGTGCGCCTTTAATTTCTGAACCAAAGAAAAGTACTCCGGCCAACAAGATGGCCACGGCAATATAGATGTGAAAGGCAAACGATTCGAAAAACCGTCCTTCCATCATTAATACGAGCCACCCTAAAAAGAGCGAAGTGCCAATCCAAATAAATTGCTTGCCATAACTTTGAGAAGAAGCAAAAATGCTCGGAAACTCTTCGTTATAACTAGCGGCATAAATATTTACCCAGCCAATAAGTGCTAGCGCTAGATAGATGAGAATAATTACCCAGTCTACTTCTTTAAATACGCTTACTCTTCTGCTTCTCACAACGTTTTTTTCTTTTCTTCTTTGTGAATAAAATCAGCATCAACAATTCGTTGCTCTTTGGCAGGATTAGAGATTTTGCCTTTCAAGTATTTCTCCATGATTAAACTGGCTATTGGTGCGGCCCAAGTTCCTCCGAAACCGGCCTCTTCTACATAAACAGAAATGGCAATTTTAGGATTGTCTTTTGGGGCAAAAGCAATAAAAACAGAATGATCTGGAGTAGTTTTATTTTGAACGGTTCCTGTTTTACCGCAAACTAAAATACTATCGATTCGGGCTCTTCTAGCGGTTCCGCCAGGTTGGTTTACTACTGCATCCATAGCATCTATTACTACTTGGTAATGACTAGAATCTATTTTTGCATACTTCCGCGTGACAAATTCTTTAGGTTTAGAATCGGTTCCTACCTGTTTAATAAGGTGGGGCGTATAATAAAAACCGCGGTTGGCAAATATAGAAGCTAAATTGGCCATTTGAATAGGAACCACACCCAACTCTCCTTCGCCAATACTGTTAGAGTAAATGGTTGAAAATGCCCATCTTCTTTCACCGTACCAACGGTTGTAGAAAGAAACATCAGGAACAAAGCCTTTATTTATGCCTGAAATATCGCTTTCCAGCTTAACTCCCAAGCCAAAACTGGTCACATATTCTCGCCACGTGGTGAGCCCGATTGGGCTATCGTCAAAAATACTGGGAGCTTCACCGCTTTGTATTAAGCGCTTATACACTTGATGAAAATAGGGATTGCAAGAATGCTGAATGGCCTCTTTTAGGTTGTCGTTCGTGTGTGATCCGTGGCAGTTAATTATACCTCGGTTGCAATAAATGCGCGTTTCTTTTTTGATAACGCCATGTTCTAAACCAATAAGAGCTTGAACCAACTTAAAGATCGATCCTGGTCGGTATACCGCATCAATGGCGCGGTTAAATAGCGGATCGAGCGTGTCGTTTTTAACTAATTGCTTGTAATTTTCGCTTCTATCGCGGCCAACCAGCAGGTTGGGGTCGTAACCGGGAGAAGAAAGTAAGGTGAGAATTTCTCCGCTTGAAGGTTCAATAGCTACTACCGAACCCTTTTTGTTTTGCATTAAATATTCTGCGTACGCTTGTAGCTCACGATCGATGGTGGTTGTAATCGGTTTCCCAGAAACAGGAAGAGAATCGAGAGCTCCGTTTTCGTAAGAACCTTTAATGGTGTTGTGAACATCCACTAAAAACACCTTTACACCTCGAACACCCCGAAGCGATTTTTCGTAGGTTTTTTCCAGTCCATTAATGCCAACATAATCCCCTTTTCTGTAGTAATCGTCTTTGGCTAAAGTGCTTGAATTTGCTTCCCCTACATATCCTAAAACATGGCTAGCAATGGGTTTGGGGTATCTACGTAAGGTTCTTTTTTGCCCGTAAAAGCCGGGATATTTATACAGCTTTTCAGAAATGCTTGCCCATTGATCTGCTGGAATTTGCTTTTCGAAGATAGAAGCTTTGTAACGTGAATACTCTCGTGCTTTATCAAGTCTTTCTCGAAACTCAGCTGTATCAATTCGTACAAGCTCACAAAAGGTAAGTGTATCAAATTGTGGGTTTACTTGTTTAGGAACCACCATTAAATCGTAGGCCGCCTCATTGTAAACGAGTAACTCTTTGTTTCTATCGTAAATAATACCTCTTGCCGGATATTGAGTAATGTATCGAAGAGCTTGATTCTGGGCTGTTTCTTTATAAGAATCTTCAATAACCTGGATGTAAAGCAGTCTAGCTGTAAAAACTAAACCAATTACAGCAAAGATGGCAATGATGGTTATTTTTCGATTTTCATAGCTGTTCAACTGGTAGTCCTCCTTCTAGAAATCAATTGAAATGCAAAAATGATAACAAGAGTTAGCAAGGTGCTTAAAAGCGATTTTAATAAGGTCCATCCAATTTCTTGAAAACGGAAAGTTTCTACCAAGAAAAGCACCAAATGATGAATAAACACCAAAATGGCTGTATAGCTAATATACCATGCAAATCCGAAATCTGCGATGCCAGCTTTCATACCCACTTCGTAGCCCTCTCGAGGTTCAATGTATTTTAAAACAATAGGTCGAAAATAGGCGAGTGCCAGTGCTGCCATGGTGTGCATGCCTAAAGTACGTGTGAAAATATCTATGGTAAACCCAAGTAGGAACCCGAGTAGAAGTGTTAATGAGCGGGGCGTTTCAATACGAAGCTGTAAAATAAACAACACATATATAAACGGATTAATAAACCCACCGAAGTGGATGTTATTAAGCACAAACACTTGCAACAGTACCAATGCAATAAAGCGAAAGCTATTTTCTAGTATGCTATTCCCCATCAGATTCTGCTGATTCTATTAGTTGCAAAAATTCTTCTTTGTGCACATTCGCTACAACGTATACAAAAGAAAGACTATAAAAATTGGTGGCTAAATCAACGTGGATGTCGTAAAAACTGGTTGAAGGCATTTCTTCCCAGCGATTTACGGTTCCTACCAAAATGCCTTTTGGGAAAATACCAGAAGCTCCGCGAGTGATTACTGTGTCGCCCTGGGTTAAGGTTACGTGACTGGGTATATCTGCCAGTTGAGCTTCTTTTGGGTTGTAGCCTTTCCATTCTAGAATACCGAAATAGCGATTGGCCTTAAGCTGGGTCGAAATTTTGGTTTTACTATGAATTAGCGGCATCACCGTGGCATAGTTAGCAGAAACTTCTTTTACGATACCGACAACTCCTTTTGGACTAATAACTCCCATGTCTGGAGCAATACCGTGACGTTTTCCTTTATTAATAATCAAGTAATTGTTTCTACGATCTACGGTTGAACTAACTACTTCGGCTTGTTTGTAGGTGTACGATTGCTGATAAGATGAGTCGACAAATTGTTGAAAAGGAGAAACATCTCCCTGAAAATTTGATTTCATCAAGTTACGCAGATTGGCATTTTCTTTTGCCAATTCTTCGTTGGTAGAAGCCAAAGATAGGTAAGAAGTGATGTCGTTTACTTGCTGGTGTAAATAACCAGAAAACTCGGCCGTAGCCGAGAGATATTTTATCTGATGATGTGAGTTGGAGGTAACTACCAACACAAAAGCTAGTACTTCTAGTGCAATAAATAGCAAGGTAATTTGATACCGAAGTAGCAGCTGAATTATGTTACGCATTCACAGTTTTTCCTTTATACTATCGAATTAAGAATTGGAATCTATCGGCATTTTTAAGGGCAATACCTGTACCGCGAGCAACTGCTCTTAGCGGATCGTCTGCCACGTGCACCGGAAGTTTGGTTTTCATAGAGATACGCTTATCAAGCCCTCTCAACAAAGAACCGCCACCAGCAAGGTAGATTCCGGTTTTGTAGATGTCTGCAGAAAGCTCTGGAGGTGTCATCTCTAACGCGCTTAAGATGGCTTCTTCAATCTTCGAAATCGATTTATCTAGGGCATGAGCAATTTCTACGTGAGAAACGTAAATCTCTTTCGGAATACCCGTCATTAAATCTCTACCGTGAACGGCAAACTCTTCTGGTGGAGTTTCAAGTTCAATCATGGCGGCTCCTACTTCGATTTTAATTCGTTCGGCCGTTCTTTCACCAATTAAGATGTTGTGTTGTCTGCGCATGTAATCTTCAATGTCGCTGGTAAATTCATCACCTGCCACACGAATAGATTTATCACAAACAATACCTCCTAAAGCGATAACGGCAATTTCAGAAGTTCCCCCTCCGATATCAATAATCATGTTCCCCATGGGTTCTTCCACATCGATGCCGATACCAATGGCCGCAGCCATTGGTTCGTGAATAAGGTATACTTCTTTAGCGCCTGCATGTTCTGCAGAATCTCTTACTGCTCGTTTTTCCACTTCAGTAATACCTGAAGGAATACAGATTACCATTTTATAAGAAGGCTGAAAAAGGCTTCTTTTCGGGTTAATCATTTTGATCATTCCCCGAATCATGTGTTCTGCAGCTTGGAAATCGGCAATTACTCCATCTTTTAACGGACGAATGGTCTTAATGTCTTCGTGCGTTTTACCGTGCATTTTTTGAGCTTGCTTTCCCGTAGCAATGAATTTACTCGTAGCACGATCTTGGGCAACAATAGAAGGTTCGTCTACAACCACCTTGTCGTTATGGATAATTAAGGTGTTGGCCGTACCTAAATCAATTGCTATTTCTGGAGTAAAAAAATCAAACAATCCCATTCGTTATGGTCTCCGTCTTTCTATTTTAATGTTTAAAATGGCGTACACCGGTAAAAACCATGGCCATGTCATGGTTGTTGCAGTAGTCAATAGATGCTTGGTCTTTGATTGAACCGCCCGGTTGTATAACGGCATTTATGCCTTCTTTATCTGCAATTTCAACACAGTCTGGGAATGGGAAAAATGCATCTGAAGCCATTACTGCTCCGTTTAAATCAAAGTTAAATGATTTTGCTTTATTAATAGCCTGCTTTAATGCATCAACTCGAGAAGTTTGTCCTGTTCCGCTAGCGAGTAGTTGCTGATTTTTGGCTAAAACAATGGTATTCGATTTGGTATGCTTAGCCAACTTATTGGCAAACAGTAAATCGGGTAATTGATTTTCGGTAGGAGCCGTATTCGTTACCGTTTTTAAATCTTCTAACGTTTCGGTAGAAGTGTCTTTATCTTGAACCAAGTAACCATTTAGCGTTGTACGAACGTTGGTTATAGGCATTTCTGCTTCTTTCTGCACTAAGATAATACGGTTTTTCTTGCTTTTAAGAACTTCTAGAGCATCTTCATCGTAGCTTGGCGCAATTACCACTTCACAGAAAATCTTGTTGATTTCTTCAGCAGTATCTTTCGATACATTTCTGTTACCGATTAAAATGCCACCAAACGCAGAAACAGGATCGCCCGCTAAAGCATCGTTAAACGCTTCTAATAAAGTAGAACGAGTGGCTACACCGCAGGCATTGTTGTGCTTTAAAATGGCAAAACTTGGCTCGGTAAATTCGCTCATTAATTGTACGGCAGCATCTACATCTAGCAAGTTGTTGTAAGAAAGTTCTTTACCGTGAAGTTTATCGAAAAGAGAATCTAAGTTTCCGTAGAAAGTTCCTTTTTGATGAGGATTTTCACCGTAACGCAATGTTTGGTGCTGTGGTTCGCTAATTTTTAAATAGTCAGAAGTGGGGGCAAAATACTGCTGTATAGCCGTATCGTAATGAGAAGAAATGTTAAAAGCTTCTCCTGCTAGTTCTTTTCGTTGCTCTAGGGTAGTGGTTCCTTCTTGGGTGGTAAGTAAGTTCTGTAGATGTTGGTATTGGTTCCTACTAGAAACAATTACTACATCGTTAAAATTCTTAGCAGCTGCGCGGATTAGCGAAATGCCACCGATGTCTATTTTTTCGATAATATCTTGCTCAGATGCACCTGACGCTACCGTTTCTTCGAACGGATACAAATCGACAATAACCAGGTCGAAAGCTGGAATTTCGTATTGCTCACATTCTTGCTGATCGCCTTCGTGGTCTCTACGACTTAAAATTCCGCCAAAAACTTTGGGGTGAAGTGTTTTTACTCTTCCGCCTAAGATAGAAGGGTAAGAAGTAAGGTCTTCTACCTTTTTTACCGGAACGCCTTGAGATTCAATAAATTTTTCTGTTCCGCCCGTTGAGTAAATGGTTACACCTTGCTCGTGTAATGTCTTTACAATTGGTTCTAAATTGTCTTTGTAGAAAACAGAAATTAGCGCGTTTTTTATCAGTTTTTTGCCCACGTTCGAAGAATTGAGTTATAAAACTTGCAAAATTAGCGATTTACACGCCTATTACCAACATACCCAAACACATTTGTAAGCCTACCATACATGTAAGATTTCTGCCCTTAATCATATTTCTTTTTTGCGCAGCTATCGAAGGTTTATTTTTGAAGAATGAGGCTGTATTTACGTTTGTTCAAAGAAAGTATAGTGTTTGCTCTTCAGGCACTGGTGGTGAATAAGTTGCGTACTTTTCTTTCGCTGCTGGGCGTAACGATAGGTATTTTTGCCATCGTCTCTGTTTTTACGTTGGTAGATTCAATGGAGAATAGCATTCGGGGTTCGATTGAGACGCTGGGTGATAATGTGATTTTTATTCAGAAATGGCCATGGTCTTTTGGTGAAGGAGATTACCCTTGGTGGAAATATATGTTGAGACCAGAAGTGCATCCTGACGAGTTAGAAGAAATAAAACAACGCTCAGAATTGTCTTCTGCTGCTGCTTTTCTCATCGAATTTAGACGAACTCTTAAATATGATAATAGCTCTGTTGAGCAATCTAAAGTGGTGGCCGGAAGTGAAGATGCTTCTAAAGTGAGAACCTTTGAAATTAGCCAAGGCCGCTATTTTACAGAATCGGAGTTTAAAAACGGAAAACCCGTTTGTGTTATCGGAGCTAGAACGGCTTACGATTTATTTGGCGGTAGAAATCCGGTTGGGAAATCCATTAAAATTGATGGGGCCAGGGCTACCATTATCGGTATTTTCGAATACGAAGGGGAAAGTTTAATCAATGCAAGTGTTGACCAAGAAACGCATATTCCGTTAGAGTTTGCGCGTAGTTTTGTGAAATTAGACGATAGTCGTCTTAATCCAAGAATTATGGTAAAAGCGCAAGATGGTGTTCCTAATCAGGCATTAATTGATGAGCTCACCGGGATAATGCGCTCGATAAGAAGGTTGAAACCCAAGCAAGAAGGCAATTTTGCGCTTAACGAAATCAGTATTCTATCTGAAGGTTTGCAAGGTTTTTTTAGTCAGATTTCGCTAATAGGATTGATTATTGGCGGTTTCTCTATTTTGGTAGGTGGTTTCAGCATTGCCAACATCATGTTTGTTTCTGTTAAAGAGCGAACAAACATCATCGGAATTGAAAAATCGTTAGGAGCCAAAAATTCGTTTATTCTTTTTCAGTTTCTTTCAGAAGCCATTTTACTCACCACTTTAGGCGGTTTAATCGGGATGTTTCTGGTTTTTTTAATTGCCTTGGGCGTTTCAAGTTTTACTGAATTTTCTTTGGTGCTTTCTACTCAAAATATTGTTACAGGTATTGCAATTAGTATTGGTATTGGCTTGGTAAGTGGTTTGTTGCCAGCATTATCGGCCGCTCGGTTAAATCCGGTAGATGCCATTCGAGCTAAATAATTTACTTCTTTTTCGGTAGAAATAATCAAAAACATGGGTTTCTCCTTTTTTAACGGTAGGAACCGCTTTCCACTTTTTTATGAAACTAAAAAATCCTGATAACATCTTCTTTGTCGGTGCTATCAGGATTTGGTTTTAAATACTTTGAAAAAGATCGAGAAGAGGCTTTCTTACTTTGGTTCGATTGGCAGTAACGTCTTTTATCGATCGATAACCAACGGGAGCAATCACAGATGCACTCAAGCCTAATTCGTTAAGATTCAAAATTCGATCGTAGGCTTGCTTGTCGAACCCTTCCATAGGACAAGAATCTATTCGTTTCTCAGCACAGGCTGTCAATAAATTACTGAGCGCTAAATAGGTTTGTTTCTCTGTCCATGATTTTCTGTCTTCAGGAGTCATGTTTTCGATGCTGTTTTTAATATGCTGCGTATCTATTACCCGTTGAATGTATTCATCTACCCCTTGATGGTAGTCTCGGGTTTGGCGACAAAAAATAAAGAGGTGAGACGCATCTGTTATTTGCGGTTGATCCCAAGAAGCTAATCTCAGCTTTCTCCGTATTTCTTTATCGGTAACAATCAAAACCTGATAAAACTGAAGTCCGTAAGAAGAAACCGAAAGTTGAATCGCTTCTTTCAAGAACTCTAGGTCTGTGTTGGTTACTATTTTCTCTGAGTTGAATTGCTTGGTGGCATATCGCCATTTTAAATTGTCTAATAAATTCATGGTTGTTTTGTTTATGAGATTTTGAATGAGTGCATGCTAAAGTCTTCTTGAAACCCTTCTTGTAAGTATAGTGGCTTGCCTGCTTTTGAAGCTTGAAGCACGGCTGTTTTGGCGTTTTTTGATTTCGCTATGTCTAAGAGGGCTGATAAAAAGCTTCTCGCGAGGCCTTTTCTTCTTTGAGAAGGGATAATCCCAATTCGATTGGCTCGAGATGCTAATTTTGCCGGCTCCGGTAAATGCTAAAGAGAGGCTAACTAGGCTGTAGATAATCAGTAGTTGTACGCAAGCTGAAAAAAGAGCCACCGCACGTTCAAGCATATTTCATTTTGCTCGTACCTCACAAAATAAAAAGAGCTTGCCCTTTCCAAACCCACGAAAATACAATGAGTAAATCCACTAAATAATAGTGAACTTTTACTATATTTGACATTGAATAATTAAACTTAGGTTTAAAATGAACCGAATTAAAGAAGTTTTAAAAGACAAAGGAATTTCGCAGACTTGGCTCGCCAAACAATCGGGTAAAAGTTACAACACGATTAACGAATATGCTCGTAACGTGAGACAACCAAGTTTGGAGGACTTGTACAAGATTGCGGAAATCTTGAATATAGAGGCCAAAGAATTACTAACGGACAGAAAAGAGCAATAAGATACATGGACGGAGCAAGTCTAACACCAGAACAGGAAAAACTAAACGCTTTAAAACAAGTGTTACCTGAGGTATTTACTGAAGGCAAAGTAGATTGGGAAAAACTAAAAGCTACGCTTGGAGAAGACATTAACTTCTCAAACGAACGCTACGTGCTGAATTGGGCAGGGAAAAGTGAAGCCTTTAAAGTGTTGCAAGCACCAACCACCAAAACACTTGTGCCAGCAAAAGACGAAAGCGTAAACTTTGACGATACCGAGCATATTTTTATTGAAGGCGAAAACTTAGAAGTACTCAAAGTGCTTCAAAAAAGCTATTTCGGTAAGGTGAAAATGATTTACATAGACCCACCATACAACACAGGAAATGACTCTTTTATTTATCCCGACAAATTCTCTGAAACCAAAGACGAATATGAAAAGCGAGTGGGCGACAAAGACGAAGAAGGCTATATGACCAAAGATGGTATGTTCAAAAAGAACAGCAAAGAAAACGGACAATACCACAGCAATTGGCTCAATATGATGATGCCTCGTTTGTACTTAGCCAAAAACCTGCTCAAGCAAGATGGAGTGATTTTCATTTCCATTGATGACAATGAAGTGCATAACCTGAGGCTGTTGATGAATGAAATTTTTGGGGAAGAGAATTTCATAGCTGAACTTATTTGGGAAAGAGCATTTGCACCTAAAAATGATGCAAAATATTATTCTGATAGTCATGACTATATTTTGGTTTATGGAAAAAATATACAGGACTTTATTCCTGGAAGATTGGAAAGGACTGAAGAAGCAAATAGCCGATATAAAAACTATGATAATGATCCAAGAGGATTATGGATATCCGATAACCTTACGGTAAAAACCTACTCTGAAAAATATGATTATCCAATAACTACTCCCAATGGGAATATTGTATCACCTTCACATGGTTCCTGTTGGCGTGTCTCGAAAGAGAAATTCAATGAATTAGTGGAAGACAAACGTATTTGGTTTGGTAAAGATGGAGGGAATGTCCCACGATTGAAAAGATTTCTTTCGGAAGTACAACAAGGAATGGTTCCAACATCAATATGGAAACATAAAGAAGTAGGTCATAATCAAGAAGGTCGCCAAGAGGTTAAAAAACTTTTTGATGATAAAGGGTACTTTGATGGACCAAAGCCAATAAGGTTGCTTGAACGTATCATGAAGGTTGGGAACGTCAAGGAAGATGATTTCATTCTTGACTTCTTCTCGGGTTCAGGAACAACTGCTCACGCAGTAATGGCACTCAATTCCGAAGATGGCGGTAACAGAAAATGTATATCCGTACAACTACCCGAAAAGACAGATGAGAAAAGCGAAGCCTACAAAGCAGGCTATGAAACCATTGCAGATATTGCCAAAGAACGCATAAAACGTGCAGGCAAAAAAATACAAGAAGAAAATCCAGATTACAACGGAGATTTAGGCTTCAAAGTGCTAAAACTTTCCGATAGTAATTTTAAACAATGGCAACAAATTACAGGCAAAGACAAACAAGCGTTGGAAGAACAAATGAAACTCTTTGTTGACCCAGTTGCAAAAAATGCCACCACCGAAAATATGGTGTACGAACTTCTGCTAAAAAGTGGTAAAGACATAAATAGCACCATTTCGCACGTTTCGACAGGCTCAACGCCCGAAGGTTTTTATGCTATAAATGAAACCGAACTCATATTGATTTTGGAAAAAGCCAATCAAGAACTCATTGATGCAGTAATTACCAGCAAGCCACAAAAGGTAATTGCCTTAGACAAGCTTTTTAAAGGTAACGACCAATTGAAAACTAATGCCTCTTTGCAGATGAAAGATGCAGGTATAGAATTTAAAACGATATGATAAGGTACATATTTAATTATGGCGAATTCGCCATAATTAGAAACCGAAAGTGGTCGAATTCGACCACTTAAATTGAAGAGCAACAAATTATGAGTTCAAAAATCAAGAAAATAGAAGTAGATGAAAAAATCATTTCCATTACCAATTACAATGAAGATGACTATATCTGCTTAACCGATATGGTAAGAGGCGAAGAAGGAAGCGACCATATTCGAAATTGGATGCGAAACCGCAACACCGTTGAGTTCTTGGGCATTTGGGAACAGCTTTACAATCCAAATTTTAAAGGTGTCGAATTCGACAGGTTTAAAAAAGAAGCAGGTTTAAACTCCTTCAATCTTACCCCAAGAAAATGGGTAGAAAGTACAGATGCGATTGGCATAGTTTCAAAAAGCGGACGTTACGGTGGCACCTATGCACATAAGGATATTGCTTTTGAATTTGGGGCTTGGATTAGCCCAATGTTCAAATTACTACTCATTAAAGAATTTCAACGACTAAAAGAGATTGAAAACAACCAATACAATTTAGAGTGGAATGTAAAACGGGTATTGAGCAAGGTAAATTACAGCATTCAAACTGATGCCGTAAAAGATTATATACTGCCTAAATCCAATTATACTAAAGAAACGGGATGGCTCGCCTATGCAGAAGAAGCCGATATTTTAAATGTGGCCTTATTCAAGTGTACAGCTAAACAATGGCGAGAAGCCAACCCACAACTGACCTTAGAAGGTAAAAACTTACGAGATATTGCCAGTATTAACGAGTTGGCGATTTTATCAAACTTAGAATCTGCCAATGCAGATATGATACGAGACGGAATAAGTAAACAAGAACGCTTTAACAAGCTCTACAAAATTGCACAGTACCAAAAAGAAATATTAGACAAGCAAGACTTTTTAAAATCCATTAAGAAAACGTCTGATGATGTGTATTTAGATTCATATAACCCTAACGAATTATCAGAACAATGAAGTTAACGTTTGATTCTAACCTACAATATCAGCAAGATGCTATAAAGTCTATAACCGACTTGTTTGAAGGACAACCTTTAGAGGATTCTATTATGGAATTTAACCTAAAGGAAGAAGGCACATTGGATTT
Source organism: Salibacteraceae bacterium (assembly GCA_048267965.1). GTDB lineage: Bacteria > Bacteroidota > Bacteroidia > Flavobacteriales_G > Salibacteraceae. The sequence continues at coordinate 88,499 of JBLWWK010000012.1, forward strand.
AATAAATGGCGTTGGTAACAACTTAATTTTATCAGAAGAGCAAATCCTAAAAAACTTGCAGTCTATTCAAGAACAAAACGGGATTGAGCAAAGCAAAGATTTGGACGGAATGCACTTTTCCATTGAAATGGAAACAGGAACAGGGAAAACCTATGTGTATTTGCGTAGCATTTACGAACTCAACAAAGCCTACGGCTTTAAAAAGTTTGTCATTGTAGTTCCATCTGTGGCTATTCGAGAAGGCGTTTTGAAAAACTTGGAAATCACGCACGAGCATTTCCAAAATTTGTACGACAATATTCCGCTGAATTTTCAGGTATATGACAGTTCAAAAGTTTCGACTTTAAGAGGTTTTGCGACAAATAACAATATCGAAGTTTTAGTAATCAACATTGATTCTTTTGCCAAAGACCAAAACATAATCAATCAACCGCATTACAGAGCCAACGGAAGAAAACCCATTGAATTTATAGGATTGGACACTTAGATAGCAGACCGTAAATAGATTACGTTATCACTTTATAATGTTGTGTAAAACAATAGATTATGAGTGATTCGATTTTCAATTTACGTGAGTTTTATGAGCTATTCGG
>JBLWWK010000013.1:0-78768 GCA_048267965.1 Salibacteraceae bacterium
GGCAATATTGGTTTCATCAAAAACTTCTGTTTTATTTTTAAAACCTAACGAAAAGGTTTTAATTTTCCTTGGGCTGACTTTACTCATTAATGCAGTAATTGCAGTTGAATCTACGCCACCACTTAAAAAACTACCTACTTCAACATCCGCCACCATATGATACTCAGTAGCTTCTATTAGTTTTTGTCTTAATAGACTAGAAGCCTCGGTATAATTATCCGGAATAGAGAGCTTTTCAGCTTCTTCAAAATAATTGTAATACCTATTGATTTGGAAAGTATTATCAGACTTAACTTTCATGTAATGAGAAGGCATCAGATAATTAAATCCTTCAAGAATGGTATTGGGTTGCTGCACTGAACCGTAGGTAAAAAACTCTTGAACAGCATTAGGGCTAATTTTTTTTGATAAAATATTTGTATCGAGATAGGTCTTAAGTTCTGAGGAAAAAGTAAAACAACTGTTGTTAAAAGAATAAATAAGCGGCTTAATTCCAAATCTATCCCTTGCTAAAAAAAATTCGTTTAAGTGCTTGTCATAAACACAAAAAGCAAACATTCCTCTGAACTTCTTCAAGCAAGAGCTCCCCCATGCTAAATAAGCGTATAATACAACCTCTGTATCTGAAGATGTTTTAAAATCAAATTGGCTAGATAGATCTTTTTTTAATTCTTGGAAATTATATATTTCACCATTAAACACAATTGTATATCTACAAGTAGGATCACTCATAGGCTGATGTGCTCCAGAAGATAGGTCAATAATTGATAACCTAGTTTGCCCTAATAAAACTTTATGACTCGCGTCTTTATAAACTCCATTATCATCTGGACCTCTATGTTTCAATGATTTTTGAAAAGAGTTTTCAAAGCTTTCATATTTTTCACCTACAAAACCGAATATTCCACACATTTGTTTAAATTGATTCTAAGTATTCACTTGAATTATTGCAAGTTTTAACAACTCTTGCTGGGTTTCCGACCACTACACTATTATCCGGAACATCTTTTATAACTACACTCCCAGCTCCTATAACACAATTTTTTCCGATTTTACTACCTAATATTATGACATGACTAAATATAACACTACTTTCTCCTATATCGCACACTTTACCATTAACTTTAGCGAATGTTATATTCTTAAAAATTTGGACATTTTCAGCAATTCTAATATCGTTATTTACTGTAACACCTGTATGATGAAATAAAGTTCCGGGGTGAATATTATGTTTAAATCCGTGTTCGAACTGATTTAAGATCTCATTTTTTCTTCTAAAAAAACAAGCTAACTCATAATAAACTCTATTATTTTTTGCTTCATATCTCGCATAGAAATACTCTGTTAATCTAAGTAAAACAGGCATTGAATAGCGTTGTTTACTGTACATTTTCCAGAGCTTTTGCACCCAGAATTTAGGAACCCTATTAAATTTATGTTTATCAATAATAAAACAGTCTCTAAGTTTCATTTTTAGTATGCCTTATATTGGGTGTAAGTTTCATTATTAGCATGAAAAACATGTTCATCTGAAATGGTATTTTCGACAATTCTCTTGAAATTTTCTACCATTCCTTTATGACAAAATAAGCTTAGCGATCTTTGTCTTCCTTTTGAACTAATCTTAGATTTAAGCTCGCTATCATTGATTAGTTTATTAATTTGTCCCTTTAAATCATCTGCATCACTTTCTTTAAATAATAATGCAGAATCTTTTAATTGCCAAGGAATACTTGCGCTATTTGAGGCAATAACAGGCACACCAGTAGCTTGTGCTTGAACTGTAACTAGAGGAAAAGTGTCGATCCAATTTGTTGTCGTTTTAGATCCTAAAACCAATGTGTCCATAGCATTCATATATTTTGGAACTTCTTCTTGGTCAATAAAATCTGTTATATGTAGGCTCTCAGACAACCCTATATTTTGAAATTGTTTTTCAATCGTATTTTTTAAATCTCCGTTTCCAACTAGTAATAATTTTACATTTTCATTATTTTCTCTTATACTTAGAAATGCATCAACTATTGTATCAACACCCTTAATAGACTTGAGTCTTCCACAAAATCCAATAACAAAATTATCTTCCCAGTTTAATTGTTCTCTAATACATTTTCTGCTTTCCTTGTTAGGTGAAAACAATAATTCATCAACACCTACTTGAGTTTGTAAGTAAATTGGTTTTGTAAATCCTTCTTTTCTCAAGTTTAACAAGCATCCTGGATAATGAGCTACAGCTATATCAAAGTAACCTTTAATGTTGTTGAATTTTTTCCAACCATTAAAATATTTAATCGGATTTTTTGCTTTTTTATAAGCCAATGTTTTTGCATTCATTGTAAAAAATGCTGATTTGGCTTTTGGTGCAAATTTCTTAGCTTCTGAAATTACTTGCTGGATATAATTAACCCCTTCATTACCTATAGCATAAATAAAATCTGGTTTAATTTGATTAAAGACTTCTCCCATGTTATTGAACTTAAAAGAACCGTAATCGCTTGGATGAGTTGTCTCTAATGCGTGAATATGATAATTCTTATTTTCTTCTGATTTTGTCTTATAAACAACCTTCTCTCCAAAATAAAATTGCTCCAAATAGCTTGGGAGTATTAAATGAACTTCATAATTATTGTCCTCTGCTAATTTTTTCCATCTTCTTCTAAAAGCCGGTATAGCTAATGCGTGGTTTACCACTATAACTTTTGTTATAGATTGTGCTGTAGTGCTCATAGGTAATTATACTGTTCTAAATTTAGTCTTCTTTTTTGTGAAAGAGAAGTATTTTCATCATGAAAGAAATGTTGAAATTTTTCCTGTTCTTCCTTAGTTAATTCAACACCTTTAATTGATTGTCCATTTACTTTCATGGTATCTAATATTTTAAATATATTAGAATTAGTAAGGCCCGTTGATTTATTTCCTAGCAGATATTTTTTAATTGGAACTAGCTTTGAAGAAAGGCTAACAGAATCTGTTTTATACGATTTTTTACCGCTTTTTTTGTTAGAGTCTTTATTTCTAATCAGCGAATAAGATTCTTCTGAGTCTATCTTTAAAAAATTACTCATTTTTTCTATAAAAGTCTTTGGATTAGCTTTTAGTTCCTCAAATACAAAAACTCCAACATTATCTATTTCAAAAAGCTCTTCATAATTTTTAATTACCGAGTTATAATAAAGAGCATCAATGATAAAAGAATCAGAATTATCAAATGAATAATTTAAAAATCTACTGAAGCTGTTGGTTTCTCTAAATTTTTTAAAAAATCTATTGAACACCTGAGCATACATTGATTTAATCAAATCTTGTTGATTGCGAATAGTAACAATGATTTTTACTTCTGAGAATAAATTCGATTCTAAAAAAACTGTTTTTAATTTTCGAGCTATGCAATTAACATCTAATGTGTAAACTTGCGGTTTTCTGTTCAATCTAAAGAACATACTAACACTTAGCAAAGATTCATTTGAATATACAAATGTATTTTTATCATCAAACTTGCTTAATACTTCACTTAATTCTTTGTGTAATAACTCTTTATTTCTATTCACATAGTTCTCCGAAGAATACAAGATGTTTTTAGTAATATCACTTTTTAGGATTTCATTATTCAAATACATTACTTCAGAATGTTTATTGAATAAATAATCTTGAATAGTGGTTGTTCCTGTTTTAGGATATCCAATATGGATATATAAAGTTTTCAAATTTACTTGTAAAGATTAGTACATTAGGTATTTTTTCAGCCAACTCACAAACTCATTAACCCCTTCTTGTATATCCTTTTTAGGCCTATAATTAACTAATTTTTCAAGGTTATTTGCATTCGCATAAGTTGCTGGCACATCGCCTAGTTGCAAAGGTTTAAAATCAATTTCAGCATTGGTATCTAAGCTTTTTTCAATAGCTTTTACAAAATCCATTAATTTCACTGGAGCATTATTTCCTATATTAAGCACTCTATATGGTGCTGAGGAAGTGGATGGTGATGGATTTTCTGGATTCCACTCTGGATCGCTTGTTGGCGATTCAGGTACTAATCGCTTAATACTTTCAACAATGTCATCAACATAAGTGAAGTCACGCTCCATGTTTCCATTGTTGAATACTTGAATCGGTTTTCCTTCCAATATCTTTTTTGTAAAGATAAAAAGAGCCATATCAGGGCGACCCCAAGGACCATAAACAGTAAAGAAACGAAGACCTGTTGTTGGAATATTGTAAAGTTGACTATAAGTATGAGCCATAAGCTCATTTGCTTTCTTTGAAGCTGCGTAAAGACTTATAGGATGGGCTAGTGAATCTTCTTCACTAAAAGGTATAGTTTTATTTAGTCCGTATACACTCGAAGAGCTTGCATATATTAAATGTTTAACATTTGAAAATCTGGCTCCTTCTAATATACTTAAAAACCCATCTATGTTAGCAGATGTATATGCTCTAGGGTTAGTTAAACTATATCGAACACCAGCCTGAGCAGCTAAATTTATTACATAATCGAATTTATTTTCTTTCATAAATTCAACTATAAAATCATGATCCGACAAATCCGCCTGAATAAACTGATAATTATCAATCTTTCGACTGTTTATTAACTGGTTTGAAACTATATCCTCTTTCAAAATGCCTTGTTCCGCTAGGCGAGAATACTTTAAATTGATATCGTAATAATCATTAATTATGTCTATTCCTACAATTTGATAGTTCTCATTTTTAAGTCTTTCAACTAAATGAAAACCAATAAATCCAGCTGTCCCAGAAATCAGTATTTTTTCCAATTTATCTTATAGTTTATTGAAGAATAAAACATCTCCGAAGTGAACAATTATTGTTTAATGGTTAGTCAATTTAATAAAATCAAGAGTCCAAATACTCATCAAGAAGAGACAAAACTGAATCTTGTCGATATATTGACAATCTTGAAGGTACCAAAATTGGTTCAGCATTTGTTACGAACCCTATAGATTACACTTTACGCAAGTTCATGCCAGTCCCTCTAAAGGAAAGCGTTTCTCAAATGACAATATAATCTTCTTAACTCTTATTTAATCACTATTAACAAACAACAGAACAAAATCTTTCTAAAAGAATTAAATCTAATAAGGTAAGTAATTACCCTAAAGACATAAGTATTCTAAACGAGCATTAACAGTACGTTTCTGCTACAAACGCGCGTCTACTTTGTCTTTTGGTAAAATACCTTTCACATCGTACAAAATTGCATCTCCGTTTTTAAACTCATCAAGATCAATCTCTAAGAATTCGTTATGAGCGACTGCTAATATAATAGCCTTGTAACCTCCCAGTTTTAAATTTTCTTTTGAAGTGAGCTCAAAGTTAAACTCATGTTTCACTTCTTCAGGATCTGCCCATGGATCGTAAACATCTACCTGACATCCATACTCCATTAACTCATTGTAGATATCAATAACACGTGTGTTTCGAATATCAGGACAGTTTTCTTTGAATGTAATACCGAGAATTAGAACAGGTGCTTGCCCTACTCTTCTCCCTTTCTTATTCATTGCTTTCACCACCTCACTAGAAACATATTGTCCCATGCTATCGTTCAGTCTTCTTCCAGCCAAAATAATTTCAGGATGATACCCTACTTCTTGTGCTTTTTGAGCTAAGTAAAATGGGTCAACACCAATACAGTGACCACCAACTAAACCGGGCTTAAAGGGTAAGAAGTTCCATTTTGTACCTGCTGCTGCTAATACATCGCTAGTGTCGATATCCATTAAATTGAAGATCTTACTTAATTCATTAACGAAAGCGATGTTGATATCACGTTGAGAATTTTCGATAACCTTTGCTGCTTCTGCTACTTTAATAGTAGGAGCCAAGTGGGTTCCTGCTACAATCACCTCTTGGTATAATGAATCGATAAACGCTGCCGATTCTGGTGTAGAACCTGAAGTAACCTTTAAGATTTTAGTTACCGTATGCTCTTTGTCTCCTGGATTGATTCTTTCTGGAGAATACCCAACAAAGAAATCCTCATTCATCTTTAACCCTGAAACCTTTTCAAGCACAGGAACACAATCGTCTTCAGTTGCACCAGGATATACCGTTGATTCATAAATTACAACGTCATCCTTTTTAAGAACGTTTCCTACCGTTTCACTTGCTTTAACGAGAGGCGTTAAAACTGGGCGGTTATGCTTATCGGTTGGTGTAGGAACCGTGATGATAAACACGTTGCAATCTGAAATCGAAGTTACGTCTGCAGAAACTGAAAAATCGTGCTGATCTAATACTTGTTTTAAATAATCATCCGCTACCTCTAAAGTACGATCATGGCCATTTGCCAACTCATTAACTCTGCCTTGGTTAATATCAAAACCAACAGTTGAGAATTTTTTCCCAAATTCAACTGCTAAAGGTAGTCCAACGTAACCTAATCCGATTACGGCAATTTTTGCGTTTTCTTTATTCATGGTAAACGAATGTTACTAAATAAATCTTAAATCGATTCAAATAAAAATCGATGGATAAGTTTCTAATTTTGAAGTTGAAATCAAAAAAAATTGGAGTTTTTTACGGCTTCGCCATCGTCAGTCACATTTTGAGTTTGTGCTGAACAGATTTCGCATCAAGAATGAGCAACAAATTTACTCGTTTTAGATTTCCGTGCAAGGATATGACTCCATTTTTAAAATTATGATACCGTTAAGCCTGTTTTGATTGGATGTTAAAAAAAACATCTCAAACGTTTTTATCTCTTTTTGCAGCTTATCTTAATCATTATTTTCTATTCTCGAGAATCAAACCTGCTAGCTGAAAGTCTAATAAATCGTCAATATCTACACTACTCTCTTTATCCATAATAAATTTTCTCACTTTCTCGAATTGAACAGGTTCTCGTTTAACTAATGATTCTTTATTTATAACATAGACTGCTCCGTTCAATTCGTAGACTTTAGGACAATCTTGTCGTCTTGTGAAAGTTCCCTTTTTAGAAGGTTGTAGGAACCCGAACTCGTCTTCTTCCTTGAGCACATAATAAGGATTGGCATCGGTTTCCTTCACAGAAACCACCATATCTATATCTGGAGTATAGATTTCGATAGCACTTTTTATATGAGCAGCTGTTCTTAATGGAGAAGTTGGTTGGAGTAATACTACCGTATCAAACTCCTCCCCTCTATTTGAATAAGCTTCAAGTGCATGTAGCAATACTTCTCGAGAACTAGATGTATCTGTTGCTAAGTGAGCGGGTCTTAAAAATGGGACTTTAATTCCTGCCTTTTCTGCGCACTCTCTTATTTCTTCGTCTTCGGTAGAAATAAAAATTCGATTATCTGGAAATACCTCTCTAGCAGCATCAATCGTATAATGTATAAGAGGTTTCCCGTTTAGAAGTTTACTATTTTTTCGAGGTAGCCCTTTTGAACCACCTCTTGCAGGAATAACAACTAATGGTTTCATTTTAAGTCTAAATGCTGAATATCGATTTGTGCTTTTTCATAATCTTCTGGCTTGCCCACATCTAACCAATAACTCCTAATAGGAAACGAAATAAGCGTTCCTCCATCTTTTATGAGGTTTTCCATAAAATCGGTGGCATTAAAAAATGTATTCTTTGGTACAGCTTTTAATAACGATGCCTTTACCAAGTAAATTCCAGCATTGCTGTAGTAAGTATAGGTAGGCTTTTCTCTGAACGAAGTCACCTTTCCGTTGTTGGTCTCCATCACTGCATAAGGAATATCTACCTGATAAGGAATAGTAGCCACCGCCATATCTGCATCTTTTTCTAAAAAATCAACGAAAAAATCTTCATAATTCAAGGTGGTCAAAATATCTGAATTCGTAATTAGAACGTAATCATGACTAAATTCTTCAATTAAGCTTGCAGCTCCTATGGTTCCTAATGGTTCATCTTCCCAAACAAAACTCATTTTAGTGCCATCGAGACTGGAGTTAGAATAGTGTTTTTCTATTTGCTCACCTAAATAACGAATGGAAAGATGAAAATCGTCTATTCCGAAGCTCTTCAACCGGTCTATATTATGGTCAATTATAGGTTTCTCCCCAACTTTTAAAAGCGGTTTAGGAACCGTATCGGTCAGAGGTCTTAAACGAGCACCTCTGCCACCCGCCATAATTAAGGCATCTAGTGGTAAATACGATTTCTGAACACCAAAATTTACCACATTCATTACCTTGTTCTCATTATCAATTACGGGTAATATCTTGAAGCTTTGCTCTCGTAAACTTATAATCTCTTTTAAGTTGTAATTCGATTTTTGAATACTTTTTGGCTGGTTTTGAATAAATCTATCTACCTCATCTGCAGTAGACAAACCTTTCAACAAGCCTCGTCTAACATCTCCATCGGTTAAACTACCTAAAAGCCTATCGTTTTCATCAACCACAAATAAGATGGCATCTTTTGCTAAAACATCAAGTTGTGCCAACGCTTGTTGTAAGGCAGCTCCACGGAGAATTAAATGCTCTTTGTAATTTCTCATAGCTTCAATAATCCGTTTAGGATTTTATCTGTTGTTTGATTTGAGACATATTTATTTTCCCCTTCAAAAGGTGATTTATTGGCAACGTGAGCCACTGCTTTTAGAATCTCATTCTTATCGAAAGGTACATCTAATACATTTCCACTTTGGAGCCTCCCTTTTTGACGATCACCTAGATTAATAACCCACTTCTTAAATGAAGCTGCCTCTAATATCCCGCTTGATGTGTTCCCAAGCAGAAATAAGCATTGCTTCATCGCTGAAAAGTAATTCATCTTTCCTAATGAAGTTACCACCTTTACATGATTAGGATTCGCACTGGTAAGACTTTCAAACCTTTCATTAAAAAGAGTCCCCATTACGTCAGCATTCGCTTTGGTAATGAGAAGTGGATATTCTCTTGAGATTTCTGCTAAAGCCTCGCATGACGTTTCTGCAAAGTCAGCATTACTGTCTGCATTTACAGACTCTGGATGTATGGTCACCAAAATGAACTGGTCGAAAGGTATGTCAAATTGTTTCTTCACTACATCCCATGAAGGAAGTGTGACCTCATCTAAACCCTCTAAACTAATTGAACCAACCGTATAAATATTTTCTTTAGACTGTGTTAATTCTTCGACTCTTTCCGAAAACAATTCCGCTGCAGTAAAATGAATGGATGCTACTAATGATATTTGATGCCTGTAGATATTATCTGTAGCTCCTAGAGTAGTTTCACCTCCATGAATATGAGCTACTTTTAATTCAAACGGGATGGTTGCCTGAATAGCCGCTGACATTTCCCAGCGATCCCCTAAAGCAATTACACAATCAAAACCCGATTCACTCCAAAACTCTCCAAAGTTCTTGATTAGCTCTCCGTATCCCTTTACAATCTCTAATCTTGAATCTCCTTGAGGCATTCCATAAACCTTATAAATTCTGCCAAGGTTATCTTTTTCTATTTCGAAAACAGTATTCCCATGACGGTTAATAAGATGCATTCCAAAAACTATTATACTCAAATCGAATCTACTATCCTTCGATAATTTTTGAAGAAGAGGCCTATAGATTCCATAATCTGCTCTTGAACTTGTTAATACTCCAATTTTCATGATAGATCTTCAAAAGATATTTGATGAAAAGCATCTAAGTCTCTTTTTACCGTTTTTCCTACAACACTTTCCCATTCCATCGGGGAAATTCCGTCTCCGGGTCTAAGTGGAATTAGATGTTGCGGTGTAAGAACGGTTCCTTCTTTAACAGCTTCTATCAAATGAATTGATTTTCGAACGACTGTTTTGTTTTTGCTTTCGCTTTGGGTAGGAGCCTTGATTTCGGTTCCTTCAAGAGCCATTTCAACATTGCGAATGGCAGCCACCATGGTTTTCAATTCTTCTGGTTCTAACGAAGCTTTATGGTCAGGTCCGGGTAGATTTCTATTGAGGGTAAAATGTTTTTCGATTACTCTAGCCCCCAATGCCACTGCCGCAATTGGAACTTCTATGCCCAAGGTATGATCAGAATAGCCTACTTGAACATTGCATTCACTTTTAATGTGTTGCATTGCTTTCAAATTCACTTCTTGCATGGGCGTTGGATATTCTGTAGTGCAATGTAAAACAGTAATATCCTTTCTGTCAATGCCTTCTTCTAAAACGCGCAAAGCGTCTTTTATCTCTTGAAGATTGGCCATACCTGTAGAAAGAATCACCGGTTTTCCGATTTCGGCTAATCGCTTTAAGTAAGGGTAATTGGTGATTTCACCGCTGGGTATTTTAAAAAGATCAAAACCCAAGTTATTCAAGTAATTGAGGCCTTTTCCATCAAAAGCAGTAGAAAAAAAGCGAACTCCTTTTTCAGCACTGTATTGAATAAGCTCATTGTGATTAGCGTCTGACAACTCTAATTGTTTGAGCATTTGGTATTGAGAATCGTCTTGAGAACCAATGTTTCGTTTTTGGTAATCGGCTTGCTTCGCCAATTTAGAGACTATATCGTCTGCTTTAAAAGTTTGAAACTTCACAAAATCTACACCCGCATCTGCTGCTACGTCTATCAATTGCTTAGCCTTTTCTATATCTCCGTTATGGTTTACCCCTGCCTCAGCAATTATTATAACTCTGTTTGTGCTTTTCATCTGATGATTTTTGCTGGATTTCCTAATACTACTGCGTTATCAGGAACATTTCTTAAAACTACACTTCCCGCCCCAACAATGGCATTTTCACCAATGGTAATTCCTTCTTTAACTACGCTATTGGCTCCTACAAAACTGTTTTTCTTTACATGAACATTCCCTGCTAAAACCGCTCCAGGAGCAATGTGCACAAAATCTTCAATAACACATTCGTGATCTACACTGCTCGATGTGTTTAAGATCACTCCTTTTCCTACTTCTACCAGCGGATTTACAGCTGCATTTCTCGCCACAATGGTTCCTTCCCCTATTACACCGTTTTTAGAAACACTTGCATCTGGATGAATCACCGTTAATGCCTCAGCAGCTTTCTCTCTGATTCTTAAAAAGATTTTCTCTCGAATAGCGTTACTTCCTACCCCCAAGATGTAAAAATCAGTTTTTGACCAATCAAAATCAGGTTGGGTTTCGTCTCCTAAATAAGATAAGTTGTACGGATTTTTCTCTACGCATGTCGATTCTGCATATCCTAACAATTCAACATTTTGCAACATAGCCGCTTCAGCCACTACAAATCCATGACCAGAATATCCTAATAGAATTGCTTTAATATGTTTATCGAACACTGCTCGGAATATTGATAATTCGTTCTTCTAAAAATTCTGCATTTTGCTGCCCATCTTTTTGGCAATGCGCATACATGGGTAGGCGATACATCAATTGCCAAATAGGCCTTGTCATCACTCCCCTTGCGTTGGTTTCTTTCAACAAATTATCTCTTTCTGCTTTGTTTTCAGCCTGAATACTAAACAACCAATGGTTCCATTCTTGATCGGTAGGAGCCGTAACCAATTGAAAGTTGCTATTCAACTCAGAGAAAAGAAGTTGATACGTTTCTTTTTTATTTTCTATGATGGAAGGTAACCGCTCAAGTTGAGCACTTAACAAGGCTGCATTTAGGTTGGGCATTCTGAAATTATACCCTAACTCATCGTGCACATATTCGTAAGAATGCGGAACTTTTGCAGTGGTAGTTAGGTATTTAGCTTTGCTGGCTACGTCTTCTGATTGAGAAATAATAGCACCACCACCACCAGCCGTAACTACTTTATTTCCATTAAAAGATAAGGCACCCAGCAGTCCGAAGCCACCAGCACTTTTCTGGTCTTTTGTAAAGCTTCCGAGTGCTTCGGCTGCATCTTCTACTACCGGAATTTTATACTCATTACAAATGCTCATTATCTCATTCATTCTGGCAATAAAGCCAAATGTATGCATAGGCATGCATGCTGCAATTCGGTTTCCAGTAGTTGTATTGTAGCAACCTGTTTCTCTTATTTCAGCATGTTCTGTCAACCAATTCTTTAACGCAACCGGAGACAATCCCATAGTATCTAAATCAACATCTATAAAGATAGGTGTAGCTCCGTTGTAAACTATGGCATTGGCCGTGGCCACAAACGTTAGGGCTTGAGTAATTACTTCATCACCATGTTGAACTCCTGCCAATCTAAGACCTACCTGAAGTGCAGAAGTACCGTTTACCAAAGCTGCCGCTTTTGACGTATGCGTAAAGTTGGCCAATTGGTCTTCAACTTTATTAACGTATTTACCAACAGACGAAACAAAGGTGGAATCTAAACAATCGTTTACGAAGTCTTTTTCAGTTGCAGTTAAAGACGGTTCGTGCAAGGGAATAAACTCTTTGGTTTGGTAAACCTCTTGAATGGTATGAATTAACTTATTTGCGCTCATTACATTTTACTATCGAGGTATTTCCCTTTTTCTTCGTGACCAAAGTTAGGAATCATGGTGTGAAACAAGGAAACAATCTGCTCTTTTGTCCACTTACCAGCAGATTGAACTGATTCTAATTCATTTTCGAACAGTTTTAATTTAGCTTCTTCAACAAGTAATTCGTTTTTGATGATTCCCAAACCATCGAAACGATCTAGATCTAATACTTCGTTCGCTGTATAAAATTCTTCAAAATCTTTTTCACCCGTAGTGTCTGATTTCACAAATAAGCAAGGCCATTTTCCTTGAGTTGGTAGTGAATTCGCTAATTCTCTTGCTTCGTCTTCTGTTTCACATTCTACCACATCAAACCCTCTACTCTGCACATATTTTCTGGCAATTTCAGCAAAAGTGATTAAGTGTAAATCTTCGCTGAGTTTAGGGAAGAAAATATCCCGATTTTCACCAAAAATGCACGACATCAAACAAAGCTCTCCAGATTCTTGAGGCGTTACGAAATATCTTTTTACATCATTGGGTGCAACAATGGGTTGATTTTTTTTCAATCGTTCGTTAAAACCGTGTAATAACGAACCATCTGAAAAAGCCACATTGGCAAAGCGAGCTGTTGAAATAGAAATATTCTCACTTCTACGCATCAGAAACATTTCCATGATGCGCTTTGAACCGCCCATCATATTAACGGGATTGGCCGCTTTATCGGTAGAAACGCAGAAATACTTCTTCACTCCCTTTTCAATACATTGTTGTAGTGTTTTATCGGTATTCAACACATTCACTTCTATCATCCGCATTAGCGTATACGGATCTTTCTCGCTTCTTACATGTTTTAATGCCGATAAGTTGAGCACATAATCGAATTCACCATCGTTTTGAAAAAACGCATCGTATTGCCAAGAGCCAATATCGAGGGCAAAGGTTTGGAAATCGCCATTGATATAACCGAAAGAACTGCGGATATCTCTTACCAACTCTACCAAGTTGTTTTCAGAAATATCTACAACGTGGAGTTTCTTTGGATTCCTTTTAAAAATCTCTTTTGAAACAGCTTGACCAATTGAGCCCGCACCACCTAGCACTAAAAAGCGAGATCCTTCTACTTTCTTTGATAATTCTGCCTCACATTTCGCTATATCGTTCGAAAAAAGTTCTTTTGATCTTCCGATTAATTCTAAATTCATAGTTAAAGAATAGCTTCTTTTATATTCATGTGCTCTGTAGAGCCGTACGATTTCACTTGTTTCTCTCTTTATTCAATCTGTCAGCGTTAACTAATTGAATATCCTTTTTAAAATGCCTGATTTCCGCCTACTATCAACGATTCTTCAAATACCTAAACATCCAAAAATACTGGATTTAACGGTTTAGACAAGGTTGCTCAACTAAACGGGAACAATTGGTTCTTACAATTACAAATATTGACCAAAAAAAAGCTCTATCCACAGATTGAAGTGTGCATAGAGCTTTAATTATAACGTTCGAAACTCAATCTTGAATGCTATGCTTCTATATGCGCTCCGCTAATTTCGGCCGTAAGCGAGCAGCCAATTCTAGCCAACTCAAGCACAATTTTATTCCCTCTAATTTCTTTCACAATACCTTCTTGACCTTTGAAGGCTCCTTCTTTGATATTCACTGATTGTCCTTTTTCAAAAGAAAGAGATCTTGTTTTTACATCTTTATGTTCGTTTAAAAACAATTGAATCGCTTCAATTTCTTCGTCACGAATAACGGCAGGCTTCTTTAGCCAATGCAGATTAAAAATAACCGCATGATCTTCTAAAACGCCTAATCGTTCTTTTTCGTTAACACGAACAAAAACGTACGATTTAAAAAGAGGTTGTTTAATTTTCTTTTTTCTGTCAGACCAAATGCGTATCGATTCGGTTACTGGGCAGTACACTTCAAACCCGTTTACAGCGAGCCTTTCGGCTACTTTTTTTTCGTTTTGGGGCTTGGTGTAAAATGCCGTCCAATACTTAGTTTCATTATCTTTTTTAGGCAGGCGTTTTAGCCCTTGGCCTGATTTTAAGTTTTCCAAGACAGCGTGATTTTAGTTTATTCGGCTTCCCACAATAATAAGAATTCCTGTTTGTTGAATTCTCGTTCTGCGGCTTCTTTTTCAGTGTAAATTAGGTATCTAATTTTTCGTTTTGCTAGTTTCTCGGCTTTTTCAATTAACTCGATTAAGTAGTTAATTTCTGGTTCACCAACAAAAACTAAATCGATAATATCGGCATTAATTCCTTTAGCTAAATCGCCCGCTAGAAACACTTTACGCACATTTCCCAAACGTTGAACTACATTGTCAACAATTTGATCAATACCTGTATGTTTCATCACCAACGAGCGCATTTCGTTGAAAAGCGGATGGGTTATATTGGCTTTGAAAATTTTACGATTTCCTTCAGCGTGTGAATTAATCATTCCAGCATCTTCGAATCGATTTAACTCTAAACGTATAGAATTAGTACTGTCTCCAAATTCGCCTTCTAACGAACGCAAATAAGCACTTGATTCAGGATTTAAGAAAAATTTGAGGAGTAGTTTTATTCTTGTTTTCGAAGATATTAGCGCATCTAACATAGCTGCATGAAATTCAGCTCTTTACATCTAAAAAGAACTATTTAATATTGATTGAGTAACAAAATTACTCGTTTACTCAATATCTACAAAAAAAGAACCTATAATTTCACATTGACTTAATGCTACTTGCCTTTTTAGCGCTGGTAATATTCTTTAAACCACCGAACAAAAGCGCTCACACCTTCTTGCAAATTGGTAGATGGCAAATACCCAATAGCTTTATTTAACTCAGAAATATCTGCAAATGTGCTGGTAACATCTCCCGGTTGCATAGGCAGCATATTCAGCACCGCTTTCTTCCCTATTTCATTTTCAATTGATGTAATAAAATCCATTAAAGCAATGGGTTTCCCTCTGCCGATATTATAGATAGAATAAGGTTGGGTTCCTACCGGGATATGCGGAATAAGCTCGGTTATACCATTTACAATATCGTCTATGTACGTAAAATCTCGGCTTAGCTCTCCGTTGTTATACACATCGATGGGTTCGCCACTTAAGATGCGATCTGTAAATTTGAAAATAGCCATATCGGGTCTTCCGTAAGGACCATAAACAGTGAAAAAGCGAAGCCCCGTTACCGGCAACTGATGCACACAAGAGTAACTATGCGCCATGGCTTCGTTGGCTTTTTTGGTTGCGGCATATAAACTTACTTGCTGATCGGTTTGGTGAGATTCTTTGAAAGGCATTTCTTGATTGAGCCCGTAAACCGAAGAGCTACTGGCATAAATCAGATGTTTTACCTTATTCTTTTGGCAACTTTCTAGAATATCTAAAAAGCCTTTTACATTAGAATCGATGTAAGCATGCGGATTTTCAATAGAATATCGAACTCCCGCTTGAGCTGCCAGATGAACCACATAATCGAATTGATATTTCTCAAATAAATCTTCTACCAATCTCGCATCCGATAAATCTAGCTGGATGTAAGAAATAGAATTGGCTCCTTCTAAAAGGGTATTGTATTGAATTTTATTGGTTTTTATCCCTTGCTGTCTCAACCGCGCCAACTTTAAATCTACGCTGTAATACGTATTGAGATTATCTAGTCCTATTACCTCGTAACCTAAATTAGACAGTTGTAACGAAGTGTGCATTCCAATAAAGCCAGCAGAACCGGTTACTAATACTCTTTTCTTATTTTCTGACATATCTAAATTTCAATCGCTACAAGTATACTATTTTCCTTTGCCTTGCTCTAGATTCTAAGGCGGCTGTTAACGGTAGGAACCCGTTTCTTATCATTTTTTAAGATTTTCATTCTGTGAATAAATTGCGTTCCTACCGAGAAGAAAAAATTGCTCAATTGGCTTACTCGTTTACCTTTGAAATATGTCTTTTACAACTTACAAATCGTCTGCCGGCTCTGGAAAAACCACAACGTTAGTGGTAGAATATTTAACCATCGCCTTACAATCTCAACAACCCGATCATTACCGCAGAATCTTAGCCATTACCTTTACCAACAAGGCTGCGCAAGAAATGAAAGAACGCGTAATGAATAGCTTGCGCTCTTTCTCACAAAACACTCCCAACCAACAGCGTTATCCAGTAATTTACACCAAGGTAAAAGATGTTTTGCAACTTACAGATCAACAACTAAAAAGCCGAGCAACCGAAACGCTGAAACATATTTTACACAACTACAGCGATTTTTCAATAAGTACCATCGACAGTTTTACGCACAAGATTATTCGAACTTTTGCGCACGATTTAAAGCTGCCCATCAATTTCGAAGTTGACTTAGACAACGATGCTCTCATTAAAAAATCAATCGATTTATTATTTAGTCGTATCGGAGAAAACCCAGCCCTTACCAACACCTTAGTAGCATTTTCTACCTCCAAAACGGCAGAAACCAAATCGTGGAGAATTGGTGACGATTTAAAAGAATTTGCGCGCTTGCTTCTTAGAGACGATTACGATCAGTATCTAGAACAACTAAGAGAAGTTTCTTTAGATCGCTTTATTGCTGCTAGAAAAGAAATCAACAAGAATATTGCTGCCCTAGAAGCTGGTTGGAAAAACAACGCTCAAGCTTTTTTAGATATTTTAACCAAAAATCAATTAGATTACAGCCAGTTAGCTCGCGGCTCTAAAGGCGTGGGATTTTACTTTCGTAGAATTGCCCAAGAAGATTTTTCTAGGCTTACTCCTACAGACAGCTTATCAAAGGCTATAGCGAACAACCTATGGACGGCTAAAAATGGCAAAAAAGAGATTGTTAATGCAGTGGCCAGCATTGCCGATGAACTTACTCAAGCTGCACAGAAAACCATTGATACCATAGCGAGCGAAAAAGCTCAATATGTGCTTCAGAAAGATTTGAATAAGTACTTGTATCAAATGGCTGTGTTGCGAGAAATCGAACTTGAAATGCAACAATACAAGGCCGACAATAACATTATGTCGATCAGTGAGTTTAACCGAAAAATTTCGGCTATTGTAATGAACGAACCCGCACCATTTATTTACGAAAGATTGGGCGAGCGCTATCACCATTACCTCATCGATGAGTTTCAAGACACGAGTGAAAGTCAATGGAAAAATTTGCTTCCTCTGCTTTCAAACGCGCTTTCACAAGGCACAGAAAACCAAACCTATTTTAATATGGTTGTAGGCGATGGTAAACAATCGATTTATCGTTGGCGCGGTGGCGATGCCGATCAGTTTGTTCAGCTGCCGCAAGTAAAAGGTGCCCATGAAAGCCTTGTTTTAAAAGAGCACGAACAAGTTTTAGTAAGAAATCATGAAGAAAAAGTACTCGATGCCAATTACCGCAGCAAGCGAGAAGTAATAGAGTTTAACAATTGGCTTTTTAGCTCTATTGCCGATAAAGAAGAAGGCTACATTCTTGAAGTCTATAAAGAAATTCATCAAAATTTCAGGGAAGAAAACACAGGCGGTTTTGTTCATTTCGAAACGTACAATTACCAAGATGCAGAAGAGTTTAACCAATACAACCTCGATCAAATAATTCCGTTTATCAACGAGTGTATAGAAGATGGCTACCAGTGGAGCGATATCTGTATACTTTTCAGAACCAACAAAGCGGCCATTCAAGTTGCCAACCTACTGGTTAAAAACCAAATAGATGTTTTAAGTAGCGAATCGTTATTGCTCAAAAACGATAACAACATACAAGCTATTATTGCTTTCTTAAAATGGATTGTTCAGCCCGAAGAAAAACTGGCTGCTGCTCAATTGGTGAGTGCTATTCACTCCTTGAAAATAATCGATTTTTCTTTGCATCTTGAATTGCAAAAAGTAGCCGATAAATCAAAAAATCCAGCGTTAGTAATTCAACAATTGCTTCAGCAGTTGCAACTCGATAATCTTGCCAACAAATTACAATCTCTGTCGATTTACGAAGGCGTTCAATTCTTAGTTCATGCGCTCTCTATCCATGAAAAACCAAGTGCTTATGTAACCGCATTTCTTCAGGTAGCGCACAATTTTTCAACTAAAAAATCGAATCATCTCAAAGATTTCATCGACTACTGGAATCAAAAAAGCGAAAATCTATCGATTTCGGTTCCGGAAGGATCCAATGCCGTTCAAATTATGACCATTCATAAATCGAAAGGATTAGAGTTTCCAGTTGTAATTCTCCCTTTTGTAAACTGGAGCACCACTCAAAAAGGGGAAAAGAAAAAATGGATTGCACTCGATGAAGATAAATATCAGCTCCCAACCGGCTTAATTGGATTAAGTCAAGAGCGCCTAGAATCTACGCCCTGGGAGCCTTTGGTTCAAGAAGAAAACACCAAAACCATGCTCGATAATCTCAATATTCTCTACGTGGCCTGCACGCGCCCTGTAGATCGTTTATACGGTATTGTAGGAACCAAGGGAAAACCTGGCATAGGATTTTCAAATCAGATAAAAGCCCACTTCGAAACTCATGCTGATTGGGACGAAAACCATCAAATTTTAGAATTTGGCTCAAGAACTCCACTAAAAAGCAAAGACTCTCCCTCTGCTTCAGATTCAGCTGCCGTTTTTCTTGAAACTTCTAAAACAGCCAATTGGAGAGAACAACTTCAACTAGCCGTTTCTTCTCCATGGAAACAAAAAGACGAAGTTTCTGAAGCTAAAAAATTCGGTGAAATTTTACACTATTTATTGAGTTTAGACAAACCCCATACCCTTGTTCTCGTTGAGTTAAATCAACTTATAAAAACAGGTTGGGTTCCTACCAATATGAAAAACCGAATTGAAGAAGCGCTAGAACACGTTCAGCAATTCACACCGTATCAAGATTTGCTCTCAAAAAGTGAAAAAACATGGAACGAGCGCGAATTCATTCATCCAAAGTGGGGTGTACTGCGCCCCGATAAGATTTGTTTTTTCGACCAACAAGCCGTTGTGATAGATTTTAAAACCGGTTCGTACCGAAAAAAACACGAGAAACAAGTGTTGCAATACATGCAATTGCTCGAAGAATTGGGCCACACAAACGTTTCAGGTGTTTTGTTTTACCTCGACCAAATGAAATGGGTTACCGTTGAAAACAACGCAGAAAATTAATCGTGATGGTACGGTTCGCCTTTTAATATGGTGAATGCTCGGTAAATCTGCTCCACAAAAAACAAGCGTATCATCTGGTGACTAAACGTCATTTTCGACAGCGATAGCTTTTGATTAGCACGTTGATACACTTCTTGTGAAAAACCATAAGGACCACCAATCACAAAAGTCAATGTTTTGGTCGATTGTATCATTTTTTGATCTAAAAAATCGGCCATTTCACGGCTTGTTTTCAACTTTCCGTTTTCGTCTAAAAGCACCACCCAATCAGTGGCATCAAATTTACTCAGCAAGAGTTTCCCCTCTTCTTCTTTCTGCTGCTCGGTGGTTTTGTTTTTGCGACTTTTAATATCTGGAATAACTTCTAGCTCAAATTTGATGTAATGCTTGAGTCTATTCACGTAAATATCAATACCTTCTGCTAAATAATTGGCATCTGTTTTGCCAATGGCTATAAGTTTAACCTTCATAAAATACAATTGATGCAATTGCAAGTTTATGGTTATTTTAGTAATCTAAATTCATTACCATGGTTAAAGCTTTTAATAGAATTACGTTGATGATTGCCCTATTCGTAGCGCTTACGGCTGGAATAGAAGATGATCTTGCCAATGCCTTTAAAGCAGGAAACAGCGCACAGTTGGCCACTTATTTTGGCGCCAACATTGACTTAACCATTTTAGACGAAGACAATCTTTATTCTAAAACCGATGCCACCGCAAAACTGTCTACCTTTTTTAAAGCTCACCCCGTTACCAATTTTCAGGTGCTTCACGAAGGCGAAGCTAAAAACGGACTTAAATACGTAATTGGCTCATTGAAAACCAATAAAGGAAATTTCAGGGTTTCTTACTATTTTAAATCGGCTGGTAATCAAAGTGTGTTACAGAAAATAATTATC
The DNA here is from genome assembly GCA_048267965.1 of Salibacteraceae bacterium. Taxonomy (GTDB): domain Bacteria; phylum Bacteroidota; class Bacteroidia; order Flavobacteriales_G; family Salibacteraceae. The sequence continues at coordinate 20,378 of JBLWWK010000013.1, forward strand.
GACAGCGAATAACATCGAAATGCTATTTTTTGATGATTTTCATGGTTTTTAATCGCTGAATTTTATCCGTTTCTGTTCTTTCGAACCGTGAAATGTAAAACACTCTTTTGGGTTTCTCGAATCGGTCTAAAGAAGCTGAAAGAAGCTGTTGAAGATTTTCTATTTCACTTTCAGATTCTATTACCAAAACCAATTGCTCTCCTAATTTTTCATGAGGCAAAGAGCTGATAAAAAAGGGCGCTGATAGCTGAGCGCTCAATTTTTTTTCAATTTTTTCCGGAAACAGTTTAATTCCTCCAGAGTTCACCACATTATCTAAACGCCCAACAAACTGAAACATTCGCGTTCCTACTAAATCTACTACATCATTCGTAACTAGATTTTCAACGCCAATGTGCGGTGCAGAAATCACCAAACAGTTGTTTTCATTTTGAGCAAAAGAAACTCCATCCAATGCCTCAAAATATTCTGAATGCGGCCTATTCACTGATCGAATTGCAACATGGGTAATAGTTTCCGTCATACCATAAGTAGCGTAAATTTCGGTATCTACGGTTTGTAATTTCTCTTCTAGCGCTTGAGAAATGGCTCCTCCCCCAACAATTAATTTCTTTATTACAGATAATTTTCGGTAGGAACCGTACACCTGCTGGGGTGTAAATGCAGCAAAATCTATTGAATCTTCTATTTCTTGCAGCGGATCAGAAGAAGGCGGAACTGTGATTAAATTCATTCCTCCTTCAAAGGCCCGAACCACTTGTAGTTTACCAGCTATAAAATGCGTTGGTAACGACAACAAAATCGAGTTACCCGGTTGTAAATCGAAATACGAAATGGTAGCCTTTGCACTTGCTCGTACCCAACGCTTCGATAGGGAAATTTTCTTAGGCTCTCCAGTAGAGCCAGAAGTAGATACAGCGATGTATTCTTTATCATTGAGCCATTCTGAGATAAAATTATAGAGTGATTTTTCCCAAGAAGCCAAATGAGGTGAATTCTGCTGTATTCCGCACCAGTGGCGCAATTCAGTGAAAGAAAATTCCTTATTATTTATAAAATATTTACTCGTCAGCGTTTTCACCGTATAATTAACGTTAAGAATTCAATATATTCGGGCAAAATTAACGTGTTTTATGAAGAAAATTTTACCATTTCTACTTAGTCTTTTTCTTTGTGGCAACTTAGTTGCGGCAGAAGGAGATACCACCCATGTAAGAGTTCATGACGATGTTCATATGGACTGGAACGGAAACTTCGATTCTTTAGCAGTTTTTCCTGATGAAGGCAAATCTTACAGAAAAATTTTAATGAAATACACCCTTGGTTGTCCAACCAACGGATGTAGCGAATGGGATTACACTACCAAAATTAAACTTCGCGAAATTACGCCTAATGATACTTTTTGGGTAGAATTAGGAAGATTAATCACTCCGTATGCTAACGGTTTCACCGATGAATGGGAGCAAGCTCATTACTACGATGTTACCGATTACGCTCCGATTTTAAAGGGCGATAAATTGCTACGTGCCCGCTACGATGGTTGGCAAGACGGGTTTACTGTAACTCTCGATTTTTACTTTATAGAAGGAACACCTCCTCGAGATCCTAAAAGAGTACAAACCGTTTACGATGGTTATTTCCAATACGGAAACCCAAGTAATCCTATTGAAAACGGATTAACACCTTACAACTTCACTTTACAAGGCGATGAAGAATTGGCTGCTTTCCACTTTATCCCAACGGGTCATAGCTTTGGAGGAAACGAAAATTGCGCTGAGTTTTGTCCTAAAAAGTATTACGTAAAGTTAAACGGAAACCAAGTTGCTCAACAACTTATTTGGGACGATAACTGTGGAAATAATCCACTTTTCCCTCAGCCCGGAACTTGGCTATACGATCGTGCTAATTGGTGCCCAGGAACAAGAGGTACACGCTTTATGCACAACTTTAACAGCGGTTTAGTGAGCGGCCAAAACGTGGTAGATATCGATATGCAACCGTTTACACATACGGGTCCTAACGGTGATCCAGGATATAACATGTATGGTGGTTTAATCACTTTTGGTGGTTACAACTTCAACAACGATGTTGAAATGATCGATATTCTTGCACCAAGCACCGAGTTTAACTACAACAGAATGAACCCAATTTGCGCCAACCCGATTGTGAAAATCAGAAACTCAGGTGGTGCAACTTTAACTACTGCACAAATTGAATATTGGGTAGAAGGTGGCGAGAAATTCACGTTTGAATGGACTGGCTCTTTAGCTCCTTTAGAAGAAGAAACAGTGGTAATACCTAGTGGCGAAAACAACTTTTTAGACAAAGCTATTGGCGGGCCTAACAAGTTCTATGCTAAGGTATCGATGCCCAACGGTGTTGCCGATGAGTACGAAATTAACAACCAGCTTTCTTCAACTTACGAAGTACCTAACTTGTTAAGTGATGAATTTTACATTTGGTGGAAAGCCAACAGTGCAGCTTCTGAAACCAGCTGGAAAATTGTTGACGAAAACGGATTTGTTCACAAACAATCTTCTCCGTTACAAGCCAACCAAAACGTTAAAGATACTGTACAACTTGGCCAGGGATGCTATAAGCTAATTATCGAAGATTCTGAATGTGATGGTCTTAATTTCTGGGCCAACAACGATGGAAACGGTTACGTTCGTATTCACGAAATGGATAACTCTGTTATAGAAGCTTTCCAAAGTGATTTCGGTTGTAAAATCGAATATTCATTCTCGATTGGTTACACCGTAGGAACCAACAATCGAGAAGTTGAAGATATTATCAATGTATTTCCTAATCCAGCAGAAGATCAGTTAACGATTGAAGTGTTTAAATCACAAACAACCGAATTAACAGCTGAGGTGTACTCTGTTACCGGGAAACTTGTTTTACAACAAGAACTTGGTAAACTCAACGGATCTGTTGAGAACATCAACATTAGTGACTTAAGTTCAGGTATGTACTTAATTAGAGTTACCGGTGAAGACGTAGACTACTCTGAAAAGTTCTTGAAAAAATAAATGCTCATAAGCACCAACTAAAAACGGAGATGAATATTCATCTCCGTTTTTTTTTTAACTATACTTTTCCACTAATTCTGAAAGTAATTCGGGTTCCTTCTTATCAAATAACAAATGCCATTTTGCCGAATTATACCTTTTAAACCAAGTAATTTGGCGCTTGGCATACCGCCTAGAATTACGCTTAATAGCCTCTACCGCTGTATCGTAGGGAATTTTCCCGTCAAAATAGTCGAAGAATTCTTGATAGCCTACCGTTCTCAGCGCTTTGTTTTCTTTCATCGGATACAGAGATCTCGCCTCTTCTTCTAAACCGGCTTGTAACATCACATCCACCCGATGATTAATGCGCTTATACAAAGCGTTACGATCACGATTAAGAATGTGAATATCCATCTTAAAACTTCTTTCCTTACCATGTTTGGCATGAAAAGACGAAAACGGCTTACCTGTAGTTCTAATCACTCCCAAGGCTCTGATTAATCGCCTTGAATTAAAAATATCAATCTGATTGTAGTATTCTGGGTCGTGGCGAAATAATTCTTCTTGTAACGTTTGAATTCCACCTACTCCTAAGTCTATTTCAAGCTGTTTTTCCACTTCTGCATGAACTGGTGGAATTTCGTCTATGCCATGCATAACCGCATCAAGGTAAAGCCCTGAACCACCTGTTAAAATAGCTACTTTATTTTCTTGAAGATAAGTTTCGAGGTGCGGAATTACCTCTTTCTCGTATTCGCCAGCCGTGATGGGTTTTTCTACCGAATGCGTATCGATAAAGTAATGGGGAATGCCATCTTGCTCTTCGAGAGTTGGCTTTGCCGTTCCGATGCTCATCTCTCGGTAAAACTGCCTTGAATCGCAACTATAAATAGCGCAATTCAAGGTTTTTGCTAATTGAACGGTTAACGCTGTTTTACCTACAGCTGTAGGACCCGTTATTACTATTAATTGAGGTTTTCCTTCTTCCATTAAAGATTTACATCCTGAAAATAATCATCAGAATCTTCTTCGGTTTCGTCACCGTCTAAATTAATACCTGGAATGGCACCAAACAAATCTTTGGGTTCTTTAGAATACTGATCAGGTGCCTCACCGTAGGATAATACTACTTCTGGTTGCTCTTTAATTTCTTCCGTTTCTTCAATTTTAACTACCTCGATGTAAAAACACCACATTAATAAGAAATCGAAAACATAAAGAATACGCTGATCGTCAGATTCTATTTTTTCGTGAAGCTGAACTTCTGCCATAGTTTGCACTTTTTGCTCACCTTGGCTGATATCCATTAATGGAATTTCGTCTCCTTTATCCCAATCTTCGTTACTCATATAAAACGAAGCCATTTCTGAGTTATCAAACCCGAAAGCTTCTTGAATAGCTTCGTGAAACTGTTGAAAACTAGCGTTTCCACTAATTTCTATATCCCTGAATACATCAGTCTCTTCTGTGGTATCTACTAATACCCTTAATCGGAAAGTTTTTGGCATGTTGCAAAGTTAATATTTGAGTCGGAGATGTAAATTTTCTATTGAGTATAAATACCCAATTCTTTCGCCTTTTCGAGTAAGAATTTCCAAGCTTCTTCTTTATTATTGGCAATTTTGCCCTCTAAAATGGCTTCTTTTACTTCGTTTTTAAGTTGACCAATTACTGGCCCAGGTGTTAGTTGAAAGTGCTCAATGATTTCGCTTCCATCTACGGGTGGTTGAAAGTTACGAACTTGATCTTTTTCTTCTACTTCTTTTAATTTCTGGCGCACCCATTCGTAATTCTTGAGGTACGTAAGCATTTTTTGATCAAAACGCGTGGTTAAATCGGCTTCGGCTAACGTCATTAAATCATCGATGTCGTCTCCTGCTTCGAAGAGCAATCTTCTCACCCCACTATCCGAAACATCTTCGCTTACCAATGCAGAAGGGCGAGCACTTAATGCTACTAAGTTTTGTACATATTTCAGTTGTTCGTTCAACGGCAATCGCATTCTTTTAAAGATTTTAGGAACCATTTTAGAACCTACATACTCGTGCCCTCGAAAAGTAAACCCCGTTTGTTTATCGAAGCGTTTTGTTCTTGGCTTGGCAATATCGTGCAACAAAGCCGCATAAATCAAAAACACATTATCGGTTTTAGTTGCAATGTTGTCTACCACCTCAAGCGTATGAAAGAAATTATCTTTATGTCTCTGTCCATCAATTTCTTCCACCCCTTGTAGATCGACTAGCTCAGGAAAAATAAAATGCAATAAACCTGAGTAAAACAATGCTCTTAAACCAATGCTCGGTTTTGGACTTAACAGAATTTTATTGAATTCATCGGTAATGCGTTCCTTCGAAACTATTTTTATACGACTCGCATTTTTCTTAATCGCTTCAAAAGAATTTTGCTCAATTTCGAAACCCAATTGAGAAGAAAAACGGATAGCTCGCATCATTCTTAAAGGGTCGTCACTATACGTTTCGGTAGGATCCAATGGCGTTTTTATCGTTGCATTTTGCAAGTCTTCTACTCCATGAAACGGATCGATCAACTCCCCAAAATTATCGGCATTTAAACTAATTGAGAGTGCATTGATGGTGAAATCACGTCTTTTCTGATCATCTTCGAGAGTTCCATTTTCTACAATGGGCTTTCGGCTATCGCTTCGGTAAGATTCTTTTCGGGCTCCTACAAATTCTACTTCAAAATCTGCCGTTTTAAGCATAGCTGTTCCAAATCGTTTGTAAACAGCAAAGGCTTCTACAGATTCACAGCGGGCGGCAACCGCTTCTGCCAGTTCGATGCCGCTACCAACCGTTACCACATCTACATCTTTACTTGAACGATTGAGCAATAAATCTCTAACCCAGCCACCCACAATGTAGGCCGGCTGCTGAATCGACTCTGCAGCTTCTTTTATTTTATGAAAAACCTCTTCTTGAATTTGATGCGCGTAGTTGTTCTCTAGCTTCAAATTCCAATTGAAATACGTTGGGTTCTCTTGTAATATGCGTTGCTTATTGGTAGGTTTTACCTTGATTTTGCCCATAGCACGCGAAAATACAATATCCGTTTTCAATGAAAACAGAGAAAATCATTTAAGCCGACTGATGATTGGGTTTTAGTAAATCGTTAACGGTTTTTACTGGATTAAATGTGATGAGCGGAACTTCAACGAAAAGTGTAATCCATTTAGCCATTGCACCGTTCCATAGCCCAGGCAACTCTTGGGCTTTAAGCTTTCTGCCTTCTAACGACTTTTCAGCAATAAAACCTGTTTTAGGATCTACAAAGTTGAGCAAATTGTACGATTCGCCTTCATGGTTTTTAGTGGCGCAAACTAAATCTACAGGATTAAAATGGGTAGATTTCTCAAGAATTTCACGTTGATTTTCGTTAGAAACATCAATTTGTGACTTTTCAACGATTTGAATCGATAATTTTCCAGCTTCGTCTTTTACCCAAAACGGACCTCCTCCGGGTTCACCTTCGTTTTTAACCATTCCGCAAATGCGCATAGGTCGATCGAGTAAATCAATTACTTCACTTTTTGTTAATGAAGACGAAGTATCTAAGTTTAATTGATACTGGCAAAAGTTGACCACTTCTTGGAGCTCAATATCCGAATCTTCTTGGTTTAACTCTGTTAAGTAATAATCTCTTTGCGCCTTTAACTCAAGCAACTTTGAAGCAATCGCCTTTTTATACGTTACCGTTGTGGGTTGCAATTTTTCAGGAACCACATTGTCTATATTTTTAATAAAAACAATATCGGCATCGAGGTTATTCAGGTTCTCAATGAGTGCCCCATGTCCTCCTGGTCGAAACAAAATACTACCATTTTCTAATCGAAAAGGAGCATTATCCATCTCAACGGCAATAGTATCTGTAGAAGGTGATTGAACCGAATATTCTATTTCAAACTCACATGAATACTGCTTAGAAAGCTGACTCATCAAAGGTTTTAGATAATCTTGAAATTTATTTTTGTGCGATTCTGAAATTGTGAAATGAATGCGAACAACGCCATCATCTCCCATTGCATACTGAATGCCTTCTATCAAATGTTCCGCAACTGCTTTTCTAGCTTCGCCATTGTATAGATGAAAATCGATTAAACCTTTTGGAAGCTGGCCATAGCTTAAACCTTCTTCTGAAAGTAAGAAATGAATGATTCGCTCATAGTTCTGAGCCTGCAATAAATCAGAAATGTTCTCTCCCGCTGCTTCTATAACCTTTTTAAGCGAAGCGTAAAATGCAAATTTTTCAATGTTCTCGAAAAACTGAGTTACTAGGGCGTCTTCGTTTCCGTTTTGATACGAAAAAAGATGCTTAAACATACGACTTGCCGCCCCAGAAGCGGGTACAAATTTTAAAAAATCGATTGTAGACTGGTACGACTCAAACATCTCTAATAAACGCTCAAGTTCATCTGCATCCCATGTGATTATACCATCGGTAGGAACACAAGCGCGTTCTAAATTAATGTATGGAAAACCTGTATTAAAACAGTTTAATTGAGTAGTAACAGTTTCTTCGGATATATTTTTCGCGGCAAACTGAGTTTTATCGTTTTGAGTAAACTCCATAGTAATCGGTTTGCGACAAAGTAAACATAACCGTTGAATTAATCACTTTATGGCGCCATTAAATAATTGTGCTTCTAATTTGAATAAATTTACGGTTCGTACTGATATAGACAAGTTGTAGTAAATAAAACCTAAATCTCGAAAATGAAAATTGTGATTACGAAAATATTTATGATAGGTATAATAATTTCTAACCTAAATGCTCAGGAGTTTAAAGAAAGTAACGGAGTATTTATAAATTTTGAACAATTCAAGTCAAATCAACATTGTCCACTGGAATCGATAGATTTTAAAAAACGAAGTGAATTATTCCTATCAGTTAACGATATTAAATCTGATTGTAATTTTAAGAAAGTAAATAAAATTATCGCTATATCATTTGAGAATGAGATTTATTACAATATGCGTTTTAATGTTGAGTTTTTAACAAAGAATAAATTTTCCAAACTTCAAGTTAAAGGAAAGTATTGCGCATTCTTGGTGGACGAATCATATCCAGAAAATATTCAAGGACAAGCAGGATTCAACACAGGTGGTCTTGTAGGAGCAATTATTTTAGGTCCAAACGGGAAGAATAAAGTTTATTATTTAGACACATCTGAAGGATATAAAACAAAAGTTTTGACAAAAAACAGACTCAAAGAACTATTGAGTCAAGAAAAAGACCTTCTAGATTCATTTAATAAAGAGAAAGAAATTACAGCACAATTGTATTTGGAATACCTAGAAAGATTGAATAAAACATTTGAAAATTAATAAATTACTCACTACAACACTGGCTATAAAACATAAGGTTCTCGAAAAGTTAGTTCCCTTCTCTTCTATTTTCTTAGTAGTTTATAAAAGAGCTGTTACAAGACACTAGAGGCCCTTCGTTTCATAGCTGATATTTACTAAGCATTAAAATCTAAGTTGGGCAGAAACTTGTCTCGCTGTTCAGGCTTTTTTGAAATAAGCTGGTAAGAAATGAACATAAAATACAAGGCAATCGCCCAAGCGCTGATGATAAAGGCCAAGTGAAAAAACAAATCTGCATACAGCAGAGAAGGAATGTAAATTGCCAAATAAACCACCACCAACAACCAATATATGTTGATTTTAGTGTTTAGCGGATATTTGTAATCTCTGCGAATAGTATGCACTAATGCAATAAATAATTGCACAATCCCCATCGCTAATTGTGCTAGCATAAAGTAGATTAAACCACTGTTGCTATACATTAAGAGACTAAAAAACGCCACCGTTGCTATTAAAACTTGTAAGACAAAACTAACAGCTCTCATATCTTTTTGTATTTTCAATAATTTATGAAACTTAATTTCAAATTTTTTTAGCTTAATTTCAGCAATAACGATAACAAAACATTGCGTTCAGATTTTGAAAGTTTTTCGAGCACATTGTCTACTTTAAATGCAAAATCGCTGATTTCGTTAACCGTTTCGTTAAACTGCTTTTCTTCAACAGAATCCCCTTTTACTTCTTTCAGTTGATTAAGCAATGCAATTACAGGCTCAAGCTCTCGCTTTCTTCTTTCACGCAATACTTTTTTGGCAACTTGAGAAATGTCTTTTTCACTAGAAAAATATTCTTTTCGTTCTCCTGATTTCATTTCGCGCTGTACCAAACCCCAATCGATTAATGCTCGAATATTCATGTTGGCGTTGCCACGAGAAATCTGTAATTCTTTCATTACATCTTCTGTGCTTAAAGGCTCTGGAGAAATCAAAAGCAAAGCATGGATTTGAGCCATTGTTTTGTTTATGCCCCAGTTAGAACCTAAGGTTCCCCATGAATGAAGAAATTTTTCTTTTGCTTCTGAAAATTCCATACGACAAATATAGATGAAAAATCAAAACTTTCAATACTTTCTGAAAGTTCTATTTTATATTATGAAAGAAAGTTAGCCGAACAATATCGTTTTGAATGATCAAATCTTTCGAACTAATGGGCTGATACCAATTCACATACGCTACTTGAAGCTTTATCTTTTCAGAAAACAGAGTATTTACTCCGCCAAAAGTTCTCACTTGATCGAGAAAATCACCATTGATTTCGCTTCCCATATTCATCATGGGTTCGGTTCCTACAAATACTGAAAAACGCTTTTTTTGATCTAAATGGGCTTCTACCGTAAACCGAAAGCGCATTCTAAAATTAAACCGATAGGCGTTAATGGTTTCGCCATTTTCTACTTTTTGTCGCCAGCGCTCTTCTAACATTACGCGACTTTTTACAGCTCCCCACTTAAACAAATTGTCTTGTTTCACATATTGATGCGGACGAATTTCTGTTTTGGTGCCTTTAATTGTATTATAGTCTGGGTGCGGCATCCAGTGCAAAAAGTAAACCCCTCCTACCCCAATTGCCACTCCATTCTCGAAGGTGCGTTCTGCGTGTAATCGAGGCGTTAATACTTGGTGTGGTTGCAAATCATTAAAGTAAAATCGGTATTCAAGTTCACCCTTTACTTTCCATTGATTTTTTAATCGGTAGGAACCGTAATACCGTAGCCAAGCTAACTCATCTTTTACGGTAGATTGTCCCCAGATTTGGTTAAAAAAAAGGAAGAATACGATGGAAAAAGAGAAAATTGACTTCACCCTGAACATGTTTATTTGCATTCGGTGGCAGTTAATTCTACTTGATCAATTTCTGGACTAACGTAATGGATTCCTAAATTAAGTCCGCGTAGAATGAACATCACTCCTAAAAGAGCAATAATATAAGGAGTGGCTTTTTGCATTTTATTTCGCCACTTTAGACTGATCCAATCTTGGGCAAAACCAGCAGCAATCATCATGGGCAAGGTTCCTACCCCAAAAAAGAGCATAAAAGTGGCTCCGTCTGCCCACGTTCCTGATTTAATGGCACCTGCCAACGCAAGGTAAACCATACCACAAGGTAGCAAACCATTGAGCAAACCAATGGTAAAAAGTGACGAATAAGATGAGTTTTTAAAGAAACGACCCAGCAATGATTTTACTCTACCAATGCCTTTATAAACTACACTTTCAACAGGAATAGTTTTGCCTAAAAAACGTGGAGCTAATACCGAAACGAGAATAAGAATTCCCAACCCAATGGAAACTCCTTTTTGTAAACCCGCTGTAATTAAACCTCTACCTAGCAAACCAAATAAGCCGCCCAAAACCATGTAGGTTATGAGCCGGCCTAATTGATACGTTAAGCTACCACTTACTTTAGAAAATGTGTTTTTTCTATTCAGTGGTAAGGCAAATGCGATGGGGCCGCACATACCAAAACAGTGAAAACTGCTCAACAAGCCAATAGATATGGCGGCCCACCAATCAATCATTGAATAAATATATTTTTAGTAATGTAGTAATCTACATTGTTTACTTTCCAAGAAGCTCTTACGGTATATTTCCCTCTCGCAAAATGCTCTTTAGAAATAGCCAATTGTGCTTTTTCGTTTAACACTATCGGAAATTGAACATCTAGCTTTTGGTTAGACGGACGCATAAACTCAATTTCGCCTTCGGTTAATGCCGTGTCGTCTACCGTAAACTGAACAATTACTTGATTGGCTTCTTCTTTTATCGATAGCGACTTGCCAGCTGATTTTGCATTGGTTTTTTGATCTATTTTATCTTGAAAAACCAATTCTTCTTGGTAATAATTATCGGCTACCATCTCATGGTCTAGCTGAAAACTATTGTAAAGAAAACCAAGCATTATAGCTGCAAAAATGGCTAATGCAATGGCTAATCCGTGTCCCCAATTAAGTTTCATACACCTATATTTTAAAGAGGACCAATAAAAGTGGTTTTCACGGTTTCAATTATTTCTTCACCGCTTCTAATGTTCACTTTTACATTGGTTTTTTGTCCGGTTAATTCGTCTTCTTCTAGGTAGATAAAGAGGGCTCCTTCTACGTATTCGCCTTTTTCTACTTTTCTAGATTGGCTGCCCACTAATTCTATTCTACCTGGGCCGTCAATTTCGAATGTAACAGGAATCTCTTGGGTTGTTTTATTAATAATCTTGTAATTGTAGAAGTTTCTGAATTTCCCAGTTTCGTATTCTTCAAACAACGTTCCGGGTGTTCTCAATACGGTTGCTTCTACATCGGTTCTTAGTGCCAGTAAAATAAATAACACAGAAACGAGCACACCTAACACGGCAGAATAAGCAATCATTCTAGGTGTGAAAGTAATTTTCTTTTGCTTGTTTTTAATTTGCTCTTCGCTGGCATAGCGAATTAAACCTCTTTCGAAGTTCAGCTTATCCATAATGGCATCGCACGCATCAATACAAGCTGTACAGTTAATGCACTCTAACTGCGTACCGTTTCTAATGTCTATCCCTGTAGGGCAAACATCAACACATGCGTGACAATCGATACAATCACCTTTACCTTCAGCACTTCGATCTTCGCGTTTTTTAAATCTACCTCTGTTCTCACCTCGCTCGAAATCGTAGGCTACAATAATCGATTTAGTGTCGAGCAACACGCCTTGTAAGCGACCGTAAGGACAAACCACGGTACATACTTGTTCTCTAAATCGCGCAAAAACTCCGTAAAAAACAGTGGTAAAAATAATCATGGCTGTTAGGCCTCCCACATGATTTTTAGGTGAGTCTGTCACCAATTTCACCAACTCATCACTTCCAATTAAATAAGCTAAAAAAGTATTGGCGATTAAGAACGAAATCAGGAAGAATATAGCGTTTTTCGACACCTTTTTTCTAATCTTTTCAGCATCCCATTTCTGTTTATTGAGCTTGCGCTGCTTTTGCCAATCGCCTTCAATCCAGTATTCAATTTTGCGAAAAACCATTTCCATAAAAATGGTTTGTGGGCACACCCATCCGCAGAATAAACGACCGTAAATAACCGTGAAGAGAATAATGAAAACAATCATTGTAATCGTACCGATTACAAAGAGGTAGAAATCTTGAGGCCAGAAAATCTGACCAAAAATCACAAACTTTCTATCGAGCACATTGATCATTAAAAGAGGTTCACCACCAATTTTAATCCACGGCCCAGCAAAAAGCACAGTAAGGAGAACATAACTTAAGTATGTTCTCCATTTGTAAAAATTACCTTTTGGCTTTTTAGGATAGATCCAATTACGTTTCCCATCTTCATTGATGGTTGCAATTCTATCGCGAAACGCGTCCCTGTTTACTTCTTGTTCAATTCCCATTTTTCTTTAATAAAAACGTGTTTGATAAGGGGTAGGATCCTTATGTATTCCGTTTATTTCTAAAGAGTAGCCATTTGTTCTGCATCTGCAGTAGCTGTAGAATCTACTACTGTAGAATCTGCTGGTGCTTCTTGAGTTTCTTCGGTAGGAACCCAAATTTCACCTTCAGGAGCTTTAGCATTAGCTGGGTTAGTTCCCCCTAGCGTTAAAACATAACTAGCTACTTTTTGCATTTGAGGAGGAGTTAATTGGTCTTCCCAAGCAATCATTGATTTACCGGCAACTCCGTATTTAATTGTTTTAAAGATGTTTTTGACTCCACCGCCATGCAACCAGTACTCATCGGTAAGGTTCGGACCCGCCATACCTTCACCCTCTTTACCGTGGCAAGTAGCGCAGAAAGTATCAAACGTTTCTTTCCCTTCAGCTAAAGCACTTGCATCTTCAACGGCTACAACATTAGACTCGTCAATGTTTGATGCCAAAGAAGCCAAGTAAGCTTCTCTCTCTGCTTCTGCTTTTTGCATTTCTGCTCTATACTCTTGTTGAGAAATATTTCCTCCTAAGTAAAACTCGTAGTAGCCAATATAAAGAACGGCACAACCAATAGTTACATAGAAACCAAGCACCCACCATGGTGGTAGATTATTATCTAGCTCCTGAATACCATCGTAATCGTGGTCGGTTAAAACATCTTCTTCTTCTTCTACTGGTACAGCATCTGTCATCTTTGCCATCATACGATCCCAAAGAGAAACTACTTCTTTCTCTCCTTGCGCTTCAACGGTAAGAACGTTAACCAGCTTTTTAAGCGTGTAAAGCAGAATTATAATACCAGTTAATAAAACCCCGTTAAGTGTAATTAACAAGTTCTGAATGCTTTCACTCTCTGTAAAACCAATACTTTCTACTCCAGTTGTTTGTGCAGAAGCCGTAGTTGCAGAAAGCATAAAACCAATTACTAGAATAGCTGTAGTGTTTTTAGCATTCAAAATCTTTTTCCACATGCTAGAATTACCAGTAAAACTCTTAATAATGTTTGCAACTGTGAAAAGAAGAATAATCTGAAACACAAGCATTCCGGTAAGTAGCCAAAATTTCATCTCACCTGAAAGAGCCGTAGCACCATCGAAACTTTCTGTTGTTTCTTGTGCTAACACAGGTAAGCTCAACAAAGGCGCTATGGCTAGTAGCAGACCTTTTTTTATTGTTTTCTTATTAAGCATAGCTCGGGTATTGTTTTAGTATTTTTTATAGTTGAGATGTAGGTGAACCTTCATCGTCTTTAAAAGGTAATTCTGCCATTTCTGTCATATATTCTTTTCTTGCGGCAATAACATAAGCCACCATCAGAATAAAAACAGAGAAGAAAAGTAGAAATGAAATGATGGGATAGATATCAATATCAGATATCGTTGCCATGTGATTTTTAATAAACTTAAGCATATCAATTTCGATTTTGGGTTCCTACTACTTTTATGCAGTAGGAACCCGATTACTTTTCAGTTAAATTATTTCTCAGCAGATTCAGTTGCTCCTTCGTCTTGAGTAATATCTCTACCCAATCTGTGCAGGTAAGCAATTAAGGCTACAATTTCTTTATTCGGATCAGCATTTCGAATGCCTTCTTCTTTCAAATCATTGTAGATTTTCTGCTGTTGCGCTTGCAAGTCTGCTACTGCTTGTTGTTCGTATCCTTCAGGATAAGGAACCCCAAGTGTTCTCATGGCAGAAATTTTCTTTTCGATGTCTGAGTAATCCAAATCATCTTCAATCATCCAAGGGTATGGAGGCATGATACTTCCTGCTGAAGTTGAAGTTGGATCGTACATGTGGTTATAATGCCAAGATGCGTTTTTATACATCTTACCGCCTACTTCCCCTTCTCTATGTAAATCTGGACCCGTTCTTTTAGAACCCCATAAGAATGGGTGATCGTAAACAAACTCACCCGCTTTAGAGTATTCACCGTAACGAGCCACTTCTGAACGGAACGGACGTATCATTTGAGAGTGACAGTTATTACAGCCTTCTCTAATGTAAAGGTCTCTACCTTCTAACTCAAGCGGTGTGTAAGGTTTTACAGAAGAAATGGTAGGTACATTTGATTTCACCAAGAAGGTAGGAACCATCTCGATTGCACCACCAATGGCCACTGCGATAAAAGACCAGAACAATAATTGCATTGGTTTTCTTTCAATCCAACGGTGCCAGTGTTCTCCTTTTGCTTTTTTGTACACTTTTACCATTGCTGGAGCAGATGCTTTTTCATTGGCTAAGAAAGAACCGCTAGTTGCTGTTTTCCAAAGGTTGACAACTGCTAAAATTGCACCTGTAAAGTAAAGCAAGCCACCAATTGCACGTAAAGCAAACATGGGTTTAATCTGCGTTACAGTTTCTAAGAAGTTAGGATAAGCTAACATTCCTTCGTCTGTAAATTGCTTCCACATAGAAGCCTGTGTCCAACCTGCCCAGTACATTGGCAACGTCCAGAATACAATACCTAACGTACCAATCCAGAAATGCATGTTGGCCAATTTAGTAGACCATAACTTGGTTCTCCACATTCTTGGGAACAACCAATAAAGCACCCCAAAAGTCATAAAACCATTCCATCCTAAACCACCTACGTGAACGTGAGCAGGAATCCAATCGGTGTAGTGAGCAATCGCATTTAAGTTTTTCAACGAAAGCATAGGGCCTTCGAAAGTAGCCATACCATAAGCTGTAATCGCTACTACCATGAATTTCAAAATAGGATCTTCGCGTACTTTATCCCAAGCTCCTCTTAAGGTTAACAAACCGTTGATCATACCACCCCATGAAGGGAAAATCAACATCACTGAGAATACGGTTCCTAAAGATTGAGCCCAATCTGGAAGTGCTGTGTACAACAAGTGGTGAGGTCCAGCCCAGATGTAGATAAAGATTAGCGCCCAGAAGTGAATAATCGAAAGTCGGTATGAGTAAACCGGACGATTAGCCGCTTTAGGAACAAAATAATACATTAAACCTAAGAATGGCGTAGTTAAGAAGAATGCTACCGCATTGTGGCCATACCACCATTGCACCAATGCATCTTGAACACCTGCATACCAGCTGTAAGATTTCATGAAAGTTACTGGTAACTCGAAAGAGTTAACAACATGTAGCATAGCTACTGTAACAAATGTGGCAATGTAGAACCAGATTGCAACGTATAAATGGCGCTCTCTTCTTTTAATGATGGTCATCATCATATTGATACCAAACACCAACCAGATTAAGGTGATGGCAATATCAATAGGCCATTCTAATTCTGCATACTCTTTACTGGTATTGTACCCTAAAGGAAGCGTAATGGCCGCAGATAAAATAATCAATTGCCAGCCCCAAAAGTTAATATTAGAAAGAGCTTTACTCCACATAGGAGTTTTCAAGAGACGTGGTAGAGAGTAATACACACCCGCAAAAATTGCATTACCTACAAAGGCAAAGATTACTGCGTTAGTGTGTAACGGACGAATTCTACCGAAAGTGATAAATTCAATTCCTGCGTTAATTTGAGGAAAAACCAATTCTAAAGCAGCGGTTAAACCTACCAACATTCCAATAACACCAAACACCAAAGTGGCAATCGAGAAATTGCGAACAATGGTATTGTCGTATTCAAAATGCTCAACGTTGGCAGTCGTTTTCGCCTCTACTTTCTTTTTAATTTCATCAGCCCCAGAAACATGCTTTTGGTTATCTGCTGCTGCTTGTTCGTTGTTTTCAGCCATTACTATTTATTGAGATTATTTCGATTGAGTTTTTTGTTCTTCAAAGAGTATTCTCACAGACGGAGTATAGTCATCTTCATATTGTCCATTCTTAATGGACCAAATAAATGCCCCTAGAAATACCAGGGCTACTACGAGACTAAATGCGATTAGGATATAAATTACACTCATTGGCTTGTGACATTTTAATGACAATACAAATGTTGTAATCTACCCACAAGTAAAATATGAGAGCTATCAACGGTATAAATGACTTTCGTCAGTTTTTAACTCTTGTTAAGATTTATTTTCTTTTATACCTTTTGCAGACCAGTTAGAAGCAATGGTTACAAACCCTACCACAGACACCGAACTTAACGGCATTAAAACTGCTGCAAATAAAGGAGTTACCAAACCTTGAACAGCAAATATTAACCCGATTATGTTGTACGTTAGTGAGATTACAAAACTGGATCTTACAATTTTGAGGGCTTTTTTAGAAAACGCCAATAACTGATCTAACAGCGCAAATTGATCGGCATCTAGAATGGCATCACAGGCAGGTGAAAAGTTGTAAACATCATCAGAAATAGCGATTCCAACATCGGCTTGTTTCAAAGCACCTGCATCGTTTAAACCATCGCCAATCATCAATACCTTGTGACCCTTTTTTTGCAATTCTTCGATGTAGGTTAACTTCCCTTCGGGTTTTTGATTGAAATGCATTCGGTTCCTACCGAAATACGTTTCGAAATAACCCTTTTCTAAATCGTTATCTCCACTTAATAAATGCAACTCATAATGAGAACCTAAAGTGGTTAAAACCGTTTCTAAATGCGGCCTGTACTCTTTTCTAATTACGAAATACCCGAGCACTTTCCCGTCTTTTTCTACAAATACTTGAGACGCTTTATCGGCCTTCTGCGTTTTTTGATGGAGCCACTTAGCACTACCGATTCTATAAGTATGGTTATGCACGGTGGCCACAACGCCTTTCCCCACTATTTCTTCGAAGGAACCCACCTCCGTTATTTCCACATTTAACCCATTGAAAATAGCCTTCGACAAAGGATGTGTACTGTTTTTAACAACGGCTTTTATTTCTATTCGCTCTTCTTCTGAAAGCTCTGTGCCTTGATACGCTAGTTTTACTCCAGTACTCTGAGTGAGTGTTCCTGTTTTATCGAAAACTACGGCAGTAATGCCTGCCATTTTCTCAATTACTTGCGTGTTTTTTAGGTAAAATGCCAACTTCCCAAAAATGCGAATGGTATTACCAAACGTAAACGGAACGGTTAATGCGAGTGCACACGGACAAGCAATAATAAGCACAGCTGTAAAGGTTTTAATGGCCATTGAAACATCGGTTCTTAGCCAGAAAAACAGGGTGATAAAAGCTATTGAAAGAATAAAAATTGTGAAATATTTGCTCACATTATCGAGCAGCGAATTCATTCTTGATTCTTCTTTCTGAAAAGCTTCTTGGTTCCACAAACGGGTGAGGTACGATTGAGAGACAGGACGAACAATTTTTAGCCGAACGCCTAAACCTACTTGCCTACCGCCAGCGAAAATCACCTCGTTTTTAATTTTCTTTACAGGAACCGACTCACCTGTAACAAAACTGTAATCGATCTCAGTTTGATCGGAAATTAACTCTGAATCTGCTGGTACAATTTCTTGATTGCGCAACTCAATAATATCGTTTACCTCAAGGGTTTGTACCGGAACGGCCTCTTCTTTTCCATCGCGAATTCTAGTCACCGCCACAGGGAAATAACTTTGGTAATCACGATCGAAACTCAACGCCTGATACGTTCTATTTTGATACCATTTACCCACCAACAACAAGAAAATAAGCATGGTGAAACTATCCATAAAACCAGCTCCACTAATGGTTAAAATCTCGTAGGCACTTCTGCTAAACAAAGCGATAATACCAATCGAAATGGGTAAATCGATGTTGATAAACTTGTTTTTTAACGCTTTGTAGGCACTAATAAAATAATCTTGCGCGCTGTACAACAAAACAGGCAACGCTAAAATGAGGTTCAAATAGCCAAACAATATTTTGTATTGACGGTCAAACTCGGCTCCTTCAGATAAATATTCTGGAAAACTCAGCAGCATAATGTTTCCAAAACAGAAGCCTGCAATTCCTAATTTGTACAAGAAAGTACGGTTGTTGGTCTTTACTTTCTTTTTGTTGAAATTCTCTAACGAAATGGTAGGCGCATACCCTACGCTATCCATTAAATCGACCACTTCTCGCAACGAAACTTCTTCTTTCTGAAAAGTGATGTATACCTCTTTTTTCAAGAAATTAACTTGCGACTGAATTACCCCCGGATTTAATCGATTAAGGTTTTCAAGTAGCCAGATACAAGAACTACAGTGGATTTTAGGCACATAGAATTTTATTTTGGCAATTCCCGCATCGTCAAACTCAAATAAATTTTTCTGAATCTCTTCGTTGTCGAGGTAGGCAAATTTATCCGTTTGCTGTGTTTTCATCTTAATCCCCGGATTCTTCTCCAAATCGTAATAAGAACACATATCGTTCTCATTCAAAATCTCGTAAACGGTTTTGCACCCCAAACAGCAAAAATTCTTGTCGTATTCGTGAATTATCTCCGCATCACAATCACTACCACAGTGATAACACTTCTCTACCTCTTCCACCACTTGTTGTTTCATTCGACTGCAAATTTCGAACGGAACAACCGCAAACAAAATGACAATTGTCAACTTTCAAATTATCACTAAATTCGGTGTATGGTTTATAGACAATCGCCAAATTATTTTAGCCATCTACTTTTCTTCGTTGCCCTTTTAACGGTAGGAACCGCTTGTTCACGACTAGAAACCGACCCTCCTACTACAGTAAACAACACCTTAGTAGATACTCGTTCGCCCGAATTGACCAACAATTACATTAAAAGATGGAAAATTCAGTCGATTACTTTAAACGACACAACCCACATACCGATAGATTCTTGTCGGTTAGACGATGAATACGAATTTCATTTCGATGGCTTTTTTCAGCTCGATTTAGGCACCGAAAAGTGTAATGGAGAAGAAACCGATGCCATTGAGGGCAATTGGCACTTTCAAGACGACAAAACACTCTTAAAAATTGAATACAATACTGGTCTAATTGGTCTTTTCGAAGTTTTTCAACTCGATAAGGTCAATTTAATTCTACAAGGCAATTCTTTTAACGATTCAGGAGAATTCATTGGAAAACAACAAATTCATTTCAGAGCTTTATCGTAAATTAGCCCTCTTAAATGCAACTTATGGAAGTTCAAAAAATACTTTTAGTGGACGATGACGACATTAATTTGTTTGTTGCAGACAAGGTTCTTTCCAAAGCCAACTTTTCGGTAACGAAGGCAAACAGCGGCCTCAAAGCCATTGAGCTTGCGGAAAACGAAAAATTTGATGCCATTCTAATGGATATTAATATGCCTGAAATGAATGGAATTGAAACCACCCACATTATCAGAAAACAAGATTCACTTAACGCCTCTACTCCTGTTTTTGCCTTAACAGCCCACAACGAGTCTGAAGCTGAAAGAATAGCGAACGAAAATAACTTGAGTGGTTACCTCAAAAAACCCATCGAGTTAAAAGAGATTGAAGAGAAATTAAGTGCATTAGCCTCTAATTAATCCTTTTTACTCCTTTCGATCAATTTCAACTTTTTCTAAAATATAAAGCATAAAAAAAGGCTGTCGAAAGACAGCCTTTTTTCAAATTAACCCTTTTGTAAGTGGGAAATTAAAGCTCTTCGATGATGATTAAACCATCTGTATCACCGTTTGCCATATAGATGTGGTTTCCATTTTTAGCAACGTAGTTACAAGAACCATCATAGTCGTACTGTCCTTCTAAATCAAAAGTGTTTTTGTCTAGAATTAACAATCCGTCTGCACCGTTAGCAACGTATACATAGTTATTATCAAACGTTAAACTGTTTGCGTAACCAGCACCGTTGTGGTTGTAAGAATTAATTGTGTTACCGGTAGCTAAATCGATTTGACGAACACCATCATCACCAGCAGCAATAAATACTGAGTTAGAAGATTCTTCAACGCGAATAGCATTTTTACCAAATAAAGTAACATCAACGTTAATATAATGTGTTGTGAACGTATAAGGATTATCTAAATCGTAAACGTCAATAGAAGCTACTGCACCTTCACCATCAAATAATACACCTACGCTACCATCCGCATCAAAGTGTTTTGCGTTGTTAACCGCAGAACGTGAATGCAACCATCCATCTGGGTTAATTGCATCTGCTACGAATAAACCACCTGTTCTACCAGAAGTAATCCAGATTTCGTGCGGACTAGCATTGTCAACTCTTTCAATAGAGTTAGCAGAAGAAGACTCTAATTTCAATTCCCAATCTGCAACACCAGTTGGTTCGTTGAAAGAAGTTAAAGGCATTTTCCAAGCCATTGCTCCTCTTTTCTTAGCACCTGCTAACCAGATGTTAGAAGAACTTACCGATAAATCGTTAAAATCTGAGGTTGCATCTGTTACTGACTGGTCTACCCAAGGATTATCGTGATCGCTAACGTTGAAGGTTAACAATTCTGCACCATACTGATCACCACGAACATGATAAGTAACATATACTTTGTTGGCTTTAAACCCAACAGAAGTAGCACTTAGCTGATTTCCGTTAATCGTGTTTGGAGCTACGCTTGCAATCTTAACATAGTTAGGAGCGCTTCGCTTGTTTGATAATTGAATAGGCTCGTTGTAAACAGTAACGCGTTTGTTCAATTCTTCAGAATTGTTGTTTACGCGCATTGTAGAGGTGCTTCCGTTATCTGAATTCGAGTCGTCTTTTTGACAAGACGCTAGAATTGCAACTGAAGCCACTGCAGCAAGGATAAGTTTGCTTTGTTTCATGTTCATTCTTTTATGGTTAATTCGAATTTTGTCATTCTCAAGTTTCAAACCAAACACCTAACCATCAACTAATCAGAACATTAAACGAATTTTATCCGCTCGTTTATATCCTGTTTTGGGAAATCACATTCCCGCATTGATTTTTAGTAAATGTTTAACACTTAAGTTTTACAATTAGAACTATCATCAAGCATCACACCAAACCAATAAACACTTGATAACATGAATATTAACTAAATAAAAGATGAAAAATAATTCCTAATTAGAGAACAACCGTTCAAGCATGAAACTATCTTTTTGAAAACTTTCTACGAATCAAAAGAGAAAATAAAAAGTTCTTACCCTGCTCGGGTATATTCACCCATCGGTAACGATTAGTATGAACCCAATAATGAACATCCGTTAGGTTTTGTACAGAAAACTGAAAGCGAAAATTCCAGGAATTGAAATCGCCTTGCACAAAAGTACTGGCTCCTACCAATTGATAACCTGCAGTTGCGGGCTCGTTACGCTCTACCCTATTCTGATCAAACGTATAGCGATAATTGACATCACCCCCTATTTTCCAATTGTTTTTTACGCTTTTTTCGAAAGAAATGGCGCTATAACTGCTAGCTGGTGGCGTAAACGGCAAACCTAAATCATTCTTTAGATTCACATTGTACACTCCGTCTATATTGGTTTTAAGGGTAAAATATTCGCCTAATTTTCTAGAAATAGCCAGCTCTCCGCCAGTAAATATCGCCTGTGTAGAAGTAAATTCAAATAATTGACCTGCTTCGGGAAGCGTGCTAAATCGACTCGTTGGATTTAAGTACAAGTAGTTATCGAAGAAATGATAAAAAGCTCCTACGGAAACTTGCCATTTATTGGTTTTTAGCAAATAATTAGCATCTGCTTGATACGCTTCTTCTAATTGTAGATTGGCATCTCCTTTTTCATGTCTAAAGGTTCCGTGATGGATTCCATTAGAAGCCAATTCTGCAATACTGGGCATTCTGTTAGACTTCGCCAACTGCAAAGAAAATTGCTGATTATTCACTTCGTAATCGGCACGAATAGAAGCTGCCCAAGCCCAAAACTCACGAGTAAACGCTTCACTTCTTGTTTGTAAATCGGCTTGATCGTTTGCGCCAATTTGCATCACTACCTCACCTTTCTCAGCATTTATTCTTGAAAAATCAAATCGAGTTCCTGCCGAGATGCTGAACGGAATAGAAATTTGCTGTTCCCAAATAGCAAAACCTCCCCAACTATCTTTCTGATAAGCAGGAACCAAAAACTCAAAACCTCCAATTTCATTTGATTGTATTTGCCCTGAAACGCCCCACTCTAACTGGCTTAAACCGCTTATTTCTCTTTCTTGATTCCACTGTGCATCGAAGGTTTGCAGTTGCAATTTCAAGGCGCGATTAGTAGCTGGCGGACGAGCATTTCCGTGTGCATGAGGAGCTGAATATTCGTTCCGCAAATTGTTCTGAAACCCAAGCACCCACTCATTTTTCACATTGGGAGCAAAATTATAAACCGTTCTCGCCACCACTTTGGTGTGCTCAACACGTTGACTTGGCAAATCGATGTTGCGGTTATCTCCATCAGGCTGTAAATTGTAACTTCTCGGTATACCAATAGCACCAGGAAAAATCCCCGCTCGCAGCAAATAATTGCTCACCTTAATTCGCGTAATTCCTTTTTTGTAAATCCAGCCGTTTTCAAGGTTTACATTACGTTCACCACCCGCAGTATTTTTCAGTGTTTCATCAAAAATGGGCAACACATAGGTATTGTACCTAAACTTATCGGTAGGAACGCGATAATCACCAAAATCGATGCTACTGAAACGGGCATTAAGAAACCACTTTTCTTTACGCATTTTCAGGCTGGGAGAAAGCCCAATATGCTGATTATTGGTTTTATATTCCGTTTTTAACGCCACTTGAGTTGAATTGCTATCTGCAATAGAAGAAGGTAAAATTCTCACTAAACCACCTATGGCATCTCCTCCGTATTTTAAAACGGCCGGACCTTTAATTACTTCTAAATTCTCTACATCGTTTTGGTCGATTTCTAAGCCATGATCAGCCCCCCATTGTTGCCCTTCTTGCTGAACACCATCTTGCTGCACGCTTAATCGGTTAAAACTCATTCCGCGAATAATGGGTTTGGCTATTCCTACCCCTACATTAATAGCGTTAATTCCCGGTAAAAACTCAATGGAGTTCACCAGTGTACCTTTAGAGTGGGTTGTAATATCTTGAGCCGAAACTTCTTGCTGGTTCCATTCGAAGTTTAAATTTTGTGCGTTATCTACAAACTCAAACGTTTCTAATTGATGGGGTTGAGGCATCATCTGAATAGAAAGAACCGTATCTTGAGAAGAGTCAAATTTCACTGAAGTACCGATGTAACTCAAATGCGTAATCACTAATTCAAGTTTGGCCTTTTTTTTCGGTAATTCTAGTCGAAACTCTCCTTTTTGATCAGAAATAGCTGTTTTACCTTCAGATTGAATCCAAATAAACGCATTGGCAATAGGTTTTCCATTAGAATTGGTTACGGTTCCTACTACCTGAATGGTTTGCGCCCAGCTGCTAAAAAACCCAAAAAAGATGGAAATAAATAGAATTAATCTTAGCATATATTTTATGCGCAAGAAGCACAAACTCCTTTAGCCAACATGTACCAATCGTTCACCTGAAAACCATTAGGAACGGTAGGAGCCGGTATTTCAACGTGATCTAAACAATAGGTGTTTTCGCATTTTTCACAGTACAAATGCAAGTGATGATCTGCATGTTCGTGGGTATCGCATTTTCCACTACACAACGAATATTTTACCACACCTGATTCGTCTAAAACACGGTGTAAGATACCATTGTCTTCAAACGACTTTAAGGTTCTGTAAAGGGTTACGCGGTCTAAACTTTTGGCAATACGATCTTCTACTTCGCTGTGAGACAAAGCATAGTTCGAATTTAGGTACACTTCTAAGACCTTTGAGCGTGCCTGAGTAACTTTTAGTTTGTGCGTTTTCAATAAACCTTCTGTTGATGCCATGTTGCAAATTTAAAATTTTAATGAAACATTGTTGCATTACAATTTTTTAGAAATGCATTTGCAACTCAGTTGCATTAAAATCTAAACAATGAAGAAAGTATTTTTAGGTCTTCTTTCACTATCGCTTCTATTGGTAGCATGTGAAAAAGACGATGACGACAACAACTCAAACGGTGATACTACAAAACCCGTTATTAGCTTAAACACACCCGTAGAAGACGATGAAGTAACCGCGGGAAGCACTTTACACGTTGATGGTAACATCACTGACAACAGTGCCCTAAGCGAAATGCGCATCGACATCCATTTTGCAGGAGATGGCCATAGCCACGGTAAAACCAGAAGCCTTGAATGGGATTGGGATTCTACGATCAATATCAGCGGAAGAGAATGGGATTTCCATTACGATGTTCCGGTTCCTGCTGAAGCAGACAGTGGAGTTTATCACGTACTTGTTTATGCCTTAGATGCTGCAGGAAATCAAGGTGATTTCGTTTCTAGAGAAATTATTGTAGTGCCTAATTCTGCTGCAGGAAATGATGCAGAAGCCCCTGTAATTACCGTTACAGCGCCTTCACATACAGGCGAAGCAGAAGTTCACGGTGGCGATCTAATTACCGTTCAAGGTAACGTTACCGATAACGATCACTTAGAAGAATTACACATCCATTTGGTGCGTTTAGATAACAACCAAATTGTAGACGAAGTTCATGTTGAGCATGGAAACTTCGATGCTGCTAATGCTCATGCTTTCGATGTTCAATTAACGGTTCCTACCGGATTGCCCATGCATTCTGAATTAGAATTAATTATTGAAGCTACAGACGAAGCTGGAAACACTTCTCATAAGCATTTCGATTACCATACCCATTAATAAAACGAAAAAGTGTGTTCATGAAAAACGACTATTATCTAACCCAAGAATCGGTTAATGAATATATTGATTTAGCTAAAGGAGTGGATAGTAGCTCGCTTATCGAAATATTGAAAACCTATTTACCAGAGCAATCGTCTGTTTTAGAACTTGGCTCTGGTCCAGGCACTGATTTTCGAATCTTGAAGGAACACTATTCTGTTACAGGTTCTGATTTTTCTCCAGCCTTTTTAAACCGCTTAAAAAAAGAAAATCCTTCGGATACTTTTCTTCAGCTGGATGCGACCACCATAGAGACCGATTTACAATTCGATGCAATTTACTCGAACAAAGTATTGCAACATTTAACGGATTTTGAATTAGAAAAATCGATAAAGCATCAAAAAAGCGTTTTACGACCCAAAGGTTGGGTTGGTCATTCTTTTTGGAAGGGGGAAGGAAGTGAACAGTTTAAAGGAATGATGGTAAATTACCAGAACCAAGAAAGCTTAACTGCTTTTTTTGAACCTATGTTCGAAATTTTACACCTAGAAGAGTATACCGAGTTTGAAAACAACGATTCTCTTCTTCTCATCGCAAGGTTAAAATAAGAGAGTAACACGTTAGCACACTACTTATTTTCTATTGCTAGTTAGGTTGAAACGAGTCAGATAATTCTGACTCGTTTTTTTGTTTTAATAGGCTAATAAATCGTCAATTTGCTTGTTTAACACTTCAAGCGTAGGCTCATCTATCAATTTATCTGAGCCATTTAAAATCTGGTTAATCGAAGAAATAGGCACTTTAAAAGGAACCACAGACATACCCAAATAATGGCAAACGTTGGTTAGTTGATCCATACCGCGCAAATTACCAGCACGGCCAGATGCTACACCTACCATAGCCACCTTTTTACCTTTTAGCACTTTTGGAAACATAGCATCAATAAATGCTTTTAGCACACCCGGAAAAGTGCCATTATATTCTGGCGAGATAATCACTAATCGCTCTGCTTTTTCAATTTTCTCTCGAACAATTTCTGAGAAGGCTTCGTTCTTTTCGCCTATTACATCGTTATTGAACACAAAATCTTTCGGTAAATCTTCGAGAGAAAGTATTTGACAGTCGATCGAACGACTTTTCAACAACTTAAAATAAGCCTCTACCACTTTGCTTGTGATATTCTGAGGGCGATTGGTACCACACACTAATGTTATCATGAAAATCTCAACATATATTTGTTAGTAAATGCAATTTCTTTGCAATCTCCCGTTGAAAAGACTTAACGTACTTTTATTTACGGAAATATTAAGCAAAGAAAAACAATCAACTTCTTAACAACCACTTTGAGACCTTGTTTTCTTTGCGGTATTTTTGCACACACTCTCTGGTAAAAAAGAAATAAGAAATGGGAAAAATAATTGCTGTTGCCAACCAAAAAGGAGGCGTAGGAAAAACCACAAGTGCCATTAACTTGGCGGCTAGTTTTGGAGCTCTAGACTATAAAACACTTATTGTTGATGCAGATCCACAAGCCAACGCAACTTCTGGTGTAGGGTTAGAACCAAAAAATATTAAAACGAGCATTTACGAATGCATTATTAACGAAGCAGAACCGCAAGACATTATTCTCTCTACCGATAATCCGAACCTAGAGATATTGCCTGCTCATATCGATTTGGTAGGAGCCGAAATCGAGATGATTAACCTTCCCAACCGGGAAAAGATGATGCGTGCTGCGCTCAATAAAATTAAAGATCAGTACGATTTTATCATCATTGACTGCTCACCTTCTTTGGGTTTAATTACCGTTAACTCTCTGTGCGCAGCAGATTCTGTTATTGTGCCCGTGCAATGTGAATACTTTGCATTAGAAGGGTTAGGAAAATTATTAAACACCATTAAAATTGTTCAAAGCAGACTCAACAAAGACCTTGAAATTGAAGGCATGCTTCTAACCATGTACGATCAGCGCTTACGCTTAGCTAATCAGGTAGTTGACGAGGTTAAAATGCACTTTCAACAATTGGTATTCGACACCATTATTCACAGAAACACCAAACTGGGTGAAGCTCCTTCTCACGGTGAAACCATTATTATGCACGATGTTTCTTCGAAAGGTGCAGTGAACTATCTTAATTTAGCCCGCGAGATCTTGCAGAAAAACAATATGACCAAGTTTACTGATCAAGAAAAAATTATTGAAGTAGATGGCGAATAAGAAAAAAGCATTGGGAAAAGGATTAAGCGCATTGCTCTCTAGCAATGATGTAGATTTAAACGAAGCTGTTAGCAACGACCCAGCCGTGTTGGGCACCATTGCGAACATTTCAATTAGTTCTATTGAAACCAATCCTTTTCAACCAAGAACCCATTTCGAAGAAGAAGCTCTTAACGAACTAGCTGATTCTATTGGCATCCATGGCGTAATTCAGCCAATCACCGTTCGCAAACAAGACGGTGATTCTTTTCAACTTATTTCGGGCGAAAGAAGATTTAGAGCTTCTCAAATTGCTGGCTTAACTGAGGTTCCTGCATATATCCGTATCGCAGATGACGAAACCATGCTAGAAATGGCACTGGTAGAAAACATTCAACGTGAAGACTTAGACGCTATCGAAGTAGCCATCAGTTACCAACGTTTAATAGACGAAATTAACCTTACGCAAGAAGAGTTGGCCGAAAAAGTAGCCAAGAAAAGAGCTACTGTTACCAATTACCTTCGCTTGCTGAAACTACCCGCTTTGATACAGCGTGGCATTCGAGACAAAGACATCACCATGGGGCATGCTCGTGCCTTAATTAACGTACCCGATGCCGAAAAACAACAACTCATCTTCGAAACGGTAATCGAAGAAGGCTTGTCTGTGCGCCAAACCGAAGAATTGGCAAGAGCTGCCAAAAATCCTAATGGTGAAACCGACAAAAAAGCCAAAGAAGTTCAAAAAGGCGAACTTTCATTCGAGCAGAAAAAACACCAAGACGAGTTATATCAAATCTTGAAAGCTCCGCTAGACATTAAAAAAGACGCCAAAGGAAAAGGAAAAATTACCATCTCATTTTTAAATGACGATGAATTAACGCGCATATTAAACATCCTCAACCCTTAATTTTGAGCTTTTTCAACAGCATATTTTCCTTTAAACCGGTAGGAACCGTACTTGGCTTTCTATTGTGCTCTACCCTAGCCTACACGCAAATTGATTCTTTGCGTGTAGATACACTAGAACAATCGGTAGTGGTAAACCAGACAGCCGATACGCTTAAGCAACACTCTCCAAAGAAAGCAGCTATTTTGTCTGCTATTCTTCCTGGAGCAGGCCAAGTTTACAATAAAAAATACTGGAAACTACCTATTATTTACGGAGCCTTTGCTACTTGTACTTACTTTGCCATCGACAACCGCAAAGAGTACATTCGTTACAGAGATGCCTACCGAGCAGAAACCGATAACGATTCTACCACGGTGAGCGAATTCAACGGTTTTACCATTACAACACAAGGAATAAAAGACCGAAGAGACCAGTACAAGCAATGGATGGAACTTTCGTACATCTTAGGAGGTCTTACCTACGTTTTGCAAATTGTAGATGCTAGCGTAGATGCTCATCTTTTTGATTTTGACGTAAGCGATAACCTCTCAATGCGTTGGCAGCCAGAGTTTAGAAGAAACGCTCACTTGAACACTGCCACTGCAGGCGTTCGCCTTCAATTCAATTTAAAATACCGATAAACCTATGAGAATTGCACTTATTGGCTACGGCCGAATGGGCAAAGCAATAGAACAAGTGGCACTCGAAAGAAACCACCAAATTGTTGCTACTATTAACGCTGAAAGTACCGAAAAAGATTGGAATTCAATAAAATCGGCAGATGTGGCCATTGAGTTTAGTCTCCCAACTACCGTTATAGAAAACATAAAAAAGTGCTTCGATTTAAAGGTTCCTGTTGTAGTAGGAACCACTGGTTGGTACAACGAGTTTTCCATTATTCAAAAAGAATGTGAAGCTAAAAAAGGAGGTCTTTTTTACGCCACTAACTTTAGTGTAGGAGTAAATCTGTTTTTCGAAGTTAATAAGCGGTTAGCCCAGCTAATGTCTTCACAACCCGATTACCAATTAGGAATTCACGAAGAACACCATATTCACAAATTAGATGCACCTAGCGGCACAGCCATTACCATTGCAGAGCAAATTATAGACAACAACCAAAACATTGCTCAATGGGAGAAAGACAAAGCGAACAACGACAATTCTGTTGGCATTACATCACATCGTGAAGGCGAAATCCCCGGAACTCACATAGTTCGTTACGAAAACGAAATTGATTTTATAGAGATTAAACACGAAGCTAAAAACAGAAAAGGTTTTTCGTTAGGAGCCGTTTTAGCTGCTGAGTTTATGAAAGACCAACAAGGAGTTTATACCATGGCCGACCTGCTTAAGGTTTAACTTTTTTTAATCGTTACGCCCCAACCAAATCTGCTAAATTCGCAACAAGCGAAGAACTTATACCTTATCTGATGAATTACATTATTTATGCTCTGCTAGCAGCTGTTTACTTTTTTAGCTTTTCAAAATTGTTTCCGAAAGCTGGCCGAAAGTCATGGGAAGGTCTCGTACCATTTTACAATCTTTATGTTTGGCTTAAGGTGATTAAAAAACCTTGGTGGTACTTAATCTTGTTAATCTTCCCAGGTGTAAATATCTTAATGATTGCTATTATGACGGTGAATACAGCCACCGTTTTTGGTAGACGAGAAGCTTCAGACGTAGCGTTTTTCGGGTTCCTACCGTTTATAGCATTACCCAAATTAGCCCTAGAAGAAAAACTGAAATACGTTGGCCCCATTAACCGATCGGTGTTTAAAAAAGACACTTTTATGGAATGGAGAGACGCCATTCTTTTTGCTGTTGTGGCGGCCAGTATTATTAGAACCTATTTCTTAGAAGCATTCACCATTCCTACTTCTTCGATGGAAAAAACCTTGCTCAAAGGGGATTTCTTGTTTGTTAGTAAAATGCATTACGGACCTAGAATTCCACAAACTCCATTGAGTTTTCCGTTTACGCACCACAGTTTCCCCATTCTGAATGTAAAATCGTACATCGATTGGATTGAACTCCCGTATTATCGCTTGCCCGCATTCACCGATGTTGAGCGCAACGATGTGGTGGTTTTCAACTTACCCGCTGGTGACACATTAGATGCTCAATATCAATCTACTGTCACCTACTATCAATTGGTAAAAAGGCAAGCCTTTAACGCTATGTTTCAAGATATTGCGCAGAAAAAACGTCCGCAACCTTACGAAACGTATCTACAACGAGCGAGAGAAATAATTAAAACCAATAACGATATTATTTCTCGCCCTATCGACAAGCGCGAGAATTACATAAAACGGTGTGTAGCGGTTGCTGGTGATGAAATAAGCATAAAAGACGGTATTCTCTTTGTGAATGGCGAAAAAGCCTACGAGCCAGAAGAGATGCAATACACCTACAAGGTAGAAACAAAAAAGCCATTTACCCTTGGTTCTGAACGCGTTAGAAGAGAACTTAAAGACAATTACTTAATTGATTTTGAAGATCAACGCCAACCCAACGGAAACACATACATTTTTCCGTTAACAGATTACAACAGCAAAGAAATTAGTCAAAACCCGAATGTTGAGAGTGTTCTGTTCAACTTACACGAGCAGAAAGAATTTAACGAATCGGTGCGTAACGAGTTGTATAGAGCACTCCCAGAAGAACGTGCAGAAAGCATTATTAGCTATTTAGAATCGATTAATTTCTACGATCCGTACATGGATATTTTCCCGAATTCGCCAGAATACAATTGGACAGTAGATAATTTTGGTCCTTTAGTAATTCCAGAAAAAGGAATGACCATTGAGCTTAACGAGAAAAACTGGCCGCTTTACAAAAGGGCTATTGGAACGTACGAAGGCAATGATGTTTATACGCGTGATGGAAAAATTTACATCAACGACCAAGAAGTTACCTCGTATACCTTTACTATGGATTACTACTGGCTAATGGGAGATAATCGACACAATTCACAAGATTCGCGTTTCTGGGGTTTTGTACCTGAAAATCACGTAGTAGGTAAAGCAGTGTTTATCTGGTTATCCTTAGACCCAGATTACGGTTTATTTGATGGCAAAATCAGATGGAACCGTCTTTTCAGCATTATTTAGCGAGAAATCCATTGAAAATTTCTCACCTGTTGGTTGGTTAAAGAAAAACTGAAAATATACGGGGTAAATGGCTGATATGGAAAGTTTATGGTTTGCAACGATGACTTTCCGTATAAGGGCTTTTCGTATAGCAATTGACCAGAAATTGAATATACTTTCACTTTTTCGAGAGGTAAATCAGAAACGATAGTTACAGCGTTGTTAGCTGCTAAAACTTCAATGGTAGAAGCTTGTATTTCTGGTATGGAAAGTAATGGAATTACCTTGATAGATTCACAAGCACGATTATTATTGATCAATGTATCCAATACGTTGGTAGTTTCTACACAATAGTTAAAATCTCCCGTTTCAGCTAGGTTAAAACCAGGAGAGTCAAAACTCACTGTATTTCCATTAAACAACGTATCATTCAGTACATAAGTAGACGAGAATTGCACCTCAGATTGAATACTAAAATCGAAGTAGAGTTCGGTTCCTTCAGGTATAAAAGCCCCATCCATTAATTCTACTTCAAAAGAAAATTGAATATTCGTGTGCTGATCGTACTCAGCCTGTGTCAATGTGGGTTGTAAATTAGTTATATTTAAATCGTACTGAGCCCACAGTAGGCTTGGCACAAATAATGATATTAACAGTATAATTCTTTTCATAGATTAAATATAGTGGAATGATGAAAACTACAAGAATTTTTTACCTCGCTGCGGTAATTGCTCTTACCAGTTGTGTTACAGCTGCAGAAACAAGAGAATTAGATCGAGAAATTGAAGAACCACCCATTGTGTTAGAAAGCGAAAAGAAAAAACCGAAAGAAAAAGGGCAAACTTTTATCAATAAAGAGATTGAAGGCCAACCCAAATTTGAGGTTTCTCCTGTTCGCAAGTAAATCGAAAAAATTAAGCATAAAAAAAGGCTGTCTCAATGAGACAGCCTTTTTTGTATTGTTAAATAAGGTCTACTTATTTGATAACCACTTTTTGAGCAGCATCACCAACAGTTACGATGTAAACACCAGCTGGTTGATCAAGCTCGATTGTGTTTAAACCGTTTTGTACAAAACCGTTGTATACTAACTGACCACTGATGTTAGTTACTCTAATTTCAGTGTTGTTTGCGAAGTTACTTCTTACGTTAAGAGCATCTTGTGCGTGGAATGCGTTGAAAGTTTCAGCTTCGATTTCTCTAACTGTGTTAGGAGAAACATAAGTAAACGTTCTACATGTTTTGTTATCTGCAGCGTTAGCATCTGAAGAATAAATAGAAGCTAAACAGATATCAAATGCACCTGCACCCGTTGGTAAAGAAGCAGCATCAATAGGTACGTTAATTGTTAACGTGTTAGATCCGCCTGTTCCTGCTAAAACACCAGTGAAAGCACCAGCAGCATCAGCAGTTCTTGGTAACTGAAGGCTAATAGTATCGATGTTACCGTTTACATCACGCTCGAAAGTGCTAATAAAGTCTAATAATGGTAATGGAGAGTTGTTCGTCCATACAAAAGATACTGTATCAATTGTGGTTCCTACGTTGATCTCATCGTTAGAGTTAACAGCACCAGCTGGAAAAACTACTTCTAAGTTAGAAGCGGCAAAATCACCATCAACTAATGTATACGCTAACGTTGCTGTATCATTGGTAGTATCATCATCTGGAGCTTGTGTTCCGTTTGACCCTACTGGGTAAACTTCCATATGAGCACGGATTTCACGGTTAGGACCTACTGGAGTTCCACCGATTGTTAAATCAGGAGCACCTAATAAATTTAGGTTGTTGTAAGTAGTAGCAAATTGCTGCTGTGGTAACGTAGTTGTTGCATGGTAGTTTAACGTATCAACTGTACCTGTTGGAATACCACCTGCAGGGGCTAAGAAACCTGGAGCTGCAAGAGTAGCACCATTAACACTGATAAATGCAAAAACAGTATCACCTGCGTTGATTGCTGTACCTGGGTTAGACCAAATAATACTTACAGGACCCGCGTTATCTGACATGTATTCGCCAGCAGCATTTGTGTTGTAAAAAATTCCGTCAACTGCTAAGTCAACTCCTTGAGCAGAAGCAAACATTGAAGTTAAACCGAAAGCAATTAAAGTAAAGATTTTCTTCATAATAGATTATTTAATTTTTCTCTGGATACATGAATACACGTAGATATTCATGATTGGTTTGGCAAAACTTCAAAAATTATCGCTTGGTTTGTTAAGTTTTTTCGGAATTTTACAAATCTTCACATTACTATAAAAAATATGCGTAGAGCTAAGCTTATACTCTTTCTTGTCTTTATTTCCTTTCAGGGCTTAATCGCGCAAACTAGAAGCGTTTCACCAACCACCTCTACCACTGCATTTTACACGAATAACACCGTACAAAAGTTCGAATTAACACTTCAGTTACAATCACAAGACAATGCGTTTTGTGATAGTCTTTCGGTACAATTTCCGGTAGGAACACAAATTCTTTCTGCCCCAACATTTATCTCTTATCTTCAAACGGAAGGTCAATCTCCAGAACCTCTTGTAGCGTCAAGTGTAGGAACCCATATACTCAGTTACGGTACTAACCATAATAACAGAGGTGGAATCGAAGTAGGAATTCATACCTTCGAAATTGAAGTGGTTTTTCCGGCCTCACTCACCGGAAATCAAGTAATCAACTGGTATGTATCGAGCGATGAAGTCGGTGCTCCTCCCCATTTCTTCACCACACAAAACAGTATTTCCCCATTGCCCAACCAGCCCGATTTAGCTATTGAAGGTTCATTAGATCATCCGTTTTATCAATTGCCTAAAAAAGAGTTTAACCAAGTGAATTTACGCTCTAATATCACGAATAACGGAACAAATTATAATCAACAAAATCAACTACTAATCAATCACTTAGAAACCTCTACTTTAGAAGTTGAAACCCATAACTTTCAAGTGAACTACCAAAAGAACCAAGTAATTCACTTAACCGAAGACTATCCTTTTAATACGGGTATAAATCGTTATACTTTTCAGCTCTTTGATTCTAACGATTTTGATAACTCAAACAACAGAGATACACTCCAAATTACCACTACTGACTCTACCTATACGCTGGTAGATTCTCGAGAAATAAAACCTTTACCCAGTGCATTGTCCGTAGAAAAAATAGGACAAATTGTTAGTTTCCCAGTGCACGATACGCTCACAAGCATCTCTTTTCAAATTTTAGAACCTAGCCCTAACGATTCTATTTCCGCGCAGATTTTTCGCTACGAGAATGGAACCATCTCTCAGTTAGTTTACACCACCGAAACTAAAATTATCCCTACTGCTTTTCCCAGTTTTTACACCTTTCGTGTTCCCAACTTAACCTTCGATGAACAAGACTCTTTCTTTGTTTCGTTAGATCTTTCCAAAGCTCCTAATACGGCACCAGCTATGGGAAAGGGAAGTTTTTTATCAGCTCCGGATCAATTTAGATTTAATGGAAATTGGGTTCCTACCGACTCGCTACACTTCCCTTATAAAATGAATGTTTTTTACCATGTTGGCAATACAGAAACTTTGTGTAAAACGCCTTTTACGGTTCAATTTATGAACGGTTATGCGGGTGAATTCACCGCAGAGAATACCTCTTTCGATTTTCGATGGTCAGTAGATTCTGCCCCAGTAGGAACCGGCCCTACCCTCTACCACGATTTCACTCAAGCAGGAACGTATACCGTTTGTTTAGAAGCGAGTAGTTCTAATTGCAGAGCTCAAGTTTGCAAAGAAATAACAGTGATTTACAACCATGTATCTATTGTAAATGCTCAATCTACTGAAGTATCGGTTTATCCTTCACCAGCCCACGAAAAAGTTTCTGTTAAAAGCACATCGAAAATCGATAAAATAATGATTTTCAGTCTTTTTGGCTCATTAATTTCTGAACAATCAGTAAACGGAAATCAAACTTCTGTAGATGTTTCTACATGGAAAAGCGGTGTTTACATCTTACAAGTCTGTTCTAACGATAAAAAGACTCAAAACCTGCGATTAGTAGTTTCTCACTAAGCAAGCGGGGCTCCACACTGAAAACAGAATTTTGCATCTGTTTGGTGATTTTCTTCCATACAATTGGGGCACGTTTTACAGGCTATTGTCGATTTTTTGGCTTTTTTCTGCGCCTCGTTCATTTCCATGGTTACAATACCAGTAGGAACCGCAATTATTCCATAACCAATCACCATAATAATTGAAGCAACAAACTGACCAGCCGGTGTTTGCGGAGCAATATCTCCGTAACCCACCGTTGTTAACGTAACAATGGCCCAATAAATACTTTTAGGAATACTGGTGAAACCGTGCTCGGGTCCTTCTACAACATACAAGAGCGTTCCCATGATTATTACGGTACTCATAACCGCAATTAAAAAAACCGAAATCTTATGCCTACTTGCTTTTAATGCGGAAGAAAGTACTTCGGCTTCGCCTAAAAATCGCGTTAATTTTAGCACACGAAAAACACGAATTAATCGAATAGATCTCACTACCATAAAATAGTGCGAACCCGTTACTACTAGCGCCAAATAAGCGGGAAGAATGGAAAGTAAATCAACAATTCCCATAAAACTTAGTGCGTACTTTATGGGCCGTTTTGTGATGAATAAGCGCAGAAAATACTCAATGGTAAATAGGATGGTAAAAATCCATTCGAGGGTAAAAAGCACCATTTGAAACCTGGCTTGAATGGAAGCTACTGTATCGAGCATTATTACCAAAACGCTCAAAATAATGGCCACTAGTAAGACTACATCGAAGGTTTTTCCGGCTGGTGTATCGGCTTCGAAAATAATTTTATACAAGCGTTCTTTCAGTCTTTCGTCCATTCTATTAATTGCGTTGCATAAAAACAAAATAGAGCATATTGGCTCCAAATCTCAAAGCTTCTAAATGCTTTTCTTCCGAATCGTTGTGAACTTCAGGGTTTTCCCAACCATCGCCCAAATCGGCTTCGTAGGTGTATAAGCACACCAATCTGTCTTTGTAAAACAACCCTAAGGTTTGAGGTCTTTTATCATCGTGTTGATGAATTTTTGGGGTTCCTTCCGGAAAAGAAAAAGGCGTGGTAAACAGAGAATGTTGAAGGGGAATTTCTTGCCAATTTAACTCTGGAAACACCTTGCGCATTTCGGTTCTCACAAACTGATCCATACCATAGTTATCGTCTATATGCAGAAAGCCACCATTTTCGAGGTAGTTTCGCAAATTGCTCGCTTCGCTTTCAGAGAAAACCACATTTCCATGACCTGTCATATGTAAAAAAGGATAGTTGTATAATTCGTTTCCGGCCAGCTCAACGGTAGCTTGCTCTTCGTGAATATTCATGGAAAATTCACGGTTGCAAAAAGCAATTAAATTAGGCAATGACGTTTCGTAATTGGCATACCAATCTCCGCCTCCGTTGTACTTAACCAATGCAATTTGGTAATTCTGTGATTGTGCAGTTAGGTGCACAAAAAACAAAAAGCATAGTGAGCAAATAACTTTATTGAGCATGTAACAAATGTACAGAATGGCAAGCAGCTATGGCAGCAGTTTCTGTTCTTAGTCGGCTTTCACCTAATGTAATGGCCGAATAACCATTGTTTTTAGCTTTTTCTATCTCTTGTGTTGAAAAATCTCCTTCCGGACCAATCAAAATTAAAATCTGCTCTGGAGCGCTCTTTTGCTCAAGAATAGTCGTTTTCTCTTCTTCTTCACAGTGTGCAATCAGCTTGGTTTCGGGTAAATCTTCTTGTTGCAAAAAATCGGTAAAAGTAATTGCCTCGTCAATTTGTGTTAATTGAGCTTTTCTCGATTGTTTTAGTGCAGAAATAGCTACTCTTTCGATGCGAGAAGCATTCACAAATTTTCTTTCAGAGTGTTCTGTAATAAGCGGGGTAATTCGGTCTATTCCAAATTCTACTGCCTTTTCTACAAAAAACTCAAAGCGCTGCATATTCTTGGTAGGAGCCACAGCCATGTGTAAATAAAAAGAACGTTCGGTTCCTACCGTTTGCTTAGAAACAACAGTTACACTGCACGATTTAGGATGTGCTTTGGTGATTTCACATGTATACCAAGTACCATTACCGTTGGTGATTTTTAACGGATCACCTTCTCTCATGCGAAGAACTTGAACAATGTGTTTTGACTCTTCTTTGGGTAGTTCGAAAGTAGGTTCTGAAATTTCTGGAGTGAAAAAATGCCTCAAGGAAACTGAATTTGTTGAATTGATTTTTCTAATAACTGCTGATTAATGGGCTTCACCAAAAATGCACTATTCTCAACGTTTTCTGCTTTAGATCGTATGTTTTTGTCTGAATTTCCGGTTATAAAAATAACGGGAATTGGAAAATTCTGCCTGATTTTATGAATGGTTTCTATTCCATTTAATTCACCTTCAATCATGATATCCATCAATATTAAATCGGGCGTTTCTTGGGCGCAAACCTCTAGTGCTTCTTCACCTGTAGTTACCGAGTCGATTACAGAAAAACCGATGTTTTCGATTAGTTTTTCGTTAATCATGGCAATCACCAATTCGTCTTCTACAATCAGCACTTTTCTCATTTCCAAGTTTTCATTTTCTGTGGCGAAAATACAACTTCAATGGCAGCTGAAAAATGAGGCACTTTCACTGCTGCAAGCTTTCCTTTAATTTGCTTGGTATACAATTGAATTAATGAAAAGCCCAGTGTATCTATGTTTTTAAGGTTAAAACCGTGCTGAAGTTCTTGCCCGTTAGACGCTACCTGAATCAACACTTCTTTAGAGGTAGACTGGGAAATAGAAATTTGAATATGCAGGTTTTCTTGATGGGGCCGCTTGTTTTGCATGGAAAACGACACCAACTCATACAATATAACAGCACAAGGTATGGCATTATTGGGTTCTAAAGCTATCGTTTCTACCTGACTATCAATGGTTACTGATTCAGATCTTAATAGAGAACCTTCCACATACTCAATCAATAGTTGAGTAAACGATTTCATGTTGCATTGGGCAAAAACATCATCGTTATACAGAATTTCGTACACGAGTGAAATAACCTTTATGCGGTGTTGACCTTCAGTTAAAATGGTTTGTGCTTCTTCGCTTTTCGATTTTAAAGCTTGCAGTTGTAAAATTCCAGAAATTACAGCTAAATTATTTTTCACTCGATGATGAAGCTCCGAAATCAGTACATCTTTCTCTTCTACCGTTTTGGCCAATACTAAGTTGGCTTTGGCTTTTTGTTGATTTTGACGAGAAACATAAATCACAATGCCTAATAAAACGGCAATTAAAATGATGCTGCCAATCAGCGAGAACAAGAAAATCTGATTTTGCTTTTCTTCTTTTAACTGAACAATGGTTTGTTGTTTTTCAGCTGCATCATGCTTGGCGCTCATCAATTGTAAATCTCGTTGAGCATTTTGGTTAACAATTCGATCTTTCAGCCTTAAAACCTTATCGTGTGCACTTTTGGCTCCCTGCACATCGTTATTTCGCAAATAGTAATCGAACAATAACTCGTTTCCGCGCAAGGCCACCGTAAGCTGATTGTTAAACGTAGCATTGTAAAGGGCCACTTGAATCATGTTATACGCTTGTTCTTCTAACCCCAAAATGCCATAAATTTCACCAATATTCAGCTGAGTTTCTAGTTGCATTCTCAAGTCAGAAGTAGGTGTTTCTACAGCTTTAATGTAGTAATTGAGTGCACTGTCGTAATCTTTTTGCTTTTGGTAGATGTTACCAATTGCATTCAAGCAAATATTTTTCCCGTATTGATTATTCAACTCTTCGTTAATTTCTAACGAAGCTCGGTTATAATGCAATGCGCTATCGAGCTGATCGAGGGCTAAGTAAACACCACCAATATTGTTCATGTTTATAGCTACACCGCGCTTATTATCAATTTGTTGCTCTCTTTTTAATCCTTCTCGAAAATAGCGTAAACTGGTTTCGTAATCTTCTAAGAAAAAGTGGATATTGCCTATGCCGTTCATGGCTATTTGTTCCCCTTTCTCGTTTCCGTGTTCTTTCGCTAGTTGTAGCGCCTCAATGTGATTTTTTAGCGCATCTTCATGCTTGTCGATTCTTCTAAAAGCTACTCCCAAATTATTGAGAACTTCAATTTTCAAATCTGCTGGAATGGCCTCTTCTTGAAGCGTAGACTTTGCTTTCAATAGTGATTGAATGGCTCGAGTGTAATTGCCAATTCTACGATAGACAATGCCCTCAGCATTTTCTATGGTCACTTGTTCTAGAAAAGTGAAAGACTCCCAATCACTTCGAAGTTCTTCAAGCTGGGCGATGGCAATGCTGTCTTTTCCTTCGAGCGAATAGTGCTGAATCAGCTCAATAGAAAGGTGAAACTTCTTTTCGGTAGGAACCGTTTCGAGTTCCTTCGATAATGAATCAGAATTGGCGAATGCCACATGTTGAAAAAACGCCCAAAAGATAAAAACAGCCCATTTTGAAACCCAAAAAACCTTCTTTCTAGGTAAATCTAAACAACTATTCAATCCGTATTGATGAGACATTGGCTTTCTTGAAAACGAATTAATTACTTAATGAATAGAATACTCTGAACGGTTCATTTCCAATTATGCCAAGGCAAAAACGGTATCAGATCAGCTCGAAATTCCAGTTGGTTTGTTTGTACTAAAATAAAAAAGCCATTCTTAAAAAAGAATGGCTTTTGCAATAAATAATATTAATTTAAACGATTAAGCGTTGGCTTCCACTTTTGGAGCACCAGCCATAATCTCATCGTTTGCGTATTCTGCAAATTGTTCAAAATTCTTGTTGAATTTAGAAGCTAACTCAGCTGCTTTTTTATCGTAAGCGGCTTTGTCTTCCCAAGTAGAACGTGGGTCTAAAACTTCGTCTGGTACATTCGGACAAGTAGTAGGCATTGCTAAGCCAAATACGCTGTGCGTTTTGAATTCAACATTGTCTAAGTTGCCGTTTAATGCTTCGCTAATCATAGCGCGAGTATACTTCAACTTCATTCTTGAACCAACTCCGTAAGGACCGCCAGTCCAACCTGTGTTCACCAACCATACATTTACACCTGAAGCTTGCATTTTCTTGCTTAACATTTCAGCGTAAACAGTTGGGTGAAGTGGCATAAACGGAGCTCCGAAACAAGCAGAGAAAGTAGTTACTGGCTCAACAATTCCTGCTTCGGTTCCTGCTACTTTCGCAGTATATCCTGAGATAAAGTGGAAAGCTGCCTGACCTGGAGTTAATTTAGAAATCGGAGGTAAAACACCAAAAGCATCTGCTGTTAAGAAAAAGATGTTCTTAGGATTTTCACCAATTGAAGGAACCTGAATATTATCGATGTGATAAATTGGGTAAGAAACGCGTGTATTTTCCGTAACTGTTTTGTTAGCGAAATCTACGTCTTTGGTTCCTTCAGTAAAACGAATATTTTCTAATAAGGCACCTGGCTTAATCGCATTCCAGATATCTGGTTCGTTTTCTTGAGAGAGGTTAATGGTTTTAGCGTAACAACCACCTTCAAAGTTGAAAACAGTATTGTTAGCAGACCAACCGTGCTCATCGTCACCAATTAATTTTCTGTTCGGATCGGCAGATAAGGTAGTTTTACCCGTTCCTGATAAACCGAAGAAAATAGCTGTATCGCCTTCTTCGCCAACGTTTGCCGAACAGTGCATTGAAAGAGTATCTTTCATATGCGGAAGAATGAAGTTCAATGCAGAGAAGATACCTTTCTTAATTTCTCCAGTGTATCCTGTACCACCTACTAAGGCGATTTTACGAGAAAAATTAAGAATCGCAAAGTTCTCTTGACGTGTTCCGTCAACTTCTGGGTTAGCTAAGAAACCTGGAGCACATACTACATGCCACTCTGGGTTTGCATTTTCGATTTCTGCTTCGGTAGGACGCAAAAACATGTTGTAAGCAAATAAATTACTCCATGGTAATTCTGTTACAACTCTTAAGTTCATTCTAAATTCAGGATCTGCACAAACGTAAGAGTCTCTTACGTAAAGCTCTTTGCCTGAAAGGTAATCGATTACTTTATTGTAAAGTGCATCAAATTTGTCTGAATCGAACGGGATGTTAATATCTCCCCACCAGATGGCATCTTCCGTAATTTCATCTTTTACAATGAAACGATCTTTAGGCGAACGACCGGTAAATTTTCCAGTATCCACAGTGATGGCGCCCGTACTGGTCTCTTCAGCCATTTTTTTCTCTACCGAGATTTTACTTAACTCTTCTGAAGATAAATTCCAATGAGCAGTGGCATCTTTAATACCCAACTCTTCAACGCTAGCACCTGGAGCTCTTAATCCATTGTCTGCCATAATTTAGATTTTGGTTCTACTTTTATGTGAAGTTTTAAAAAACAAATTACTCTATTTTAATTCTAAAGAGACAAGATTATTGCCATTATTTTTTTCGGTTCTTTTTGTTTATTCACTCTTTTTAATGGCGAAAATGGCTATTGATATCCAGCCCGCTATAAAGGTGAGGCCTCCTAAAGGAGTAATCGGACCTAAAAACGACAAAAACTCTAATCCCAATAATTCTTTGGTAGACAGCAGGTAGATAGAACCACTAAATAGCAGAATTCCACTAATAAATAGCCCAGCTATTACCTTTCTAGCCGATGCTGAAAATTGATCTGAAGATAAACCAATACCTAACAATACTACTGTATGCAGCAAGTGGTATAAACTACCTGTTTTATAAGAAGTTAATTGATCTATCGAAAGAGAGTTTTTCAGCGCATGGGCTCCTAACGCCCCTAGAATTACTGCCAGGGCACCCGATAAAGAAGCTATAATGAGTATCGACTTTTTACTCATGGCGCAAAAATAATAAAGCGATTCATTCGAGCTTTCTAATTAAGCATGAATCTTACTTTTTTGTTAAAACATTTGAGGTTAGTGTTAAAAATCGAATCAAGTTGTTTCACTCAACAACTTTGGCTGTACGGTTTTAGCGCAATTTAATTGTTTTCTCGGTTTTCGTGCACGAATTCACCAAAAGTTTTCTCCTACCCTATTTTCCAATATAATTACTTAAATCGGTCACCGAATACGGATAATCGAATAGGCTGTGCAATAGGTAGTAATTGTCACGATCAAAAACGTAAGAATATGCATACTTAGCCATGGCTAATTTATTGTCTTCAAATTCAAGCGTTTTCATCATTTTCTTTAATTGCTCTACCGTGGTGCAATTATTTTTCATAAAACTTCTCATGGTTTCCATTCGCTGGTCACCAAAAGTAAAGTCATCAAAGCCAGCCATCATTTCTTCCACTTGGCTATCACTCACTGGCACGGCACATCCCACCTTTCCTTTGTAATTGTTATAATCGGCTACTGCGGGCACGTCAGTAGGAACCGTATACATTCCTTTCTTAGCTTTTTCGTATAAATCGATAGAATATTGACTGTTTTCTTGAAATACCACCCAAATGGTTTCGCGTTCCTTCTTTACCTTCAATTCTTCTTGTATCTCACCAAGAGTAATATCTTTGAATTCTACCTTCACGAGATAATTCTTCAAAATCAACCCCTCTATTTTAATGCTTGAAACCGGAACTCTATTTTGCAACTGGTTATTGATGTACAAATAGAAGGGTTCGCCACTTTCCGTAAAAAAAGACCAGCTTGAATTCTGGCTTTTTCCTACTTGGATAAAAAGAATGAACAAGAAAAGTGCTACTAAATTTTTCATCCGTTCAAAATTATTTTATTTCGTTGTCTCTATGAGAAAACCTCAGATTGATTTTAAAGTTTCAAAGATAATACCAAACAAAAAAATTCAACTGAATGCGTAAAATTCTGTTACTCGGTGCTGGTAGATCAGCTACTGTTT
Source organism: Salibacteraceae bacterium (assembly GCA_048267965.1). Lineage (GTDB taxonomy): Bacteria > Bacteroidota > Bacteroidia > Flavobacteriales_G > Salibacteraceae. Next base: position 63,773 of record JBLWWK010000013.1, read on the forward strand.
TAATCGATTACATTTTAGATAATAGCGCTCAAGAAAACTGGGAACTCACTATAGCCGATATTTCGCTAGAATTAGCTGAGAAAAAAGCAAAAGGACAAGCCAAATCAACGGCTTTTAATGTAGAAAATGCTGCTCAACGTGAGCAATTAGTGCAAGAAGCAGACATTGTAATTTCTATGCTTCCGGCTAGTATGCATACAAAAGTAGCCGAAGATTGTATTCGCTTACAAAAGAACATGGTTACAGCTAGCTACATTTCTCCTGAAATGAAAGCCCTCGACCAAAAAGCAAAAGATGCTGGCGTAATTATTATGAACGAGATTGGTGTAGACCCCGGTATCGATCACCTTTCTGCCATGAAAATTCTAGACGAAGTAAGAGAAGCAGGCGGTAAAATGCTTCAATTCGAATCGTTTACAGGTGGTTTGGTAGCTCCAGAGTCTGATAACAATCCATGGAATTACAAGTTTACTTGGAACCCCAGAAACGTTGTTTTAGCAGGTATGGGCGGCTCTGTTAAGTTTAAACAAGAAGGTCTCTACAAGTTTATTCCTTTTCACCAGTTGTTTAGAAGAACCGAATATTTCGATATCGAAGGCTATGGCCGATTCGAAGGGTATGCTAATAGAGATAGCTTAAGCTACCGCGAAGCTTACGGTTTAGAAGAAATTCCTACCATTTTTAGAGGTACCTTAAGAAGACCAGGTTTCTGTAAAGCATGGGATGTTTTTGTGAAATTAGGACTTACAGACGATTCTTATACCCTTGAAAATTCAGAAGAATTAACCTACCGAGATTTCATCAACACCTTTTTAGCTTACAACCCTACCGATTCTGTAGAGCTTAAATTGATGCATTACTTGAAAATTGATCAAGACGATGAAATCATGGATAAGTTAAGATGGCTCGATCTCTTTACCGATACTCCTATTCCTTTAAAAAATGCTACTCCAGCTCAAATTTTACAACATATTCTTGAGCAAAAATGGCAAATGGATCCTACCGATAAAGATATGATTGTGATGTACCACTTGTTTGGCTACGAACTAAACGGTGAGAAAAAACGCATTGAATCTTCTATGGTGTGCATTGGCGAAGACCTTGAAAGAACGGCCATGGCCAAAACAGTAGGTCTGCCTGTGGGAATTTGTATGAAAATGATTCTTGACGGAACCATTTCTACTCCTGGGGTGCAACTTCCGCTTAACAAAGAAGTATACCAACCGGTATTAAAAGAACTAGAAAATTACGGCATAGAATTTACCGAAAAAGAAGGTGTTTACACCGGTTATTAAAACTTGAGGTAAAAGTCTTTTGTTAAAGCTCGGTATTGCTCGGTGTAGTGATGCCGAGCTTTTTCAATTATGAGTGTATCGGTTTTTACCTCAGCCACAGCCGTTTTACTCCAATGCGCTAAAACCCTCTTTACGGGTGCCGATTCGTGGCCTTTCACCTCTGTTTTCTTCACAAGGTGAAAAGAAGTATTTTCTATGTTTTGGTGTAATTCTGCCCACATTTCTGCTGGAAAAACCATGGCCAACTCCCCTTTTTCATGGGTATGTTCAGCTGCCAATTCCATCCAATTAACCAACGAAAGCTGATCTAAATGACGGGCATGAGATAACCGTTGGGTAGATTTTAAATCGTTCTGAAAATAAGGCGGATTACTCAAAATTACATCCCACTTTTGGTGGCTTGGCAATTCTTCAATGTAGGAACCGAGAACACTAATATTTGCGCTTTTCGGGTGATTTTTCGCGTTCTCTTCGCACAGAATTTTTGCATCTGGATGCATTTCTACCAAATCGATTTGCGTTTGAGGAAAACGCTGAGCCAACATTAAACCAATTAAGCCAGTACCTGCTCCCCAATCTGCCAAATGTAAATTCAAGTGGTCTTGTAGAGGAGTAAACCAAGCGCCTAGCAATACACCATCGGTTCCTACCTTAAAGACTTGATTAGATTGAAGAATTTCGAATTTTTTAAAGCGAAAACTACTTTTCACCTTCAGAAAGATAGAAAGAAATAAGCCCTTCGGGAGCCGTAATTACCAACTCTTCTTGGTCTCTTTTTACTTCTGTGATTACAGAATCTATAAGCGGAACAATTACTTCTTGATCTTGAGCGGTAGTAATAAACATCAAAGGTTGAGCGGCTTCATCGTTAATAGAAACAATGGTTCCTACTTCACCAAACTGGGTATCTGTAACTTTAAAGCCAATCACTTCGTGAAAGTAAAACTTGTTGCCTTCAAGCGGTGGCAACACTTCGAGGGGTAAAAACAGTTTAGATTTTACCAAAACTCTGGCGTCATCTTCAGCGTCTACACCTTCAAATTTCACAACGGCTAAGCCTTTGTGTTTAATCTGAATTCTATCCACAAAAAAAGGAACCAGTTCATTGTTGATTTCAACAAAAACTGATTCCAATCTCTTGTAATCACTAGGATCGTCAACGTCTAGTTTAAGACCTAGTTCACCTTTAAAACCATGAACTTTAACAACATCACCAAGATAGAAAACATCATCTCTGTTCATGCTGATAATTTACTCAGCTTTAGGCTCTTCGGTAGTTTCTTCAGCCGCTTCAGCAGCATCTGCTTCTTCAGCGTTTCCGTTAGCTTCAGCAGCTAATTCAGCGTTACGAGCTTCGATCTCAGATCTACGCTTCTCGTTCACTTCTGCTTCTGCTTTAAGAGCTGCTGCTTTAGCATCTTGCTCAGCTTTGCTTAATTTGTCTTTTTTCGCGTCAATCTTGCCCGCTTTTTCTTCAAGCCATTTCTCGAATTTAGCGTCTGCTTGCTCTTGCGTTAAAGCACCTTTCTTAACCCCGCGGTTAAGGTGATCTCTCATTAACACACCTTTATAAGATAAAATTGCTCTTACGGTATCAGTTGGTTGTGCACCTACTTGTACCCAATGTAAGCAACGATCAAAATTGATGTCGATAATCGCAGGATCGTGATTCGGGTTGTAAGAACCTAATCTTTCGATGTAACGTCCGTCTCTTTTTGATCTTGAATCAGCTGCTACTAATTGAAAAAATGGTTTCCCTTTTTTCCCGTGTCTTTGTAATCTAATTTTTACTGGCATATTGTTAAGTTGTTAGGGTCCGAAACCCTGTTAAACAATTGGGCGGCAAAGATGTAAATAAATTCAATACCAATAACTTAAATTTGAGGCAAAAGTTCGTTAATCTTGTTGTTTCGTAAACCTCCCTCATTCAGCAGCCCTCAAAATTAACGAAATGACTGATATTAAAACCATTATATCGAAAACCGAACGCTTTATTAAAGATCAATTTGCAGGGGAAGGAACCGGTCACGACTGGCATCATATCGATCGAGTGAGAAATACAGCTCTTCATCTTTGCGAACAAATTGAAGAAGCCAACGCCCAAAAAGTAGAACTCATTGCCCTATTACACGATTTAGGCGATCATAAACTCAACAAGGGTAAAGACCAATCTACCGAGCAAATAACCGAATTTTTAACCAGCATCCATTGCGATGCAAGCATTATTGATTGGGCTACCGAAAATGTAAAAATGGTTTCTTTTAAAGGCGCAGGTGTAGCTTCACTGCCTCCTTCTATAGTAGGTCAAATTGTTCAAGATGCCGACAGACTAGATGCTATTGGTGCCATCGGTATTGCTCGTGCTTTTACTTATGGGGGTTCTAAACACCGACCTATGTTCGTTCCTAACCAATCGCCTGCCACTCACCAAAGTTTCGAAGAATACCAAAACCAACACTCGCATACAATTAATCACTTTCACGAAAAGTTGTTGTTATTAAAAAACCGAATGAATACGGTTCCTGCCAAAGAAATGGCTGAGAAAAGACACGTCTACATGGTTCAATTTCTAGAGCAATTCCATGCTGAATGGGAAGGAACTCGCTAGCCACGCAAGTTATAAACACACGTAGATTTTAACTAATCTTCTCGCTAATTTAGTACTTCGATTTTTACGATCTCATTCCAGAAACAAAACACTGAATACTAGATGTATTTAATTTTCGATACAGAAACCACCGGGCTACCGAAAAATTTTAACGCGCCTATTACCGATACGGATAACTGGCCACGTTGTGTTCAAATTGCTTGGCAATTGCACGATCACACCGGTAAAATGGTCGATCACCAAGACTATTTGGTAACTCCTGACGGGTACGATATTCCTTTTCAATCTGAGCAAATTCACGGCATTTCTACCGAATTAGCGCAAGAAAAAGGGATTTCACTTCAAGAAGTTTTAGAGAAATTTACAGCCGCCCTTCAACAAGCAGAGTTTGTGGTAGGGCAAAATATTGATTTCGATATCAATGTGATGGGGAGTGAGTTGGTTCGTATGAACTTCGATACTACTCCATTGACAGAACTGTCGGTTTTAGATACATGTACCGAAACTACTGCCCAACTTTGTAAAATTCCTGGCGGACGAGGTGGTAAATTTAAGCTTCCTACCCTTACCGAACTTCACGAACACTTGTTTGGCGAACCTTTTGCCGAGGCACACAACGCTACTGCCGATGTAGAGGCTACCACTCGCTGCTTTCTCGAGTTAATCAGAATTCGTGTTTTTTCACAAGAAGAACTTTCTCTAGATAGCGAACAATACGCGGCTTTCTTTGAAGCTAATTCATCGGTGGTTCCTACCGTTGGGCTCCGTCACATGAATCTTAAAAAAGAGAGTGACAAAATAAGAAAGCGCCAGCAGCCAGAAGAATCTGAGCAGCTGAGTAAATCTGAACTGAAACAAAACTTAGAAGAATTGGCAGAGGTGAGTTTTTCTCATCTTCACAATCATTCTCAATATTCTATTCTTCAAGCCACCTCAGAGGTGCAAGCTTTGGTAGCTGCCGCAGCCAAAAACAAACAACCCGGGGTTGCGCTTACCGACCACGGAAACATGATGGCCGCTTACCATTTCACCATGGCGGCCGCTAACCATAACCGAGCAGCAAAAGCAAAAAACGAAGAATTAATTGCTGCTGGCAAAGAACCTACCGAGCAAGAAGTAACCGCCATTGTTGGTTGCGAATTTTTTGTTTGTAAAGACCGTAACAACAAATCGGTAAAAGACAACGGTGCACAGGTTGTTCTGTTAGCTAAAAGCAAAAAAGGCTATCACAACTTAGCCAAACTAGCTTCTATAGCGGCTACACAAGGGTTTTATTACGTTCCTAGAATCGATAAAAACGATATTGAAAAATACAAAGAAGATGTAATCTGCCTCACGGGAAACTTATATGGTGAAGTTCCCAACTTAATTTTAAATGTGGGTGAAAAGCAAGCTGAAGAGTCGTTACTTTGGTGGAAAGAACAATTCGGAGAAAATCTCTACATAGAGATAATGCGTCACGGTCAAGAAGACGAAGACCGTGTTAACCAAGTGCTGATTTCATTCGCCAAGCAATACAACATTCCCCTACTCGCTTCTAACAACACTTATTATATCTCTAAAAAAGATGCCAATGCACACGATATTTTGTTGTGTGTAAAAGATGGTGTTCAACAGAGCATGCCCATTGGTCGTGGGAGAGGTTTTAGATACGGACTTCCTAACCAAGAATACTATTTCAAGTCGAGCACCGAAATGAAAGAGTTGTTCAAAGACTTACCTGAAGCCATTACCAATGCTCAAAAGATTGTAGACCAGTGTGAGCGGTATACATTAGCTCGTGACGTCCTTTTGCCGAAATACGATATTCCGCAAGAATTTGTTCATCAAGAAGACGAAAAAGATGGTGGTAAACGAGGTGAAAATGCTTACTTACGGCATCTAACCTACGAAGGAGCCAAAAAACGCTATACTGAAATTACTGATGAGATTCGACAACGTCTCGATTTTGAGTTAGAAACCATTGAACGAACGGGTTATCCAGGTTATTTCTTAATTGTACAAGATTTCACCACCGCTGCACGGGAAATGGGCGTTTCTGTAGGACCCGGAAGGGGTTCTGCCGCAGGTTCGGCAGTGGCTTATTGTATTGGAATCACCAACGTAGACCCTATCAAATACGACCTACTTTTTGAGCGTTTCTTGAATCCTGATCGTGTATCGCTTCCCGATATCGATATCGATTTTGACGATGAAGGTCGCCAGCAAGTAATCGACTATGTAATCGATAAATACGGTGAAAATCAGGTGGCTCAAATTATCACCTATGGAACTATGGCGGCAAAATCTGCCATTCGAGATACGGGTCGTGTAATGGAGTTACCGCTTCCTGAAACCGACACCGTGGCCAAGTTGGTTCCTGAAATGAAATTGAGTAAACTTTTTGCCCTCGACAAACCTGGTTTAAAAGAAAAACTCAAGGGCAATGCAGAATTACTCGAGAAAGCAGAGGCTCTTTTAAAATTATCTGAAGGAACCGAACTCTCTTCGAGGGTACTGAACCAAGCACGTATTATTGAAGGCTCGGTTCGAAATACGGGGATTCACGCCTGTGGTGTAATCATTACACCAGACGATATCACCAAATACGTTCCCGTAGCTAAGGCCAAAGACTCTGATATGTGGTGCACCCAGTTCGATAACTCAGTGGTAGAAGATGCTGGGTTGTTGAAGATGGATTTCTTGGGTTTAAAAACCCTCACCCTTATTAAAGATGCTTGTGCCATTGTAAAAGAACGCCACGGAATAGATCTTGACCCCGACTCTTTTCCGTTAGACGACACCCCTACTTATGAGCTCTTTCAGCGAGGTGAAACCATTGGTATATTCCAATACGAATCGGCTGGTATGCAGAAATACATGCGTGAGTTAAAACCTACCACGTTTGCCGATCTCATTGCTATGAATGCCCTGTACAGACCAGGGCCGCTAGAGTACATTCCTTCTTTTATTAAGCGTAAGCACGGTAAAGAAGAAATTACCTACGATTTGGCCGACATGGAAGAATACCTGAAAGAAACGTATGGTATTACCGTGTATCAAGAGCAAGTAATGTTGCTTTCGCAAAAATTGGCTGGCTTTACAAAAGGGGAAGCCGATACATTGCGAAAAGCAATGGGTAAGAAGAAATTCGACTTACTGGAAATGCTCAAACCTAAGTTTCTGAACCAAGGTGAAGAACGTGGTCACGATAAGAAAACCCTCGAAAAAGTTTGGAAAGATTGGGAAGCCTTTGCTTCTTACGCATTTAACAAGTCGCACTCTACTTGTTATGCTTGGGTGGCTTACCAGACGGCCTATTTAAAAGCCAATTACCCAGCAGAATACATGGCGTCCGTGTTGAGCAACAACATGAACGACATTAAAGAAGTTACCAACTTTATGGAGGAGTGTCGTAGAATGGGCATCGCGGTACTGGGGCCAGATGTAAACGAATCTCAACTAAAGTTTACGGTAAACCAAAGTGGCGAAATCCGTTTTGGTATGGGAGCGTTAAAAGGCGTTGGTGATGGTGCCGTTAAAGCCATTATTTCAGAACGAGAGAAAAACGGTTCCTACAGTAGTATTTTCGATTTTGCAAAACGCATTGACTTAAGAGCTTGTAACAAAAAAGCTTTTGAAAGTTTAGCATTGGGCGGTGGTTTCGACTCTTTTCAAGGTGTTCACAGGGCGCAATATTTTGCAGAAGATAACGGACGATTATTTCTTGAGAATGTGGTGAAGTTTGGAGCCTCTCAACAAGAATCTGCCAATAGTGCTCAAGTATCTTTGTTTGGAGAGGCCTCTGAAGTGAAAATTCCGGAGCCTACGATACCGCCCGCTACAGAATGGAACACACTAGAAAAATTGAAGCGAGAGAAAGAAGTAGTGGGTTTCTATATATCGGGGCATCCGTTAGATGATTACAAAGTAGAAATTGACCATTACTGCAACTCTAATCTAACAGAACTAAATAATCTCGATAAAATTAGAGGGAAAGAAGCCAAGTTTGCGGCCATAGTATCTTCTTTCGAACACAGAACTACCAAAACGGGTAAGCCTTTTGGAACGCTGACTTTAGAAGATTACGATGATTCTTTTCAGTTCTTTTTGTTTGGTGACGACTACATTAAATTTAAAGAATACATGATGCCCGATTGGTTTCTTTTTGTGCAAGGGAAAGCCAAAGAACGCAAGTGGGGAAACGATGGTCAACTAGAATTCAAAATATCGAGAATTGAACTTTTAGCATCCATTCGAGATAAAATTGCTAAAAGCCTCGAAATAAATGTAGATATTGCCAGCATAAACGATGAGTTGCTTACCGAAATGGAGCAACTTTTCGAAAGCAACAAGGGTTCTTGTAGAATTAGAATTCGCCTTTGGGATAAAGAAGAAAAGTTGAATGTTCCGCTTAAGAGCAAATCGGTAAGTGTTGAGTTAACACCTACTCTTTTAGAATCGTTAGAGAAGAAACTTCACTTAAACTATAAATTGAAATAATAGAATTTAAATTGCATTACAGAAAACTATAACAGTATAAATCATTACTTATTGTAGGAACCTGTATGTACAAATAAATCGTATTACTTTTGTTCAAGAATTAAAAATCAACAGAAATGGCATTAGAAATAACAGAAGCAAACTTTGAAGAAGCAGTAATGAAATCTGACAAACCAGTATTGGTAGATTTCTGGGCAGAATGGTGTGGACCTTGTAAGATGATTGGACCCATCGTAGACGAAATGGCTACCGAGTATGAAGGCAAAGCTGTAATCGGAAAAGTGAATGTTGATGAAAACCAAGCGATTGCTGGTCAGTTTGGAATTCGTTCAATCCCTACTTTATTAGTGATTAAAAACGGTGAAATTGTAGACAAGCAAGTAGGAGCCGTAAATAAAGATGTTTTATCTAAGAAATTAGATGCGCACCTTTAAAACAAGGTTTTAGAATAGCATTTAAAGCAGGCCTCACGGCCTGCTTTTTTTTTGGTTATTTTCGTTGATATGTCGTTACGTTCGAATCCGAAGATTAGGCAATTTAGCCAACTCGAATTATTAGCTCGCCAAGTGGTAGAAGGCTTTATTACGGGCTTACATAAAAGTCCGTTTCATGGTTTTTCTGTTGAGTTTGCCGAGCACAAACAGTATAACAAAGGTGAATCTACGCGCCATTTAGACTGGAAACTATTTGCTAAAACCGAGAAGCTCTTTACCAAGCAATACGAAGAAGAAACCAATTTAAGATGCCAGATTATTATAGACACTTCTGGCTCTATGCACTACCCTGAAGACAACCGCAAGAAAAGCAAATTACACTTTTCGGTAGAGGCGGCTGCCGCCCTTACCCATTTGCTGCGAATGCAACGCGATGCGGTAGGTTTATCACTTTTCGATGAGCAGGTTCATTTTCACAATAAAGCCCAGTTAAATGCTCAGCACATTCAATTGGTGTATGCCTCATTGGAAAAGTTATTGGTTCCTACTGATGAACATAAACAAAAGCAAACTGCAACGGCAAAATCACTGCACGAGATTGCAGAACGAATTCATAAGCGGGGTTTAGTGGTGATTTTTTCTGATATGATGGAAGGTGACGAAAACGAAGAAGCTCTTTTTGAGGCTTTGTTGCACCTGAAGCATTACAAACACGAGGTAGTTTTGTTTCATGTTTTGGACAGAACAACTGAAATGGAGTTTCAATTTGAAAATCGACCGTATACTTTTATTGACCAAGAAACGGGCGAAAAGATTAAAATGAACCCTTTTCAAGCCCAAGAAGCCTATCGCAAGTTGGTTAACGAAAAATTTCAAGAATTTAATATTCGCTGTGGTCAAATGGGAATTGACTTCGTACCGGTTGATATTCAGGATGGTTTTGATAAAGTGTTGCTTCAATTCCTCTCTAAGCGAAGAAAAAGCCAGTAAATTTTTCTAAAAACGTTTGGAGAAATTGAAAACTGTTATACTTTTGTCGCTCCCAAAACGAAAGGGGTCGTTCTCAAAAAAGTTTGAAAAAAAATCGAAAAAAGATTTTGCCTGTATCGCCTAAGTTTATTAGCTTTGCAGCCCCTTCAGAAAAAGGGTAACAAACTTGAAAAAGTGACACAGTAAGACGTTGTCTTATTAACATATTGGTCCGGTAGTTCAGCTGGTTAGAATACATGCCTGTCACGCATGGGGTCGCGGGTTCGAATCCCGTCCGGACCGCTCAAAAAGCTCTTCAAACGAAGAGCTTTTTTTGTTTCTGGTTGTTGCTAATCAAACTTGAATTCTGGTTTCGCAGTAAACCACTTTATTCTTGCTGCATTACGTATATTGATTCACCACCTCACAGGTAATTCGTTCGCTGTAGCTATTGATTTTCCAGTGGGTTGGACTCCAACCTTTTAAAAATCGATGAAAATCGGCCCAAGCCACCCGATAAAGAGGCCTCCATTCTTGTTCTATTTCCTCGATAGATTGAACAGAAAATTCTTGCAATTTTTGAAAGTAGAAATTCAAAATTCTCTCCTCTTGTCGTTCACATTCGGTCTCTGGCAAACAGCTTCCCACAAAGTATACAAGATCTTTCATTCCGCAACCGCCACCTACATATTGAAAATCTACTCCCGCCACTGCATGCTTCTCACCAAAACAAAAATTAGCCAACTTGGCATCGCCATGAATCAGCGTTTGATACTTGCAACTACTCAACGTTTTATCGATAGCTGGTGCGGCATTTTTTAAATTTTGATCATCTAAGACATCCAACTCCTCTTCACGGGTAGCAAGGTGCCAGTAGGATCCCGTTTCCCACAACCCTTCAGGTTTTACATTCATAAATGAAGCGTGCAACTTTGCTAACCACTCAATACAATTTTCGAATTGAATCGGATTCACTTGCTGCAAACGAATCGGAAAACCCGCTAGATTGAGATCTTCGAGAATCAAAATAGACTTCTCTTCCTGCTGTACGAACCCAAAACACCGAGGAATTCGCGCACTGCATTTATCCCCATAATTTTGGTACCAGAAATTTTCCACTTCGTACGAACGCAGCTTTCGTTGGTGACCTGCGCTGTTGTTCCAACCTCTAGGATGCGTGGAGTTTCCCTTTCCATTCATCCATTTCACCACCACCGACTCCGAAGAAGCGCCCTGTAAAAACACACGTAAAATCTGTCCATATCCACTCCAAAGTTCTTGAATTGGCTCCATTTTCAGAATGGATTGAGCATTGGTAATTTGCAGAATGTAGTCTTTAAAAAAATGATCCATAGAGCGTTCAACACATTTATTGGCAAGCCTTGCGAAGATAAATGTTGTAGTGTTTTTATTGGAATATTATCCGCTGCAAAAATCAAAGTAAGAATTCTGCTTTTTCATCTTTCACGCAGAATCTAACGTAGAATCCGTAAAAACCTTCATCAAGACGGTAGACTTGAACTTTTTGCTCCCTCCCACCTGCTGGCTCAACAATTCCCCAAATTGCTGCCCTGTATCAAGACAAAAAGGAAAAGAATAATCTCTTTTTTCATTCTTTTCAAAGAATCTAAACCAGAATCCGTAAAAACCTTAATTCGTTGTTAAAACGAATACCTGAATCATAAGGCAGTGTAGGCAACCCAAAACGTGAAGAAATCGCGAAGCCTTGGAGCGATTTTAGTTTTGGTGTTGCCGGTGCGCAGCAACACCTTTTTATGATTCTTGAACTTTTGTTTCCTCCCACCAGCTGACTCAATAGCTCCCCAAGCTATTGCCCTGTTTCAAGACAAAAGAAATTAAGAATAAACTCTTCGCTTTTCTCTCCCACGTGCTAACTCAACAACTTCCCAAGTTGTTGCCCTGTATCAAGACAAAAAGGAAAAGAAGAATTGTTTTAATCTTTTTCGAGCAAGAAGAAAGACCATTTACCCCTCCTTCATCATTTTTAGTAATTTCTTCCTCTTTTGCTTCATAAAACCCTTGCGCACATAGCTGATAAACCACGGCACACGATAGCCATTTTTATGCAAATGAGTAGATCCAAATTGGTAAATAGCTTCATTCCCTTTTATACCATGCCCGTCTAGTAATCGGTTATAGAAGTTGAAAAGGGATCCTACCAAAATCACATCTTGAATGGCTTTTTCAGTATATCCTACTTCTAAAATTGCATCGAAATCGCGCTGTGTTAATTGAGCTGCGTGTTGCGTTAATTTCTTTAAATACTTGAACACTGGTTTTAACGAAGGGGCAATATCAGCCGAATCTACATCGTGCAGTAAGGCTTGAAAAAGCGATTCATCTACCCCAAATTGTTGAGCAACTGCTTGGTGAGAACCAAAGCAAAACGCACATGCATTTAAGCCTGATACATAGGCGGCCATCATTTCCCTTTCAGCCTCTGAGAATTCAGATTCTCCGCGCATAATATGGTGAGAAGCGGCATCTAACGGACCTAATCTTTTGCGATCGTAGAAGGTGATATCGGTGATGTCTGACAACGAATCTAAGTGAGAAAAAAACGACATGTTTATGAATTTGATGATGAATAAAAGTAGAGAGAAACTACACTGAGCACGAAGGCCAGCACCGAACACCACGTACGAATCGAATGAAGCTGATTCCATCTAGATTCAATTTTCTTTCGTAAACTTTCCAAATCTTCAGACGAAAGCAGTTCTAAATTTTGCGCATCTAACACATTGTTTATCGGTACGTTGCCCGCTCCAGTTACCAGTAGGGTTCCTACAAAATAAACGACTGTAGAAGCCAATAAGAAATAAAAAGCCGGTAAACTTGCGCTTTTCAGACTGTAGGAACCCGCTACCAACATAAAGAAACTTACAAAAAACACGATGAAAAATCGCGGGTTCAATATAGCTCTGTTTATCTGCTGCATGGTTTCTAAATAAGCAGCAGTGCTTACTCTCTTCGTTCCTGGGATTACCGAAACTTCCCAACCGTAAAATAATCCTGCCGAAAGGCCAGTTAATACTACCGCTACCATCAGCAAAATAGGTTTTATTGACAACTCCATTTTACTGATTATTTAAAGTTGAAATCCAACGTAACAAAACCTTCTGATCGTCTAGTGATAACGAATTATTTCGTCCTTTAGGCATTCTTTTCTTCACAAATACCTGAACATAAATATCGGTAAAATAGGTTGACATATTCTCAGCACTAAACACCTTGCTAGGATTTCTTTTATCGTGACAATAATTACACGATGTTTCTAATATTTCAAATGCTTTATCTTTCAATTCTAAAGCATCGTAGTTTATTTCTTTTTTCTGAGGATATACCCATTGAAAAAGAAGGAAAAGAATAAACAGTAAACCAACATTTTTCATACACTCAACTATTGAATCATCTATAATTTTTGATGATGCAAATGTCGAATGCTGAATGTTCTTTAAGTTGTTTGAAAAGAAAAAAGATTTGTTCGAAAAGAAACTAGCGAACTTCACTAGGTCGCACACCAAACTTCTTAGCAAAAGCATTGGAAAAAGAGCTTAAACTATCGTAACCTACTTGCCAAGCAGCTTCTTGAACAGTATACCCTTGCTCTCTTAATAAAGCATGCGCCTTTTCTAATCGATGATTTTGTAAATACTTAAAAACTGGCACCCCAAACACCTCTTTAAACTGAGATTTTAATTGGTGAGTATTAAGTCCAATTTCTTTCGCTAGTTCCGTTAAAGAAGGAGGCTCCTCTACCCTATTTTCTAAAATTTGCTGTGCCAACTGTAGTTTTTCAAAATCGGCCTTACTCAGTTGATTATTCTGCAGGACAGAAAGTTCTCCAAAAAAATGGGCTAACAAAGAGGTAACTTGTGCTTTGAAAAACAACATCTTAGCTTCCCCCACAAATCGGTTGTTAAAGATCTGATTTACTATCGATTGCATCTCAACAGACATATAAAACGAAGGACCTTCAACAAAGAGTTCTGTAGGATTTACCAATTGCTGAGTTAACTCTTTAAAAAGTGAAAATTCTTGTCGAGGCAACTTAGCTAAATCACTCGCTTTGGTGGCTATTACTACACATTCTAACGGAGTAGATGGAGTAACCGTATGCTCAAAACACACTTGATTTTCAGCGTAAAAAGATAAAGCCAACCCCTTAGTATGTTGAAAACGAGCATTCTTTTCACCCAACTGAACCGATAAATCTACATTTCCCGAACCGTAAAACGCAACAGCAATCACAGGCTCATCAAAGAAACATCGATCTACCGAAACTTCGTTCGTCCTTGCCTCTTCAACCAAAACGGTAAAATCATTGATATCAATTATCTCCCTGTTCACAGCGTTCAGCTAAGGTACATTTTATCGGTAGGAACCCGAATTGTGTTCCTACAATACTCATTTAAAAAGTGATAAAAAGCTACTTTAGCGGCCTTTACTATTTTATTCATCATTGAGTTAGAAACCAATTTAATTATCTAACTCGAAATAAACCATTTAACAAAATGAAGTTGTTAAACTTTGTATTTGCTTTCATCGCATTATTTGCTGTAGAGTCAGCCACCGCTCAACAAGTAAAATTTAAAAAAGGCTTTGTGACCGTTGACGGAACCACCCGCTTTGAGTATCAAAAGAAAGCTGCCGCCAAGCAATTTTCGCTGTACACAATCGGTAAAGAAAAAGAAATCATTTTCATTCTTAGAAACGACAATGAAACCAGTGGCTATTCAGAAGATGACTTTAATCAAATCACATTTATCGAGAGTAATAAGAGAGTAGAAACAGCCAGTTTAAAGTCGTATTCTTTTAAGTATTTTGTAAAACTTTTATTAGAAGAAAAAGTTTTAGACTTAGAAGGAAATATTGATGAAGCAAAATTAGATGTATTCATCACAAAATATGACGAAAATATTACCAACAGAACTATTCGGTAAACATTTCTAATTAGTTACTTTTTATTCTTTTCATCAGAAGGCATTCTTTTGTCTTCTGGTGAAACAGAAATCTTCACTTTTTCATCTTAATTGTAGTTTTTTCATCTTTCAAGAAGAATCCAACTCAGAATCTGTAAAAACCTTAATCAAGTCGGTAGACTTGAACCTTTCGGCATCGGATGGTTTTGGTAGAAATACCAGAGAGCGCAACGTAACCGAACACGCTGTTTGAGCTCAGGCATCG
>JBLWWK010000014.1:0-73953 GCA_048267965.1 Salibacteraceae bacterium
ATGTTATTTGCTCCACCTACGTGCTTTGATTTTTTGAACAAAAATCGCAACTGCGGTGGCAAAAACATCTATCACTGACAAAAGTCACAGTATCCGATTTCCAATCGAATTTGGATTTGAGCACTCTTTGTTTTTGAACAATGAAAACTGCAGACTTTCATCTTCTCTAAAGAATCTAACTCAGAATCTCTAAAAACCCTATCAAGTCGGTAGACTTGAGATTTTCGGCATCGGATGGTTTTGGTAGAAATACCAGTGAGCGCAGCGAAACCGAACACGCTGTTTGAGCTCAGGCATCGACTTTTTGTCAAAAAAGGCGCTAATGCCGTTTGCGAGTTCGGGTGAGGTAGTGGAGTGAACGCCAGTAGTTCAACAAAATCTAATACGCAGCCTTGAATTTTTGTTTCTTTTGGTTCAAGCCAAAAGAAAGAGAAGAATCTCTTTTTTACATTCTTTTCATAGAATCCAACTCAAAATGCCGAAAAAAAAAAATCTCTTTTATTATAACAAGCAGCACAAATCAAGCAAAACACGGTTCCTACCGCTATATCAAGAAAACAAAACAACCCGTACTTTTGTAGTATGAAAACAGTGGATGAGGTTCGAAAAGTGCAACTTGAGAATTGGGGATTAATCGACTACCAAGAGGCGTGGAGTAAGCAAGAAGAAATTTTTAAGTCGATTGTTGATTTAAAAATGGCGAATCGAAAAAAAGAAGAAGCCAATGAACCAATTATTACTCCACCGAATCATCTCATTTTTTGTGAACATCCGCATGTATACACCTTAGGAAAAAGTGGCTCACTTGATAATCTTTTACTTTCAGAAGAAGGCTTAAAAGAGAAAAAGGCTGTTTTTTATAAAATCAATCGGGGTGGAGATATCACCTACCATGGTCCTGGGCAAATTGTATGTTATCCTATTCTTGATTTGGAGCAGTTTTTTACCGACATCCATAAATACTTGCGTTTTTTAGAAGAAGCTGTGATTAAAACACTGGCAGAATATGGAATTATAGGAGATCGATATCCGGGTTATACGGGTGTTTGGATTGATCCTGAAGGAGAAAATGCTCGAAAAATTTGCGCAATGGGTGTTCGTTGTTCCCGTTGGGTAACGATGCACGGTTTGGCTTTTAATGTAAATGCTAACCTTGATTATTTTGGAAATATTGTTCCGTGTGGTATAGACGACAAGGCCGTTACAAGCATGGAAAAAGAGTTAGGAGAAAAAATAAATATTCAAGAAGTTCAGCAAAAATTACAAGGCCATATTGTCGAACAATTTCAAATTATAATCTAAATTATATAAGAATTAATGACTAACTATTGAACAACTTGGTTATTTTCGGAGAAATTAAACCCTGTTGTACTTATGAATTTCGCTTCTAAATCACCTCTTTTAGGGTGCCTTTTTTTGATAGGTTCCCTAACCACTAATGCCCAAAATACTTACAAGTACGATCCTTCTTACATATTGTTAGAAAGCGCCTACGAAGATGTAGAAGAAGGTGATACGCTCAGTGCTATTGAAACATTAGAAACTATTCATGTTTCTGATACTAATTACATGAAAGCATTAGGCGATCGAATTTTTCTTCTTACCGAGATGGGTAACGCCAAAAAATCGATTGGTCTTTTAGAAGAGGCTCTGAAAAACCCGGGCAATTCTGAGCACAGGTATTTGCTACAGAAAGTTTCAGCATTAAAAGAATTAGAAAAGTTTGACGAAGCTGCCCAAACCATAGAAGAAGGTTTAAAGAAGTTTCCTTACTCTTCGAATCTTTATTTACACAAGGCAGATTTACACAAAGATTTAGATAACATTGAAAAGGCAGTAGATTTTTACGAAAAAGCTATTTTCTTTAACTATTACAATGTAGATGCCCATACAAAGTTAGGTCTTACTTACGCAGAAAACGGCTACATCACCGAAGGTTTAATTTGCATTACAACAGCCGCCCTTTTAGATAACCAAAGCGATTTAAGTAGAACCAGAATTGCGTACTTAGAATCTTTAGCAGAAAATAATCACGAAAAAGTTGAAGACCCAGTAAAAATACCTCAAGCACTTGACTTAGAAGAAATTGATCTTCTTTTCGAGAACCGAATTGCTCTTAGTGATGAATATAAAATCAAGTCGAAATTTAAAAGCTTTAACATCGCCAAATCGTTACACTTGCTTTACGAAAAGTTGCCGAAAACGGTTCCTTCTAAACCTTTCTGGAACGAAAACTATCTTGACCTCTACGCTCAATTAAAAGAAAAAGAAGAATTCGATCATCAAATAATCTATTTGCTCATTTCTTACCGAGGCGTAGATTCAAAAGTCACCAAAGAATCTAACAAACCGAAAAACAATCTAACTTATTTTATTCGCAGAACTGGAGGAAAAATTGCTACAATTTCAGGTAGAGATCGTCACGAAGAGGCTATTCATCCTGAAGGAACCCAACTTCATTTTTCTGATGGTAATTTAACCGCTTATGGTAACTACACAAATGGATACTCTCTTGAGGGGGGTAAAACCACAGTAGACGATTGGGTTTATTTCCATCCTAACCAAGTAATTTCTTCTATCGGCAGCTATAACAAATCTGGAGAACGAAAAGGAGAATGGGTTTGGTTTTTCGATAATGGAGACACCTCACACGTAATTAACTTTGTTGAGGATAAAAAAGTGGGTAGGTACAGAAGTTATCACAAAGGCAATGTAATCAGCTACGATTATGTGTTAGACGAGAACGAAGAAGTACAAGGCCTTGTAAAAGAAAAATTTGTGAACGGTGCTAAGTATGCCGAAACCAATTACAAAGACGATAAAAAGAACGGAGTTCAGCATTATTTCAACTTAACGGGCGGTATTCGCAGAACCAATATTTACAACGAAGAAGGGCTACTTTCAGATTCAGCTGTTTCTTATTACGCTAACGGAAAAATACGCTCTGTAGAGCATTTCGACAACGGTGAACTTACTGGAACGGCTACTTATTATCACAACGATGGCAAAACCATTCACTCTACTGGTAAATTAGAAGATGGCTTAAAAGAAGGTGAATGGGTGTTTTACCATCCTAACGGAAAGCTCAGAGAAAAAGGCTCTTACAAAAAAGGTTCTCCCATCGATTATTGGGAAGTTTACGATATTGATGGAATTCTAGAAAACTCATACACTTACGATTCTAACCGTAAAATCAACGGGGTTTCTAAATCGTACTACCAAGGTAAATTGGTTCGTGAAGAAACCTTTAAAAATGGTACCATCACCAGTTATGTTTGCTACGATTTAGAAGGAAACATTATTGGCGAAGGCAAAACCAAAAGAAATGAATTAGCCGTAGAAACGTATTATCCGAACGGGAACATTCAAACCCAAGGAAAATACGAAGATGGAAAACGATCTGGCATCTGGACGTACTACAACGAAAACGGTTCAGTTTCAGGAGTAGAGAGATACTACCAAGATAAGCTCAACGCTAAAGACAGTGCATTTTATGCAACAGGCGAGTTAAGCGCTATTGATATGTATAACATCAATGGAGAAAGAGATGGATTGGCTTATTCTCTTTATAGAAACGGAAACACGAAGTCGTATACCTATTACGAACAGGATGTTATTAACGGAGTTTCATGCGAGTTCAGCATCTTTGGAGATACCCTCAATTCGATGTATTACCTCAACGAGAAGAAATACGGAGATTACACAGACTATTGGTTCAACGGCCAACCCAGCATTAAAATCAACTATTTTAACAACTTACGCTCAACCTATTCGGTTTTCGATACCTTGGGTAACCTCGTTTTGGAACAAGACATTCGATTGGGCGACAAAACGGTAAAACAAACCTTTGCCAACGGTAATACCAAAAGCATTGCCCATTACAGAAATGGCGTTACACATGGTAAATACCAATGGTTTTATCCTGAAGGAACCATAGACACCGAGGGTGAAATTTTTAACGGAGATCGACATGGCATCTGGGTTTGGAAAAACCCCAACGGAACCATTGATACTCGAGGAGAATACAATTACGGAAACCGCATAGGTGTTTGGTTGTACCAAGATGATTTCGGAAGAAAAACCTCAGAAGGATCTTTCAATGCCAATGGCCAAAAAACAGGAGAATGGAAATACTATCATCCAAACGGTAAAATCTCGTTAACGCGCAACTACCAAAACGGTAAAAAAGAGGGCAAAGCCGAGTATTTCGATGATTTAGGCAATTTACAATACGTTCTTTTCTACCAACAAGATTTGCTTCTTGGTTATTCGTATAACGATGCCAACGGAAACCTAAAAGAAATGATTCCGCTAGAAAACGAAACCGGTAAAATTGAGGCCTACTTTGCCAATGGTAAAAAATCAACCGTTAAAGAATATTACTACGGTTATATCAATGGCGAATACACTAAATACCGCAACAACGGAACAGTAGTTTATACCTCCAATTCAGAAAACTATATGTACGAAGGCGAAGCCAGTACTTACTATAGCAATGGTAAAAAAGCCGAATCGCTTACCTATACCAACGATGTTTTAAACGGACCAGCTACGTATTACTACGAGTCGGGTAAACCTTACTTAGAAGCTCATTATAGAGCAGGTGAAAAACACGGAACTTTCAAGTATTACTCTCCAACCGGAAAACTTGAAAAACAAGTAGTTTACAACACAGGAACGCTTATAGATGCTCTTTAAAAACATTTTATCTCTATTTGTTTTGGTTACAATTTCGATGGCACTTTGCTCTCCGTTAAGAGGGCAAACGCCTGAGGAATTGTCTCAGAAGTGGCAAGAAAAATATCCGAAATCTAACGGTGTTTTTCTCACTCACCAAAAAGAAATTACTATCGATTATCACTCAAAAAAAGGAGTTACCACTTCTTCTGTTGATACCTACGAAAAACTACTCTTTAACACCAAAGCCAAGCGTTACAGTACCTCTTCTATTTATACCAGTTCTTTTGTTGAAAGTTCAATAATAGATGCATATTCGAGTATTCCATCTAACGGAAAATACAAGAAGGTGAAAGTAGACGATTTTACCGAAGCCGAAGATTTTGGTAATGGTATTTTCTACAACGATTCAAAACGAATTTCTTTCAAGTTTTCTGGCATAACCGAAAACGCTAAAACGTATTATTCTTACAAAACCAACTACATAGACCCTCGTTTTTTAGGTTCGTTCTACTTTAATTCTTTCTTACCTATTGTAGAATCTAAACTGGTAATCTATTGCGATAAAAACGTTGAAATAAAATGGAAAACCTTCGGTACAGAAACCGAAAACATTGAATATTCAGCTACAGAAGATCGAAAATATACGGTTCACAAATGGGTATTTAAAGATGTGCCGGTTATACGTATGGGTGCGCAGTCGCCCGCAAGTAGCTATTTAAGTCCGCACATTCAATTTCGAATTGCCAACATTAAAACCGATACGGGCCGTGTTGCTGTTCTCAACACCATTGCCGATTTAAACAGTTGGTACGCCACTTTTATCGATTCGTTGGCCACCGAAAATTGGCAATCTCTACAACCGCTTTCAGATAGTATTGTGGCTGGGACAACTAGCGAGTTCGAAAAAGTAAAAGCCATCTATTATTGGGTGCAAAGTAATATTCGCTACGTAGCTTTCGAAGATGGTTTAGGTGGTTTTATTCCGCGCCCGGCTGAGTTAGTTTGTCAACGAAAGTTTGGCGATTGTAAAGATATGAGTCACTTACTTTTTTCGTTGCTTAAATGCCAAGGAATAAAAGGGCATCATACCTGGATTGGCTCACGTGTTAAACCTTACAAATACTCTGAATTTCCTTCTCCGCTGATCGATAACCACATGATTTGCACCTATTACGATTCGGTAGGAACCCCGCACTTTCTAGATGCTACCGCTAACTTTTTGTCTATTTATCAACCCAACTCGTTTATTCAGGGTAAAGAGGCACTTGTTCAGTTTTCGAAAGACAGCTTTAGAATAGAAACGGTTCCTACCGCTACTGCATTACAAAACAGTTATTTAGATACATTTTCAATTACTATTCGTGAAGATTTAAAGGTAGAAGGAACCGGGTCTGCCTATCTAGGTGGTTACATGAAAAACGAAGTAGTTGAACGCATTAACACGTTTACTTCTGAAAAGAAAGATCGCTATTTTCAATCGCTTTTTAGTAGAGGAAGTGATAAATCTCACGGGAAATTAATTGCCACTAACAACCTAACAGAAAGAGATTTACCGCTAAAACTCACCTACGAATTTGGGATAGAAGATTACCTAACAGCTTACGAAAACGAAGTGTATTTGAATCCGCATTTATTCAAAGACATACTTTCTTACCAACTAGACGAAGAAGAACATCCGCATTTTATAGAGCAAGATTATAAACAGTTATTTGCTGTGGCTATGTCGATTACTCCGCCACCAGGTTTTAAAATAAAACAACTACCTGAAAGCAGAGTAATTTCTAACGATGTGGCTTCTTACAAAGTAAATTATTCGATGAAAAACGACCAAAACAGTGCGCTGGTAACCATCGAATACGAAGAGAAATTTATACTTCTTCCAGAGCAAGCATATCCTGATTACCAAACTATTCTTAAAGAACTTAACCACTCGTTTTCAGAGTTAATAATTTTCGAAAAATTATGAAACTTTCCCACATTTTAATGGCTTTTGCCTTTTTTGCCTTTTACACTTCTTCTTTCGGTCAAATGATTCATTTCACCTACGATTGGGAAGATGAACCTGTTCGTTTAGAACTCAACGATTCTTTACAAAAACAGCCCGCTGTTATTACTAAAAACGTGAGAATTATTGAATTTTATTCAGACGTTGCTTCTCAATCAATTTTTGAATATTACACCTTTCACAAGAAAATTAGAGTTAACAACGAAAAAGCCATCGAGAACTATAATCAGGTTTATATCTCAACCGAAAACTTGATCAACTTAGAAAATGCGAAAGCCCGCGTAATCTTGCCAGATGGCGAAATCATTCTTTTCGATAAATCGAACATAAAAAGTGCTGAAAACTTAGAAGATGGGGGTTCTTATCTTTTCTTCCCTATCGATGGTATTGTAAAAGATGCTGAGGTAGAAATATTGTATACTGTTAAGAGCAATCCGCAAGTAGAGGGTCGTTTAATTCGTATGCAAAACAGTGCCTGGAACTTAAACAATACCATTCGCTTAGTTTGTCCGGATGCTATGCGTTTCAACATTAAAACCTATGGCGATTTTGAACCCACAGAATTCGATAGCATTGCCGAAAATGTAATTGAATACAATTTTACGGTAGACTCTTTACCACCAACGGCCAACGAGCAGTTCGATGCGTATTTGGCGTATCGAAGTGGTATTCTTTACACCCTAGATCGCTATTACAACAACCGCAACTTTGTGAGTTACGGTAAAATTTCTGAGAATTTTTGGAACAACTCCCATCCAGAACTTTCAAAATCTACCTTAAAAACCATTAAGAAAAAACTAAAGTCAGAAATAAAAATTGAATCGTATACCCAGCTAGAAGATAAGATTAGAGCAATTGAAGACTACATAAAAACGCATTATTTTATCTCTAACCAAGCCAAAAGCAGCGATGTAGACAAAACTCTTTCTGAGTTGTTTACTACCCAGTTTGGTATGACAAAAATCACCTGTGCATTTTTAGATGCTGCCGGTATTTCTTACCAAATGGGATTAAACTGCAACCGTTTCGAGCTTAAATTCGATAAAGATTTTGAGGCCACTCCGTTTCTACAAGAATCGTTTCTTTATTTCCCAGAAATTGATCAGTATTTAGTAGCCTATGGCGAATTGACTCGCTTAGGTTTGCTACCGTATGAGTTTACCCATAACTACGCATTAATTTTGAAAGAAGTAACCGTAGGCGATTATTCTACCGCTGTAGGCAAAGTACAGTTTATAGAAGCAGCTCCAGCATCAAAAACACTTACTACCTTAGAACTTGAACTCGATGTATCAGACCCTTCTCAAGAAATACCCATTCAAGTAAAAAGAGAAATGAATGGGTATGCCGCTTACGAATTGCAGCCACTTTTTTCTGCTATTGACGAAGAAAATAAAACCGAATTGGTAGAAGGTATGGTTAAAATCGTGGGCGAAGATGCCACCGTTAACACAGCAGAAGTGCACAACATCGAAATTGAAGATGTGCAAAGAAAACCGCTCATTTTCGAAGGCGAAATAGTTTCCCCTAAAATAATTGAAAAAGCAGGCGACAAATACTTGTTTAACATTGGGCAACTCATTGGGCAACAGTCTAATCTCTACAGCAACCTAGAAAGACAACATCCAATAGAAAACAATTACAACCGCAAGTATACGCGTAAAATTAAAGTTCAATTGCCTGAAAATTACGCTACTAAAAACCTAGAAGAGCTCAACTTTGAAGTCAATGTTTTAGAAGGAACCGCTCGCTTTAAAAGTTGGTACGAACTCAACGGAAAAGAACTAATCGTTTATAACGAAGAAGATTACGAGCAAATTGAATACCCAAAAGAAGACTACGAAGAGTTTAAAAAAGTAATTAACGCAGCAGCTGATTTTAACAAAATCACCCTCGTACTCATTAAAGAGTAAAAACTTCATTAAAAACGGTACTTTTAACTTTAAAACCGTTGAAAAATGAAGAAGACCAAGCGCTTAATCTATCTTATTGTTGGGCTACTAATTGTTCATGTTTTATTGGTAGCCACTCACTACGATTACTTGTATTCGGTAATTCGGTTAACGGTTATGAAGGGCAAATTGGGCCCTTCTATCGATGAGTATTCTGCGTTTTCTAATCGAATTGTAGAAGCACCAAAAACAGCACAACCTTGGCCACAAAGCACTCAATACAATCAAACACCGGTTCCTACCGAACATCTAAAAGAGTTAGAACGCCTAGAATCCGTTGCCTACTTGGTGATTAAAAACGATTCTATTTGTACCGAGTTATATTGGGATCAATATACCGAAAACACACCTTCTAACTCGTTTTCTATGGCAAAATCAATAGTAAGTTTTGCGGTAGGATCCCTCATCACAGAAAAGAAAATCAACAGCGTTGCAGATCCCGTTTGCAAGTATTTACCGCAGTACTGCCAAGGCGATGCTGCTCAATTAACCATTCGCGATTTGCTTACCATGAGCTCAGGAATCAACTTCGATGAGCATTACATGAATCCGCTAGCTTACCCAGCTAAAGCCAACTACGGAAGAGATTTAATTGAACTGAATCAAGAATACCAAGTAACCCAAACCCCTGGCGAAACCTTTAATTACCAAAGCGGAACCACCCAAATTTTAGCCTTTTTAGTAGAAGAAGTTGCCCAGCAAACGTTAAGCGAATACATCTCAGAAAAATTCTGGAAACCCATGGGCGCAGAACAAGACGCACTTTGGAGTCTCGACCACGAAAATGGAAATGAAAAAGCCTTTTGCTGTTTTAATTCGAATGCTCGTGATTTTGCCCGTTGGGGTTATTTAGCACTTCATCACGGAAAATGGAACCAACAATCACTCATCGATTCTATATTTGTAGCCGAAGCTACTCAACCTGCTACTTGGCTAAAAGAAAAAAATGGCCAGACCAACACCCGCTACGGATACCAATGGTGGACCTTCCCTGATTACAAAAACAAGTACAACCTATTTTACATGCGAGGCATTTTGGGCCAGTATGTAATTGTTATACCAGAAGAAAATATGGTAGTTGTGCGATTAGGGCATAAAAGAGAATCTGCTGGAGACGAACATCCTAAAGATTTTTACCACTGGGTAGATGCAGCGTTAGAAATGTATGCAGATAGCAAGTAATAAATTATGAAGAAAGACATTCCTTTTCCGAAGGTAGAAGGCGTACACATCGCCATTGTGAAAGAGAAAGTAGAAAACGAAATGGAGTGGGCCGCTTACATTATAAACGAAAACGACCATGCCATTACCAATTTAATGATTACCTCTAAAGGCTATGGCGAAGCCAAAGGCGAGCGCATTAACACATCAGATTTAAGAAGATTTATAGAGAAAGTAGATGCCCAATCTGCCCTTAAGTACGAAATTATACCCGAAGAGCTTTTAGGCATTACCAATGAGTTTTGGTTAAGCTACTATATCGATCGCACTATTTATGATAAAAAATATATCTTCTTACCTGATTCTCTGATAGATGAAAATTTAGTGAGCCTACCCGTTTTAGACCAAAAAGGAGTGCTCATCGAATAAACACACCGCCCCATGCTTGAGAAAATTCCACTTGAAAACATCTTGTTTTTAGACATAGAAACAGTGCCCCAATTTGCCCATTACGAGCAGGTTCCAGAGCGTTTTAAACCTCTGTGGGAACGCAAAGCCAACTTCTTAAAAAAAGAAGAAAACGATACACCAGAAACGTTGTACAACAAAGCCGGAATTTACGCTGAGTTTGGCAAAATTGTGTGTATTTCAGTGGGGTTTGTTCGCACTACCATTACGGGCAAACAGCTAAGGCTAAAATCTTTTTATCACCACGATGAAGAAATACTTCTCAAAAAATTTAAAGCCTTACTCGATAGTCATTATCATTCTCAATACCACTTACTGTGCGGTCACAATGCCAAAGAATTTGATTTTCCATACATCGCTCGTAGAATGTTAATTAACGGAATTCAGCTTCCACACATACTCGATATTGCGGGCAGAAAACCGTGGCAAATTCCGCATTTAGACACACTAGAACTCTGGAAATTTGGCGATTATAAAAACTATACTTCTCTCAATTTATTAGCCGCAGTTTTCGATATCCCTACTCCAAAAGACGATATTGATGGTAGCATGGTAGGAACCGTATATCACCAAGAAAACAATCTTCACCGCATTAAAACCTACTGCGAAAAAGACGTAGTTACCGTTGTACAGCTCTTTTTAAAATACCGATGCGAAGCGTTAATCGAAGAAGCCGAAATTACCATTAGCGATGATTAACCTTAGCGGTTTTCGCCTCTCTTGGCGGCATCGTAATCCGGAGATTCAATCAAATCGATGTAATTCTTAGGATATTTCGTGCTAAAAAGTATGGCTTTATAGGCGTCTGCCGTCATGCTATCGTAGTGCAAAACACCTTTTCTATACTGAAAGGTTTGCAACTGGTTCCAACCAATTAATACCATTGCAACGGTAAGAACCGCCCAACGTGCACATTTAGATTTTTGAGCAAACGAGGTGTGAAACAACGCTGCCAAAGGGAAAGCCAATAATGCGTAAATATCAATCATTGCGCGCATTCCGAAAGAACCGCCATACCACCAGCACCACCAACTAAACGCTACAAATGTGTAGGCCACCACTACCAATGCAATAGGCAAAGCCAACTTCTTTTGATTTTTTGATAGAGAAATAAATCCGAAAAAGGCTAAAAACATGAGCGGAGTGTAAATCAACCACCCTTTACGAAAACTGAACAATCCCTTTAAAATCGCAGGATCTGTGAAGAAAAAACCTTCATCGTTGTACGAGTAATAAATCCAATCTCCCGTAGCGTATTTCCAGTAGAGTAATTGAGGCAAAATACCTATTACACCGCCCACAAAAACCGCTAGCCAATGGCCAAAAGTTTTGGTCGATTTATCTTCTTTATCTAGCCACCAATAAACCGCTGGAAATAACGAAACAATAGCGTTAATGGGGCGCACAATTGCCAATAAACCCATTATGGTTCCTACCCAAAAAGAGCGACTAAACGAGAATTTATCTTGTTTTTTAGTTACTAAAAAAGCCAGCAACGAAATAAGAAACACACTGTAGTTGTGGCTCATGGCTCCTTCTACAACTATGTAGAAAAACAAATTGGTTCCTACATAGAGGCTAAAAATAGTAAGCGCAACCGCTTGGTCTGAAAAAAAACGAAGCAAGGTTTTTCGCATCAAAAGCATGCCCAATAAAGCGTAAAAAACCGATGAAAGCGCTAAGCCTTTTTGATAGGGAATAGAGTAGCCAGAAGCTTTGTAATCTGTGAGCAAAGCATAGGCATGGCTCAGCAGAAAAAACGGAGAGTATAAAATGGATAATCCACCCGACATTTTCTGAACGGGTTCTCCTTCTTGGGTAGTCATGGCCCACGTATTGGCTACCATTATAGAATCGGCTCCTTCGGCAAACTTATAATCGAAAGAAAGGTCTTGGTAAATAAAAACCGCAGGTAAATACGAGTAGTACGATTGAATATCGTGAATTACTACGCTGTGATTATTCCAACGAGAAAGGTTAAAAGTGGTGAAAAGCAAAATAGCCATTGAAAGTAAAATGGCCCATTTTGATCTGTACAGAATGGGTTTACTTTCTGGGGCTTGTTGCATTTTTCTTGTACACGTTAGTGCTAAATAGGTTGTATTTTAAGATGCAATAAATAGCTCTAAATCCGTCTTTCCAGCCAATTTTCTTGCCTTCTGCGTAGGTTCTTCCGTAATAAGAAATACCTACTTCGTAAATTCTAACCTCCGGAACACGAGAAATTTTTGCGGTTACTTCGGGCTCAAAGCCAAAGCGGTTTTCACGTAAATCAATTTGCTTAATTAAATCGCTCTTAAACATCTTGTAACACGTTTCCATGTCGGTAAGGTTTAAGTTCGTAAACATGTTGCTTAAAAAGGTAAGAAACGCATTACCAATCGAGTGCCAGAAAAACAATATTCGATGCGGTTCGCCACCCATAAATCGAGAACCGTAAACAACATCTGCCATACCGTTTAAGATAGGCTTGAGTAAAACATTGTACTCTTCAGGATCGTATTCTAAATCTGCATCTTGTACAACGCAGTAATCTCCAGTAGCTTCATTTATTGCACGGTGTATAGCCGCCCCTTTTCCCATGTTTTTAGGTTGAGAAAAATATTGAATATTTAAATCTGGATTTTGCGCTTGATACGATTTTACCGCCTCTTCTGTTGAATCGGTAGAAGCATCGTTAACAATAACTACTTCTTTTTCAATGTTTCCGAGCAATTTTACCGCTTTCACTTTGTTGAGAATTAAGTGAATGGTTTTGCTTTCGTTATAAGCCGGAATAAGTATACTTAGCTTGTTAATCTGCATTGTTGTATTTAAAGCCTTCAAATATAGACTTCTGATTCTGATTGTTCGGGCAATTTTTAATGGTTGCTTAACGAAAAGACGCAACATCTGTTGCTGAAAACAAGAACTATTCATTCTTCTGCTTGTTTCTATGGGGAAAACAGACTAAAAATTGTTCATTTTCTTTCTCGTTATTTCAAAAAATTCAATCGGAGAAAACGAACCAAATCAATAATTTAACAAGAATGAAAAACTATATAGTTGTAGGCGGCAGTTCGGGTATTGGCTGGGCCATTACGCAACAATTGCACCAACAGGGAAACCACGTAACCGTAATGTCTAGAACGGCTCCACCTCAAGATTTGGGACCCAACGTGTCTCACGTTGTTACCGATGTTACTAAGCAAGTAAGTCACGATGATTTACCAGAAGAAGTACACGGATTGGTGTATTGCCCAGGAACCATCGAGTTAAAACCGTTTCATCGGTTAACGCCAGATAGTTTTCAGAGAGATTGGGATATTAATGTAATGGGAGCCGTAAAAATTATTCAAAGCGCACTAAAATCTTTGAAAAAAGGGAAAGCGAGTATTGTGCTATTCTCAACAGTGGCGGCCCAGCAGGGCATGCCTTTTCACTCTTCTATCGCTACTTCTAAAGCGGCCCTAGAAGGGTTAGGAAAATCGCTAGCTGCCGAATATGCGCCTACTTTACGTTGCAATGTGATTGCTCCGTCACTCACCGATACTCCACTCGCTGAGAAGCTCTTAAGCACCGAACAAAAAAGAACGGCTGCCGCAGAGAGACATCCGCTTAAAAAGGTGGCTAGACCAGAAGAAATTGCCAGCTTAGCGGCCTATTTACTTTCTGATCAAAGTGCTTTTATTACCGGTCAGGTTATGGGTGCTGATGGTGGCCTAGGAAATATTAAATTGTAGCATGACCGAAAAACGAATAAACGCTGCAGATTTACAGCAACTGCCTTCTCGCTACCGAGCCAATTTGTGCAACTCTCTACCGGGTTTTAAAAGCCTTGTTTTGGTAGGAACCCGATCTAGCGCTGAAGTAAATAACTTAGCTCCTTTTTCACAAGTAATTCACATTGGATCTAACCCATCGTTGATGGCCATTTTGTTTAGACCGCACACGGTAAGAAGAGATACACTCGAAAATATATTGAGTGAAAAGCAGTTTACCATCAATCATGTTCAAGCCAGTTTTTACGAAAAAGCCCACCAAAGTGCAGCCAAATACGAAGCGCATCAATCAGAATTTGAAACCGTAGGACTTACACCTGAGTTTACCGAAGCGGTCACTGCTCCTTACGTTCAAGAATCTTCCATCAAAATTGGGTTAGAATGGGTCGAAACCATGGAAATTGCCCTAAACAACACCCTCTTGGTAATTGGTAAAGCAGTAGAAATTCGTGTTCCTACCGAAATAATAAAAGAAGATGGTTACCTCGATATTGAAGCTGCTAATACCATAACATCTAGCAATTTAGACGCATACCATACTACCCAAAAAATTGATCGATTAAAGTATCCACAACCCGACCAACCGCCAACCAGCTTGCCTAAAAACCTTTTCTAAACCATGAGTAAACAACGAGTTACCCTTTTGTGGCATCGCAGAGATTTGCGCCTAAACGATAATGCTGCTGCTTATCATGCGCTTAAAAACCACCAAAATGTTTTGCCCATCTTTATTTTCGATTCTACTATTTTAGACTTGTTAGAAGATAAAGAAGACCGAAGAGTCACTTTTATTCATCAATACCTAGAAAAGCTGCATAATCAGCTAAAAGAATTAGGCTCTTCGATTAAAGTATTGCACGATACTCCACAAGCGGCTTTCGAAAAATTACTCGAAGAGTTTGAAGTCGAAGCGGTTTATACCAACCGAGATTATGAGCCAGCAGCGGTAAAAAGAGACCAAAAGATCGAAAAGTGGCTTTCTGATCAAAAGGTGCCTTTTCACACCTACAAAGACCAATGTATTTTCGAGAAAGACGAAATCACCAAAAAAGATGGTGGCGCTTACTCTGTATACACTCCGTATTCTAAGCAATGGAAAGAGCGCATTAACGAGTTTTACTTAAAACCGTACCCCAACAAAAAGTATTTCGATAATTATTGGTCGTGCTCTCCCCTCGATTTACCCACCTTAGAAGAGCTTGGTTTTGTGGCCAAAACCGACCATCTACCATCGATAGAAATTAACGAAGAAACCCTAAAGCAATACCACGAAAAGCGAGATATACCTTCAGTTAAAGGCACTACCCGCATTAGTATGCATTTGCGTTTTGGTACGGTGAGTATTCGTCAACTTGCCCAATTGGGTTTGCAACACAACGAAAAGTGGCTTAACGAGTTAATTTGGCGAGATTTCTACATGATGATTTTACATTTTCATCCGCAAGTAGTAACCGAAGCATTTAAGCCTAAATATGATCGAATTCAGTGGCGAAACAACGAAGAAGAGTTTGAAAAATGGTGCCAAGGTGAAACTGGGTATCCTATTGTAGATGCGGGTATGCGAGAGTTGAACCAAACGGGTTTTATGCACAACCGCGTGCGGATGATTACCGCTAGTTTCTTAGTAAAACACTTGCTCATCGATTGGCGATGGGGAGAAGCCTATTTTGCTAAAAAACTCAATGATTTCGAACTCTCATCGAACAATGGCGGTTGGCAGTGGGCGGCCGGTTCTGGTTGTGATGCAGCACCGTATTTCAGAGTGTTTAATCCAGAGTTGCAAACCAAGAAGTTCGATTCAGATTTAAAATACATTCGAAAATGGGTTCCTGAATTTCAAGAATTAGCCTATCAGCAAAAGAGAATTGTAGACCACAAATTTGCTAGAGAGCGCGTGTTAAAGGCTTACAAAGAAGCACTTGACTAAAAACGAAGATTCTCATCTTTTTAAGAATTTGTAAAATCGAACCCACTAAGAAATCTTAGGTTGTAACATCTCTAAAAGGTTGTAATTTTGCGCGCTTATTTTTCAACACGCTCAATTACAATATTTTGAAGATTAAATTCATCGAGAAGAGAAAAGGAACCATCAAAGACGATGTGTTTTCAGGTTTAACAGTGGCACTTGCATTGGTTCCAGAAGCGGTTGCTTTTGCCTTTGTAGCTGGCGTATCGCCCATTATTGGTTTATACGGTGCTTTTATGATGGGTTTAATCACATCGCTTTTTGGTGGTAGACCCGGTATGATTTCTGGCGCAACAGGCGCTATGGCCGTAGTAATGGTGAGCTTAGTGGCAGAAGGCAATCTCATGGGCGAACCAGCCGATAACATGGGACTTCAATACCTTTTTGCTACGCTACTTTTAACCGGAACTTTGCAGATTTTAGCAGGCGTTTTTAAGCTTGGTAAATTTATTAGAATGGTTCCTGCACCCGTAATGATGGGCTTTGTAAACGGTTTAGCCATCGTAATTTTTATGTCGCAATTGGGCATGTTTAAAACAGGTGAAGAATGGTTAGAAGGAACCGAACTCTACACCATGTTGGGCTTAGTAGGCTTAACAATGCTCATTATGTTTGGTCTTCCAAAATTGAGCAAATCAATTCCGGCAGCGCTGGTCGCCATTTTAGTAGTAAGTGGTATTGTAATTTTTGGAGGAGTAGAAACAGCCACCGTTGCATCGTTTATTCAAGATCGAGGCGGTTCGGGTATTGCAGCTGGCTTACCCTCTTTTAACGTTCCTATGATTCCGCTAAACTTAGATACTTTAATTTTCATTTTTCCGTATGCAGCTATTTTAGCGGCCATTGGTTTAATAGAATCGTTAATGACCCTCAACTTAATTGACGAATTAACCGAAACCCGCGGAAACAGTAACCGAGAGTGTATGGCTCAAGGAGCAGCCAATTTCATCAATGGTTTATTTGGTGGTATGGGCGGTTGCGCCATGATTGGCCAAAGTATTATCAACATTAAATCTGGCGGTAGAGATCGTTTATCAGGTATTGTTGCCGCTCTGGCTTTGCTCATGTTTATTCTGTTTGGTGCAACGTACATAGAAATGATTCCGATTGCGGCACTTGTGGGCGTAATGTTTATGGTAGTAATAGGCACCTTCGCTTGGAATACCTTTAAGATTGTGAACAAAGTGCCACGCCACGATTTTATTGTAATTCTGCTGGTAACCATCGTTACCGTTTTCTTCGATTTGGCCATTGCCGTGTTGGCGGGTGTAGTGGTTTCTGCATTGGTGTTTGCATGGGAAAACGCTTTACGCATCCGTGCGCGCAAATTCGTAGACGAAAAAGGCATAAAACATTACGAAATTTACGGTCCGCTGTTTTTTGGTTCAACCACTCTTTTTCTTTCAAAATTTGATGTTGCCAACGATCCTGAAGAGGTAATTATCAACTTCGAAGAATCTAGAATTGCCGATCAGTCTGCCATTGAAGCCATCAACAAGATTGCAGAGAAATACGAAAAAGCAGGTAAAACCATTCACTTGCGCCACTTAAGCCAAGATTGTATTCACCTTATTAAACGGGCCGATCAAATTTGTGATGTTAACGTTTTAGAAGATCCAGATTATTTTGTGGCCATCGACCATTACCACCAAGTAGTAAAACCGGCACAAGAAGAAGCTAAGCGCAACAAAAAAGGTCTTTTTGCCTAATGATTGTTTCAGTAGAAAAACACATTCCTCGTTAACGTATAATTTACAATACAGTCAAAATTGGGTTCCTACCGAGTGTTTTTTACGTAAAATTTACATTTCGGTAGGAACTCGTTTTTCCATTCTAACCTATGTTAACTTTTAGTTGATTGATTTTCAAAAGGTTTTAGAGCTAGTATTATGCTTTTTTTAACTAGCTAAGCCTTACCTTCTTCTAACATCTACATAAAATTAAGAGGCTTCATTTGCGGCTTAAATCAATAAACCAAAACAATGAAAAATCTTTACTTAACGCTAGCTGCTGCTATGGGTATCTCAACTCTAGCTACAGCGCAAGAGTTTCCAGCTCAGATCAACACTGAGAACTGGAGTGCAACAGATTGGGCTCCTACAGAAGTAGTAGTTCCTTCTTCGCCATTAAAAACACAAATTCTTTTTATCGGTAACGTAGACGAGGTGCAAACCTTAGATGCTAACGGTAACCCAAATGGTTCTACGCCTGCTAAGCAATGGCACGATTTCATCGGTTTTACTCCAGATTCTACTGGCTCTGACCTTGGTTGGATTTCTGTAAACCACGAAATGGTTCTTGCAGACGATAAGATTGGTGACGGTGGTGGAATGACTGTTTTCAAGATTAAGCGTGATCCTTCAACAGATACCTTAATGATTGTTGAGCAAACATTAGAAGATGGTCGTTCTGGTAAATTCTTTAACGTAGATTTTGTGAATACCGTTGGTGAAACAGGTATGAACTGCGGTGGTATCAATTCACAAGTAGATGGTAGAATCTGGACAGCAGAAGAGTGGTTTCGCTCTAGCACCGCTTCTATCTACAACGGTGGCGCTGGTGTAAGAGATACAGCAGATTGGACAATCAGCACAGATATTCAAGGAAATTTCGATGGTCAAACGATCCGTAAGTACGAGAACTTTAACTGGATGGTTGAGATCGATCCTACTCAAGCTAAAGCGATTCGCAAGCAGTACAACTGGGGCCGTATGGGTTTCGAAGGGGGTACCGTAATGCCAGATAACAGAACGGTTTTCTTAGGTGTTGATGCTACGCCAGCTGCTTGGTTCAAGTTTGTTGCTGATCAAGAAGGCGATTTCACTTCTGGTGATCTTTACGCTTACACAGAAGAAGGTGCTAATCACTGGATTCAGATCGATAACTCTGACTTAAGCAACATGCTTAATGTTCAAACATTAGCTTTCCAAAACGGAGCTACTATGTATAACCGCGTTGAGTGGGTAGCGCTTTCTAAAAACGGAAAAGTTTACTTTACAGAAACGGGTAGAGATAACCCAGGTAGCCGTTGGAGAGCTGGTTTCCAATTAGGTGGAGATTACGCAGATCATCACTTAGCTAGAGCTTTACAACAAGGTACGCACCCAGATTCTTCTGACTATGTAGATTACTACGGTCGTGTAATGCAGTTCGACCCAGCTACAGACGAAATGGAAGTATTTGTTGCTGGTGGCCCTGAGTATTTAGGTACTTCAGATGTGCCTTTAGCTCAATACCCAGCTAAGCACCTTTCTAACCCAGATGGTTTAAGCTTTATTACTATCGAAGGTCGTGAGTTTATGATTATTAACGAAGATTTGAACGGTTCTTCTTACGGTCGTATGCCTGCTGGTGTAGGTAACAGAACGTGTGAAATGTTCTTAGTAGACATGGCAATTAACAACCCAACAATAGACGATTTAATTCGTGTTGGTGTGGTACCAATGGGTGCTGAAATTACGGGTGCTTGTGGAACTCCAGACGGAAAAACTATTCTTTTCAACTCTCAACACCCAGACCAAAACAACCCTTACCCATACAACAACTCAATTACGATTGCTGTAACTGGTTGGGACGAAGCTTTATTAGCTGGTCAGTTAGATCCGTTATCTACCGAAGAAGTAGCTGGTGAAAATGCCTTTACCATGTATCCTAACCCTGCCACCCGCGAGGTGCGTTTCAACAAAAATGTTGATGTAGCGCTTTACGATGTTACAGGTAAGCGTTTACGTGTAATCCGCAACAGTAACTTCATGGAAATCTCTGATCTTGAAGCAGGTACTTACTTTGTAAGAACTGAAGATGGAGATGTTCAAACATTGGTTATTCAGTAAGCTAAAGCTATCTGATAAATTCTTTTACAAAGCCGCTCCCTCTTTTTTTTGAGGGAGTGGTTTTTCCTTTTTATAATCGTCAATTCGTTTTCTATGAAGTCTATCTTCAAAATTATCGGTGTAATAGCCATTTTTTATGGTGCCTTTTTAACCATCGGATTCACTGAAAAAGATGGAAATCCGGCTCCTTCAGTTACCCTACAAAAAAGATTTAAAAGCCAAGTAGAATCTACTTCTCTTGTGTTTCAAGAATTAGAAAAAGCGGCTCACCAAACCGTTTCTCATCAAGATATTGCGGCTTTAAGAACGGCCTTGGTAAATGCGCGAAATGCTTACAAATCGGTAGAGTTGTTTATTGCTTATTTCGATCCAGAAGGAACCAAAGATCGCTTGAATGGAGCTCCTCTTTTAACCGTTGAGCGCAAAGTGGCCGATTTAAACGTGCTCGAACCTGAAGGATTGCAAATTCTCGATGAGCTTATCTTCTCTGAAAGCGAGCAAGTTATAGCCGAAATCGAGAACATACAGCAACTCACCAAAAACCTCAACAAAGAATTTAACAGTATTTCTACCGCTGTTTTAATGGTGCCTTTTGAAAGTCATCATGTTTTCGAAGCCATTCGTCAAGATTTAATTCGTGTATTTACGTTAAGCGTTACAGGTTTCGATACGCCACTTTCTGGAAACGCCCTGCCAGAAACGGTTCAGTCGCTAAAAAGTATGCAAGCAGCCTACAATTTATACAGCGATTTGGTGAAAGAAAAAGACCCAAAGATGGCAAAATCAATTTCTGATCGTTGGCAAAACTCTATTCGCTATGTAGAGAAAAACAACGATTTCGATTCGTTTGATCGGTTACATTTTCTTACCGAATACATCAACCCGCTTTTTGCTCAATTGCTCGATGCACATTTATTGCTAGAAATAGAAACACCAGACGAGATTTATCAACTGGTTCGCTCTACCAATTACAGCGCTACCAATCTATTTTCTACCGAACTTTTTAACCCGTATTACTACCTAAAACTAGAACCCCGGTTCGATTCTGAGAAAGCAGTAGAATTAGGTAAATTGTTGTTTTTCGATCCTATTTTATCGGCCAACAACAAACGTTCTTGTGCTTCTTGCCATCATCCAGATAAAGCCTTTACAGACGGTGTAGCCAAAAGCATAGCTATGGATTTTGAAGGAACCGTAGACCGCAACGCACCCACGCTGATCAATGCCATTTATGCCGATCGTTTTTTCCACGATTTACGCGCTCACCAGCTCGAAGCACAAACCGAACACGTAATTAGAAACCCCAAAGAGTTTGCTACCGATTATACCGAGATTTTAGAAAAACTGAGAAAAAGCGAAGAATACCAACAGCTTTTTAAAGATGCTTTTCCGGCCTTTAGCAATCAACCTGTGGCTAAGCCCACCCTTTCTTTGGCCATGGCAGCTTACATAAAATCACTAACCGGGTTTAACTCACCTTTCGATCAATACGTTAGAGGCGAATCGGCTAATTTATCAGAAGCAGCCAAGCGCGGTTTTAACCTTTTTATGGGTAAAGCCGCTTGCGGAACATGCCATTTTGCTCCCACTTTTAACGGAACGGTTCCGCCTCTGTACCAAGAGTCTGAATCTGAAGTGTTGGGGGTTCCTGCAACTAAAGATACGTTAAACCCTACCATCGATGCGGATAGAGGTAGAATTGCCAACGGAATTATTCGTGAAGAAGCTTATTTCTATGCCTTTTCGTTTAAAACACCCACCGTTCGCAACATCGAGTTAACAGCTCCTTACATGCACAACGGTGTTTACGATTCGCTAGAAGAAGTAATGGATTTTTACAACAAAGGTGGTGGCGTTGGTCTTGGTTTAGCGGTAGAGCACCAAACGTTACCCTTCGACTCGTTAAACCTTAATCAGCAAGAAATCAACGATATAATTGTGTTTATGGAAACCCTAACCGATACTACTGGTTTAACCAGTGTTCCGAAGCGGTTACCATCTTTTGAGCAAAATTCAGCTTGGAATAATCGAAAAATTGGAGGCGAATATTAACATGAAAAAGGCGGTTTTTATAGCATTCTTTGCGTTGTTATGTTGCTCAGTTTTTGCACAAGGCTGGCCTTCCCTGTCGTTAAAAACGGTTGAGAAAAACACCGTAAATATTACCCAATTAGAGCAGCAGAAAGCAATCATTCTTGTTTGGCTCTCGCCTGAATGTCCGCTGTGTAGAAACTATTCTCTACCCTTAAGAAAACTGCAAAAAACGCTCAATTCAGATTCTATAAAATTAGTGGGTGTTGTAGCAGGAACCGATTTTAAGCGAAAAGAAATTCTTGCTTTTAAGAAGAAATACAAAATTGATTTTGAGATTCTGCTCGATGAAGAATATGCGCTCACACAATATTTTAATGCCACAGTAACGCCAGAAGCTCTATTGGTTAACCAAACAGGAGAGGTATTGTACCAAGGTGCCATCGATAATTGGGCGGTTGCTCTGGGTAAACAGCGCAGAAAAGCAACCGAACATTATTTGTTAGAGGCGCTTGCTCAATTTAAGAGCAACACTGTTATTTCACAACCTAAAACCGAGCCCATAGGGTGTTTTATTTATGCTTTCGAAGAGAATAAATAGGACGCTTTTAATCGCGGTATTATCGCTGTGTTGGTTTTACGGAAAAAGCCAACAATCGGTTCCTACCTTTTACCAAGACATTGCCCCAATTGTTTGGAAAAACTGCACCCCTTGCCACCACACCGGAGGTTCTGCCCCTTTTGTGCTCGAAACGTATAAAGACGTAGCCAAAAGAGCCTCTTTTGTTCAGTTTGTAACCGAGCAAAATATTATGCCGCCCTGGAAAGCCAATCCGCATTATCGGTCGTTTGCAGGCGAAAAATCACTTTCTTCTCAAGAAAAAGAAGCCATTAGAAAATGGGTAACAGCGGGTGCTCCCAAAGGGAAAAAGAAAAAGGGCACCAAACAGCCGAATTTCACTGAAGGAACCGCTTCTCTTCCAGCTCCAGACTTAGTGTTGAGCATGAAAGAACCCATGCAAATTGAAGGTGTTAACGAACACAAGTTTATTAGTTATGCCATCCCATACGAGTTGCCCAACGATACGTTTGTAAAAGCGATTGAATACCTACCCGGAAATCGAGAATTGCTGCACCATTGCAGTTATCAGGTATTGGCGGTTCACGAAAGTGTAGACTTTAGCCAAACGCCCTCATTTTATGTGTTTTCTGAAGATTCGATCAATGGAATTAGTGACGATTTTGACTTTGAATTTTACGGTTTAATTGGAAATAACGGTGAACGACCTGTTGAGGTTTTTCATAATGGTTGGCTGCCGGGTGCATCGCCTTTAACCTATCCGGAGGGTATGGGTTTCTACTTACCAAAAAAAGGGGTGTTGCTTATTCGCAATTTGCACTATTCGCCTACGCCTGTAGACGCCACTGATTTAAGTAAGTTTCATTTGTATTTTGCTGCTGAACCGGTAAAAAGGGTGGTTCAGTTTGCTGCTTTTAGTCCTACCGGAATCGACTTAAGCCAAGAGCATATTATTAAAGCCCATACGCTCGATACGTTTGAGATGAACATCAAAATACGTGGTGATGTCTCTGTGCTCAACATTAACCCGCACATGCACGAGTTGGGCAAGTATTTTTTAGCGTACGCTATTACTCCCAACAACGATACGTTGCCGTTGGTAGAAATTCCAGAATGGGATTTTAATTGGCAAGAGTTTTATCGGTTTAAAAAACCATTGTACATCCCCAGTGGGAGTACTATTCATGCAGAAGCTATTTACGACAATACAGTGAACAATTTGAGCAATCCGTTTGACCCGCCCAGGGATGTGTTTTTTGAGCGAGGAAGCATGACGGAAACTGAAGAAATGATGCGTCTCACGTTTCTTTATATACCGTACCAAAAAGGAGACGAAACCATCGATTTAACCCAAGTCTGGAACTCAAAAAAGTAATGTTATGGAAGCTGCAGGAACCGTTACCTTAACCTCTGAAAAATCGGTTCGTACCGATAAAAAGGTGCGTTTAAAGCCTACTACCGCCATGCTAATTTGCATTGTAATTACGGTAGTAACTATGCTTATTGAATTTATTGCCTCTGCAATTACAGGCAGTTTAATGTTGTGGAGCGATGGTATTCACATGCTTTCGCATGCGGCCTCTCTGTGTGTTTCTTTTATTGCGGCTACTATTGCTGCCAAACCAACGAGTAAGCGGTTTCCTTTTGGTTTTCATCGAGTAGAAATTATTGCTGCACACATCAATGGTGTGGGACTGGCCGGTTTTACCATTTACATTGTTTATGAAAGTATTCACCGGTTAATTAATCCAGTAGAGATTTTAAGTGGCGATATGCTGATGGTCGCTTTTATTGGGTTGGCTGTTAATTTGTTAACGGCATTTATTTTGAGCAAAGCGGGCTTAGAAGATTTAAACACGAAAAGTGCTTTTCTTCACATGTTGGCAGATACATTTTCTTCGGTGGCCATTATCGTGGGTGGTGTGGTAATTATGTATACCGATTGGGTTTGGATAGATGCTCTTTTAAGTATTGTAATTGCTTTAGTAATTGGTAAATGGTCGTGGGGATTACTGAAAGAATCTTTTTTAATCTTAATAGACCGAACACCCCATCACATTGAATACGATGAACTACAAGAAGAATTGCTTAACGAGTTCGCAGCTATTCAAAAAGTGGAAAGTTTAAAAGTGTGGGAGATTAAAACGGGAAAGTACTGTGGAACACTTCAAGTAGAAGTTGAAAACTTAGGTTCTTCAGCGTATTTCGGACTGCAACAAAAAATCGGTTCCTACCTAGAGAGAAATTATCGAATAGAAGAGGTTACCGTACAAATGAATATGAAAAGAAGCTAATTAAGGTATTAGCTTCTTAGTTCTCGTTGTACATCTGCAAGGCCTTTAGTAATAATTTCTCGCAGAGTATCTAAACTGATGGGCTTTACAACAAAATCTGAAAGTTCATTGTAAGAAGCTGCTTTTTCTTTGTCTTCTGGGTCGATAGAACTGGTAACGATGTAAATAATTACCTTTTTTGAAATGGGCAACTTGGTAAATTCATCCAGAAAATCCCAACCATCCCAAACGGGCATGTTTATGTCTAGCAAAATTAATTCTGGAAGTTCTTTTCCTTCGTCCCAAATGGCTTTTAGACCTTCGTAAGCTTCTTTACCGTTGGTGTAGTATATGGTTTTACCCGATAAGTTAGATGATTCTAGTAAGTGCTTTACCCCAAAAACATGAATGGGATCATCATCGATTACACACGCTATATTTATATTGCTCATAATTGATATGGTAGTTTTATTTGAAAGGTGGATCCTACGTCTTCTTTACTCTCTACACTAATGCTTCCGCCCAAGGTTTCTACTTGGTTCTTGGTTAAAAACAAACCAATTCCTCTTGAATCGTAACCACTATGAAAAGTAGCATACATTTTAAACAGACGTCTGCTGTGGCGTGCCAAATTTATCCCAATTCCATTGTCTTCGAAAGAAATTACCACCCTTTTTTCTACCTTATCGATTAACGCTTTCACTTTTACATAACTATCTCGTTGTGGCGAGCTGTATTTTATCCCGTTTGTAAGCAGGTTTAACAAAATACTCTCGATGTAGGCAGGAATCACAGAAATAACAATGTCTTCGGTGATATGGTTTTCTAAAGTTACGTTTTTATCTTCAGCTATTGCACGAACCGATTCTATGGTTGTGTTCACCGTTGCCCGCAAATTCATGTTGGTTCGTTCTATTTCATTAGAAGTATTGTGAACCACAATCTCGTTAAGATGGCTAATGGTTTGCTTTAAATTGGTAGACGCTTTTTTAATATTGGTAAAAACATCGCTTTTTGAGGCGGCCGGCTCTTCTTCTCTAAAAATATCGATCATAAAATCGATGTTACTACTGTGAGATCGCAGGTTATGAGAAACAATTTGGGCAAAGCCTTTTAAGCGATCGTTTTGCTCTTGTGTTACGTGCAATAAAGTTTGCAGTTCTGTTTTCGCTTTTCTTGATTCTGTAATATCGGTAGCAATA
The DNA here is from genome assembly GCA_048267965.1 of Salibacteraceae bacterium. Taxonomy (GTDB): domain Bacteria; phylum Bacteroidota; class Bacteroidia; order Flavobacteriales_G; family Salibacteraceae. The sequence goes on from JBLWWK010000014.1 coordinate 25,913, forward strand.
CCCATATACCCTGTGATTTCACCATTAAGATAAAGAGGAGTAATGGTCAATAAAACAGGAAAACGATAACCCGATTTAGCAATGTAGGTCCACTCATGGGCATTACCTATGCCGGCATGGTTTTGGGCTATTTCTTTAAAAACGCCAAATCCCTTTACTTTTTTGCCAATTTTATTCTGAATGCGCTGAGCAAAAACCTTTATCTCGTCTTTATCGTGAAAAAACGCAGGACTCCCTTGGTCTACGAACTCTTCGGCATAATAGCCTAGCCTTTTTTCTGCTCCTCGGTTAAAGCTTTTAATAATTCCATTTACATCGGTGGTAATTATCGAAACCGAAGTGCTAGAATCGAGAATAGCTTGGTTATATTTAGAGCTGGCTTCCAGTTCTATTTGTGTCTGTTTTTGTTTAGAAATATCTACAATTTGCGATATAAAATGGCGAATTACTCCGTTTTCATGGCGCAGACAAGAAACGGCTAAAATGGCGTAAACTACATATCCATCTTTGTGGATGTAGCGCTTCTCCATTTGATAACTTTCAGCACTACCAGCAATAAGCTTTTCAATGTTGGCTAAATCTTTATGTAAATCTTCGGGGTGCGTTAAATCTTGAAAAGTGATAATATTTAACTCTTCTCGCGTATAGCCAAGTATTTTAGGAACCTCTTTGTTTACTTTTAGCCATTTTCCTTCTCGAGAAATAATGGCCATACCAATAGCCGAGTTTTCGAAACTGGTTCTAAACGATTCTTCGCTTTGGCGAACGCGCTCTTCGGCCACTTTTCTTTCGTGAATATCTTGAAAGGTTCCGTATACCGCAATGCACTTACCGTTAAAAACTTTTGGAATCAAAATAGATTTAATCCATCGATCTTCTCCCGAAGCAGATACAATTATCAACTCAACCGTTTGTGTTTCTTGACTTTCTATTACTTCGTTAAACACACGTGTAATGGTATCACGGCTTTTACCTTCTTTATAAAAATTTATACCGCTTTCTACATCAGGCACATAATCTTGAGAAACACCATGAATGCGCTTGGTAGTATCACTCCAATGAACTGTGTTTTCTATTAAGTCTACTTCCCAAAACCCAATAGAAGCTTCATCGTTGCAACGATCTAAAATCTCTTCTTTTTCTTTTTGGGCGGTAATGTCAATATGCGCACCTAACATGCGAACACACTTGCCATTTTCGTCTCTAATGGCAATTCCTTTACAACGAATCCAAACGGTGCGACCGGTTTTATGGCGGTACCTAACTACCTGATCGTAAGGATGGTCTTTATCATAAAAATGCTTTTCAGCATTTTTTGAGGCAATAGCTAAATCTTCTTTAAAAATAATTTCTTGCCATGCACTGGCCTTGTGCGGCATTTCTTCCGGATTATACCCGAGTGTAGTCCAGAATTTTGGGTTCATCCACTCATGTTCTGGGTCTTCTAAATCCCAGTACCACAACCCATCAAGAGCCACTTCTTGAATAAAATCAAAAAGCTCAGGATTAGAAGCTACGCGTTCGTATAACTCCTTTTTTAAATAGTGCATGCAATGGTTTTCAATAAGGTTAGATGTTAAAAGTAAAATATTTGTTTTTTAAATGAAACAACTTTTCACTCGATTCGTATAAAAACGCTTTTTCATTTTATTCGGTATTTCTACCTAAAGTTGTCAATATACGGTCAAATAGTTGAATTCCCATGCAGAGCGCCCTTTTCAGAAGAAAAGGCGATAAAAAATAAATGCACACCTCGGTATTTGCACATAAATAATTAACCTATTGGTAATCAAACGGTAGGAACCCAACTTTCATTTTATTCTAACATTTCTCTTGCCGATATCATTTCCTTGTTATTGCTTTGTTTTGATTTAGTCTAAATAAAGTGAAGCCGTCTCAACTTATTATTTGCAGCACTCATCCGATGATTCGAATGGGATTTACTACCGCGCCAAATCCTCCGTTTGGCAGCAGAACTATTCACTTTGCATCGAGTAGAGAAGAATATATTCAATGCCTAGCTAAAGCGCCCAATTCAGTACTCATTATTGATACAGACGATTCTGTTTTCACTCTCTCTTTTCTTGAAAAAGTTTCCAACGCGGGTATCACAAAAATTGTAGTCCTGTTAGACGAAACCCAAACAGAAGCCGTACAAAAAAGCGTTCAATTGTCGATTGCCGGTATTTTAACCAAGTCGTGTTCTATTGAAGAACTCAACGAATGTGTTATTGCCGTTGAAAAATCGCAACGTTTCTTTTGCAATACCATCTTAAATCTAATTCTTAATGGTGGAGATCAAGAAAACGAAGATTGCGATCCTACCGAATTAACCAAAAGAGAACTAGAAGTACTTCAACTATTGGTAGATGGGCACACCAATAAATCGGCCGGGGCAGCACTCAATATTAGCCCACATACCGTACACAGCCACCGAAAAAATCTCATGAAAAAGCTCAATACCAGTACCATTGGCGAGTTAATTAAAGAAGCACATCGCTTAAATTTAGTTTAAATACAGTACACGGGAAACTTCAGTTTCACCTACCCTCTACCACGATTAGGGGAGGTAAAATACCCCTTTTATGTGATTGCCTTCTGATAGAGCTCCTACTACATTTGCAGTGTTAATTAGAATTAATCTAAATAAACATAGCATGAAAAAAATCTTTACTCTTTTATTAACCGCGTTGTCTGCAACCACCTTTTCACAAAGCTTTGTAGACGATTCTGTTAATATTCAAGCAACATATCCTAACCAATCTTTTTACAGTTTAGAAAACGGAGAAGTGTCTAACGTAGACAACAAAAATTGGGATATCGCTTTTGGTTCAACTGGCATTAGTTCTACGTTTCGTGTTAACCACGCGGCAGGTACCAAAGTTTGGTTGTATCCGCATGGAGGTTTTGATCAGTGGAACTCAATAGATACAGCAGGTATTACTGGCTGGCCGCAACTTGCCAACAGCACAGATTCTTGGGAAATGGGCGCACTTTCACAACCGGCAGATCCTAACGATCCGTTCGATTTAGGTTGGGGTGCTTATGATATGGCTACTCATCAAGTACTCGGAAACCGAGTTTTTATTCTTGAAACCAAAGAGGGTGCCTACAAAAAACTATTTGTAGAATCATTAGCAAGTGGAGTTTTTACTGTACAAACCGCTGATGTTGATGGAGCTAACCCCGCTGACTATACGTTTACTAAAGCCAACTACTCTGATAATAATTTCGGTTATTTCGAATTTTCATCAGAAACTACTTTAGCGAGAGAGCCTATTAGCCATGATTGGGATTTGGTTTTCTCAAAATACGGTGAAGAAATAGCGATGGGGCCTGGTATGACCATTATTTACGGAGTAAGTGGGGTGTTAGCCAACGTGGGCGTTGAAGCTATGCAATTGTATCCTGTAAACGATGTTTACGCAGATCAAGATACTACAGCAGTACCTTTTAGCTCTTCTATTTCTGCCATTGGTAGAGCTTGGAAAAGCATCAACATGGGAACCGGGAGTTGGGATATTGCAGACAGCACTGTTTACATGGTAAAAACCCGAAACGAAGATGTTTGGCAGTTGGTTTTCACTGGTTTTAAAAGCGATGGAACCTTCAACTTTAGCAAAAAGAAAATTTACAGCGGAATTAGCTCGGTAGATGGAATTACTGAAAAATCATCTGTGCTTAATGTTTATCCTAACCCAGCAGCCGATCAGCTCAACATCGCCTTTGATCTTGAAAAATCGCAAGCCGTTGAAATGAGTCTATACAATTTACAAGGTCAATTAGTCGCTCAAGAAGTGCAGCAAATTGGCGGTTTTACTTCTGCTCAAATCAACGTGAGTGCGGTTCCTACCGGTATTTACTTACTTACCATTCAGGCAGATGGAGTTACAACTACCCGCAGAATTGTAAAGCAATAAAGACATGAAATATTTACTCAGCATAGCTATGGTTGCATTCGTATTATTCGGATGCAACCCTTCTTCTTCTAACAACGAAGCTGCTGCTTCTACAGAAGAAAATGCGCAGCAAGAAAGCGCAAGAATTGTATCGTTAAACGGTACGCTTACCGAAATTTTATTTGCCTTAAACGAAGGCGAAAACATTGTTGGGTTAGACGTAACCAGCACCTACCCAGAGGCAGAAGTTGCCAATTTGCCCAAAGTGGGCCATGTAAGAAACGTGCAAGCCGAAGGTATTTTGTCGTTAAACCCAACGGTAATTTACGCGTTAGAAGACGAGTTAAACCCTCAGTTAATTAGTCAGTTAGAGCCTTCGGGGGTAGAAATTAAATTGTTTCAACTAGAGCACTCTAAAGAAGGCACTTATGCGCTAATTAAAGCGGTAGGAACCGATCGTAACAAAGAAGAAGAGGCCGAACAACTTCAGAAAAACATTAGCGAAAAATTGGCGAATTTCTCTGTAGAGATGGAAAAAACGCCTAGAGCTTTATTCATTTATGCACGTGGTGCCGGAACCTTAATGGTGGCGGGTGAAAACACGCAAATGGATGCCATGATTCGTTTGGCGGGTGGTGAAAATGCCGTAAGCGGATTTGAAGATTTTCAACCGTTAACGCCAGAAGCTTTAGCAGCTGCTAATCCAGATGTAATTGTCATGTTTAATGGCGGTGCCGCTTCACTTATGCAAGATGGCGGAGTAATGGCTATTCCCGGAATTGACCAAACCACTGCGGGTAAAAACAACCATGTAGTTACCATGGACGGATTAAAACTATCAGGCTTTGGTCCTCGATTAGCTGAAGCAGTTATCGAATTGAACCAAGGTTTTAAGAACGGTAAACCATCGAATGAGTAAGAAGCTTTTTTTAATAGTTAGTATTGTTTTTTTAGGATTGTCAATGTTAGCTGCTTCCATTATTGGAGCAGTTAACATTGATTTTGCTGATGTAGGCCAATTCTTGTTCAACGAGAATTTGTCTCCTCAACTTCAGCGCCTAGAAGCCGTATGGCTCAACATTCGCCTGCCTCGAGTATTACTTTCTGTAGTAATTGGTGCAGGCTTGTCGCTTTCTGGTGCTTCTATGCAAGGCTTGTTTAGAAATCCGTTAGCAGATCCGTCAATTATCGGTATTTCAGCAGGCTCAGTAACAATGGCCGCATTAACCATTGTTTTAATTAATCCGTTTTTAACGCAATTCCCTTCTATAGCTGGCGATAGTGTTTTGTCTATTATGACCTTTTTAGGAGCCGTTGGTTCGGCCACCCTCATTTTTACTTTATCTAAATCGGGCAAAAAAACCGATGTAGCCACTATGCTTTTAGCCGGTGTAGCGCTTACCGCCATTGCCGGTGCCATTACAGGCTTGCTCACCTATTTAGCAGACGATGCTCAGTTAAGAGACCTCACTTTCTGGACCATGGGTTCATTGGCTGGAGCTAATTACAACAACGTTTTAATAGTTACGTTCACCTTGGTTGTTGCTTGCATTTTGGTGCTGCCAGAATACAAATCGTTTAACGCGCTCACCCTAGGCGAGCAAGACGCTCAACTTATAGGAACTCACACAGAAAGATTAAAGAAAAAGGTAATTGTTGCTACGGGTTTAATGGTGGGTGTAGGTGTTGCTTTTACTGGAATGATTGCCTTTGTAGGGTTGGTAGTTCCGCACATTATGCGCTTGGTGGTGGGTAACGATCACCGCATTTTGTTGCCCATTAGTTTAGTAGTTGGCGCCATCTTACTTACCCTTACAGATACCGTAGCCAGAACCATTGTACAGCCAGCAGAATTGCCCATTGGGGTTATTACTTCTTTGGTAGGAGCACCCATATTTCTCTCCCTATTAATTCATCGAAAAAAACAATTTTCACTGTGATCAACGTAGAGAACATATCCTTCACGGTAGGATCCCATCCCATTCTTAAAGCTATTTCTCTAGAGGCCGGGAGAGGAGAATTCATCGGAATATTAGGTCCTAATGGAGCGGGTAAATCTACGCTTCTCAAAATGATGAGTGGAGAATTGGTTCCTACCCATGGCAAAGTAGAGTGGTTAAGCAAAAACATTGAAAAATGGAAAGTAAACGAGCTAGCAAAAAGTCGCGCTGTTCTTAACCAGAAAAGCCACCTTTCTGCTCCTCTAAAAAACCACGAAGTGGTAATGATGGGAAGGTACCCACACTTTAAGCATCAACCACAAACTTCTGATTATTCTATTGTAGATACTGCCCTCGAAAAAACGGGTACTTCTTCTATAAAAAACCATTCTTATATGGTTTGCTCGGGTGGTGAGCAGCAGCGGTTGCACGTTGCAAGAGTGTGGTCTCAGTTATACGGAGAGCCTACTGTTTCGCCCAAACTGTTTTTACTCGATGAGCCTCTAAATAACTTAGATATTAACCACCAGCACAACATTATGCAATTGGCAAAAGACTTTGCAGAAGCAGGCAATGTGGTAATAGCTGTTATGCACGATATTAATCTAGCGGCTATGTATATGAATCGCCTTGTGTTTCTTAAAAACGGAGAGTTGGTTGCAGACGGAAAACCCAACGAAACCGTAGATAGTCAACTACTACAATCTATATATGACTATCCGATGGTGGTGATGGATCACCCGCATTTAGATTGCAAAATCACCGTTCAGGCTATGCCGAACACCTTAACAACAAACAGAAATTTAAATCTATAATTATGCAAACTGCAGATAGCACATTAAAAGAGCGCTACGAAGCGCTAAAAGCTGAAAATCCAAGATTACGTAGCAAACAAGCTGCTGACCAATTAGGTGTTACAGAAGCAGAATTAACTACCGTTTTAGAAGGGGTTACTCCACTTAGACCTGAGTTTCAAGCTATTTTAAAAGAAGTAGAAAGTTTAGGTTATGTAATGGCGCTTACCAGAAACAAAGATGTTGTTCACGAGCGCAAAGGAGTTTATTTAAACCCAGAACTCGATAATCCGCATGTTGGTTTATTTGTTGGTGAAGATATCGACTTACGTATCTTTTTTCATTGCTGGAAATATGCTTTTGCTATTGAAAGTGAGAACAACGGTAAAGCCACCAACGGCTTACTATTCTTTGCCAAAGACGGATCTGCTATTCACAAAATCTACTTAACGCCTAAAAGCAACACAGAAGCTTTTCAACAGTTAATCGAGAAGTTTAAAAACACCGAAGATTTCACAGTTACTCCAGAGCCTTTGCCTGCTAAAGAAAAAGAACTAGCAGACGAAGAAATTGATGTAGCTGCTTTTCAAGAAGAGTGGAGAAACCTTACCGATACCCACCATTTCTTTGGTATGCTAAAACGCCACAAAGTATCTCGTACTCAAGCATTGCGTTTAGCTCCAGAAGGTGAGTACGCTACTAAATTAGATAACTCTGCAATGCGTAACATCGTTACCAAATCTGCTGAAAAAGGATGTGAAATAATGGTGTTTGTAGGTAACCCAGGAATGATCCAAATCCATACAGGGCCCGTAAAAAAACTAATGGATCACGAACAGTGGTTCAACGTACTAGACCCGAACTTTAACTTGCATGTGAACGAACCTGCTATTAAAGAAAGCTGGGTGGTGCGCAAACCTACCGAAGATGGTATGGTAACCGCTTTAGAATGTTACGATGAAAACGGTGAGCAAATTGCTCAGTTTTTCGGAAAACGCAAGCCCGGTATTCCTGAATTAACGCTTTGGAGAGAAATTGTTGCCGAAGTAGAAAACGACTTAAAATTAGAGTCACAACCAGCATAATTATGCGCATCTGGCTTTTCTTATTTGCATGCATCTTGAGCCTTAATTCTTGGGCTCAACTAAGCTTTACAGTGATGGCCGAGCAGGAGAAAGATCTTCTGCCCGGTGCTCACATTGCTTTGTATAACAGCAATATGCAGCTTATTAACACGGTAGTTACCAATGCTCAAGGCACGGTAACCATTCAGTTGGCCAATGCAGCTAACTATCAGAATTTACAAGCTGTTTGTAGTTACATCGGGTTTGAGAAAGACACACTTTTTATTCAACCCAACGGTGCGTATACTTTTCAGTTACAACCAGCTAAAATGGTGTTGAACGAGATGGTAGTTACCGGACAATACAGCCCCAACAGCTCAGAAAAAAGTGTGCATAAAATTCGAGTAATTACACGAGAAAAAATCGATGCGATGCAAGCCGTTAATTTGCGAGATGTTCTCACCAACGAAATGAATGTGAGAATAACCCAAGATGGAGTGTTGGGCAGTGGCATGCAGATGCAAGGAATAAATGGCCAGAATGTAAAAATTATGATCGATGGTGTGCCAGTAATTGGTCGGCTCGATGGTAACATAGATGTTAGTCAAATTAACCTTAACGATGTAGAGCGCATCGAGGTAGTAGAAGGTCCGCTTTCTGTTAATTTTGGAACCAATGCTTTGGCCGGAACCATCAACATCATTACCAAAAAAGGGAAGCATAAAGGGTTACAAGCTCAAGTAAATACTTATGCAGAACAAGTAGGAACCTTTAACCTAGATGCTAGCGTTAGCGGTTCTATTAAAAAACATAATCTCAGGTTTTCGGCAGGGCGCAATTATTTTGATGGATGGGATCCTACCGAAAATAAAGCCTTTAATTATTTTGAAAAACGCCAAGTAAATCAGCGCAACCAACAATGGAGCCCGAAAGAGCAATATTTTGGTCGTCTCAATTGGAATACTCAATTCAAAAAATGGGAACTCAACGGACAAGCCGCTCATTTTCAAGAAGAAATTATTAATCGAGGCGATGCTCGCCAACCGCTAGGTGTAACAGCTTTTGACGATGTGTATTTTACCCAACGATCAGATGCCAGTTTTTCGGCCACCCGAGATGCGAAAAAAGGACGCTTCACAGCCTTAGTAGGGGGCAATTATTTTCAACGCATTAAGAATACGTACATCACCGATTTAACTACACAAAATCAAGAATTGAGTAGTGAAATTTCTGATCAAGATACTTCTGTTTTTAGGCAATTAATGAGCCGAGGTAGTTACATTCATCGTATAAATCCAGATAAAATATCGGTACAAGTAGGGTACGATATTACGGTAGAAGAAGCAGTGGGCGAACGCATCGAAAACGAAGAACAAGCATTAGGCGATTACGCCCTTTTTACCACCGCAGAATGGAAACCTACTTCTACGCTTACCTTAAAACCAGGAGTAAGAGCCGCTTACAACACAGGGTATAGCGCACCCATCACTCCCGCACTCAACGTGTTGTACAAAAAGAAAGGTTGGTCGTTAAGAGGTTCTTTCGCACAGGGATTTCGGGCTCCTACCTTAAAAGAATTGTATTTTTTCTTTGTAGATATTAACCACAACATTCAAGGAAATCAAGATCTAAAAGCAGAGTATTCTAACAATTTTTCAGCATCGGCTAGTTACCAATGGGTAAAGAAACAAACCATTGTAAAAGGGGAAATTCGCGGATTTATCAATCAGATTGAAGATCGAATTACACTCGCTCAAAATACCGATCAGTTGTTTAGTTATGTGAATATCGGTTCGTACCAAACACAAGGTATTTCTTTAAAAGCCAGTGTTTTACTCAAGCATTTAAAACTTCAGGTAGGAACCAATTACATTGGACGTGAAAACATCGAAAATGATGATTTTGACATTGAAAGATTTACTTATTCGCCAGAGGCACAATCTTCTGTTCAATACACCTTACCCAAGCACCAAATAAAGCTCTCTGCCTTTTACAAATACACGGGCGAATTACAGGGTTTTTCTGTGGTTAACGATGAGCTAGTGAATACCAAAATAGAAGATTATCATACGTTAGATTTAACAGCCGGAAAATCGTTTTGGAAAGAGGCAGTATCTGTTTCTGTAGGTGTTAAAAATGCGTTAGACGTTCAAGAAATTCGTACAAGTGGCTCTTCAGGTGGTGCGGCACACAGCACCAGCTCATCTAGCCTGATGGTGGGCATGGGAAGAGTTTATTTTATTCAATTACGCTACTCATGGAAAAAATAAATCGTTTGTTTTTTTGGGCTAGTTGCTTAGCCGTTTTAGTTAGTTGTGATCCAGGAGAAGAAACCGTTAACGCGCTCCCTCCCGGAGATGTAGAACGAAATACCATTGAGCAAGGCGCCAGTTACAACGAGCAAATTTGGTTCTCTTTTTTGTCTGAAGGTGTTACCGCAACCACCCAAAAATTTTTGTGGGATTTAGAATTCTCTTCGGTTGCAGAACAGGGAACTATTTTTCTTAATGGAAGTAAATTTATGCAGGCCGGTGCCACTACTTTATCGAGCGTAGCAGATTCTGTAGATGTTTCTACCATAGATCTAGATATAGACCATCAAACTGGAGATTTTGATAGTTTACAAATTGGTTTGCCCAGCGCATCGGTAGGAACCGTTTTTCTCCTCGATTTAGGTCGTAATATAGATAATAAGAATTACGGCTATGCACTGTTTCAGCTTACGGAAATCGAAAACAACACTCTTCATTTTTCTTACCGATTCTATGGAAATTCGGCTATAAAAAACGAAACCATTACCCTTCATGAAACAGAGAAAACACATTACTCGCTGATTAACCAAGCCACTGCTCAAGGCTTACCGGTTTCCGAAAATTGGGACATCTGTTTTACACAATATTCTTATCGTTTTTACGAACCACCTTTAAATTATTTAGTTAACGGAGTATTCGTTAATACCGAACGCTTTTCGGTTGCTGAAGACAACACGAGAAGTTTCGAGTCGATCGATTTATCAACCACCGATTCGTTAACCTTTCACTCAGAAAGAGATGTAATTGGCTACGATTGGAAAGAATACAACTTAGAACAAGGAGTTTATGTGGTTTATCCTGAGAAGAATTACGTTTTAAGATCGAAAGAAGGGTTTTTCATTAAACTTCATTTTATTGATTTTTACAACAAATCGGGCGAAAGAGGCTATCCGTTAATGGAGTGGCAGCGTTTGTAATTGTTCTAATTTCTTTTTTTTTGCTTGTTCCAGCGCCACAACTTGGGAAGTTGTTGAGCCAGCCGGTGGGAAGAAAAAAGTTGTTCTTAATTTCTTTTGGCTTGAACCAAAAGAAACAAAAATTCAAGGCTGCGTATTAGATTTTGTTGAACTACTGGCGTTCGCTTCACTACCTCACCCGAACTCGCAAACGGCATTAGCGCCTTTTTTTACAAAAAGCCGATGCCTGAGCTCAAACAGCGTGTTCGGTTACGCTGCGCTCTCTGGTATTTCTACCAAAACCATCCGATGCCGAAAATCTCAAGTCTACCGACTTGATAGGGTTTTTACGGATTCTGGGTTAAATTCTTTGAAAAGGATGTAAGCGTTGAGTTTTCATTGTTCAAAAACAAAGAGTGCTCAAATCTAAATTCGATTGAAAATCGGATGCTGTGACTTTTGTAAGTGATAGATGTTTTTGCCACCGCAGTTGCGATTTTTGTTTAAAAAATCAAAGCACGCAGGTGAAGCAGGGCAACAACTTGGGGAGTTGTTGAGCCAGCTTGTGCGGAGGGAAAGCTAAGGAGTTTTACTCGTTTTGGTTTGTTTTTAAAGGAACTCGTGAGCTCAACACTATGTGTTTCGGTTGTTATCTTTTTGCTCCTCCAAAAAGATTAACACAATCCTTCTTTTCACGTTTTGGGTTACCTACACTGCCTTATGATTCACCTATTCGTTTTGAAAACGAATTAGGTTTTTACAGATTCTGTATTGATTTCTCAAAAACACAAAGAGAGAAAAACTCAATTGTTTTGAGTTTTTCTCTCAGATTGTGGCGAAAAAACCGAGCCTAATTTATTACTGAATAACCAATTTGCTTCTATGAAGCAAATTTCCAGATGTTGATGAAACACTCAATAAGTAGGTTCCAGCTTTTAGGTGGTTTACGGTTATCGGTTGTTGTTTGAGGGCTTGTTTGCCGGCAAGAAGTACTTGGCCAGTAGCTAGTTCTTGAATTTTCCAGTTTACGGGTTCATTCTTGGTAAGTTCTATGTTCAGCATTTCTTTAACCGGATTCGGATAAACATTTAACTCTGGTGATTGGTATTGATCTATGCTAGTGGTTGTTGTAGTTCTGTTTTCTCTAATCCAAGAGCTTAAACGCCATCCGTATTGCATGTTGGCAAAGAAGGTAAAATAACAACGGCCTTCTTCTAATACAGTGTTGCCGTCTGCTAACGTGTAATCGGCAAATACAGTGGCCAAATAATCATCGCTATAAATGGTATCGGTTCCTACCAGTGTTAGTTGAGGGTTTTCGAGCGAGTCAAGAAAAATATTCATGTAGTCTCTTAGCTCGTGCTGAAAGTAAGAATAGTTTTCTGGGAAAGTTGGGTTCATTAAAATAACCTGGTTATCCATTCTCATAAATAGGTCGGTTAAGTCTGCAGAGTGGTTATTGAACCGATGGTTAAATTCTATTAGCACGTCTTCTACCGAGTTAACTAAAGAGTGAGGAGTGGAATAATCGGTGGTATCTGAATTAAAGACTACGGTGTTGTGTAGAAAAAGTAATTTCCAACCTTCGTTGGTTTTTACGTAGCCGAAAAGGTCTCTTCCGTAGCCGCTTAAATTGCCCGAGATGTACTCATCGAACCGAGCATCTGTTACTGCAAAGTTAGAATCAATGTGGTAGTTGATATCCGATATTTTTAACTCGTATGGCTGCGGATTAGAGGTAAAGTTGTTGACAAAGCCTTGTGCGTTGAACATGCCTAACGTTGAAGGCCCCATCGGATTCTTTCTTACTATGTAAACGGGAGCTTGACGGGCAGCATAAAGGTCTAAATGTTCGGCTCCTTCTTTGTTTTTAACAGTGGTTTCGAACGATGAATAAACTTGCTGTATTTGCGCTGAGTCGGTTTGTGAAAATGCAGATAAATTAAGGGCAATTATCCCTAAAACGAAAAGTAGATTTCTGTACATTTTTAGTTTGTTTTGATCCAAACATAGCCTCCTTTTTTATTTTGTAACACTTTGAGAATGAGTCATTCTATTGATGACTATAAAAATTCTACCAACAGCTAAAAACATCGATCAACGTAAGCGCTAAAACAGATTGTTTACTGCTTTTTTGTACGATCTGCCCAACGGAATTTCTACATTTTCGATCTGCACAGTGGTTGAGTTGATTTGTTTGATGTGTTCAAAATTTACGATGTAAGAATTGTGTACTCGTATAAACCCTTTGCTTTTTAATCGTTCTTCTTCTTTGCGCAACGCTCCTAAGCTTACAATTGTGCCTTCTTTATGATGGTACTCTAAATAGTCTCTATCTGATTTTATATACAAAAGCGATTCTTTTTCTAAGAAGTGTTTTTTCTTTCCATCGATAATTACCAGTTTTTGAGACTCGGTTGATTTTGGTGGCTGTAATCTTTTCTCGAGGCGATGCACCGTTTTTATAAATCGAGCAAGCGAAATGGGTTTTAAGAGATAATCTACGGGCTCAAAATTGTAACCGTCTATGGCGTATTCACTGTAAGCGGTAGTAAAAACAATTAGGGGTTGGTATTTTATGTTTTCAAGCACTTCGAAGCCAGATAACTTGGGCATGTTAATGTCTAAAAAGAGCACTTGCGGTTTTGTAAGATTAATTTGGTGAATAGCATCTACTGGGTTTCTAGAAGAACCAATTAACTGCAGATTAGGCCATTCGCTAACATAATCTTTTAGGTTTTCCATGGCCAAAGGCTCATCTTCTAAAATGTAGCAAGTCATTGTAATTCTATTTTAAGCTGTACTTCAAAGAAAGAAGCTGTATTGTTTATTTCCAGAGCATGCGATTGAGGGTAACACAACTGCAAAACGCGTTCAAGAGAGGTTAAGCCAAACTTTTTTGTAGAAGGAACCGATTTTCCCAATGTGGAGTTTACCTTGTTTTTACATGCAATGTACACTGCTTGCTGGGTAGAAATAACCGAAACATGAATAAAGCCTTCGTCTGACATATCTCCATGTTTAAGGGCGTTTTCTATTAAATTGATAAGCAGGGTAGGTATTATTTCGTGTTCAATGCTAATTTGAACATCCATTTGAGTATCAAAATCTTTAGAAACCCTCAGTTTTATTAGAGAAATCAATTTTTCAGAGGCTTCTATTTCTTTAAGTAATGGCACTTTTGCAAGTTGAGAGGCTTCTAACATATAGCGCATATTATCAGAGAGTAAGAGCACGGCCTCAGGTGCTTCAGGCTTTTGGGTTCTTACCAAATAGTAAATGCTATTGAGGGTGTTGAATAAAAAATGAGGATTCACCTTCGATTTTAACGCTTGCAATTCTTGCTCTGTTTTCTCTTTTACCATGAGTAATTCGGTTTCTCTCTTTTTTAAGCCCTGTTTGGCGATGTGAGCTATGGTTCCTACAATACCCATTACAATACCATCGGTAGAAAAGTAAAGAGAGTTTTTAAAGCTCCATTGAGCCGAAGAATTGGCCGAAACGGCATCTACCACAAACTGGAAAAAAAGCCACGAATAAATGTTCGGTATGCAATAACACACTAAAACGCCTAAAAGCACAAAAGCGATAAGCTGCTGCTGAATCAAATTGCCTAAAAACGAGTAGAAAAAGTAAAACACAGAAATTTGTGTGAGCGCAAAGAGAAAAATTAAAGACAGTTGATAGGCGAGAGTTTCAGGTGGTCCAAAGGCAATTTCGTTAATTACCTGTAGAGCGATTATAAGTCCCCAAGTAATACCGTGAATAAGAAGCATCATAGACCGTGTCATGTTTCAATGTTAAATAACCCTACGGGTTAAATGGTATTTATTCTACAAATGGTTGTTTCTGTGGGATGTATGGCAATATTCTAGCGTTATTGGTGGCTGCTGCAAACGATAGTACTTATTTTGATGTGTGTAGAGAATCTGTTGACACAATAGCTGCTTTCGGCTAGTCTTGCGGCATGAAATTAAAAGTTACTCTGCTGATTACTTTGGGCTTATGCACGTTGCTCAACTTGCCACTTTCTGGGCAAACTACCACTTCTATCAACGTAGAGTTTTCGGGAATTCAACGGTGGGTAAATGTGTATGCACCTCAAAGGAGTGCAACAGATAGTTTAGGGCTAATAATCGGGTTACATGGTTTTGGGATGACCGGCCAACAATTTTACAATGCACTTTACCCAGCCGTGGTTGGTAAAGATTACATCTTAGCTTCTATAGATGGAGCCGGAGATAGACACGATGATGATCTTTTGGGTAATGAAATTCATGTTATTCAGCACACCATCGACTCAATTAGCCATCTTTTTAACGTAGATAAAAGCCGAATAATTCTTACTGGTTTTTCTTACGGAGGGCGGGAAGCTCTTTATTACGGAACCACCTTTCACGAGACATTCAGTGGAATTATTCCTTTTTCTGCGGGTATTCAAAACGAAGCAGATGCGTTAAATAACTTTCCTCTTCCGTGGAACGAGCCCTATAATTTTAGTGCTGTGGATAGTTTGCCTATCTGCAATTGTTACAGCGAACAAGATTTAGGTTTCGAGCATGAAATTTCGTTTTTCGATTCGGTTCTAAGCTCTCACAATGCTTTAGATACGGTGATTACTACTAATACCTTAGGCCACACTATTTACTATCCGGCTTTTGTAGATGATTTTGAGAGTTGTTTAGAGTTTATAGAAACCAACAGCGCTCAGTTAGTGCTTAGTTCGTCTAGTTCAAGCTTGCAGCAAGAAGGGTCGAGCGTAAAAGTGTATCGCTCAAAAGAAGGGTATCATTTTGAGTTAGAAGGGTTCAAGAAAGTTCACATTTACAGCCTTGTAGGAACCCCAATATTCAGTTCTTCATCACCCTTAATCTACTATAAACACCTCCCCAAGGGGGTTTCTATTGCGGTGATAGAAACTCATCGGGGCGATTTTAACTCTTATAAGCTATTAGCACCATGAAAAGAATTATTAGCATTTTAATTCTGTGCTTATTGGCTCAAGTAGTAACATCTCAACAGGTTAGCTACGAGCTTACTAAGTACGAAGAAGATTTTGAACCCTTTAATAATGGGTTTCCACTTTTTAGCGGAACCATGTGGAGCACTTACGATTCTGTGAGAATACCGCTCGGGTTCGATTTTACCTTAGGCGATACAGATTTTGATGCTGTTTATTTCGAATGTTCTGGCAGACTAATTTTTGGATCTAATCACCTTAATTTCATTGATGTTCTTACGCTACAAGATATCAACGACAGGGAATATTTTAATGCTTCTACGTACTCTGAAATATCTTATCGAATCACGAACTTTTCTTCTGAAAAAGCACTTGAAATTCAAGTTTTAGATGCAATTATTAATAATGCATCTGATACGTTGTCTTACCAAATAAAGATTTATCAATCAGGAGTTATCAAATACATCGTTGGCAAGAATTCTTTTTCAGACGATAATCGGATCCTACAGCATTTCAGTGGCGTGTATTTGGTGGCTAGTTTTAACCCGCTCGAGTTTAATAAGAGCATTTCTTTCTATGGAACGCACGATGCCATTCAAGACACCAATTATGCGGGGTTTATAAATCCTTTTTTGTTGTGGCAATTGTCTGGTAGTCCTTCTGAAGGAACCGTTTTCGAGTTAAACTCAAAAAAACTCGTAAGCAGTAAAAACACTTCACAAATAGAAACGAACGAGCGAAAAATTTTCACTTCTCATGGATTGATAAAATCTAAAGAACGCGAAAAAGTAAAGGTTTTTGATGGCGTAGGACGCTTGCTCTACGAGGGTTACCTAGACGCACAAGGCGTAGACCTTAACCATTCAGGATTGGTAATAATAATAACTTCAAAAAATCAGTATAAATGCATTTTAGAATAATGGTTTTCACACTTGGGCTATTGGTGAGCCAAGTGGCAGCAGCACAACACGATACACTTTCAATTCGTTCTAGCCAATCGAATAGTAAAGATGCCTGGACTTGGTCTATGGCCAACGCTACCACGGTTAATTTTGGAGAAGCTAACGCGTTAAACGGTGGGTTTCACGATGTAATACGCGCAGAAACTTGGCGATGGAGCCCACATATAGTTGATACCATTAGAAGTTTTTTATCAATCGAGATTCCGACTTCCATCACTGCAAACCAGCTAGATTCTGCTTATTTAATCTTACACGGATATTCTAATCCGGGGTTTCAAGAAGCCCAAGGGGATATGAGGTTGGTGCTTGAACCAGTAGTAGAACCTTGGAACGAGTCGAACATAAATTGGGAGAATCAGCCAACGGTAGATAATTCAGTGGCGGCTTATTATTCACAACAAACTGCTGGTAATCAAAATGTAGAAATTAACATTACAGAGCTGGTTCTCTATAGTTTGCAGAATACAACTTACGGCTGGAGGCTTCGATTGCAAAATGAAACAGACGATTCTAACGTTTTCTCGTTTGCTTCTAGTGAAAATAGCATCGAAAACCTTCGTCCCGAACTTAAAATTGTTACGAAGGAACCCAATAACGTAGAGAATTATGGTTTACCAAAAGAGACACAAATTCGGTTGTATCCGGTTCCTACCGATAAGGTGATTACCCTAGAAAATTTGCCTGAAGAGGTAACTCATCTCCAACTTCACGATTTAATGGGAAGAGAGTACCCCGTGCAGTTACAAGCCAACAAAACCATTGATGTTTCGCAGTTAGAAAGCGGCATTTACTTTCTAAGTGTGTACGCGCACACGAGGTTCACTCTTTCTTTTACGGTTCAGAAATAGATGAATATACGCCATTGGTCTGCTTGTTTTAGCTGTTGGTAGATTATTCATTGTGAACTGGTTAGCGGGCATATTTCTTGAAGTTTGAACAGAAAAACACGGTATGAAAAACACGGTAATCTTTTTGATTTTTCTTGCGTTCAACTTACTGGTTGGTGCGCAACCTTTGCAAGGTGTTTACACAATAGGCACCACTTCTGGTAACAATTACTCTTCTTTAGATGTAGCGGTTGCCGATTTATACAACTTGGGCGTTGCAGGCGATGTTGAGTTTTGGCTAGACGGTCAACAGTTTTCAACGCCACTCTCTTTTAACGGAAATCTTACCAACCCTAACAATGCTTTTATAACCTTTAAAACAAATCCAACAGCTGGTCAATTGGCGGCTTTGGTAAACTCGGCCATTCCTGTTCACCTTATTTCGATCGAAAATATTGTGTTAGATAGTTTATACATTGAAACTACGGGCCAGGGAAGTGCCATTAGAATTGAAGGATACACAGAGGCTATCACTATTCGCAACTGTGTGGTAAAAGGCAAAACAAATGCAGGCGGCCATTGGAGCGAAGCCACTATTTTGAAACGGAGAGGCGGTTTCAATACTACCAATGATTTTACGGTTCAGGGAAACACAATCAGGTACGGTTCTTACGGAATTTATGCAGGAGGAACGCCCATTACCGATCAAAACAGATTGTGGCTAGAAGGCAACAACATAGATTCTGTAGGGCACATGGGTATTTTCGCTGAAGGCTGGGATACTGCTTCTTTTCTCAACAACGAAATTCAAAACCAATCGATATACGGTGGCCTCGGTATTCAACTAGACGAAGTGCACAATTTTACCGTGGCAAAAAACTCACTGAAAAGATGCGGCATGGATTTTCACTGGTGCAACACGCTCCCAGGGCAGCTTGGTGAAGTGGCTAATAATTTTATTGCGAACGTAGATGTTTACCAAGCCAAAGCTATTGATGTAGATGTTTCTCACAACCTTTTAATTGCACATAATACCATCAAAGTAGAGTGTCAAGATACGGCTTGGGCAAGACCAATTCACATTTACAATGCCGATAGTATTCAGTTAGTGAACAATATTTTTCACAATAGCTCAAGCGGACGAATGGTTTCTTCTAACCTAAACCACGAGCCATTAATGAGCGATGGCAACAATTACCATTCTACAGTTTCTGCTCCAAGTTTTCATTTTCCGGCTGGCACGTACAATGGTCTTGTCAACTATACCAACAACACAGGAAGAGACAGCAATTCTTTCGATGTAGATCCGCTATTTGCGAATAGTTACTCGTATATTCCTAATGCGGTAGCCATTGCCAACCAAGGTGTAAGCGGAATAGGAATTATCGATGATATTGCTGGTCAACTAAGAGGGGCTTCTCCAGATATTGGCTGTTTAGAATTTGCACCCCCTACCGATTATTTGGTGTTGGCTTGGGAAGATACCACCGTTTGTAGAGGAAACGACTCTCTTTTACTCAAAGTAATTAATGCCGGAAGCAATACCGTAAACACAGCGGTTGTTCAATTGGTTTGGGATAGTTTAGCGGGCAGCTCTAGCACAAGCCAATTATCTATTACAGCTCTACAACCCGGTAGTTTTACCACAGTAACTGTACCCGCTTTTTTGGCACTTGGAGATACCATTCAGCTGCAAGCAACGCCCATTTTGGTTAACGGAGTTAATCCTTCAATAGCCGACTCAATTGTTATCTCTTCTTTGTTTGGGCGAGGGCCGCAATTTTCTGTTCCTGCTTATCCGCATCTCTGCACCAACGATTCATCGTTGCATTTAACTGGGATTTCGCCTGCTGGTGGCACGTTTTATGGCTATGGAGTTCAAGATTCTTTGTTTTCTCCCTTCACGGTAGGATCCGGTGTTCACGCTGTAACTTACTTAGCGCAAGACTTATACGGATGCTTCGATTCAACCACGTTTTCTGTAACTGTAAACGATACCCTTGAACTAACTCAAATGGGTGGCTTAGAAGTGTGTGAAGAGGATGCTGCTGTAGCTCTCCATCTTTTTCAACCTGCAGGCGGAAATTATTCTGGAGCAGGAGTTTCAAACGGTGCATTTATTCCTTCTCTGGTAAGTCCAGGCTTTTACCGAGTAGACTACGAAATTACAGCTGCAACAGGTTGCCAATCTACCAGCTGGGCAGATGTTGAGGTAAAAGCGAATCCTACTTTAACCAAGAGCGCAGTAGATTCCGTTTGTCAGAACGATGCTCTTTTGGCCTTGTCGATATTTACACCATCTGGAGGTGTTTATTCTGGGGTAGGTGTAAACGCTGCAGGGGTGCTGAATCCTGCTATTTTGCCCGCGGGAGTAACCACTGTTAATTACTATTTTGAAGGAACCAATGGTTGCTCGGTAACCGATTCTGCAGAAGTAGTGATTTTAGAAAAACCAGAGATTTTCTTGGGAGAAGATACCTTGATTTGTGCTGGCGATAGTGTGGGATTTCAGGTAGGAAACGACTTTACGAATGTTTTATGGTCTACTGGAGAAACAAGCCTTATTGTTCATTTTTCATCTGAAAATGAATATTCTGTGAAAGCTCAATGGCAAAATGGGTGTTGGGCATCCGATTCTATTTTTGTTGGCGTAGATCAATGTTTAGGTGTTGAATCGGTTAAAGATGAACTAGGTATAAAAATATATCCCAATCCTACCAGTGATGTTGTGCAGGTACAACTCCTCGATACCGATGATTTACTTACAGCTATTGAAATAGTTGATTTGAACGGAAAAACGGTTCGTACCGTTAATGTAGCTGCAAATACAGCCATACTTCGCTTAGGTGATTTACCTAAAGGAGCTTATATAGTAAGGGCAGAGTGTAGCCACAGACATTGGATAAAAACCCTTATTGTAAACTAGAAGGGCCTTGAAGAAGTAAAGAGCAGCGTAAAAGCTGCTCTTTTTTAGGGCTAAAGTTGTTTAATCTGTTTTTGTAAAATAGAAAGGGGAAGCGGACCAAGGTCGAGAATTGCTTGGTGAAATTGTTTGAGTTCATGGGCAGATTGGGCCTTTTGTTTTAAAGAATTGAACACCGATTTTCCGTACTTGTAGGTAACTACTTGTGCTGGCCATCTTTTTATTCTCGCTATTTCTCGCCACCCAATGTTATCTTGATTTTGAATATGCTCTTGCCAAAATTGAAAAGCTTGCTCATCTGACCAACCTAAGTAGTTAATGCCTACATCTAAACACACGCGTGTAGATCGAATAAGGTCCCAATTAAGTTGTTTCAGTTTATCTGCATCAGAGTGAAAAGCGCCTAACTGATATCCGAATTGCTCTACATAGGCTCCCCAACCTTCTGTGTAACCCATGTAATAGAATAAAGCTCTAACACCTAGTTCCATTTTTTGGTGAATACTGCCTTGGTAATGATGGCCAGGAATGGCCTCGTGTAAATAAATCCAGCCCATCTCACGTGTGTCGTATGTAGAATCGAAATGGTTGTAGTAGAAGGTATCTTGAGAGTAATAAGCAGGAACCATGCGCATGGTAGGGCTGCTTCCGGGCTGTATAGAAACAGCATCTACCTTATCGAGGTAAGGAAAAAAATTGCTTGCATTGGCGTTTACTGCATCTTCAATTTGATTGTATCGGTGTACTATTTGCGCATTGGTTTTTAGATAGTAATCACGTTCTGTATTTGTTTTTACCTTATCTGAAATCGAGTTTATTTCTTGTTTTACCGTCTCAATTTCTGCTTGACCAAAGGCCAATAAACCTTCTGGTGTAACGGCACGGTCTACCCATTTTTTAAGAAAATAGCAGTAAAACTCTTTGCCTAATTCTTCGTTGATAAGTTGTTGGCCATTGATTTCTCTCGGTTTTTGTTTCCACCTTTTTTCTAGTTGAATTCTTTCGAGGTTGAGGTCTATTTCGTAGCGCATAACCTGGTAAGACAAAAACTCATTATGGGTTAAGGTTGTCGTATCAACATGTGCCAACCGCTCAAAATAGTTTTTAAAGAAAGTTTCTTGTCGAGCAAGTGTTTTAAGGCTCTGTATGTTGATGAGATTTTCTACATAGCTCAACTGAATATCTTGAATTTGCTGTGTGCTATATTCTTGCTCGAAAGATTGCGCAATTTCGTTGAAATCATTTTTGGGAGTTGAAAAATTGCATGAGAATAAACACAATAGAAAGATCGAAAAATACTGAAAATTCATGTCCTAATAAATTGATTTGCAAATAGTTTGGGAGAGGTTTGGCTCTGCTTAGAAGAGAATAACGAGCCACCTGCCCAAAAACCAAAGGATGTGATTTTAGGAGTAAAGAGTACGGTGAAAATTGCTAATTATCGAACGGCAGGTAAATTAACTCAGGTTTTTGAGCGCCTTGCGCAAATTGTTGGCATCAGAGTAGCCCACTTGTTGCGCGGCATCATTCACTGGCATTCCTTTTTTTATAAGTTGCTGTGCAGCACTTCTTTTTAAGTGGAGAAAATATTGATAAGGAGATTGCCCCATCAATTCTTTGAAAGAACGGATTAAATGATACTTTGATAAATTGCCCACCAAGGCCAACTCGTTTAAATCGAGATCACCATTTTTATTGTCGTTTAGGTAATCAACGCACAATTGGATCCTACGATAAATTTCTTCTTTAGTAATCCTGTTTTTAGCCTTGAGCTTGCCCAATTTTTGGTCGATAGAAAGCTGCTCTTGAACAATGCCTGTTACCAATGCAGAATAGAAGCTATGCCAATCTTCATCTGGCAAAGGTTTTTGTTGCCTTAGCCTATGTAGCAAAGGAAAAAGCAAAAGGGAAATGGTTTTCTTGGGTTCTATTCGATGAATACTTGGTGTAAGATGAAATTGGCCTTTTTCGGTTCGGTAATGAGCTTGATGATCGATTTCTGAACGTGTAAAATAATGGTAAACTTCTTCTATTAATTCTGCCGGAGGATATATACAAATGCCTTCTACAATGCTTTTAGAATCGACAATTGTAGAGAGATATTCGCCTTTATTTACCAAAAGAAATTCATTCTCTTTCAGAGAATAATTTCTTCCTCTCAACTGATAGTGTTCGGTTCCTGATAAAA
This sequence comes from Salibacteraceae bacterium, assembly GCA_048267965.1. GTDB lineage: Bacteria > Bacteroidota > Bacteroidia > Flavobacteriales_G > Salibacteraceae. The sequence continues at coordinate 48,678 of JBLWWK010000014.1, forward strand.
CCAGTTTTAAAGAATAGGGAGCTGCTTCTTCAGATTTTTCAAATTGCGAAAGTCGTGAGTAGAGACAACGACTTTCGTTGTAACCTACCAGCGGTTTTTCTTGAAGATTAATAATGGATTCTTTTGTATTCAAAACGCAGCGTTTTATCAAAAATAACACAACGCTTTTTAGGGTAAGCAGGATGTTGATGTGCGGTGTAAGGTGCTGATTAACGGTGTTTAAAAACCGTAGAAAGATTAGCAACTTTTACCGTTGGGTTGTAAAACGGGCTTTCTTCTTTTGTGTATCAATAAGCTGCTATAAAGTGCTTTATATATGAAGGATCCGATTTCTGCTGCTATTAAAATTTCTGCGCTTCTTTACAGCATTGCCTTGCTTTTTAGTTTTCTGTTTGCGCAAATAGCTGTTGGGCAAAACAAAAGGCTTACCGGCATTCAGGTTTCTTATTTAGGTGAAATGATTACGCACCCAGGGGTTAAGGTAGGCGTAGATTATAATTTACGCTCATGGTCGAAAGTTAAGGCAGAAGGTAAAAAACGAGAAAGAACCCTCTCGAAAAGCGTTGTTTTATCGCCAACTTTAGGCTCATTTTACCATAAAAGATACCAAACTGGCTTTTTCATTGTGCCAGAACTGAAATATTACAGAGAAAATCAGAAAGGTGTTTTTTACGATGTTGGCGTTGGGCTAGGCTATTTACGAACGGTAATTCCCAATGTGTACGAAGTAACTTCTTCTGGCGAGCTCAACAAGGTAAATGTGGGATATAATTACTTCTCTTCGCTATGGTTTTTCACCTTGGGTAAATCGGTTAAAAAGGAAAACAGTAAGTCCTTTTCTCTTTTTGTAAAGCCTCAACTTATGTATGCGGTTCCTAACTTTTATTACGGCACAGGATATTTCTTTCTAGAACTAGGAGTCAACTTTAAAATTAAATCGGCATGAGGTTAACATCGTTATTATCGCTTTCGTTGCTTGCTCTTTTTTTTCTCTCGTGTGAAAAGTTTGAATTCACAGAAAAGGCAGATACGTATTACCATTTAAAAGTAAACGATGCAATAATTCCTGTTTGGGTGAAAGGCAACACCCAATCGAAAAAGTTTGTGGTGTTTGTAAATGGCGGCCCTGGTCTAACTTCTTTAGATGTTGCTCACATGGATTTATTGGGCTGGGAAGATTCGTTAGAAAATGAGGTTGCGATGGTTTATTACGACCAGCGCGGCAACGGAAATGCACAGGGTAGAATACCTCAAAAAACGCTCACTTTACGCCATTATCTAGCAGATTTAAAAGCGGTAATTCAAAGTATTCACGCCCAGTACGATGGCGTTCAAGTGTTTTTAATGGGCCATAGTTTCGGAGGGTTAATTGGCCAATCATTTTTACTCGAAGAAGCCAATAGTAATTTGGTTTCAGGCTGGATTAATATTGCAGGCAGTACGTTGGTAGACAACCAGCTAGAGTGGCAGTATCGACTTGAGTTTTTAAAGGGAATAGCTCAAGATCAAATGATTAACGATTCTATAAAATGGTCGAGTGCTTTAGCGTGGGCTGAAAACAACAATCCGATAGAAACAAAAAGTCAGAAAAAAGAGTGGAGAGCGTTTCTTGGGCATGCAGGAGAAGGCCTAATCCCAACAGACGACCTGAACATTTCGGTGAAAGACTTTTTAGGCGTAACCTTTCATTCGTCTTACAATGTTTTTCCGGCCTATTTATCAACCAACAGCAGTTGGGTGAGTTACAAATTGTTTACCGATACAAAAGGAACCAATCTCTTGCCCCATTTGCACCACATTAAAATCCCAGTTTTAACCATTTGGGGAAAATACGATGATGTAATTCCACCTCAACTCGGTTTAGATGGGTTTAACGCTCTGGGAACGGCTCCTACAAAAAAAGAGTTTTTGCTTTTTGAAGAATCAGGACACCAACCGTTTGTAAACCAGCCCCACTTATTCGAAAAAGAGGTAGTGGCTTTTGTAAAAAGCATTTAGTTGTTAACTTTTAAAATTAGACTATTACGGTATGAAATCAATCTTGTCGATCTTTTTGGTTTTTTGTTTTGTTGGCGCTGCATGCCAGACCCAACCTTTAGCAAGAAAATCTTCTTTGGGTGTAATGTTAGAAGAAAGCCCAGCGCAGAATGAAAAAAACGAGCCGAGTGTGCAAGTTTTAGAAGTTATGCCTGCTTCAACGGCTTCCAATTGTGGCATTTTGTCTCAAGACCTGATAAAAGCCATCAACGGAAACCCGGTTAACTCTATACGAGAAGTAATCGCTGCCATGAACGAGATTCGAGAGAAAGAAAAAGTGGAAGTGATGGTTGTAAGAAACGGAAAATCACTTACTCTCAGCGGCAAAGCCATTGGCAAACCCAAAGAGAAATCTGAGTTTGCAACAGTAAAATACGGGGAGGTAGATTACGAAGGAAACCGATTGCGAACCATTTTGCACTTACCAAAAACCGATGTAAAACAACCACCCGTAGTGTTTTTTATTCAAGGATATCCTTGTCAGTCGGTAGATTTAGCATTGTTAGGCGAGGTTCCTACCCGAAAACTTATCGATGATTGGGTACAAGCGGGTTTTGCTGTTTATAGAGTTGAAAAACCTGGAATGGGCGATAGCGAAAGTTCTGTGCCTTGTTCAGAAATAGGATTTACCGAAGAGCTTAAGGCCTTCGAAGAAGGGTATTTAGCGTTGCTGAAAAACCCCGATATCGATACAGATAATGTTTTCATTTTTGGTCATTCTTTAGGCGGAATTGTTGCTCCGTTGTTGGCCTCGAAATACAAAGCAAAAGGCGTAATTACGTACGGAACAGTAGTAAATACTTGGTTCGAATACATGCAAGAGCTCACAAGAGTGCAAGGCGAAATGTTTAATTCTCCCGATGTTGAGGTTGAAAACGATATTCGAAATGCCACCCCTTTTTGGTACCAACTGCTGGTCGAAGGCAAAAGCAATCAAGAGATTTTAAAGAATGAGGCCATTGAAAAAATGCTAGAAAGAGAAGGAACCTTAGAGTCGTTTGAAAACGGCTATTTTATTGGTCGTCATTATTCTTTTTGGGCAGATATTCAGGCGGTTCAATTGGCCAAAGCATGGTCTCAAGTAGAAACCAATGTTCTTGCATTGTATGGAGAATTCGATATTCAAGCGCTTAATCCTAATCATATTTATCAGATTGAACGCATCGTAAACTCAAATACAAAAGGAAAGGCAGAAGCAAAAGTAATTACTAAGGCAGATCATGGTTTTGTAGAATTTGATTCTATGCAAGAAAACGTAGATGCGTTAAGCACAGGAACCTACTCACAGTATTTAAGAAACAATTACCACACAGGAATTGCTACAACTACCTTAACTTGGATGAAAAGTATTGCCAGCAAGTGAAAAGTATTGGATTAGCGCTGTTTTGTTTTTTATGCTGTATTGCTGAAGGAAGAACTCAAACCTTAAATGGTTATTTTCAAGAAGTTCAGGGCCCGATTGCAGAGCAAGATGCTCAATACCATTTTATTGGGGAAAACAATTTTGTATATCGAGATTGGGACGATGTAGGCGATCGATTCGGAGCGGGAACTTTTGAGATTAAAAAAGATTCTATCTTTTTTTATTTCGAAACGGTTCCTACAGCATTTAAAGGAGAATCAGTTATCGCTGAAAAAAACAATTTAGAAACATCTGTATTTCAAGTTGTGAATCCTGTTTTTGGTGAGCCTCACTGGAAATGCTCGTATCAAATAATAGAAGCTGATAGCGTAATAGATCAGCAAGAGATTGGCCATTTTGGATATTTTCAAGTAGCCGTAAAAGAGAATCAACTGCTCCGGATCTATGCTCATTTGCAGGGTTTAGACAACAGTTTTGTTTACCCTTTTCAATTAGATTTTCACGGTAAAAAAGAGCAATACAATTATTGCATTAGCAGCGCAGCCATTAGAGATTATGCCCAACTTCTTGCTGCAACCGAAAAAGCTTATCCATTTCGTGTAAAGAAAAAAGGAACGCTTTTTGGCTTAAAAGAGAACAATCAATGGATTTGGTATAAAAAGATGAACCAGAATAAGTTATGAAAAGTTTTTTTGTTGCGGCAGCGATAATGTTTACAAGCTTTTTGCGGGCAGAGCGTGCGCCCTATAAAATGGAAGATGTGTTGCAGAACACTCAACTGATTGTTTACGCTCAAATTCACACTCACACCGAAAAAGACGTTACTATAAAAGTGAACGATGTTTTGTTTAATTATCGTACCGGTATTCAGCGCGAAGATTATTTAAGAATACCAAACGATTTCAGCATTGTTTGCCCGGTAGAAATTCCACGAGCATATGCCGAACAAAAGCGAAAAGGCGTCTTTTTTCTTCATTACGCTCGTAACACTTGGCACTTAACTATGGGCGAAGCCGTTTTCATGACCAGCGAAACAGCTAAAATTGGGTTTATTCAAGAAGGGTATTTTTACGAAGGAACCCTACCTGAGTGGAAAAAAGACCTTAAAGACTACTATGCCCATTTCCCTAGGAACCAAGAAAATAAACTCACTCCTCAGCTAGACAGCATTCAATGGGCAAGTCGAGAAGATTTATCGCCTCTCGTTCAGCTACAATACAAAACATTTTACAATGCTTGGAATCTTGATTTATCACAACATAAAAGATTAACTCGTTATCAAATTGTAGAACCTAAAGAAGAAACGCCCTACGAAACATTGCAAAGTTCGCCCGGAGTTCAGGTGCCCATCTCACCAGAAAAAATGATGCAAATAAGCGATGAAATTGCAGAAAGAGCATCTACTCAATATCCAGAACTTCTCGAAAAGCAGATAAAAGGCTTTACCTATTACTCGCTATATTTTAATGATCAAGGTAAAATAGATAAGGTAAAAATAGATTTAGTTGTTCACGGTTTGCTTAATAATGCGCTAGAAACCTATTTTGACGAGCACAATCTTTGGCCGGCTGCCATCAACAAAAACGGAGTTCCTATACGGTTTAGGCAAAGGTTATTCATGAGGTTTAACCCACAAATTAATAAATAGCCATGTGTAAAAATTAACGGTACGAACCGTAAATCATTTTGTCTAAATCTAAAAAAGCAGATAAGCCTTTCTGCCACTATTTAACAGAGATACAGAAAACAGAACATTGATCTACGCTTAAATAAAAAGCCTCGATAAGAATTCTTACCGAGGCTTTTTTATTGTTGTTAACCAAGTTGTTAAAACTTAGAAAGTTCACTTTTTAAATGATCAATTACTTCAATTTCCATCACATCTACCTGATTGATGTCAGAAAGATGAAGAGAAATCCAGTCACCGAAGTGAATGTGATACAAAGCTCGTTCTAAATTTGAGTTGCCTTTCGACCAAATTTCATGAATGCGATGCGTATACTTCTCAATGATTTCTTTGTTGATTTCTACCCTTTTTTGATTGCGGTCTAAATCATTATCGTTTCTGAAGTATACAACTGCCATTTTATCCGTTCCGTTAGCCCAGCCCACCAATTCGTTGTGGTTCATTTCAGGCACAACCGCATGCCAACAAAGCATTTTTGAGTTTTCGTTCAATTGTTGACGAAAACGAACGGCTACACCTTCAAAACCATCTATTGCATAAATTACGGGCAAGGTTCCTTCCAAAGCTTTGGCATATTCAAGCGTTTCTTTTTCCATTGTTTCTTGGTCTAAATCGGCCAAGAATTTTTCGATAGAAGAAAAGAAGTCTTGCTGAATAAAGCCATAATGCTTCAACAAAACAAACTGTTGAACTAAGCTGTATGCCAGCATTGAACGAGGAGGATTACCACCAGGAACTACAATGCAATTGTATCCGTTTTTCTCAGCAATGTCATGTGCTTTTCCGCCAGAAGTAATTATGGCCACTTCAGCTCCTTTTTCTTGTGCTAAACCAAGAGCAGAAAGTGTTTCTTCTGTATTTCCAGAATAGCTAGATACAATCACCAAGGTATGCTCGTTAACAAAAGCAGGAATCTCGTAATTCTTGTTTACAGTAATAGGAACCGTACACTCATCGGCAACTAATTCAGCAACGATAGAACCACCAATTCCAGAACCACCTAAACCAGTAATTAAGATGTTCTTTATTTCGGTTTTAGGCTCTGATAGCTCCGCGCTTTTACCAATTTGGATAGCTTCTGCAAGCTGTTTGGGAAACGATTCGATTAGGTTTCTCATTTGTTCTAAAATTTGGACGAAAGTAAATAACTCTTTTCGAGAATGTAAGTTATTATTTTCCGAAGCCTGTGTTAAATACAATACCTAAACGCATCCAACGGCCTGGTTGTGCTACGTTTCCGATGTCTACATAGTTTTCGTCTAACAAGTTAGCTACTTCTAAAAACAACTTAAAATGTTCGCTTTTGTGCGTTACCCGAGTATCTACTAAAAATACGGGCTCGAAAGATACTTCGCCTTGCTGACCCGGTTGCGTATACCCTCCTAAACGATCTTGGTAAGATGTTCTCCAGTCAATAGTAACTTTATCAGACACACGTTGGGTAAGGTTTAAGTTGAACTTGTGCTCCAGAAAGTCGAGTACATAATTCGATTCGAAATTCTTACTCTGCTCATCGGCAAACAGGTAAGTGTAGCTTATGCGTACTTTTTCGAAAATACTATTGGGCAAAGCCGTTTTTAACGGAATGGTTGCATCCAACTCAGCACCGTTTACTGTTAAAGACGTAATGTTGGCTGCTTGGGTAATGTCAGAGTTATTGTAACGTATCCAGTCGATGAGATTGGTTCCTTCTCGTCTGAAAAGCGCAACTGTTCCGGAAACCTTAGGAACAAAGAACTTGGTTCCTACCTCGTAGTTTAAAGATTCTTCTGGCTTAAGGTTAATACTCCCTACAGCGCCACCCAAGGTGTAGTACAAATCAGTATACGTAGGGAAACGTACAGAGCGGTTGGCAGAACCATACACTTTAAACGTGTTGTTTACTTGGTATGCAATGTCTAATCCCGGGAAAATCTCATCGTCAAAATCGCTGTTTACGTTGTAGAGTAAACCACCAGAAATTAACCATTTGTCGATTTTTGCAGTGTGCTCTGCATAAACACTGATGTTGTTTCTCTCTTCAAACTGCGTATAAAATGCTGAAGAATGTTCGCCTTCCACTCGCTCAGGAGAATCTAGATCTTCGCCTAAAACATTGCTTCTAATTTCTTCGTTTCTGTAGTCTAACCCAATTGAAGAAGTTCCGTATTTGCTGGTATATTCAGCTTGAAATTCAGCTCCCCATGAATCGGTACGGTGATAATTGTGACCACTGTACCAAGAAGGAACCGTATCTCCGTCCATTATAAAAGTGTTTCCATTTACACGGTTGTAAAAATCGGGTCCTTCACGAAACAACTCGAAACGATCGAAGTGTCTGCGGTAATATGCTTTACCGGTTAATTGAACGCGGTCGCTTATGGACCACTTATCAGTTAATGAAGCAAATTGAGTTTCTGTTGCTTCGAACTGGTTGGGGAAATTGGCTGAATAAAAAGTAGATGCACCGAATGCTTTACGGTTCCAACCAGCGTTACCCAATATTTGGTGTTTTTTTAAGTTAGCAGAAGCTTGATAGTAAACGTTTTCCCATTCAAAATCGGTGTTCTCGTTAAAACCATCGCTTCCTCTTTGAGCATACGATAAGCTGTGGTTTACTTTACCAGTATTGAGCGTAATGGCTGCACGGCCTTCGTATAAGCCGTACTCACCCGCCATAATTCCGGCTGTAACATTGTTTTCTCCTGATTTTTTGGTAATGATGTTAATGGCTCCTGCAAAAGCGTTTGGGCCATAGATTCTAGAACCACCGCCTTGAAGCACTTCAATGCGTTCAATTTGGCTTAAATCAATGGGGAGATTCATGCTGTGATGTCCTGTTTGCGGATCTGTCATTTTAATTCCGTTGAGAAGAATTAAGGTTTGATCGAAAGACCCACCGCGAATACTTACATCGGCTTGCGTACCAAACTGACCTCTCTGGCGAATATCAACACTGGCTGCATACTCTAGCAATTCTGATAAACTCTGCACAGGTGCATTGTCAATTTCTGCCCGATCGATAATGGTTACGTGCCTTGCAGCGTCTTTGGCTGGAAGTTCTGTTCGTTGAGAAGAAACAACTACTTCTTTAAGTTGCGTTGTGTCTTTTTGCTGACCAGAGGCTACTAACCCACTGAAAACAAGTGCGAAAAAAGGGAATGCTTTTTTCATAAAACGATAATTTTTAAAATTTCAGCCGGCAAGTATAGGTATATCTAACAAAAATCAGCTAAATTGCAGTTAAATGATTGGTTTACAGTGGGTTTAAGTTTAAACCCTAAATTGCGGTTATATTTAATACTTTTGACTCATTGTAATAAGCATTACGTTTTATTCGTCCCCCTGTTAGTTTCCTGCATATTTAGCTCCCTTTTTGGAGCTAAATTTTTTTTCACCCTATTCATTTTGTTTTCTACTTCATAGGCTTGTAATCATACCTTTGCACCTTTTCATTTTAGATTAAGATTAAATGAGTCAGCATCTATCAGAACAAGAAGTCGTAAGACGAGAGTCGTTGGAAAAGATTAAAAACCTAGGGATTAACCCATTTCCAGCCGAAGAATTTAAAGTGTCAACCCTCACAACTCAAATTGAAAAACAGTTTGACGAAACACCTGAAAAGTTTGAAAAGGTGAGTCTTGCTGGTAGAATTATGAGTAAACGCATTATGGGTAAGGCTTCTTTTATCGAGCTTCAAGATAGTGCTGGTAGAGTTCAATGCTACATTACACGTGACGATATTTCAGAGGGAGACGATACCACTCTGTATAACGATGTTTTTAAAAAGCACTTAGATATTGGAGATTTTGTAGGCATCACTGGCTTTGTTTTTAAAACCAAAGTGGGCGAAATCACCGTACACGCTCAAGAGTTAAAAGTGCTTTCAAAATCACTTAAACCGCTTCCTATTGTTAAAACCGATGCAGATGGTAATGTTCACGATGCGTTTAACGATCCTGAACAGCGTTACCGCCAGCGTTATGTAGATTTAGTGGTAAACAACAAGGTAAAAGACACCTTTGTAAAGCGTACCAAAATCATGAACTCGATGCGTGAGTTTTTTAACGCAAAAGGGTACTTAGAAGTAGAGACGCCTATTTTACAGCCCATTCCGGGAGGAGCCGCTGCTCGTCCGTTTATAACTCATCACAATGCGTTAAATATTCCATTGTATTTGAGAATTGCCAACGAATTGTATCTGAAAAGATTGATTGTTGGTGGTTTCGATGGTGTTTACGAATTTGCGAAAGACTTCAGAAATGAAGGAATGGATCGTACCCACAACCCAGAATTCACCGTAATGGAAATTTACGTGGCGTACAAAGATTACCATTGGATGATGGATTTTACCGAAGAAATGCTTGAAAAAGTGGTAAAAGACACTCAAAACGGTGAAACCGTAGTGAAATTTGGTGACAAAGAACTCGACTTTAAACGTCCGTTTAAGCGTGTTACCATGACCGATGCCATTATCGAACACACAGGTTTCGATATTACCGGAAAATCAGAAGAAGAGCTGCGCGCTGCCTGTAAAGAAATGGGATTAGAAGTAGACGAAACTATGGGGAAAGGTAAACTCATCGATGAGATGTTTGGTGAGAAATGTGAACCCAATTACATACAGCCTACCTTTATTATCGATTACCCTGTAGAAATGTCTCCGCTTTGTAAAAAACACAGAGACAACCCAGAGTTAACCGAGCGTTTCGAGTTAATGATTAACGGTAAAGAAGTAGCTAATGCTTACTCTGAATTGAACGATCCGATAGATCAAAGAGAGCGTTTCGAAGAACAATTAAAGCTTTCAGAAAAAGGCGATGACGAAGCCATGTTTATCGATCAAGACTTCTTACGTGCGCTAGAATACGGTATGCCGCCAACGTCAGGAATGGGAATCGGAATCGATCGATTAACCATGTTCTTAACCAACAATGTGAGCATTCAAGAGGTGTTGTTCTTCCCGCAAATGAAACCAGAGAAGAAAACCAAGCCATTACCAGAAATGGGAGATGAAGAAAAGCAAGTTTTCGAAGCTCTCAGTAAAGCCGGCAGAATCGAACTGCCAGAACTTAAATCTCAAGTAGGTTTAAGCAATAAAAAATGGGATAAAAGCCTGAAAGATTTACGAGCTAAAGAACTCATCAAAATCGAAAAAATAGACGATGTTCTTTGGATGGAAGTAATTAGCTAACGCGCTAACTACTCATCAATAAAAACTAAAAAAGCTCACGATTTCGTGAGCTTTTTTTATTTAAACATTCTTTACAATTCGCTTTTTCTCAGCCTGATCTACCACCTCTTCTTTTTCTTGCTGCGCAATGTACCAATCAATGTAACGATCGGCTTTTTTCTTTAACTCTTTAACTTTCGGATCTAACTTTACTGAGTTCATAATTATTTGCTTTCTAACACTATAAACGTTAAAAATCATCTTTCGGTTTGTTTTCATAACGGTAAGACCCAAAATTCATCTTTTATTCGTTTTTCAGTCGAGTTTGAGCCAATAACCATTTCGAAGAAATCATAAACTTGAGTACTTTCGAAAAATGGAGCAAAGTGAAGGAAAGATTTTAGCCATAGACGATAACGAGATTGGCCTCATCAAATGCCAAGAAACCGAAGAGTTAGTAGAATTTGACGCTTCTGATGTTGAAAAAACATCGGCTTTAACCCTCAACCAACAAGTTACTTTCGAAATAATACAAGTAGCCTACGTAAACAGGCGAGTTGCAATAAACGTAAAATTAAAAGAAGAATGAAAAAACTAGTAAGTATCGGTCTGTTGGCCGTTTCAAGTTGGTGTGCTTCGGCTCAAACCATGACTCCTGAGCTGCTTTGGAAACTTGGTAGAGTAAGCGGTAGCGCAGTTTCTCCAGATGGCGAATCGGTAATTTACGGTGTAACCCACTACAACCTAGAGCAAAACAAAGGCAACAGAGACCTCTATTTGCTCAATTTAAAAACCGGAAAATCTGAGCAACTCACCTCTATGGAAGGTTCAGAATACAACGCCACCTTTTTAAACAATGGTGCTACCCTTTTCTTTATGAATGGCGGCAAGGGCTTCGAACTAGACATGGCATCTAAAAAAATTACCGAAGGCGCAGAAATTAGCAGAAGCGTAAGCAACATTAAATTTTCTGCTAATGGGCAAACTGTAGTGATGACTTCAGAAGTGGAAACGTCAGAATCTACTGAGCAGATGTACCCGAATTTGCCACAAGCTAATGCGCTTATCTACGATGATTTAATGTATCGCCATTGGGATCACTGGAGCGACAACAAAAGCTCTCATGTATTTATTGGCGATTACAAAGAAGCCACGCCTTCTCCTGGCCAAGATATTATGGAGGGCGAACCGTACGATTCTCCCTTGCAGCCGTTTGGCGGGTCTGATGATGTAATTATTTCTAACGATGGTTCATTGATTCTTTACGTTTCAAAAAAACTGGTGGGCGCAGATTACGCTCAAAGTACCAACTCAGACATCTATTTATACAACAGAGCAACGGGCGAAACAACCAACATCACTAGCCAAAACCCAGGCTACGATATGCACCCTACTTTTCACCCGAAAAAACCCAACTTAATTCTGCACACCAGCATGGATGAGCCAGGTTACGAAAGCGACAAAAACGACCTTATTCTTAACAATCCAGAAACAGGTGAGATGATTAATCTTACAAAAGATTGGGATTACACCGTTTCTTCTTATATGTGGCATCCAGATGGAGACAAAATCTACATTCAGGCGGCCATCAACGCAACTTACCAAGTTTTCGAATTAAGCTTACAGAAGGAACCAAGAATCAATTCTGCCAAACATATTCGTCAGATTTCTGAAGGAACCCACAACATCAACCAAATAGTTGGCGTGGCAGGCAAGAATCTGATTGTAAGTAAACAAGACATGAATCATGCTTCTGAGTTGTATGCCTTAGACATCAAAAAAGGCGACTTAGAGCAGCTTACCCATGTTAACGATGCTATTTACAACTCTATTTCTACCAGCAAAGTAGAGAAGAGAATGGTTCCTACTACAGACGGGAAAGAAATGCTTACCTGGGTAATTTACCCACCTGATTTTGATAGCACTAAAACCTACCCTACTTTATTGTATTGCCAAGGTGGTCCTCAAAGTGCTGTTTCTCAGTTTTATAGTTTCCGATGGAATTTTCAACTTATGGCAGCTAACGGCTACATTGTGGTGGCTCCTAACCGCAGAGGGTTACCCAGTTTTGGTGTAGAGTGGAACGAAGCCATTTCGAAAGATTGGGGCGGTCAGCCAATGAAAGATTATTTAAGCGCCATTGATGCATTGGCGAAAGAACCTTATGTAGATCAAGATAATTTAGGTGCTATTGGTGCTAGCTATGGTGGTTATTCAGTTTATATGCTGGCCGGAATTCACGAAAACCGCTTTAAATCGTTTATTTCTCACTGTGGTTTGTTTAACCTAGAAAGCTGGTACGGGTCTACCGAAGAGTTGTTTTTTGCTAATTACGATATTGGCGGAAATTACTGGCAGCCAACACCTCCGAAAAGTTATGAGTTGTTTTCACCACACAAATTTGCCGATAATTGGAACACACCCATGATGGTAATTCACGGAGGAAAAGATTTTCGTGTTCCTTACACTCAAGGGTTAGAAGCCTACCAAGTGGCACGATTAAAAGGCTTAAAAAGCAGATTGCTTTTCTTCCCAGAAGAAGGTCACTGGGTGTTACAACCGCAAAACGGAGTGCTTTGGCATTCAGAATTTTTTAAATGGTTAGACGAAACCCTCGATTAAGATCGAAAATTCACTTTTTGATAAGCCGCTTTAGCCTTAGTTAGAGCGGCTTTTTTTTGAAACAACATTTAAAACCACCCCTGAAATCACGAGGGCAATTCCGGCAAAAGTTACCCAACCGTGGGTGATGTCGAAAAGCAAGAAATCCCAGCCTAACGCAAAGAAAATGCCTACATATTTTAAGCTAGCAATTTTATTGGCGGCTTCGCTTTGCCACGCTTTGGTCATGTACACCTGAGCAATTTGGGTGAAAACACCCATTAATAACAGTAGGATCCAATCCCAGCCCATAGGTGTTTCCCAATAAAAGAAAGAGATAACTCCCATAACAGGTGTGGCAATCAGTGGGAAATACATAACCACTACCACCGGATGGTCGGTATCTTTTACCTTTCTAATCATGTTATACGCCAAGCCTGCAAACACAGCAGAAACCACACCAGCCACAAAATAGATGGTTTCTACTTCGTTATCGAAACCTTTAATTAAACCGATGCCCGCAAAACTCAGCGCGAAGAACAGCCACTGAATGGCTTTCATGCGTTCTTTCAGAATAAAGATAGCGAAGAATGCAGTAAATGCCGGACTCAGGTATTGAATGGTAACAGCTGTGGCAATGGGCAAGTTTTGCAGTGTATAAAAGAAAAGGGAAAGCGCGGTAACACCGAAAACACCTCTTAAAATTAAGTAGGTTTTGCTGTTTCCGAGCGGATTAACTTTGGCTCTTTTTAAAATCACTAAGCTAAGCGCCAAAGAAACCAACGACCTAAAAAATACCAGTTCAGTTACAGGTAAATGTCCTAAAGCCTTTACGCAGAGTTGCATCAGCGAAAAAGCAAAAGACGAAATAAGCATGTATTTTACCCCGTTTTTCAAGCCGTGCAAAGGTGATAAAATCATTCAGTTTTTCGCTTAAAACAGAGAAGAACAAAACGGTTGCTTATCTTTGATTTTGGTAACCAAAATTGAAAAATCACTTTGAGCAAGTTTCCTTCAGTAGTTGTAGTAGGAGGTGGAAGTTGGGCTTCTGCCATTGTTAAAATGTTGTCTGAAAATTTAGACGAGGTTAATTGGTGGATGAGAAACGAAGAGTCTGCCAATCATCTTCGTAAATACAAGCACAACCCCAAATACCTGCAATCGGTTGAGTACGACATGAATAAAGTGAACGTGACCACCGATATTGAAGAGGTTGTTAAGAAGTGTGATCTAGTAATTATGGCTACACCTTCTGCTTTTTTGAATACCATCTTCGAAGATTTCCCGATCGAATTAATGGAAGGGAAAACCATTTTCTCTGCCATTAAAGGGATTGTTCCTGAATACAACGCTATTCCTGCACGGTATTTTCACAAAACTTTTCGCGTGCCTTACGAGAGTATCGGAATAATTTCTGGTCCTTGCCATGCAGAAGAGGTGGCCTTAGAGCGGTTAAGCTATTTAACCTTGGCATGTAAAGACCAAGAAAAGGCTTCTATGATGGCAGAAATGTTGAGCTGTCGCTACATTAAAACCACCGTTTCTGACGATTTATTCGGAACTGAGCTCAGCGCTGTATTAAAAAATATCTACGCTATTGCCAGCGGTATTTTCTCGGGCTTAGGGTACGGAGATAACTTCCAAGCGGTATTGGTAAGTAACGCCATTCAAGAAATAGAAAACTTTAGTGATGCCGTAAATCCGCTACACAGAGATGTATTAACATCTGCTTATTTGGGTGATTTGCTGGTAACGGCTTATTCAAAATTCTCAAGAAACCGAACGTTTGGTTTCATGATTGGGAAAGGCTATTCGGTAAAAACCGCTCAGTTAGAAATGGACATGATTGCCGAAGGCTACTACGCTGTGAAAAGCATTATGGAAATCAACAAGAAGTTTATGGTCGACTTACCCATTGTAGAAGCCGTTTACAACGTAATTTACGAAAAGATTTCACCCGTAGTTGAAATGCGCATCTTAGCCGATCGATTAAGCTAGTTTTCTTGTTGAAAATGTTGCTGAATAAGCTGTGCTTTGCTAAAACCAATCACAGCTTTTAAATCGTCAAAACTGGCTTCTTTCACTCTTTTTACAGATTTGAAGGAACGCAACAACTCTAAAGCTGTTTTTTCTCCAATACCTTTGATGTTGTTCAATTCTGATTGAGTAGCCGCTTTGCTGCGCTTGTTTCTATGATGAGTAATTCCAAAGCGGTGCGCTTCGTTTCTTAATTGCTGAATAATCTTTAGCGATTCTGAGCGCTTGTCTAAATGCAATGGATACGGATCTCCTGGGTAATAGATTTCTTCGAGCTTTTTGGCAATCCCGATAATGTTAATTGTTCCGCGTAAACCTAATTGTTCTAGTGCTTTAAGTGCAGACCCTAGTTGTCCTTTACCACCATCGATTACGATAAGTTGTGGCAATGGCTGCTCTTCTTCTAGTAGGCGTTTATACCTTCTAAATACTACTTCTTCCATACTGGCGAAGTCATCGGGTCCTTCTACGGTTTTAATGTTGAAATGGCGATAGTCTTTTTTAGAGGGCTTGGCATTTTTAAAAACCACACAAGCTGCAACGGGGAAAGAACCTTGCATGTTAGAGTTATCGAAACACTCGATGTGGTAAGGGATTTCTTTCAGTTTTAAATCTTTTCGAAGTTGCTCAAGCACGCGGTTAACGTGTCGGTCTGGATCGGTTTTTTCAATATCTCGATGGCGTTCTTTCATGTAGTATTTGCCATTTCGCATCGATAATTCGATCAGTTTTTTCTTATCGCCAATTTTGGGTTGATGAATTTCTACATTCGGAATTTCTAGTTCTACAGGCGTGGAAACATAAATTTCACGAGACAAGCTTTCAAATTTTTGGCGAAGCTCGATAATGGCTCTTTCGAGCATTTCTGCTTTCGACTCTTCCAGTTTTTTCTTTAACTCTACGGTATGCGATTGAATAATAGCACCGTTATTAATTTTAAGGTAATTTACGTAGCCCGCGTTGAGGTCGGCAACAATAGAGAAAACATCAACATTGTGAATTTTAGGATTTACAACGGTTGATTTAGCTTGATAATTTTCGAGTACATCAATTTTTTCTTTCATGTCTTGGGCTTGCTCAAACTGCAATTCAGCAGCGTATTCGCCCATTAGATATTTACAGGTTTTAATTACTTGGGTAATGTTTCCCTTTATAATGTCTCTAATTTCTCGAATGCTGTTGTTATAGCTTTCTTCAGTTTGCAGTGCTTCACAAGGGCCTAAGCAGTTGCCAATTTGGTATTCTAAGCAAAGTCTAAATTTTCCTGCTTCGATGTTTTCTGAAGTTAGCTGCAAGTTGCAGGTTCTAACTTTGTAGAGCTTTTTAATAAGGTCGAGAATGGTTTTCATCATTTTTACAGACGCATAGGGACCGTAATATTCTGAGCCATCTTTTATAATTCTACGGGTAGGAAAAACTCTAGGGAAACGTTCGTTTTTAATGCAAATCCATGGGTAGGTTTTGTCGTCTCGCAACTGAATGTTGTAGCGGGGCTGCAGCTTTTTAATCAAACTGTTTTCGAGAAGGAGGGCATCAAATTCGGTTTCTACGATGATAAATTCAATTTTCTCAATCTTTTTAACCAAAAGTGCGGTTTTGCGGTTTTCGTGTTGCTGCTTGTTAAAATACGAAGACACCCTGTTTTTAAGTACACGCGCTTTCCCAACGTAGAGAATTTTTCCGTCTTTATCGAAAAACTGATACACGCCTGGTTTCTTTGGTAAGTTTTCTAGTGTTTTCTGTATTTCGGGTTTACTCGATGCCATAAAAAAGTTGCTGCGTTAATTCGCTAAAAAAGGTTAAAATCAAACAATGTTTAACTTTGGTCGTTAAAAAGGTAAACAGTTTTGTTAATCGCTGTAAAACGAATAGGTTCAAATGTCTAAATATTCGATAAAAGATTTAGAAAATTTATCGGGAGTTAAAGCTCACACCATCCGGATTTGGGAAAAACGATACGGTTTATTGGTTCCTGAAAGAACCGATACAAATATCCGGTATTATAGCGATGCGCAATTAAAAAGATTGTTGAATGTTTCGTTAATGCTGGGATTTGGATATAAAATCTCGAAAATTAGTTCGTTATCAGAAGACGAGTTAAACCACGCTATAAAAGACCATTTGGTAAATGGTGCTCCTTTTGAGAAAGACCAAGATTTTATTGTAAACAAGATCAATGGGCTTATTGTGTCTATGATCGAGTTAAACGAAGAGAAATTTAATCAGATATTTGCTACTTCTGTTGTTAAGCGCGGGTTTGAAGAAACCATTCTTAAGGTGGTTTATCCTTTTTTAGAGAAGGTGGGCATTATGTGGACCATCGATGAGTTAAATCCTGCACAAGAGCATTTTATTAGCAATCTAATTCGTCAGAAAATTATTGTAGCCATAGATCAGCTAGCGCCTCCTATTCATCCGAAAGCAACATTTGTGCTCTATTTACCAGAAAGTGAAATGCATGAGCTAGGCCTGTTATTGGCCAATTACTTTTTGAAAAAGCGGGGTTACAAAACCGTTTATTTAGGTCAAGACGTGCCATTTGCTGATGTTGAAAAAGTGGTAAGTATTTGTCATCCAGAGGGTATTTTAACCTTTTCTGTGGTAGGAGCCAAAGACTTCGACTTACTGAAATACATTCAAAAAGCAGGAAATTCTTTTTCTAAGCAAAAAATTTATTTGGCCGGATCTGTTAAGAAGATTGAGAACCAAGAAATTCCTAAAAACGTAGAGCTGCTCACGTCTGTAGAGCAATTTGTGTCTACTATTTCTGAGTAA
Source organism: Salibacteraceae bacterium (assembly GCA_048267965.1). Classification (GTDB taxonomy): domain Bacteria; phylum Bacteroidota; class Bacteroidia; order Flavobacteriales_G; family Salibacteraceae. The sequence goes on from JBLWWK010000014.1 coordinate 66,330, forward strand.
AAAAAGTAGAAAACGGAGCGGTTTTGTGTTCCTACCGACAAGTTTGTTTAATAATATGTCGTTAATAATTAAACAAAATTTGGTGGTGTGAGTTTTATTCCTGTAAATTTGTTTAGTCTTAAAACAAAATAGTTAAACAAAACGATATGCCCCAATCAGATTTTCAAAGCGAGTTAGTTTCTCTAAGAAGAACGCTCGGCTACTTTGCTCTTCAACTCACATCGAATAATGATGATGCAGAAGACTTGCTGCAAGAAACGATGGTGAAGGCCATTACTTACAAAGACAAGTTTCGAGAAAAAACAAACCTGAAAGCGTGGTTGTACACGATTATGAAAAACACTTTCATAAACAACTATCGCAGAGCAGTTAAGGCCAATACAATAATGGATAAAACCGAAGATTTGTATTACCTTAATAAAGCGAAAAAAGAAGATAGCGCTGCTCCCGAAACGCGTTATAATCTGAAACAAATTAAAAAGGTAGTTGCGGCTTTAGAAGACGATTATCGAGTGCCTTTTTTAATGCATTTCGAAGGCTACAAATACAAAGAGATTGCAGACGATTTAAACTTGCCAATTGGTACAGTGAAGAGTAGAATCTTTTTGGCAAGAAGAAAATTAATGGAACAATTAGAAGATTACCGCTATTGAAAACTGCTATTGTAATAGGGTCTGGTTTTGCAGGTTTGTCTGCTGCAGCTAGCTTAGCTCAAAAAGGTTACGAGGTAACTGTTTTAGAGAAAAACAGTCAAGCTGGCGGTAGAGCAAGACAATTTAAAGAAAACGGTTTTGTTTTCGACATGGGACCCAGTTGGTACTGGATGCCCGATGTTTTCGAAAAATACTTTGCCCAATTCGGCAAAAAGGTGTCAGATTTTTACCAGTTAGATCGGTTAGATCCCTCTTACCAAGTGGTCTACACAATGGAAGACACCTTACAAATCCCTGCTCAATTAGAGCCTCTTTACCAACTCTTCGAAAAAGAAGAACCAGGGAGTTCACAGTTTTTAAAGAAATTTTTGAAAGATGCCGCTTATAAATACGAAGTAGGCATGAATAGCTTGGTGTACAAACCGAGCCGCTCGTTGCTCGAATTTGCTGATTTGCGATTACTCAGTGGAATTTTAAAAATGGATGTTTTTTCGTCTATTTCTTCTGGAATTCGTAAAAACCTAAAGAGCGATAAACTGATTCAGTTATTAGAGTTTCCGGTTTTGTTTTTAGGCGCTAAACCAGAGAAAACTCCTGCACTTTACAGCCTGATGAACTATGCAGATTTAGCCTTAGGCACTTGGTATCCGCAAGGAGGCATGCATAAAATTATAGAAGCTATGGTATCCATTGCCGAAGAGCAGGGAGTAACCATTGAGCTGAATGCAAATGTGGATAAAATCGAGGTTGAGAATGGCGTTGCCAAAGGTGTTCGAGTAAACGGCACACTAAAAACGGCAGATGTTGTGGTAGCAGGAGCCGATTACCACCACGTTGAAACCCAACTACTCGAAAAGAAATACCGCAATTATTCTGAAGATTATTGGGATAAACGCGTTATGGCTCCTTCGTCTTTGCTCTTTTACTTAGGAGTAGATAGAGAAATTCCCAAGTTGTTGCACCACAACTTATTTTTCGATGAGCCTTTTGGTCCGCATGCAGAAGAGATATATGAAAATCCGAAATGGCCATCTAAACCGTTGTTTTATGCTTCGGTTCCTTCAAAAACCGATAAAACAGTAGCACCAGCCGGCAAAGAGAATTTGTTTTTGCTAGTGCCAGTGGCGCCAGATTTAAAAGATACAGAAGAGATTAGAGAAAAATATTACCACCAAATAATGGATCGGTTAGAAAAGTATACGGGCGTTACGATACGAGATAAAGTAGTGTACAAACGCTCTTTTGCTCATGCCGATTTTATATCAGACTATAATGCCTTTAAAGGCAACGCTTACGGTTTAGCCAATACCCTAAAGCAAACGGCTATTCTAAAACCATCACTTAAAAATAAAAAAGTAAGCAACGTTTATTACACAGGGCAACTTACAGTTCCTGGTCCAGGTGTTCCCCCAAGCATTATTTCTGGGCAAGTAGTGGCGCGCGAAATAGTTAACGATCAAAAAATATAATCCATGAAAGCTCTATTCGACAAAGTTGGTTTGAAGTGTTCGCGTATGGTAACTCAGCAGTACAGCACTTCGTTTTCGTTAGGAATTTTCTTTCTTTCAAAACAGATGCACGATCCCATCTACAGCATCTATGGTTTTGTGAGATTTGCCGATGAAATTGTAGATACTTTTCACGATTTCGACAAGAAAGAGCTTTTAAACGATTTTAGAAAAGACACTTACAAAGCCATTGACCAAGGTATTAGCCTGAACCCAATTCTTAACAGCTTTCAAGCGGTGGTTAACGAATACCAAATTGATAAAGAGTTGATAGAAACCTTTCTGCACTCTATGGAGATGGATTTGTTTAGAAGCACGTATAGCCAAGAGAACTACGAAGAGTATATTTTGGGTTCTGCAGAAGTAGTAGGTTTAATGTGTTTGAAGGTATTTGTAAACGGAGACCAAAAGCAATACGAAGCGCTTAAACCGTATGCTATGAAATTGGGTTCGGCCTTTCAGAAAATTAATTTCTTACGAGACTTGCATGCCGATTATATCAAGTTGGGAAGAACGTATTTTCCAGGTACGAACATCGACCATTTCGATGAAGAAACTAAAAAAGCCATAGAAGCAGATATAGAAGCCGACTTTAAAGAAGGTTTTCACGGAATTCTCAATTTACCGAAAGAAGCAAAATTCGGAGTTTACATTGCTTACGTTTATTTCTATGCGTTGCTCAAGAAAATACAGAACACACCGTCTAATATTATTTTACACCAACGCGTAAGAATTAGCAACCAAAGAAAAATTGCGTTGTTATTACAATCGTATTTCAAGTACAATTTAAAAGCAATTGCGTAAGTAGTTTCAGTGAAGATGAAACCAAGTGTGGAGAAGTTTTCTCAACTTTGCACTTGATTTAAGCAAACATTATGGCCGAACAAGTAATTTTGGTAGACGAGCAAGATAATCCGGTAGGAACCATGGAAAAGATGGAAGCCCACCGCAAAGGCTTGTTACATAGAGCATTTTCAATTTTTATTTTTAACGATAAAGACGAAATGCTTATTCACCAAAGAGCTCATTCGAAGTATCACTCAGGCGGTTTGTGGACCAACGCATGTTGTAGCCACCCGAGAGAAGGAGAAACTGTTTTAGAAGCAGGCCATAGAAGATTGCAAGAGGAAATGGGTTTTGATACAGAGCTGAAAGAGATTTTTCAGTTTACTTACAAAGCAGCCCTAGATAACGAACTTACAGAGCACGAATTCGACCATGTTTTGGTGGGTAAATTTAATGATGCGCCCAATCTAAATCCCGAAGAAGTTGCTAGCTACAAGTATGTAAGTTTAGAAGAGATAAGAAACGAGTTAATAGAAAAGCCAGAAAAATATACCGAGTGGTTTAAAATTGCTTTCGAGCAAGTTGAAAAACATAACTCAGAAAAAGCCGCTTAATTTTGAAAGTTACTGTAAACCGAAAAGCACATTTTAACGCTGCGCACCGCCTGCACAATCCTGATTGGTCTGCAGAAAAAAACCAAGAAGTATTTGGCAAGTGTAATAACCCCAATTACCACGGTCATAATTACGATTTAATTGTAGCAGTAACGGGCAAAATTGATCCCGAAACGGGATATGTGCTAGACGTAAAAGTGCTTAAAGACATAATAAAAAGCGAGGTTGAAGAACCTTTCGATCATAAAAACCTGAACCTAGACACCGAAGAATTTAAGGCGCTCAATCCTACAGCAGAAAACATTGCTGTGGTAATTTGGAACAAATTAAGAGCGAAAATCAATCCATCATTAGAATTAAAAGTAACCTTGTATGAAACCCCTAGAAACTTCGTTGAATACAGCGGTGATTAAGAAAAACGGTCAAAATATAGATGCTATCGGAGACGATCATGTAGGTACTTCAAAAGAAACGCCCATGGTAGCCCATGCTTTTGATGCATCGAGCGAAGAAAAAATTGAAAAAATTCAGCATCATTTTGCTGAAATAATGAATGCACTCGGTTTAGACTTAACCGATGATAGCCTGAGCGGAACTCCGTTACGCGTAGCTAAAATGTATGTCAACGAGATTTTTCAAGGCCTCGATCCTGAAAACAAACCAGAAGTAAAGCTCTTCGATAACAAGTACCAGTACAACGAAATGCTGGTAGAAAAAGATATTACGGTTCATTCTCACTGTGAGCACCATTTTGTGCCCATTATTGGTAAAGCGCACGTTGCATATATCTCTAATGGCTTTGTAATTGGCTTATCGAAAATTAACCGTATTGTACGCTATTACTCGAAAAGACCACAAGTGCAAGAGCGCTTAACTGAGCAAATTGCCGAAGAATTAAAACGCGTTTTAAAAACCGATGATGTAGCCATTATTATAGATGCGAGCCACATGTGTGTAAGCATGAGAGGAATCGAAGATTCTGCCAGCTCTACAGTAACAGCTCATTACAGTGGCCGATTTAAAGAAGAAAACACCAAGAAAGAATTTTTACAGCACATAAAATAAGGTTTGTTTTTTCTTAAAAACTTGATGAAAACCCGCTAAATAGTGGGTTTTTCTTTTTTTAGTTCATCCGCTAAAGAAGCAAAAACACGTTAAGTATTACGGCATCTAATAGATTCATAGATTTCTCTAACGATTGCTTTTTGCCTCTGTGTTGAATTAGTAGTTACTTTTGAAAAAATTTTACAATCATTAGGTAGAAATTGTTGATTAGAATGAGAAACGGTTCCTACCATTAAAAGAAAATAGATATGTATCCAGCAGAAGTTGTTGCTCCCATGAAAGAAGACCTTACTTCAGTAGGGTTTAACGAGCTTACTACTCCAGAGCAAGTAGACGAGGTATTAACCCAAAAAGAAGGAACCGTTTTAGTAGTGGTAAATTCTGTTTGCGGATGTGCTGCCGGTAACGCTCGCCCAGGTGTTAAAACAGCCATTAAAAACGCGAAAAAGCCAACTCAACTTACTACCGTTTTTGCCGGTGTAGACAAAGATGCCGTTGAGCAAGCAAGAAAATATATGTTGCCTTACCCTCCGTCTTCGCCAAGCATTGCGTTGTTTAAAGATGGTAGATTGGTGCACTTTTTAGAGCGTCACCATATCGAAGGTAGAGATGCCAACATGATTGCTGAAAACTTAAAAGTAGCTTTTGACGAGTACTGTTAAGCGGTGATTGTAACGAAGTTAAACGAGTGTTGAATTTAATTTCTTCACTCGTTTTTTTGTTTTAACTAATTGATAAAACCACCGCAAACATTGTACTTTAGCCCAATGCTAAAACAAAGCAAATGGTCGGTTTTAAGTGGGTTGGCTATTCTGATAATCACCGCTTATTTGAGCTATCCGCGGTTAGCCACCAATACTTTTCATTGGGATGTTTTTGGCTATTATTTATACCTACCCGCCACATTTATTCATCACGATGTGGGCCTAGAAAACCGAGAATGGCTCGAAGAAATTCAAGAAAAATACCACCCTTCACCCACCTTATACCAAGCCAGTAAACACCCCAACACCCAGAAACACATTATACAATACACCAGCGGAATGGCGTTGCTGTATTTGCCGTTTTTTCTGATAGCACATTGGCTTACAACCCTTACTGGTGGCGATGCAGACGGTTTTACCCTCTTGTACCAATATTTTGTAAACGCAGGCATGTTTCTCTATTTCGCAGGGGCACTTTGGGCATTAGTAAAGCTGTGTAGAAACTACTTTTCAGATCAAATGGTGGCTATTTCATTGTTTCTCTTTTTTGTAGGAACCAATTGGATACAAATAGCGAGTGAGCAACTGCTTTCACCACACATTGGTTTATTCGCACTTTATGCCTTTCTGCTCTATTTTACCGATTCTTTTTACCGCCAACCCAACTTGCGAAAAGCCCTCATTTTAGGCTTTATTGTAGGAGCCATTTTATTAAACAGACCCACCGAAATTGCTTGTTTAGCCATTCCTTTGTTGTGGGGCTTGGTAGGAACCCGTTTTTCACAGAGAATCAATTGGTGGAAAAACCATCGTAAACTCCTTTTCTATGCAATATTTGCCAGTTTTTTGGTAGGTTCTCTACAGCTCGTTTATTGGGCCATCACAACGGGGAAGCCCATTTATATGAGTTATACCAATGCGGGCGAAGGCCTCGATTTGTTAACGCCTCACATTTTTGAGTTCTTGTTTAGTTTCAGAAAAGGATGGCTTATTTACACTCCGCTCGCCATTTTAATTTTTGTTGGTGTTGTTATTCAACGAAGAAAACAAAGTCCTTTCTTCTGGCCTTCAGCACTGGTTTTGCTGTTCAGTTTGTATTTTATGAGTAGTTGGACCACCTGGTGGTATGCGGGGGGTAGCTATAGTTCAAGAACGATGATAAACGTTTTTCCAGTATTGTTTCTTCCTTTTATAACCGTAATCGACCAAGCGCGAAAAAGCAAGCAAACGCAAATTGCCGCCTCCCTTTTTGTTCTTCCGCTAGCCAGTCTCAATTTATTTCAATTTTGGCAATGGCGAAACGAGATTCTTCATCCAACGCGGATGACGCGTTCCTACTACATAACCTCTTTTTTAGCAACACAAAAAGATCCTGATTGGGAAAAACATTTACTCATCGATCGCAGTTTAATCCGAGAAGACAAATTGCCCGATCACCGCACCTATAGCACCGTTTACGAAAAGAAAATACTGTTCGATTCGGTAACCATTTCCACCACAGTAGGAACCGAACCCATCAAAGGTTTTGAGCTAAACCAAGAAATAGAATTTTCTCCCAATTGGGAAATGCCGTTTAACGAACTTACCGATCAAGACCACGTTTGGATGAAAGCCACCGCTACCGCTTATGTACCCAAAGAAAGCAATGGAAAAACTCCGCTGCTAACCGTAATGACCATCCATAAAGATGCTGCTTATAAATACCGATCGTACTCGCCAGTAAGAACACATCCAGATTACCCTGAGCTCAAAATTTACGAACTAGAATACTTAAGCCCAGAATTAAGACGCACAGACGATAAATTGCGCTTGGTCTTCTGGAATCAAGACCGTGAAAAAGTATATGCCCATTCGTTTACCATCGAAGTTTTAGCTCCAGACAAACGGTAATCTTTTGCAAAGCATTCCATCTTTTTCAAAGAATCTAACGCAGAATCCGTAAAAAACTTAATCAAGTCGGTAGACTTGAAGTTTTCGGCATCGGATGGTTTTGGTAGAAATATCAGAGAGCGCAGCGTAACCGAACACGCTGTTTGAGCTCAGGCATCGGCTTTTTGAAAAAAAGGCGTTAATGCCGTTTGCGAGTTCGGGTGAGGTAGTGAAGCGAACGCCAGTAGTTCAACAAAATCTCATACGCAGCCTTGAACTTTTGTTTCTATCGCGCCAGCTGGCTCAACAACTTCCCAAGTTGTTGCCCTCAAAAATCGCAACTGCGGTGGCAAAAACATCTATCACTGACAAAAGACACAGCATCCGATTTCCAATCGAATTTTAAATTGAGCACTTTCTGTTTT
>JBLWWK010000015.1:0-70460 GCA_048267965.1 Salibacteraceae bacterium
CCAGTAAATGTACCTCACAATTCATTAGAATATCGCTTTGAGATATACAACCGCTGGGGTGAAAAGATTTTTATGACTGAAGAGACTTCTCAAGGTTGGAGCGGTGAAAATGCTACCACAGGCAGCTACACCTATCGTTTGTACATCCGCACAACCGATCAGCTTATCTTGAAAAGAGGTAAAGTGACTTTGATAAGGTGATTTCTTCATGTTTTGGGTTACCTACACTGCCTTATGATTCGAGTATTCGTTTTTACAACGAATTAGGTTTTTAAAGATTCTGGGTTAAATTCTTCTTTAAAGTTGAAAATCTGAAGTTTTCATTGTTCAAAAACAAAAAGTGCTCAAATCTAAATTCGATTGGAAATCGGATGCGGTGCTTTTGTAAGTGATAGATGTTTTTGCCACCGTAGTTGCGATTTTTTTCAAAAAAATCAAAGCACGTAGGTGAAGAAAATAACATGGTTTTTGAAGCGTAGCGGAAAAAAATCACCTCCAAAAGCACAAGGAGTTTTTTGGAACTTTTTTTCTCCTCAAAAAAAGTGGTAATATTTTTCTTTTGGGTTACCTACACTGCATTATGATTCGAGTATTCGTTTTGACAACGAATTCAGGTTTTTAAAGATTCTGAGTTAGATTCTTCGTGAATGATGAAAATATGAGATTCTTCTCTTTCTTGTAGATTAAAATAAAGAACGCAAAACGGTTCCTACCGAGAATTTGAAAAAACACCGCTGAACGTTTACTTTTACCGCATCAGTAAAACAACTCTATGAAATTTCCTCTGCACGTTCGTATCATATTCGGGTTAATTCTGGGTATTGCTTGGTCTTTTTTAAGTACCTATCTCGGTTGGAACCAATTTACTATCAATTGGATAAGTCCGTTTGGCGATATTTTTATCCGTTTATTAAAGTTTATTGCCGTGCCACTGGTGTTGTTTTCGATTATTTCTGGAGTTTCTGGTTTAAAAGATGTTACGCGATTAGGGAAATTAGGCGGTAAAACGTTGTTAATGTATTTGTTAACAACCATGACGGCAGTAGGGATAGGCTTGTTGATTGGAAATGTTGGCGCACCTGGGAAATTTGTAGACGAAGATCAACGCTTAAAAAATCGAATTAAATACGAGCTCTGGGCAAACGAAAATGGCGTAGAAATTAAAGATGGAAAAAGCTATTTATCAGATGCTAAAAATGCAGATTTGGTTAATGAAATTAGAGCGGTTGATGAGAGCAAACCAACTTCTGAGGCAGTAGCTAAAAAGTTAGAAGTGGCCAAACAAAGCAAAGAAGAAGGGCCGCTTAAATTTTTGGTAGATATGGTTCCTGAAAATATTGTGCTATCTATTAGCAACAATAAATTGATGCTGCAGGTTATCTTTTTTGCATTATTCTTCGGTATTACATTGGCCATTATACCTAAAGATAAGGCACAGCCCGTTATTGCGTTTATAGATGGAACCAACGAGGTGTTTTTAAAAATGGTAGATACTGTAATGAAAGTAGCTCCATTTTTTGTTTTTGCCTTACTGGCCGGTGTTATTGCTAAAATGGCAAATTCGGTAGAAGAGGTGCTCGATATTTTCTTAGGGTTAGGAACGTATTCTATAGGTGTAATTGCTGGGTTGTTTTTTATGATTTTCATCTTTTACCCATTATTGGTAACCATTTTCGTTAAAAAAATCTCGTACAAACAGTTCTTTAAAAACATTAGTCCTGCTCAATTTTTAGCATTTTCTACGAGCTCAAGCGCTGCTACCTTGCCCGTTACAATGGAATGTGTAGAAGAAAACATGGGCGTTTCTAAAAACATTACCAGCTTCGTATTGCCCATTGGCGCAACCGTAAATATGGACGGAACCAGCTTGTATCAGGCTGTGGCGGTTATCTTTTTGGCGCAATTGCACATGATAGATTTAGATTTGTCTCAACAATTAACCATTATTCTCACAGCAACGCTGGCGTCTATTGGTTCTGCAGCTGTGCCTAGTGCTGGTTTAGTAATGCTCATTATTGTGTTGCAATCGGTAGGTTTAAACCCCGCATGGATTGCCATTATTTTTCCTGTAGATCGCATTTTAGATATGTGCAGAACCGTTGTAAACGTAACGGGAGACGCTTCTGTAAGCACAGTAATTGCTTCTAGCGAAGGAGAACTAAATACCGAACCAAAAGCGTAATATTTTTTAACATTACGAGTTGAGATAAAAAGGTAGATACAAATAGAACTTCTTTAAATTTGAAAGCAGTCGGCAAAAAATGCCACTAACAAAAAAGTTATCTGTATGAAAAAGATTCTCAAGATTCTTGGTAGTATAATTTTAGTATTGCTTATTGCGTTAATCGCTTTGCCGTATTTATTTAGAGGGCAAATTTTCGATCTAATTCAAGAAGAAGCGAATAAAAATCTAAACGCCACAGTTTCAATTGAAGATTTGGATTTGTCACTATTCGAAAACTTTCCAGACTTTACAGTTACCATTTCGAATGTTCAGGTAGATAACAAAGCGCCTTTTGAAGGAACCACTCTCGCCAAAATTGAAGAAATCAAAGCATCGGTAGATTTAATGAGCGTTATAAATGGATCTTCTTACGGTGTAAATACCATAGGTTTATCAGATGTTGATGCACATGTTATTGTTTTACCCAACGGCATAGCCAATTACGATATCGCTTTAGCAAGTGAAGAAACAGAAGAAGAGACTACCACAGAAGAAGAAACTACTGAAACAGAAGAATCTTCACCTTTTAATGTGCAAATCAAAGAATATTACTTGCGCAATGTAAACGTGATTTATGACGACCAGCAAGGCGATATGTATGCCGAAACTAAAAACCTTTCTCACGAAGGGAAAGGTGATTTTACGCTAGATAACTTCTTATTCGAAACAAAAACAACAGCAGATGCTATTACTTACAAAATGGACGGAGTTGCTTACTTAAACGAAGTAAACACCGAAATCGATTTTGATTTCCAAGCAGAAATGGAAGCCATGAAGTTTACCTTCATGGAAAACGTTGTTCGTTTAAACAATCTAACACTCGGTTTCGATGGTTGGGTGGCTATGCCAAGCGATCCTATCGATATGGACATAACTTTCGAAACCAAAGAGACCAGTTTCAAGAATATTTTGTCATTGGTTCCTGCCGTTTACCAAAAAGATTTTGCCGATGTAACTACCACCGGAAGCTTAGCTCTTAACGGAGCCGCTAAAGGAAGGTATCAAGATTTAGGAAACGATGAAATGGAAGTTCCTGGGTTCAATTTAGCACTTTTAGTAAAAGATGCTATGTTTCAGTATCCAGACATGCCTAAAAATGCCAACAACATTCAAATCGATTTAAAAGTTGAAAATCCTGGGAAGGATCTCGACTTAACTGTAGTCGACCTCAAAAAATTTCATGTCGAAATGGCCGGAAATCCTATCGATGCCATGCTGCACGTAAAAACTCCCATGTCTGACCCAGATATTGCAGGAGCCGTAAAAGCTGCTATCGATCTAGAAAGTATTGCAGATGTAATCCCGATGGAAGAAGGCGAATCGTACAAAGGAAATATCACAAGCGATATTGAATTTGCCGGTAGAATGAGCGCCATTGATGAAGAACGCTACGAAGATTTTAAAGCCCAAGGAAAACTGATTGTTCTAGGTATTGATTATAAGTCTCCAGAGCTACCGTATGCTGTTCAACTAGAGAAAATGTACATGGATTTTAGTCCAAAATATGTTGAACTTTCTCAATTTGATGCCAAAGTGGGAAAATCAGATTTCTCTGCGAAAGGACGAATAGATAACATGCTCGCGTATTATTTTAGAGACGAACCGTTAACGGGTTCCTTCAATTTAAGCTCTAACCTAATTGATGTAAACGAGTTAATGGGGCCAGAAGCAGAAGAAGGGGAAGAGTCAGAAAGTGCTGAAGATACTGCTCAAGATAGCACCGCTGCTGTTGCCGATACCACTAATGCAGAAGTTGTAGAAATTCCAGGCAATATCAACTTTGTGCTAACCAGTAATATCAAGCAATTAATTTACGATAACATCGAAATTACCAACTTCAATGGTAAAGTTACGCTAGCCGATTCTGCGGTGAATTTAGACAAAGTAGCCATGAATTTAATGGATGGTTCGCTGGTAATGTCTGGTATGTATTCTACCAAAGATGTTCAGTCGCCAGCCATCGATTTTGATTTTGCCATCCAACAGTTCGATGTGCAAAAAACGGTGCTCACCTTCAATACCATCGAGAAAATGGCGCCAGTATTAAAGAGTAGCTACGGTAAGTTTTCTACCGATTTAGTAATGACTGGGCGCATGGATAATCGCATGGAAATGATTATGAATTCACTCAACGGAAACGGAAGTTTAACCACGCACAATGTAAAAGTAGAAAACGATGTGCTCGGGAAAATAGACGGAGCGTTAAAGTCGAATAAATACAATCCGCTTACCCTTAACGATGTAAATATTTCTTACGAGTTTAAAGACGGAAAAATAACTACCGAACCATTCGATGTAAAACTAGCCGACTCTAAAGCTACCATTTATGGCTACAGCACCTTTGAGCAAACCATGGATTACACCATGGATGTGGAAGTGCCAGTATCTCAATTTGGAGGTGCAGCACAAGGCGCTATCAACAATTTGCTTTCTCAGGCGCAAGATGCAGGCATCAATACAGATGGCATTGGCGATAAACTTAAAGTGAAGGTGAAAATTGAAGGCGATATCGCAGATCCTTCTGTAAAACCTGTTTTCGAAGGAACACAAGCCAACTCTGCTAAAGATGCTGTGAAAGATGCCGTAAAAGACAAAGTAGACGAGGCCAAAAAAGAGGCCAAAAAGAAAGCCAAAGAAGAAGCGGATAAACTTTTGGAAGATGCTCAAAAACAAGCCGATAATCTTGTGGCAGAAGCTAAAAAACAGGCCGATAATATTCGTAAAGAAGGTAAAAAAGCCGGAGATCAATTACGAGCAGAAGCTAAAAAGCAAGCCCAATCGTTGGTAGACGAAGCTTCGAATCCTATTGCGAAGAAGTTAGCAGAAACGGCTGCTAAAAAAGTGGAAGAAGAAGCAGATAAAAAAGCCACTCAACTTGAGCAAGAAGCCAACAAAAGAGCCGATGGCGTTGAAACAAAAGCGCAAGAACAAGCCGATAAAATAATGGAACAAGCAAGACAAAAAGCAGACGAAAAACTAGCCGAATAGTCAATGAATACATCAACATTTCCATCACAAACATTAAAGAGCAGTTGGTTTCTAACCCTGCTCTTTTTTACTTTATCGTTTTCGATTCTAGCACAAAATAAATGTGAAGGAACCGATAACAAGAAAGCAGAAAAACTCTACAAAAAAGGAATTGACAAAAAGAACAGTAAATCTGAACGGATTGCTTACTTAAAACAAGCCTTACAAGAAGACGAAAACTACATAGATGCCAATTGGAAACTGGCCGATGTACTCACCAAAACTGCACGATTAAAAGGCGAAAGTTTCATCAAAGCCACCCCTTTCTTAGAAAAAATCGTTGAAAACTGTCCAGATTACCATTCGTCTCCGTATTACTTTTTAGGCCAAATTGCCTTAGATAAAGGTGATTACGAAGAGTCGGTTACTTATTTTAAGCAGTTTATTGATTTCCAATCAGACGATAATTCAAAATTCGATAGAAGGTACGATGAGTACCTAGAATTGGCTAAGCAAAACTACAAATGGGCGAAATTTTACCACGAACAATATGCAAGTCCTGTTGCGTTTAAACCCACATTGGTAGCACAAGTTTCTACCCAAAAAGATGAGTATTTACCCCTGGTAACCCCCGATAACGAAAACATGTACTTTACCCGCAGAACGCAGAAGAAGGCGCAAAACAAAGGCTCTTATTTCGGTTCAACCACTACAGATTTTATCGAATCGTTTTCGGTAGCGCCAAGAAAAGGTCATCAATTCGAGGTAGGAACCGCTCTACCTGCTCCGTTTAATACCATGAAAGATGTAAACTACGGAGGCGCAACGGTTTCTATCGATAACAAAGAACTGTATTTAACCGTTTGTACACCTGTTGCGGGTTCTATCAATTGCGATTTGTATGGCACCCAGCGTGTTTTCGGTTTTAACCCAGCCACCAATAAAGAAGAGTGGCATTGGACCGAGTTAAAAAACTTGGGGCCTAATGTAAATACAGACGATGGTTGGGAAGCTCAACCGAGTTTGTCGAAAGATGGTAAAACATTGATTTTTGCCAGTGCTCGTGAAGGCTCTGAAGGTATCGACATTTACCAAACTACTCGTTTACCCAACGGAAATTGGGCTCCAGCCGAAAGAATTCCTGAGCCCATTAGCACTCCAGAAAACGATAAAACGCCTTTTTTTCACAGTGATAGTAAAACCTTGTATTACGCTTCAGAAGGGCATTTGAACCATGGAGGTTACGATGTTTTCTATGCTAAAATGGGAGAAGATGGAAAATGGCAAGAACCCATTAACTTAGGGTATCCGATCAACTCTAGCGGAGATGAACACGGCTTTGTGGTAAGTACAGATGGCCAACACGTGTATTTTACCAGCAATAAAATTGACGGTAAAAATAAAACCGCTTTAAATATCTATTCTTTTCCGCTTTACAAAGAAGCTCGTCCTGAGCAAGTAATAATGGTTAAAGGAAGTGTAAAAGACGAAAACGGCAAGGCACCTTCGGGAGCAGTAGTTGAAGTGAAAAATCCAGAAACCAACGAAAAAGAAACCTTTAAAGTTGATTCGATATCTGGAGATTACACGGCAATTGTTACGGTTCCTACCAAAAATGCCGAAAAAGTAGCCAGTAAATTGGTGGTGAACATTAAATCACCCGATAAGGCATTCGAAAGTTTTTCGGTAAGTACAGATACAGTAGGGCAGGGCTTCAAAATCAATAAAGAAATAGAAGTAAAAACCATAAAGGTAGGATCCCCTTACCGCATTAACGATATTTACTACTCTACCAATAGCGCTGATATTACGGTAGATTCAAAACTGATTTTAGATGAATTTGCCGAATGGCTAATTGACAACCCTACGGTAACTATTGCCATTCACGGCCATACCGATAATGTGGGAGATGCAAGTAGCAATATGGTTTTGAGTACCGATAGAGCGTTTTCGGTAAAACAATACATCGAGAAAAAAGGTGTGAATGGTAAAAGATTGAAATTCAAAGGTTACGGGGAAGAAAAACCCGTGGCAAGCAATGCTACGCAATCGGGAAGAAACCTAAATAGAAGAACAGAATTTATAATCTTATCTAAATAAAAAACGGGTTAGCTACTTGCATCGCACCGCTACAACCGTATACCCTTGCTATCTTCCGATCCTGGGGGATTCTACAGGAGCTGGTCGTACAAGACTAACCCGGGCGGCAAAAGTATAAAACTCTACATTCTTTGCAAGCAAAGTTTACAAGGTTTCTGTTACATTTGCGACTTTCTGCCCATGGAAGAACAAATAGACATAAAAGATTTACTCAATTATTCAGCCATTTTTGGCTTGGGTTTAGTAGCGTTTTCTGTTGGTACAGAGTTACTTGGCTTAGACGATAACGTGGTGGTGAGCATCTTACAATTACTCGTAATTGTGTTCGGAGTTTTTTTTGTGGTTCGGTATATTCGAGATCACTTATTAGAAGGTTACATCTCTTACAGCAAATTGATTCGTCTTTCAGTAATGGTGAGCTTTTTAGGAGGCGTAATTTTAGGGTTTTACACTTACATTTACTTGATTTATATTCAACCTGATACAATAGATCAGCTTTTCGATGTGGCTTACAGTCAGTTACAAGAGCAAGGTAAAAGCGAAGAAGAAATAGCAAGTGAAATGACGATGTACGAAGAAGTTTACACGCCATCAACATTAGCTATTACTAACGTTTTCATGGTAATCTTTACCGGCTTTTTATCGTCTTTACTTTTTGGATTGCTCTTAAAGAACGATCCCGAATTACCCATCGAAAACGAAAACGCAAACAATGAGTAAGAATATTTCAATTGTTGTTCCTCTTTTAAACGAAGAAGAATCTTTGAAACCACTCTTTAAGTGGATCAAAGAAGTAATGGAAAAACACGGCTTTTCTTATGAAGTGTTGTTTGTAGACGATGGTAGCACCGACCATTCGTGGAGAATTATTACTGAGCTTTCTGCCGAACATTCTGAGGTGAAAGGCATTAAATTTCGAAGAAATTACGGTAAATCTGCCGCTTTAAATACAGGGTTTAAAGCTACCGAAGGCGAAGTGGTTATTACCATGGATGCAGATTTACAAGATAGCCCTGAAGAAATTCCAGAATTGTTCAAAATGATCAAAAAAGACCATTTTGATTTGGTTTCTGGTTGGAAAAAGAAAAGATACGATCCCGTTTCAAAAACGGTTCCTACTAAACTCTTTAATTGGGCTACTCGAAAGGCGAGTGGAATTTATCTGCACGATTTCAATTGTGGTTTAAAAGCATACCGATCAGAAGTAGTTCACAGCATAAATGTTTACGGTGAAATGCACCGTTATATTCCTGTAATTGCCAAGCAATCAGGGTTTAATAAAATTGGTGAGAAGGTGGTAGAGCATCGCGCCCGAGAACATGGTAAATCAAAATTTGGCGGCATAGAACGTTTTATTCGCGGTTTTCTCGATTTACTTTCTATCACATTTGTATCAAAATATGGGCAACGCCCCATGCACTTTTTTGGTCCGCTAGGTACGTTAATGTTCATCGCAGGCTTTGCCATTGTAGCCTACCTCGGAATCGAAAAGTGGTACTATCTGCAAATTCACGAAAGCAAAAGATTGGTAGCTGAAAACCCACTCTTTTATATTGCGTTAACCACCATGATTTTGGGTACTCAACTGTTTTTAGCGGGCTTTTTGGCCGAGCTGATTTCACTCAATTCACCCGAAAGAAATAATTATCAAATCGCTCAAACTTCTAACCTCGATTAATGCGGTATTCTGCGATTATTCCGGTGTATAACCGACCAGACGAAATCAAAGAATTGCTAGAGTCGTTAACCCGACAAACAGTAAAAGATTTTGAGGTAATTGTGGTAGAAGATGGTTCTTCACAAGATGCAGCCCAAGAAGTTAAGGCGTTTTTCGATGTGCTAGATGTAAAATACTTTGTAAAGCCCAACGAAGGTCAAGGTTTTGCTCGCAATTTTGGTTTCGAAAAAGCACAGGGAGATTGGTTAATTGTTTTCGATTCAGACGCTATTATTCCTCCCAATTACTTCGAAGAAGTGAATGCTTTTTTAGCTAAAAACCCAGAAGTAAAAGCCTTTGGTGGTCCTGATGCATCGCATCCATCATTTACTCCTATGCAGAAAGCCATCAGTTATTCTATGACATCGTTATTTACTACGGGTGGTATTAGAGGAGGTGAAAATAGAGTAGGGGAGTTTCATCCGCGAAGCTTTAACATGGGAATTGCTCGCGAGGTTTATCAAAAAATTGGCGGCTATAAAATCACTCGAATGGGTGAAGATATTGAGTTTTCGATCAGAATTATTGAAAACGGATTTAAAACAGCACTTATTCCTAAAGCCTTTATTTATCACAAGCGCAGAACCAATTTATCGCAGTTTTACAAGCAGCTGCACTTTTTTGGCCGAGCTCGAATTAACATTGCTCGTTTTTATCCTAGCGAAATAAAATTAGTACACCTGTTTCCTGCTTTTTTTGTAGCCGCTTGGTTCGTCTATTTACTCAGCTGGGCGGTATTTAGGCCATTAGCAACGGTAGGAACCGTAATACTCTTTTTCTATTATTTTGCCATATTTCTAGATAGCACCGTTCGAAATAAATCGATAAAAATTGGCGTTCTCAGTATGGCAACATCGTTTGTTCAGCTCTTTGCTTATGGCGTGGGCTTTTATACTGAATGGCTCAACAAAACGTTAAAATCGTAAACTTGGTCTGTAATTTGAACTTGGCTTACCATGATGAAACTTATTCCATTTACTCTGCTTTTATTGCTTTTTAGCTTTTCTACAATTGCTCAAGATACCTTGAATAAAACCGATGAAAATGGTTTAAAACAAGGTTATTGGATCAAGAAAAACGAGCGCGGAGTAAAAGTTTACGAAGGCCGATTTTTAAACGATGTTCCCGTAGATACTTTCTTGTATTACGATATTAACGGTGATAAAAATGCACGTCTTGTTTGGTTAGATGCTGTAACAAGTATGGCGACTATTTATTATCCAGACGGAACCAAAGCGGGCGAAGGAAAATACGTAAACAAGCAAAAAGAAGGCTTGTGGAAGTTATACGATGGAAACGAAATTTTGAGTGCCGAGCAGTATTGGAAAAATGGAAAGAAACACGGTTCCTACAAAGTGTATTACGATGATGGCTCTGTTTCTGTTGAATCGCACTTCGAAAACGGTCTAGAGCACGGTTTACGAAAAGAGTTTTGGTTAGATGGAAAGCGCAAATTTGAAGGCAATTTTGTAGACGGCAACCCAGATGGCGAAGTAAAATACTACAACGAAGAAGGTCAACTTACCGAAAAAGGAACGTATAAGAATGCCGTTCGTCACGGTAAATGGATGCATTACGGGCAGCATGGCATAGATAAAATCACCATATTTGAGTATGGTAAACAGAAAGAAGTCAAAACAATTAGCAGCGAAGATTAGCCTTTTCGTTGGCTTGCTTAGCAGTTCTTCACTCTACAGCCAAATCGCTCCATCTAAATATTTTGTTCCTTTTAGTAACAAGAGTAACACGCAATATTCTACTGAAAAACCCCTAGAATTTCTGAGCAAATCAGCTGTGCTAAGGCGCTTGCAGCAAGGCATCGCTATTACTGCGCAAGATTTTCCGGTTAATAAAGAATACATTCAAGAAGTAAAAGCACAAGGCCATGTAAAGGTGCTGTATTCGTTAAAATGGTTCAATGGAGTGGTAATTGAAACCGAAGACTCTATCGCCATCGATAAAATTGAGCAATTGCCTTTTGTAAAAGGCTCTATTCGTCAAGAATTCAACAACTTCATCACCAATCGTAAAAAGCATCAGAAATGGGATATTCAGCTCGAAATTAGTGAAGAAAGTGAATTTGCAGACACTCTTTATGGGGCGGCTTGGCCTCAAACACAAATGCTCAATTTAATTTCGTTGCATCAAGAAGGCAATCTCGGCCAAGAGATGAGAATTGGCATTTTCGATTCGGGTTTTGCAGGGGCAGATACCTTAGAAGTTTTTCAACCTTCTTTTGCTAACGGAAGAGTAGAAGCTACTTTCGATTTAGTAGATGGCGGTGAAATTTTATTCGATAAACACTCTCACGGCACCCATGTTTGGAGCACAATGGCCGGCAACTCAGCCTATCGTTTTGTAGGAACCGCTCCTGAAGCTATATACTCACTCTTCAGAACCGAAGATGTTAACTCAGAATACATTATTGAAGAGTTTAACTGGGTGGCTGCCGCAGAACTGGCCGACAGCATGGGAATAGACATCATCAATACCTCTCTAGGGTACACCGAATTTGACGATCCCAACATGAATCATGTTTATTCAGACCTCGATGGCAATCGAACCCCAGCCGCTATCGGTGCAGATATTGCCGCCTCAAAAGGTATGCTGTTAGTGGTAAGTGCAGGTAATAACGGTGACGATTCGTGGGTGTATATCTCAACCCCTGCAGATGCAGATTCTGTTTTAACGGTAGGAGCCGTAAACAGCCAAGGTGTTTATGCTCCCTTTAGCAGTCTAGGATACGCTGCCGATGGAGATGTTAAACCCAATGTAATGGCATTAGGCCAAGGAGCCGCAGTGTGGACGTATGGAAACCAGGCTGCCTTAACTAACGGAACTTCCTTTTCAGGGCCGATAATGGCAGGAGCCGTTGCCTGCTTATGGCAAAATAACCGCGATAAAACCAATATGGAAATTATTGCAGCCGTAGAACAAAGCGCATCGTTTTACAGCGAACCCAACCAACGCTACGGGTATGGAATTCCTGATTTTTCATTAGCACAAGAAATTCTATCTGAAAAGAGAGCAAAAACTTCTGTAAATCAATGGTCTATCTATCCCAACCCGGGAGCAGCCAGCCCTTTGCAAATTCGCTATACCGGAAAGAGCAACGAAACCGCAAAAATTACCATTCATTCTACTTCGGGCACTTTAATGTACAATCGTTCAATAGAAACGAGTTTTAGAGAATTTACTTTACCCACTTCGGTAGAGTGGCCAGCGGGTTCCTACTTGATTGAATTAGATTTTCGAGGCGAAAAGCAACAGTTTACTTGGATAAAATTGGATAAATAATGGCAAAACAAGCGTTTAACTCAGTAGAAGAATACGTAGAATCACTACCTGAAGAGCGAAGAGAAGCAATCAATAAAATTCGATCAATTATCAACCAAAAGTTAAAAGGTGAGTTTGAAGAAACCTTGAGCTACAATATGTTAGGTTGGGTGGTGCCTAAAAGTGTATATCCAGCAGGTTACCATTGCACACCAGAATTGCCTTTGCCGTTTATTAATTTGGCCTCTCAAAAAAAATATGTGGCCTTGTACCATTCAGGAATGTATGCTCAGCCAGAAATACAAGCGTGGTTTCAAGAAGAGTATCCGAAAAGAGCGAAGTACAAACTAGACATGGGAAAAAGCTGTATTCGGTTTAAACGAATGGACGATATTCCCTATGATTTAATTGAAGAATTAATAGAAAAAATGTCGGTAAACGATTGGATTTCTATCTACGAAGAGAATATAAAGCGTTAAAAACAAAACAGCACTTTCTGGCTGTGTTTACCAAAAAGTGCTGTTTTTCTATTCGTATCGGTAGGAACCCATTTCGTTTTTATTCAAGTAGAATTTCAATGATGGTATTTCTCTTCACTTCGAACAGTTGGGAAGAAAAGCTGGGCGGCCCAATTTTACCACGAACATTGTTAGAAAAGCCGTATGGCTCGGTGGGTATACCCATCCAATTGGCATTCATTTCGCCATCGTTGTCTATATCGTGGAAAGCTCTTACTGCATAGGTTCCGGCAGGAACTTGATGAAAAGTAATTTGAACAAAATTGGCACGAACTTCAACTGTTTTGCCCGTATATACTTTTTGGTTTTCATCGAAAAGTTGAGCAAAAACAGTTCCCTTGTCTTCGGTTAAATTAGGGAACTTCACCGTTATATCTACCGTAGAAACGGGCTTTTGTGCCCAGGCTAACAAAGGTAAAAAGAGAAATACCCATTGAATCAAATAGCGGTTCATACCGTTTGTGAATTTTAAATGTAGATTAATCAAACGATTTTCCTTTGCGAATTATTTCACCATTCACCACAACCGAATCAATGGTGTCTGTACCAAAAGCATACGGCATAAAATCGATGTTTTTCATAGGCGTGCTAATAATAAAACTCGCTTTTTTACCAATGGCAATGGTTCCTACAGAATCTCCCATTTCCATAGCGGCAGCACCGTTAATGGTTACAGCATTAAGCGCCTGAAAAGGAGTCATTCTTTGTTTAATACAGCCCATGCTAAAAACCAATTTCATATTTCCGTTAGGAGTAGAACCCGGGTTGTAATCAGAGGCTAGTGCCACTGGAATATTAGCTTCCATTAAACGATTAACAGGCGTGTACGGTAAACTTAAAAAGAAAGAGCAAGAAGGTAAGCCTGTGGCAATGGTGGTAGATTTTTTTAGAGCGGTTATGTCTTCTTCTCCTAATTCTTCTAAATGGTCTACAGAAACCGCATTAAAACGAGTGGCCAATTCAATACCGCCTTGAATGCTAAACTGATTTACGTGTAATTTAGGTTTTAAGCCATGTTCGGTTCCTGCCGTTAAAATTCTCTCTGCTTGCTCTACGGTGAAGTAATTGCGCTCAATAAATATGTCGATGTATTCGGCTAGTTCTTCTTTCGCCACCACCGGAATCATCTCTTCAATGATAAGCTCTACGTAAGCATCGCGGTTTTCTTTGTATTCTGTCGGAAAAGCGTGAGCGCCCAAAAATGTAGCCTTTATGGGAATGTTTCGGGCTGCTTTTAAGCGCTTGATTACTCGCAGCATTTTTAGCTCGGCATCTACGGTAAGCCCGTAACCACTTTTAATTTCAATAGCGCCAGTACCTTGATGCATTACTTCGTCTAAGCGTTTTAGAGCGCTTTCGAATAATTGATCTTCAGTTGCTTGATTCAGCTTTTTAGCTGAGTTGAGAATTCCTCCGCCTTTAAGAGCAATTTCTTCGTAAGTAAGGCCTTTAATGCGGTCTACAAATTCACCTTCTCGGCTTTCAGCAAAAACCAAATGGGTATGTGAATCACAAAAAGTTGGAATTACAATACCTCCGTTGGCATCAGCAATGGTTAAATCGTTCCAGTCAGAAATACCTTGTAAATCGGTCATGCTTCCAAAGTCTACAATCACATCGTTTTCGATGGCGAGGTAGGCATTTTCGATAAAAGGCACTTGATCCATTTCTAAACCGTTCACTCGTGTTCTGGGAGTGGAAGTATCGGTTTGATATAACTTCTGAATATTCTTGACAAGAATTTTACTCATATTGCTTGAAGATTTTGGCAAAGATGATAAATCAAAACAAAAAAAGCTGCTCTAAGAAAGAACAGCTTTTTGTTGAATATTGAGACGAAAACTCGTTAATACATGGAATTTTCGTTGGCAGATGTTTTAGGTATTTGCTGAATGGCATCCCAATGTTCACAGATTTTTCCGTTTTCATCGAAGCGGAAAAAATCCATGGTTACATATTGGTCGTTGCCTGGCCATATTTGGTGGGTATGCAAAGCCACCAAATCACCTTCAGCAATACAACGAACAAACTCAATTGATTTTTTAGGATATTCTCGATGCATTCTCTCGAAATACTCGATGAATCCTTCGGTACCATTGGCCACATCGGGGTTATGTTGAATGTATTCATCACCCAGGTATTTTTCAACTGCTTTTTTAGGATTTCCTAAATAAGCGGTTTTGTAAAATTCAATTGCGTTTTGCTTGTTTTCTTCTAAACTCATTAGAAAATGTTTTTACTCTTCTATTGTGATTGAAGCATCGGTAACTGAATGTACTTTAAAGTAGCCAATGGCTTGCTCCTCTGAGTTGATTTCGAAGATATTTCCTTTAACTTGAGCGGGAGGAGAATCGAAAATTCCACCACCGCTTGTTTGGCTATCTAACAAAGAAATGAACTCGTAAAAGCCTTTTGATATTTCAATTTGCTCGATTCTTACGTTAACTTCTGGGTATACTTCTAAGAAATCTTCAAAGTCTTCTTGTGGCATAAAGTAAGCCGTAAAAACTAAGGTGTCGTTCTTTACCACTTCATCGCTGGCATAAGCCAAGTCACCCGAGTTTCCGAGGTAGAAATCGTTTACATAAACTTTCCATTGGTAGTAATCGCCAACGGGTTGAGGCTCTAACGTTCTCAGTTTTACTTCGTAACCTTCATCGAAGGGTAAATCATCGTTGAATTCGTAAAAGATAGAATCAATAAGAGGTACTTGGTACATGGTTTCACTTTGTGAAACATATTCTTTACCGTTAACTCCCGATTTAATGTAAACGCTGTAATCGTTGCCAACGGTTCCTTTCCCTTGTAATTCGAAACGTTGGGTTGCTGTGTTGAAATCAAAAGTATCAATAGGGTTTCCGTTTTCTCTCAAAACAACCGTTGCACTTTGTTCTGCCGAATAATTGGGCTCGTCTTCGTTAAAGTAATTCGTGCTGTAGCTCAATTTTACGTATTGAATTGTATCTCGATCAGAGAATTCACCTTCTACTACTAAAATAGGAGTAGGGTCGTCTAAATCTAAGTCTATTTCGTCTTCACAGGCAGTAAATGCCAACAATAGCAAGAAGAAATAAATAGGCGGGTATGAAATTAATTTCTTGTTCATTTCAAATGCTTTTAAAAGGTGAAGTTATAGGTTACAGAAGGAACCGGAATTCCAATAATTGATAATTGGTAAGCCTGCGAACTGTTACGTGTAGAAGTATCGGTTACACTTTCTCCTGGAGGAGTTCTAAAGTAAATCGAGTACGGGTTCCTTCTACCATACAGGTTATAAACGCTAAAAATCCAAGAGCTTTTCCACTTTCTATTTTCATTTTTCTTGGGGGTATACGTTGCCGAAACATCTAAACGGTGTGTGGCAGGAACACGATTTGAGTTTCTATCAGAAAAGTAAGGAACTACTTTATCGTCATACACAAATCTACTTTCGGGATACGTAATTGGACGACCCGTAGCAAAAATGAAGTTTAAACCGAAATCCCATTCTTTGTTGTAATCATAAATGGCAACAAGGCTAAAATCGTGCGGTTTATCCCAGTTAGCATTGTACCAATCGCCACCGTTAATGCCGTCTATTTGTTCAGAACCAAGGTCAATTGCTTTTACTTGACGCTCGGTTTTAGAAAGGGTATAAGAAATCCAACCGGTTAATTTTCCTTTGGTTTTCTTAAACATAAATTCAGCACCGTAAGCTCTACCGTCTCCTGTTAAAAACTCCGTTTCAACCGTTTCGTTCAAGATCAGTTCAGCACCATCTCTGTAATCTAATAAATCGTTCATGGTTTTGTAGTACCCTTCAACAGAGAGTTGGTACATGTTTTTGTTCAGGTTTCTGTAATAACCTAAAGCTACCTGATCTGCCGTTCCGGGTTTTACATACTTACCAGCAGGTTTCCAAACATCGATGGGAGTAGCAGCCGTTGTATTCGAAACCAAGTGGATGTATTGTCTCATGCGGTTGTAGCTCAATTTAAGAGAGCTTACATCGGTTAACTGGTAATTAGCGCCAAAACGAGGTTCAAATCCACCGTAGTCTTTAGTTACGTCAAAATCATCGTGCTTGGTAGTTGAGATAATATCGTCTCTATCTGTTGGAGTTCCCGCTTCGTATTCGTTAATAACACCACCCATATTGAAGAAGTGAGAATAACGAAGTCCGTATTGCAATGTTAAGCGAGCGCCAATTCTTTGCTCGTTACCAACGTAAATGGCCGGTTCGAAAGCATTTTCGTGAGGAACTTCAACTACATCGATTAACGCTTCGTCACCAACGCCTTTAGCACGGCCTGGTCTAAAGTTGTAAAACAAACCGTTTACACCAAACTCTAGCGTGTTGTTCGGGTTCAGGTAATACGTTAAATCTGTTTTTAGGTTGTAATTGTAAATGTTCGATTCCCATTCAAAACCGTTACCTCCAAAATCTGCAGAAAGCGCATAACCGTAATCTGCATAAATAGCGGTAAAGTTGCTAAATAGCTTTTCGTTAAAAAGGTGATTCCAACGTAAAGAAGCTGTTTTATTTCCCCAATCGTTTTCGAACGTACTACCAAAACCGAAAACATCACGACCAAGGTAAGTAGACAAGAACAGTCTGTTTTTATCGTTGATGGTGTAATTCACTTTAGCGTTTAAATCGTAGAAATACGCTTTGGTATCTTTCAATTCATCGTTAAAGAGCAAGAATAAATCGGCATACGAACGTCTACCCGAAACTAGGAAAGACACTTTGTCTTTAACAATGGGTCCTTCTAAAGTTAAACGGCTAGAAACAGTACCGATTCCGCCATTCATTTTAAACTTCTTAGAATTTCCTTCTCGTTGGCGAACGTCCATTACAGAAGACAATCTACCACCGTAACGCGAAGGAATTCCACCTTTGTACAACTGAACATCTTTAACCGCATCAGGATTAAACACAGAGAAAAAGCCAAACAAGTGAGAAGAGTTGTAAACAGGAGCTTCGTCTAAAAGCAGCAAATTTTGGTCAATGTTACCACCGCGCACGTTAAATCCAGGAGCACCTTCACCAACAGAAGACACACCGGGTAATAGCTGAATAGAACGAACCACATCGGCTTCACCCATAAACTGAGGGATTTTCTCGATGGTTTTCATCTCCACTTTCTCTACCGACATTTGAACTTCTCGCAGGTTGGCATCTTCGCGCTCCCCTTTTACTTCAAATTCTTTCAGCATTTGAGACTTAGCACCCAATTCGATGTTTTGCTTCACATCTTGGGTGAGTTCAATGGTTTTTACAATCGGTTCGTACCCAATAAAAGAAAAAGTTACCTCGTAGGTTCCTTGTTCTAAAGTTAATGAGTAAAAACCGTACAGGTTGGTGGTGGTACCAGACGCTAGTTGCGAAATAAAAACGGTAGCACCAATAAGTTCTTCGCCACTTTCTGCATCACTTATAAAACCGCTAAGGGTGTGTTTTTGTGCAGAGGCTGACAGGCCAAATAACATGCAAAGTAAAAAGAGCAATCTTTTCCAATTCATGGGTTTAGGTTTGATTTTAATTTGGGGGCAAAAGTCTGCTCACAAACGTTAATAGACAAGCGTCTATTGTTCGAGTGGCATATAAAAGGGGTGAACGGAGATAAACATGTACTGAATTGTATTTTAAAGGAAATCAACCTGAATTTAAAGCGGTTAAAACAGATGAAAACAAAGAGAAATCATCATTTGAGAAAGATTGAGTAGAAGAGAAGAAGAAAAAGTAGCACAGAAATAGTGAAAGAAAAATATCGGTAGGAACGCGATTTTGACGGCTTCCGAACAGCACAACAATTGATGAAATCGGGTTCCTACCGAGAAGAAATTATTTTACGCGAAACGATAAAACTTCTTGACCTTGAATAGAGCCTTTAAACTCATCGTTGATGGCTACTTTGCCAACACCCGCTGGGGTTCCTGTAAAAATGAGGTCGCCAATTTTAAGAGTAAAAAACTGACTAACGTATTCGATTATTTGATCGATTGAAAAGAGCATATCGCTGGTGTTGCCTTTTTGAACAAGCTCGCCATTTTTATGAAGATCAAAATCGATGTTATCCATCTGTGGAAGTGATTCTACAGTGATAAATTCACCCATTAAGGCAGAACTATCAAAACCTTTGGCTTTTTCCCAAGGAAGTCCTTTTTCTTTTAGTTGTTGCTGTAAGTCGCGAGCGGTAAAATCGATACCCAAACCAATTTCGTTGTAATACTTGTGGGCAAACTTGGCTTGTATGTGCTTGCCAATGCGATTAATCTTAACAACCAATTCTGCTTCGTAGTGAATGTCAGAAGAAAAATCGGGTAAGAAAAAAGGCTTGTTATGCGGCAATAGAGCGGAGTCTGGCTTGCAAAAAACAACTGGTTCTGTGGGTACTTCGTTGTTGAGTTCTTTGGCGTGTTGAGCGTAATTACGACCAATGCAAATAATCTTCATAAGTCAGAATTAAGAGTTCATTTTCTTTTTGATTCGGGTAAGAATTTGCTTGGTATCGGCTGGGAAATCACCTTTCATCATCCAACTGTAATAACCGGGTTCTTGCGCTAGAACATCTTCTACCAGCTTGCCCTTGTGTTTACCAAAGTTGAATACAATCTTTTTATCAGAGTTGTAGGCAAATCTCCCCATTAAATCTACGTGATTCGATCTTCTAGAGAATTGATCAAGAAATTCTACATTGTTTTGAAGTTCTTCGTAACGTTCTAATTGAGCCATTAAAACCTCGAAAGTGGCTGTGTTATCGGCTTCTGCGCTGTGGGCACCTTCTAATTCTTTGTTGCAATAAAACTGATAAGCGGCCGCTAATGTGCGCTGTTCCATTTTGTGGAAAATATTCTGCACATCTACTAAACTTCTATCGCTAATATCGAAATCGAAACCAGCGCGTTTAAATTCTTCAATGAGTACAGGTACATCGAATTTATTCGAATTATAACCAGCTAAATCGCAATCGTTCAAGAAGATATAGAGAATAGGAGCGAGGTCTTTAAAGGTAGGCTCGTCTTTTATGTCTTCGTTGGTAATACCATGAACGGCAGATACTGCAGACGGAATAGGCATTTCAGGATTAACACGTTGTGTTTTGGTTTCCTTTTTTCCGTTAGGATGAATTTTCAGGATAGAATACTCTACAATTCTATCGGTTCCTACATTTACACCCGTAGTTTCTAAATCAAAAAATGCGATTGGCTTTTTCAGGTTCAATTTCATAGTTGCAAAAGTATTGATTGCAATAGTTAAATAGTAGCATTTAAACATGAAAAAGCCCCGATAATCATCTTATCGAGGCTTTTGAACCAAAAAGAAGAAAAAGATTATTTCAAGAAGTAATAAGCTACTGAAACGTTAAAGACTCTATGATTACTTCTGTAGTCTTTACGATCATAAGTGTCTGAACTGTAGTTGGGTGCAAGGTTACCTAAACCGTGAGAATAACCTGCGTTGATTTGTAAATCACCTAATTCTACGCCCACTCCAGCACTTAAACCAAAGTCTAATCCCATGTAAGGAGTTTCGTCATCACTGAAGTCAGAATCTTCTACCTCACCGTAAGTGGGTTTTAAATCGTATTCTTCGTCAAATTCGATTTTAAAGTTATTGTCTTCGTAAGAGTAGTTCTCTTTGTTTTTACCGCCAATACCAGCTGCGATGTAAGGCCCTAAGTAGGCTTGGAAAATGCTGAACTTCACTACCCCGTGAATAGGCATTTCAATATAATTGTAGGTGTAACGATCGTAGCCATCAATGTTTTCATATTCTTCTAAGTCGTCTTCTAAATCTACAGAATAGCCTTTTTGGGTGAATAATAAGGCTGATTGAATAGCGAAGTTATCGGTGATGCCATACTCAAGTGCGGCACCCACATGAAATAAAGGACGAAATTTAGTAGATGGTTCAAGGTCTGAGTCATCGTAGTTAAAACCTACATTGGCAAGGTTAAGACCACCTTTAACACCTACTTTTAACTGCGCAAATGCACTGGTAGTAATAAATGTGGCAATTGCTACTGCTGATAATGTAAATAGTTTACGCATAATACTTTGGTTAAGTTTACCTACTCGTTAGGTTTTTCGGTTTACACCCTTACTCTTTTTGTTTCAGGATTTTCAGAAACTCCTATTCAGCAATAGCCAATTAACATGCCAAAAATGAGTTGGCTAGAAAACAAAAAAGCAAAGCAAATTAATTTGCTTGGCTTTAAAAAGGTGTATTATAAAGAAGTGATTAAACTTCTCTGGTAACGTCAAAACTTTCTAGGTAATCTGCCATACGTCTCACAAACATTCCGCCTAAAGCACCGTCAACTATTCGGTGATCGTAAGAGTGTGATAAGTACATCATGTGGCGAATGCCTAGTGTATCCCCAGCTTCTGTTTCGATTACTGCTGGTTTTTTACGAATGGCTCCTACCGCCATAATAGCTACTTGAGGTTGCGGAATAATAGGGGTGCCCATTACGTTTCCGAAAGAACCTACGTTAGAGATGCTATACGTTGCACCTTGAATCTCGTCTGGGCTCAATTTGTTTTCTCTTGCTCTTGTAGCTAGATCGTTTACTTTTTTACTTAAACCAACCAAGTTAAGTTGATCAGCATCGTGAATAACTGGTAAAATTAGGTTTCCAGAAGGAAGTGCAGTTGCCATTCCGATATGGATACCTTTTTTACGGATAATGTTATCACCATCTACCGAAGCGTTAATCATTGGGAAATCTTTAATGGCTTTTACAGCCGCTTCGATAAAGATAGGAGTAAAGGTAATTTTGGTTCCTTCACGCTTTTCGAAGTCTTTTTTAATACGATTTCTCCAATTTACGATGTTGGTAACGTCTACTTCAACAAAAGAGGTTACGTGAGCAGAAGTATGTTTAGAATCTACCATGTTTTTCGCAATGATTTTGCGCATGCGATCCATTTCAATTACTTCTACATCGCTACCGTAAGATTTGGCAGGCTGTTGTTGTTTAACAGCAGGTTGAGCTTTTGGAGCAGCTGCTTTAGGAGCAGGAGCTGCAGTAGCTTGGCCATTTCTTCCGTTGTTGATGTAATCTAAAATATCGTGCTTGGTAACTCTTCCGTTTTGGCCAGAACCATTAATAGATTCTAACTCTGCAAGAGCAATACCTTCTTCTTTTGCTATGTTTTTTACTAAAGGTGAGTAAAAACGATCACTAGAGGCAAAGTCAGGAGCGGCAGTTGCTTCTGCAACTGGTTGTGGAGCGCTATTGTTAGCGACAGCCGCTGGTGCAGGAGCAGCATTTTCGGTAGTAGCAGCGCCAGAATCTCCACCGGCAGATGGTGCTTCACCATCGGTAGAAATAATTGCGATTACGTCACCTACGTTAGCTACTTCGCCTTCTTGAACTCTAATTTCGTGAATTACTCCATCTGCTGGTGCTGGAACCTCAGAGTCTACTTTATCGGTTGCTATTTCAACTAAAGATTCTTCTGCTTCTATAGAATCGCCTTCAGCTTTGAGCCATGTAGTAATGGTTGCTTCGGCAACACTTTCACCCATTTTAGGGAGGAGTACTTCAACTAATGCCATATTAAACTTTGTTTTTCGAGGTGCAAAATTAACTGAAAAAATGGGTTTTCCAACTGGTAACTATTTCTTAAAGTTACGCGTGAGTAGTGAGGTTTGAGCTATTTTTTGGTTCCTAATGCTTGTATATTCTTTAGAATGAACCCTATATCTCGCCACCATTGGTAGGTTCTAGCGTAATTAATGTTGGCAATTTCAGTATTGTTCGAATCTTTATTTTGAGAATTTACAGAATTTCCAACTTTTAAAACTGCTGGTTTTATTTTTGGTAAAATATGCTTTTGACTTTCTAATGGTAAAAAGCCTACCCACGTTTTACGTCCTACGGCTACCTGAAACAGATTACCTAAAAACTGAATTTTTTCTCGTTGAAATAGAATTAAAATAGGTGAAAAGATGAAAAAGAATAGAGTAGATAATAAATCTACCGTTCTCTTTGCTCGTTTGTTGTGAGGCGATACAATAGCATTAAGATTATCGATGCTGTAGAGAGAACCAGGAGTATGAATGGAGCTGCTACCAATAATAAATTCGGTATCTCTTGGCGCAATTTTATACTCCAAATTGGGGTCTTCTAAGTAAGACATCTCGTTAATAATTTGAAAGCTAGATGTGCTTTCTCCGCAGAAAATCACCTCGTTGAGCTTAAAGGTTTGTACCACTTCTTTTAATTGACCAATGGTGGCAATAAAGTGATTGGTTTTGTTTTGAAATTGATTGGTAGGAGCCACTTCAATCATTACCTCAGGCTGCTGAAGAGTTGAGGTGATTAGATGTTTTACACGCGCTAATTCGCTGAATTCTCCCACAACGGCCATCCTTTTGGCTGAGCCTGTTTTCCAATGAAATTCTTTTAAACCAACGAGCGTAAGTAATAAGCGAACAATGCTCAACGATAAAATGGGCAAAACGGATCCTACCGTGATAATAGCTCTGCTAAAACGCATGTTTTCTGGTAAAAGCGCGTAAGAAACTAGTACAAAAAGGGACGAAAAAGCAATGCCTTTCCACAATTTTTTCCATTTAAAAGGTGTGTCGTAACCGCCCGCGTAGAGAATGGTAATGAGGTAAATAACGCCAATACTGATAAACGATGGCCACACCAAATTCTCTGGATGCTGAATACCAGTTCGCCAACTGTAAAATTGCTGAAGCGCCCAAAAGCTGCCAATTATTGAAGCAAAATCAATGGTAGGAACCCAAATTCTCTCTGCAAATCGTTTCAGAATGGCGAGTGAAGCTCTAAAATAAATAGCTA
This sequence comes from Salibacteraceae bacterium, assembly GCA_048267965.1. Lineage (GTDB taxonomy): Bacteria > Bacteroidota > Bacteroidia > Flavobacteriales_G > Salibacteraceae. Next base: position 23,608 of record JBLWWK010000015.1, read on the forward strand.
AACGAATCAGTATTTCGAATAAACCCGCTTTCGATTTAGAAAAGTGTTTTTGCGCAAAAATGATCATGGCGTTGTAAAACACAAATACGTAGTTGATGCTACTTTTCTTGGTGCTTTCGCCTTTGTAATGAATTATAGAGGTATCTGAAAAATAGTAGTTGTTATAACCGCCTAATTTTATTCTCCACGATAAATCGATGTCTTCTCCGTACATGAAAAAATCTTCATCGAGTAAACCCACTTTATCGAGTGCTGTTTTACGCATAAGCATATAGGCACCAGCTAGAATGTCGATAGAATGGTTTTCGTGTTCGCTCAGATAAGAAAGGTGATATTGGCCAAAACGCTTTGATTTTGGGAAGAAGCTACTTAAACCAAATATTTTATAAAATGCTACTTCTGGCGTTGGTAAACCTCTTTTCGATTCGGGAAGAAAATTGCCTTTTCCATCAATCATTCTTACTCCCAAACCGCCTGCATCTGGGTGTTGATCCATAAATTGAAGGCACTTCTCAAAAGTATCTTCCACTACAACCGTATCTGGATTTAAGAGTAGAATGTATTCGCCTTTTGCAACGCGCATAGCTTGGTTGTTGGCCTTAGAAAAGCCAACGTTGTCTTTGTTTTCGATCAGTTTTACCCACGGAAACTTCTGCCGAACCATATCGCAACTGCCGTCTCCAGAACGGTTATCTACTACGTATACTTCAGCGTCTATATTTTCAATAGCTCGTTGCACCGAGAGCAAACACTGCTCTAAAAAGTAGCGCACATTATAATTGACAATTACTACTGTTAATTTCACACTTATTGAGATAGAGTAGACGAGTATGGAGTACGGTTCAAAATAGAGCGACCTAATGTAATTTCATCGGTGTATTCTAGTACATCGCCAACGGCAACACCTCTGGCAATGGTAGAAATATCTACCCCTAAAGGAGATAGTTTTTTATATAAAAAGAAGTTAGTAGTATCCCCTTCCATAGTGGTGCTTAAGGCCAGAATTACTTCTTTAATGCCTGATTCTTTAGTACGTTGTAATAGACTATCGATGGTAAGGTCGTTAGGTCCAACTCCATCCATAGGCGAAATATGTCCGCCTAAAACGTGATAAAGTCCGTTAAATTGCCCGGTGTTTTCGAGGGCAATAATGTCTCGTAAATCTTCTACCACGCAGAGAGTAGATTGGTCTCTTTTGGGGTTCCTACAGATACCACAAATAGAAGCATCGCTAACATTATGGCATTTCTCGCAAAACTGGATCTCAGAGCGCATGGTAGTAAAAGCGTTGGCAAACTGCTGCACTTCTTCTTCAGATTGATTAAGCAGGTGAAGGGTAAGGCGCAGAGCGGTTTTTCTGCCAATGCCGGGCAACGAAGCAAATTGCTCTACAGCCTGAGACAATAGTTTAGAAGGTAAATCCATGGGCCAAAAGTAAACTGTTGCAGGGGTAGAATCAACTGTTGTGAAATTTGATTTTATTTGCGGTATGTCGCCAACATTGATTTTATCTCTTATTGCCGCCTACTTTGTTCTCTTAATCGTAATTGCAAAATTCACGGCTACGAGCAATGATAATAAGGCTTTCTTTTTAGGTAACCGACAGTCTCCGTGGTATGTGGTAGCCTTCGGAATGATTGGGACCTCACTCAGCGGAGTCACTTTTATCTCGGTGCCCGGCTGGGTAGAATCTTCTCAGTTTTCTTATATGCAGATGGTTTTAGGCTATTTGGTAGGTTATTTTGTGATTGCCACCGTGCTAATGCCTTTGTACTATCGCTTACAACTAACCAGTATTTATAGCTATTTTCAAGAAAGATTTGGCAATGTTTCTTACAAAACCGCAGCCGCTTGTTTCTTGATTTCTAGGCTGGTAGGAGCCGCTTTTCGACTGTTTTTAGTAGCCGTTGTATTGAATTATGCCGTTTTTGACCAATTAGGGATAGAGGTTCCGTTTTTTGTTACCGTTCTGGTTACCATTGGTTTAATTTGGTTGTATACTTCGAAAGGGGGAATCAAAACCATTATCTGGACAGATACTTTACAAACTGCTTTTATGCTCTTGGCGGTAGGAACCACTATCTATATTATCGCAACTCATTTTGGTTGGGGAGTTTTCGATTTAATTGAAGAAATTCAAGAGTCGAAATACAGTCAAATCTTCTTTTTTGATGATTTTAAAGACAGTCGATTCTTTTTCAAAAATTTTATTGGAGGGGCGTTTATTGCCATTGTGATGACGGGTATGGACCAAGATATGATGCAAAAAAATCTCAGTTGCAAATCGATTGGCGAAGCCCAGAAAAACATGTTTTGGTTCAGCATTGTATTGGTATTTGTAAATCTTTTATTCTTGGCTTTAGGTGCTTTATTATATATGTATTCGGAACATCAAGGAATGGCGCTCCCTGAAAAAGCCGATGAGCTGTACCCAATGATTGCCCTCAACGGAGGTTTGGGAATAGTAGTAGGCGTATTCTTCTTGCTGGGGTTAATAGCTGCAGCTTATTCTTCTGCAGATTCTGCTCTTACCGCTTTAACTACCAGTTTTTGTGTGGATTTTCTTGACATTGAAAAGCGCTCAAAAGAAATTCAATTGAAATGGAGAAAGTGGGTGCATGTTTCAATCTCTTTGGTGTTAGCAGTAATCATCATGATTTTTAGCACTATCAACGAAGAAAGCGTAATAAGCGAATTATTTAAAGCAGCAGGTTATACGTATGGTCCATTGCTAGGCTTGTTTTCTTTTGGTTTGTTAACCCAACGCACAATTAAAGACAAGTATGCTTTGCTTATTGCAATTGTTGCTCCTCTATTAACTTATGTAATCGCATCGAATGCTCATACTTGGTTAGGCGGTTATCAAATGGGTTTCGAGTTGATTTTGGTAAATGGCCTTCTGATGTTTTTAGGATTATTCATTATTTCAAATCAAAACAAAACATCAAATTAGGAAAAAATCAAAGTTCTTGTAGGTTCTTACAGTAATTTTTCGATATTTAAGGTCATGTTCTCAGTCGTAGAATGTAACCACTCCACATTGTTAAATTTCGAAAAATCGTTGTATGAAGAAAAATTACTTTGTTTTCTCTGCTGTAGTTACAGCATTGGTTTGTGGAATTGCATCAATAGCATCTAGTAACGGACCAAGTCAAGCATTAACCAATTCACCTATCGGGAACGAAACGTGTAATCGTTGCCATTCTGGAACCGTTAACGCAGGGCCAGGATCTATTCAATTATCGGGGTTACCTACTGATTATGTTCCTGGTACTACATATAGTTTAACTCTATCTATAACTGGAGAATCTTCTACAAAGCTGGGTTTTCAAACTGTAGCGCTCAACTCAGCAAATGCGAATGGTGGTTCCTTCAATAATCTTTCAAGTAATGTAGGAACCTTTACTGCTTCGGGAGCAACATTTATAGAACATACGAGTCCGTCTGCAACTGGAACGTGGACCTTCGACTGGACGGCACCAACAGCAGGAACGGGTGATGTTTCTATTTACACAGCTATTAATGCCACCAATAATAACGGAAACACTTCCGGAGACCGAGTTTACAATCAACTGTTTTCGGTTTCAGAAGCGGGAGCTGCATCCGTAGCAAATACTAACGAGAAGGCGATTCGATTATTCCCGAACCCGGCCACAGATTGGGTGCTATTAGAAAATGTAAAGCCGAACAGTTGGGTAAGCGTATATAATCTACAAGGTCAACAGGTATTTGAAAACCGCACCAATGCAGATCAAAAAATTGAATTATCGAGTTGGCCAAAAGGAACCTATTTCATGGTGGTAGAGCAAGAAGTGTATAAATTTGTGAAAAGATAGTTTATAAATAGGTCTATTTTGTAGACAGTGTTTCAAATTGGGACGGTTTTTAATGGAATGATATTTATTAACTGTCTGAAAATAAGTAAAATGTAATTCGGGACTGATGCTTGTTTTAATACTGGCATAATTGAAAATCATGAATCATAACATCACATCAAAAGCACTTTTAGTGCTAGCTCTTTCAGGCCTAGCGTTAACGTCTTGTAAAAAAGACGATGACTCTACAACTAAGAAAACACCAACTGTAGTTTCTAACGATTTTAACTACGAAACTGCAATCAAGGCGGGTATTTACTTTGACGTTCCTGAGCATTTACAAAATGCAACTTTCGAATTGTATACAGCCGATCCGGAAAACGGAGGGGAATTGTTAACGCAAGGGAAGTTTAATACTACAGGTACTTACGAATCTTCGTATTTGGTTCCTACCAGTATTAGCGAAGTTTACTTTAAGTCTACTTATGTTGGTTTGCCTGGTGGTTTTACCATTCCGGTAGAAAATGGTGTGATTGCTTACAATTTTGATCAAACACGTGAGTTCAGATCTCAGAGAAGTAAAGGAACTACTCCGTCTGCTCAAGCAATCAATAACGTGGTTTACAATTTCATGGGATCTTACAATTACCTAGGAGTTCCTGATTATTTACTGAACCCAGGAGATAATTTAGATCAGTCGTTTATCGATATGGTAAACGCATCTTTACCAGAAAACAACCCTGTTCCAACGTCTAATCCACAGTATTTAGCAGGAAGCAATGAAACAAACTTAGTGCTAACTGATAGTGCTGATGTTTGGGTAACTTTTGTTGCTGAAGGAGCCGGTTACAAAAACGTTTTAGCTTATTACACATACGATGTAAACAACGCGCCAACCAATCCAAGTGATATCGATAGCATTCACTTTATTTTTCCAAATGCTTCTTTCGCTGGTTCAGGTGGAGGACTTTACGCTGGAGATAAAGTTTACTTAGGTGCTTTTGGTGCACAAACAGGTATTGGATGGGTGCTTCTACAAAACGCATGGAACTCAAGCAACAATACAGTTAACTTAAATGCAACTCATTTATACTCAACTACAGAATGGAATCCTGAAAATGATCCTTCTTTAAAACAGCATAACGTTGCCTTGTACGATCAAGCAAGAGAATTAGTATTGATTGGTTTCGAAGATCAAATTAGAACGAGCAGTGACCAAGATTTTAACGACTGTGTTTTCTATGCAACTTCAAACCCAATTGAAGCGATTAATACAGGTCAATTACCTCCAATCAACCAAGGTGGAAACGATGGCGATGGCGATGGTATTCCTGATTCACAAGATGATTATCCGAACGATGGAAGTAGAGCTTTTAACAACTACATTCCGTTCAATAACGCTTACAGTTCAAATGCATTCGAAGATTTATGGCCATCACAAGGTGACTATGACTTCAACGATATGATTGTAAACTACAACTTTAACCACATTACTAATGGCTTAAATGAGTTGGTAGAGTTAGAGTGGAAAATTGTAGTTCGCCACATTGGAGCTTCTTTCCACAATGGTTTTGGAATTGAGTTACCGTTTCCAGCAAGTCAAGTGTCTAGTGTAACCGGACATCAGTTTACAGATAACTTAGTAACATTAAGTGCAAACGGAACAGAAGCCAACCAAACAAATGCAGTAATTATGGTATTTGACGATGCAATGGATGTGTTTGAAGATACAATTACCATGAACATTCAATTGGCAAATCCATACAGCTTCAGTGCTTTTAACCAAGCTGGTTGGAACCCGTTCATCTTTGTAAATGGTGTTCGTTCACACGAGGTACACTTACCAAATTATGCACCTACCGATTTAATGAACATGGCATTATTCGGAACCATTGCAGATGATAGTGACCCTGCTACAGGTCGTTACTACAAAAACACAGAAAATAAGCCTTGGGCCATCAATGTATCTTACGATTACCAAGCGCCTGTTGAGAAAGTTAGAATTGAAAATGCATATGTACATTTTAACGACTGGGTAAATAGCAACGGAACATTGTTCTTAGATTGGTATGTAGATCAACCAGGCTTTAGAAATGTATCGAATATTCAGTAGATTAGGGTTAGAGATAGTTAGATGATGATTGAGAAAGGGATGCGAAAGCATCCCTTTTTTTGTTTTGTACAATTGTTTTCGGTAGAACCACACAATCCATTTTATGGAAAATTCAAATTGCCATTATCTACCAAGATTTGAGCAATAAATCAGTGAAAAACACCACAAGAAGATGTAGAATGTAGCCGTGCATTGCCAACTGATTCCTGCACATTTTACCTTATTTTTCTTTCCAAATAGACGCTAAAGATGAAGAAAGGCTACATTCATCTGGGTGAACAAAACTTCAGAATTTTTGGATAGCAATTGCTTGTAAAGATGAGTTGTGTTTAGTTTGATTCTCTATCGGTAGGAACCAACGTTCGCTTTAATAAAGTTGAAATAAAAATGAATTATTTCTTCCTAACGATTAACTGAGCGGTTTGATATTTTACCACTTCAACTTCAGTATTGGCTTCTAAATAACCATCTAGTGCTGTGGCATCGTAATATTCTCCCTCCACCGAAACTGTGCCACCGGGGCGCATTACTGTGATGGTAGTTCCTATTTTGCCCACCAGCTGATGTTCATTGGGATCGGTTCCTACAAAGCCTTGCTCTTTCGATTGAACTGCATTAAGTGCAAAACGACTAAAAAAGCTCGATTTTAATAATTGAACTCCCAAGATAATACTGCCGCCTAAGCCCACGATGGTGGCCACCAAAACGGTAAGTAGCGCTTCTAACGCCTTTTCAGAATCAACAAACTCGAAGTCGAAACCCACGTTGCCAATCATGCTCAGGGTTAATCCTGCAACTATCAATACAATTCCAGAAATTCCGGCCACTCCAAATCCTGGAATTACAAAAATTTCGACTGCAACGAGCACAATTCCAATGAAGAAGATGATTAACTCCCATTGCTCTGCTAAACCTTCGAGGTAGTAGGGAGCAAAGAAAACAACAGCTGCAATGGCGCTTGCCAAAATGGGAAAACCTAAGCCCGGTGATTGCAACTCAAAGTAAATTCCGCCCACAATAACCAAGATTAAAACCCCGCTAATGGCAGGATTAATAAGCCAACCAATAATGTTGTCGATGGTAGAAGGCTGGTACTTTTTGAGCGTATAATTTTTTATTCCGGCTAGTTCGATAGCTTCAGGAATGGTTTTGGCAACGCCTTCACAAAATCCATTTTTCACAGCATCTTGCGTGGTGAAGGTGAGTACTTTTCCAGAGTCTGAAACATTGGGCACGTACTTATCTGGATCGACCATAGCTTCGGCCATATCTGCGTTTCGGTTGGTTTCTTCGGCTGTTGCGCGCATTTTTTGGCGCATATAACTTTGGTATTTATCGGGCACAGGTTGGCCAGATTGATCTACCACAGTGGCGGCTCCGATGGTAGAACCCGGCATCATGTAAATGCTATCGCAAGCAATAGAAATTAATGCGCCAGCTGAAGCCGCGTTGTTATTGATAAGAACAAAAACAGGTATAGGTGACCGTAGGAACCGAGTACGAATACTATCAGCAATATCTACACGACCACCATAGGTGTCTAAATCGACAAAAAGAATATCGGCCCCGTAAGTTTGGGCTTCGTCCATAGCTTCTTGAACGGTTCTAAGGGCTGGTGGAGCAATTTCAGCCTTAAGATCGAATTGATAGATTTTAATGGTATCTGATTGTGCCCAAATGGAACATACAAATAGTTGAAAGAAGAAAAACAAGAGAGCCTTTTTCATACAGCGAGCAAATAACAAATAACTACACAAATGCGTTTTAGAAATACTGTTGAATTCTAGATTCAATAGCTGGATGAACGTTTTTGTTCGAAGCAATTATTTCTTTTCCTGAAAGGTAATTAAAACCATTTTTAAAATCAGAAACTTGTCCGCCAGCTTCTTGAACCAGTAAAATACCAGCGGCAACATCCCACGGGTTTAAGCTGTATTCATAAAAAGCTTCGAAACGGCCACAAGCCACATAAGCTAAGTCTACTGCTGCACTTCCCAGCCTGCGCAAACCACGAGATTCTTTGAGAAGTAGTTTAAAAACTTCTAGGTATTCGTTAAGTTGAGAATAGTCGTTATACGGAAAACCTGTTGCTAGCAACGATTGATTTAACGCTGTTTCTTTTGAAACAGCGATTCGATTACCGTTTAAATAAGCACCGTTTCCTTTGCTGGCATAAAAACACTCTTTTTGAGCAATTTCATAGACCACGCCAATTAATAATTGATTGTGTTCATCGGCAAGAGCAATGCTTACTGAGTAGCAAGGTAAGCCGTGAATAAAGTTCGTGGTTCCGTCAATGGGGTCGATAATCCAGTTGTAGCCTTCTTGGTTTTTAGTTCCGGTTCCTTCTTCAGCAATAAAACCTGCTTCTGGTAACAATTGAGAAAGCTCGTTAACTAATAATTTTTCAGAAGCTTTATCTACACTTGTTACAAAATCGTGTTCGCCCTTGGCTTCAATATTTTGAGCAGTTAGCAGTTTGCGTTCTTCAGTAATAAAATTTCCAGCTTTTTCAGCAATTCTACACACCTCTTGGGTAAGAGAAGAAAGGTTAAGCATAAGTCGAGTTATTAACAATCTCCACAGAAGCAATTTCTTCGGCTCCTGTTTTAATTAGTTTTACTCGTTCAAAGGTATTGGCTTTTGAAGAATCGTAAGGTGTTTTAACACGAACATAATTTTCAGTATAACCGTGAAGAAAACCATCGTTGTCTTCAGTTTCCCACAAAACGGTTTTTTCTTTTTGAAGTTGAGACTCGTAGAAAGCACGTTTCTTTTTAGTCGATAAAATTCGGAGCATTTTATTGCGTTCCTGCCGAACAGAAACGGGCACAATTTCGTCCATTTTATCGGCTAGGGTATTGGCTCTTTCACTGTAGGTAAACACGTGAAAGTAAGATACATCTAAATCTTTTAAGAAGTTGTAAGTAAGTAGAAAATCTTCTTCTGTTTCTCCCGGAAAACCAACAATCACATCTACACCAATGCAGGCATCTGGCATCAATTTTTTAATGGTAGCTACACGATTGGCGTAAAGTTCGCTCACGTATTTTCTCTTCATGTTTTTGAGAATACGGTCGGAACCCGATTGCAGTGGGATATGAAAATGCGGAACAAATTTTTGACTTTCTGCGCTAAAAGCAATGATTTCGTCTGAAAGAAGGTTAGGTTCAATCGATGAAATTCTAAATCTAGGAATGGCCAATTGATCGAGTTCTTGGCAAAGTTGGAAGAAGTTTTCATGGGTTCCTGCCCCGAAATCTCCCGTATTTACCCCCGTTAATACTACCTCTTTAATTTCGGAGTTTTCAATTTCTTTCGCCTTTTCGATGGTTTGAGCGATGGTGTTACTTCTGCTTTTACCTCTAGCTAACGGAATGGTACAAAAAGTACAGTAGTAATCGCAGCCATCTTGAACTTTGAAAAAAGTTCGGGTTCTATCCTTTAGCGAAAATGACGGAAAAAATTCTTTAACGCGACCAATTTTGCCATGAATGATTTTTCCTTCACCATTAGTTGGTAAATCTTCTAAATGCTCAACAACATTGAATTTTTCATTGGCTCCGAGCACCAAATCTACTCCAGGGATGGAAACAATCTCTTCTGGTTTCAATTGAGCGTAACATCCTACCACAATAATTTTGGCTGCGGCATTGGTTCGCTTGGCGCGATTCACAAAATTTCTACATTTTTTATCGGCCATATCGGTTACAGAACACGTGTTGATTACGTAAACATCTGCAAATTCTGTAAAACCCACACGGGCATAACCAGCCTCTTCAAAACTTCTCGCTATGGTAGAAGTTTCAGAGAAATTGAGCTTGCAGCCCAATGTATAAAAAGCAACTTTTTTGTACGGATTCATTGAACGCGCAAAAGTACAAAAGATTACTCTTCTTTCGAGCGAGTTAACAGCATGGTAAGCGGAATGTGGTCAGAGAGTTGAATATCTGAGTGGGTGGTAAAAGCCTTTACTGTTAAATCAGGGCTCGACATCAGGTAATCGATGCGGTAAGGAGGGAGGTAACCGGTTCCTTCGTAAGTGAAACCAAAGCCATTTCCCGATTCTTTAAAGCCATCGTTGAGCAGCGGAAAAAACTGATAGTAAGAATAAGTGTAAGGCGGATCGTTAAAATCACCACCAAGTACTATAGGATACGGACAAGCTTCTATGTGTTTTACAATGGTTTCACTTTCGATAGCTCGGTCTATAAATGCATCTCGCAGTTTTTTAATGATCTCTTTTGAACGAATCACTTGATCATTAGAGTTTAGCTTGTTGGGATCTTCTAAAAAATTATAATCAGAGCCTTGAAAACGAAGAGATCTTAAATGCAGATTATAGGCGCGAATCGTATCTTTTTCAATTACGATGTCGGCAAAAGTAGCACGAGCCTTTCCTTTTACGTGTGAAGCTACAACGATGCCAGAATTGATTATAGGATGTTTTGAGAATATTGCCAAACCAAAAAAGCGCTTATCTATTTGAGGTTCGAAACGTTCAAAGAAGTAAAAAGGAGCTTGGGAATGTTCAATCACTTCTTCGATAGCTTTGTAATCTGGGTGATCACTCACATGGTAAAACTCTTGAAAAAGTAAAATGTCGGCTCGTTCATCTTTAATAAAGTTGAATATTTTTTGTTTGGCTTCCGTGTCGGGTTTCCAGCCGTATTTATTGAATAAACGAACGTTGTAAGATAGCACTTTGATATCGTTTTCTTCTTTTTTCCACTCTGAATGGTCAATGACTTGAAACTGCTGCCAATGTCTTGGGAAATAAAGTGAGATGATAATAAGCGAAAACCATGCTTTTTTCGATTTCTTGAAAACATAATAAAGAAAAAACAAAAGATTACCCAGTAGCAAATAGGGGTAAAGCATACCAAACACAGCAATGGGCCAAAAAACCGCTGGCGAAATAGCGGTAGTTAGGTAGCTCATAAGTAGCATGAGACCTAAAAGCACATTTAGGGTAAAGAAAGTGAGGCGAAGTAAACTCTTCAAGAAGGCTTTCAAGTTGTTCAGTTTTTGCTCATGCGAAACAAGAAATCTTTTTCTTCTTTTGAAAGACTATCGTAACCAGATTTAGAAATTTTATCTAAAATTTCGTCAACACGCTCTTGGTCGTTCGAAGAAGATTTAGCGGCTCTTTGTTGCGTATTCGATGGTTTTTTACCGCCAGAATGAACCGTCATCTTAGGTTCTCTTTTTAGCGTACTTTTTAATCGGGCAAAAAACTTTTCGAAAGGAGCTCCTAGATTGACCCCTTTTTGGAGTTGACGTATAAATATGTATCCGAAAATTGCTCCACCGAGGTGGGCCATTTTACCGCCTGTATTTTGGTTTAAGTTGAGTAAAGTAGTTAAAATGATGGCTCCTACTGCTAAGTATTTCATTTTTACAGGGCCAAGGAGTAATAAGCGAATTGTGTAATCAGGCACCAATGTAGCCGTAGCTACAACAATAGCTAGAACAGCACCAGAAGCACCAATTAAATAAGTAGGGCCGTTATAAACACCAGGTATTAAACCCATTAAAATGTAAACTAAACCACCAATTAAGCCTCCTAAAAGGTAAATAGTTAGAAAGCGTTTACCACCTTGAAAGTCGATTAAAATTCGTCCAATCCAATAGAGCCACAATAGATTAGAAATAAGGTGAAATAGACCTTCGTGCGTAAACTGGTAGGTAAGAATAGTCCAAAAATGGGTGAGTACATCAAGCGGAGCCGAAGGTAGCGCCAGTGCATTCAGCATAAATCGATCAACACTGTCGTTGCCAAAAACCAGAATTAGATTTAAACCAACAAATACGATTACGTTGATTAATAATATTTTAGAGAGGTAATCGTCTCCTCTAAATACTCTTTTAATGTCATCAACAATGAAATTGGCCATATTTAAAATTGTTGAAAATTGTTTCGGTTATAGTTCTTCCAAATTTTAATCAAGATAAAACCAAAAATCATACCTCCTAAGTGAGCAAAGTGTGCCACATTATCGCCCGGATTCATGGCTAATCCTTGAAATAGTTCAATGGCGCCATAGCCAGCAACAAAGTATTTTGCTTTGATTGGGAAGGGAACAAAAATTAAGAATAACCTCGCATTTGGGAAAAGCATACCAAATGCCAGAAGAATACCGAACAACGAGCCTGAGGCTCCTACCACATTGGGTAAGCTTTTGTAAAACTCACGATAGCTCAGCATAAATTCCCTTGCCGTATCAATTTCAATCGGTGAAGCAGTGCCTGCTAATACTGCATTTAAACTGTCTTTACTCGTAGTGTATAATTCGTACATTCCAGGGTAACCACTCGATATTTGAAAAGGCCCAAACTCATCTAAAAAGTGAGTAAATGTATCGGTGTTTGGGTTGTTGATAAAACCATTCATTACTTCGATTGCAGGTGCTAAATCGAAAAAATAAACAACAACATAATGGGTGAAAGCGGCTCCTAAACCGGTGAGTAGGTAGTAGGTGAGAAAACGTTTTTGGCCCCAAGTATTTTCAATAGCAGCGCCAAACATCCAAACGGCAAACATGTTAAAAAACAAGTGCCCAAAATCACCATGCATAAACATGTAAGTGACCAATTGGTAAGGCTCAAATTTCTCAGAACCAATCCAATGCAACCCAAACTGATCCCAAAGATTAATCCCAAAAGAAGAGATTAATACATTCGATGCTAAAAACATTAATCCGTTAATAATGAGTAAGTTCTTTACTACATCAGGAAGTAATTTGAAACCGGTAGGTCTATATTGTTGCATTAATTGAATCTTTTATTCAGTTCATCTAACGTAATGGTAGATACAATAGTTTTTCCAGAAGGTGTGGTATACGGATTTTCGCAACCAAAAAGCTCATCGATAAGTGCTTTCATTTCTTCTTGACTAAGTACTTTTCCGCTTTTAATAGCTGTTTTCTTAGCGAGTGCTCGAGCAAAGCTCTCTTTCTTTTCGAGGTTGAGCTTCTGTTGGTTAAGTTTAAAACTTTCAATCACTCCTTCGAGTAATTCTTTAGGGTCTTGATCTACCGCATAACTAGGTAAACCTTGAATTACAAAGGCATTTTTACCAAACTCATTGATATCGAAACCTATAGCGTGTAACTCTTCCATTAAATTGCGAATCATTTCAGCATCTCCTGAAGAAAACTCAACTGTTTGAGGGAAAAGCTGCTGCTGGCTCCAACCTGAATTTCTGCTTAAAGCCTGTATGTATTGCTCAAATAAAATACGTTCGTGCGCTCTACTTTGGTGAATAATAACAAAACCAGAACGAATCTGTGCCAAAAGGTATTTTTTGTGAAGCTGTATGGTTTTGGTCTCGGTAGGATCCGTTTTTTCACTCGTTTGAGAAAAATCACTCGTTACTCGAGAGGCTCCTTCCGTAGGTTGAAATAGATCTCCATTTGAAGTTCCTAAATCTGCTGATGCCTTTTCCTTTTCCATAAAAGGATGTTGTGCATAGAGCTTTTCCCAATTTTCACGGTTCGATCTTTCTTGAGGCGTTTCAGTAGGAGTGCTATACGTTCCTTTGAATTTCTTCTCTTCTTCGAACGGATTGTAATTCGGATTCACCTTTACTTCTGGCATCCGAACAGGAGTTCCTTCTTTCAATGGCAGTGTGTCGAAACTGGTTTCTCGATCAAAGTCGAGAGAAGGAGCCACGTTAAACTTGCCAATGGCTTGTTTGATAGAGCTGTTCAAAATGGCATAAATAGCCCGCTCATCTTCAAATTTGATTTCAGTTTTGGTGGGGTGAATGTTAATATCAATAAAATCGGGTTCAACCTCTAAGTGTAAAAAATACCCTGCATGAAAACCTTTTGGAATAAGCTCGCTTAGCGCATCTTGAATAGCGTGATGCAGATAAGCCGACTTTATAAATCGGTTATTAACAAAGAAAAATTGCTCGCCTCGTGTTTTCTTTGCAGCTTCTGGTTTTACCAAAAAACCAGAAATTTTCACCAAGTTGGTAGCTTCTTCAACTGGCACCAACAACTGATTGTATTTCTTGCCAAAAACGGCAACAACTCGCTGTCTAAAGTTACTTTTTGGTAACCGAAACAACTCATTTTCGTTATGATGAAAGGTGAATGCTACTTCTGGGTGTACTAGGGCTACTCGCTCAAACTCATCAATTATATGTCGAGTTTCTACATTGTGCGATTTCAAGAATTTTCTTCTTGCAGGCACATTGAAAAACAAGTTTTTTACCGAGATACTGGTTCCTACCGGGCATTGCTCAGGTTCTTGAGTTTTTACCTCAGAAGCTTCAACTTCAATTTTACAGCCGAGGTCGGCATCTTGCTTTCGGGTTTTAATTTCGAGTTGACTAATAGATGCAATAGAAGCAAGTGCCTCTCCACGAAATCCCATTGTTTTTAAAGCAAATAAATCGTCAGCCTTTCGAATTTTCGAAGTGGCGTGTCTTTCTAAGCAAAGTCGAGCGTCTGTTTCGCTCATACCGCTTCCATTGTCGATTACTTGAATAAGGGTTTTGCCGGCATCTTTCACAATTAATTGAATAGACTGTGCGCCAGCATCTACGCTGTTTTCAAGAAGTTCTTTTACAACAGATGCAGGGCGTTGAATAACCTCACCAGCCGCAATCTGATTGGCAATAGAATCGGGTAATAGTTGTATTATGTCGGGCATAAAAACTCTAAGGAGTTAAGCAAAAAAATCGGTGTACAAATAGAGATACATAGCAGCAAAAAGGGTGAGGGCAATAATGGCCACTCGGTAAGTTGAGATTTTGGCTGCTGTTTTAGAATCGTGTTGATTTCGCCACTCAGCGCGTAATTTCTCACGTAACTCATCGGTACTTAAACCCGTTTTTTGCTCCAGCTTGTATTCTCGAATCGACTGCTCTTTTCGAGCTTCAAATTCTTCACGCTGAGCATTGTAATAACGAGCTTTAAAATTAAAGCCACGGGGCTGATTGGTTTTAAAAGAGGTAATCTTCATAATCAAAGTTCAAAAGTACTACTAAAGGTTAAATTTTAGGGCACCTTCTTGGTTTTACAAGTTGATAATTTCTGTTAATAATTCACTAAATCTAACGTAAACTAAACCGGTGTAAATAATAATTTCGTTATTCGAATTTGTTACAACCCGCTCATGATAAAAACTGTAGTAGGAACCATATTACTCTTCCTTTTTACTTCTTTTTACTTTTGGAATCCAACCCCGACCGCTCCTGTTTATAACCAAGAGAACAAAGTGGCCAAAGAATGGGTAGATTCTGTTTACTCCCATTTGTCTGCATCAGATCGGTTAGCTCAACTCTTTGTAATAGAGACGAGTAGTGAAGAAGACAACAATAAGTTAGCCAAATTTTTAAACGAATATTCAGTAGGCATTGTTACACATGCGAATTTTGAAGTCCTAGAAGTTGAAAATACTGATTTAGATGCTTTTGAAGCATTTTCGCTCCCTCAAATTGAGTCGGAATTAGCAAAAGGAAAATGGCCCTTGCAAACTCCTTTAAGCCTAGCAGCCATTGAAAATGATTCTATTTCGATGAACTACGGTCAATCAGTAGGCAAGTGGTTAAAAAGCAAAGGCGTTGATTTTGTAACTGGTGTAGATGGTAGTTTGCTCAATGGCAGTAACCAGTCGTTAAATCACTATTTTGGTGAAGATAAGCGAAACGTATATCGCACATTAAAAGCCTTTTATCAAGGGCTAGAAAAGGAAGGAGTACTTACCGTATTGGGTGGCTTTCCCGGAGTTTCTATTCATTCATTAGCAGAACAACCCAGTTACAATTTCTTGCAATCTGAGCCCTTTTTTGTGTATCAATCTTTGCTAGAAGATGGAATTGCGGCTCTTTCATTGAGCAACGCTCGGGTAATGGCTTTAGATTCTCAACAAGTAATGAATCAATCTGAAAAAGCCATTCAAGATTTAATTCGCACTAAGTGGCATTATCAAGGATTTGTTATTGCGAACGAAGAACCAAACCAAGCAACAAAAAATCAAACGTATTTAAATCGGTTGTTGGCCGGAGCCGATTTGCTTGTTGTTCATCAAAATCCGAAAAATCTCCTCGATTTTTTAGAAAAATCGCTAGAAGATAGCACACTATCTATCCAACTTATAGAAGAAAAGTGCAAGAAAGTATTGCGAGCAAAGTATTGGAGAAATCATTACGAAAATCCTGAAAAAGATGAAATTTCTTTCGAAAGGATTCAGCGCGAGGTGATTAAAAACTCTGCTGTGCTTATTCAGAATAATCACGAATTTTTACCGATTCAGCGGTTAGATACTACCCAAATTGCACTTGTAACGATAGGCGAATCTTCTGCAGACAGCTCGCTGCTAAAGTCGATGCGTTTGTATGCACCAACGGCTCACTTTTCGGTAGGAGCCGCTGCCACTTCGTATGAGCAAATAGAATTGTTTAAGCACCTCGACAGCTTTAACTTATTGGTAATTTCTGTTCAAGAAGTGGCCAATGGTTCGGCTACAGAAACCTACGATTTGCTGAGGAATTTAGAGAAGAACTACAGAACGGTCTTGCTTTGGAACACTTCAACCGCTGATTTACTTCCCTATTCTGATGCTTTCAACCATTCTTCAGTTCTGCTTGCCTGGGGTAAAGATGATCTTTCAAAATCAATTATGGGGCAACTTTTATTTGGAGGTTGTGTTCCTACCGGTAAATTACCTTTTACCCTCTCTGAAACATGGCCAAACGGCTTGGGAGCTAGCTACCGTGAAAAAATTCGATTAGCCTACGCTTCACCAAAAGCCATTCAATTTGACGAAAAATACATACGTAGAATCGACAGTATAGCCCTGCGCGGTATCGAAGAACAAGCCTATCCGGGGTGCCAGATAATTGTGGCTAAAGAAGGAACCGTTTTTTATCAAAAGCAGTTTGGTCACCATACCTATGAAGAAAACCAAGCGGTTCGAGAAAATGATATTTACGATTTAGCATCGATTACTAAAATTGCTTCTTCGATGATTTCGGTAATGCACTTGCAAGATTTAGGGAAACTCAATCTTGAGCAAACCTTGGGGGAATTAATTCCTGATTGGGTAGAATCTACCGAATACGAAAACATTGTTTTACGAGACATGTTGGCCCACCAAGCCGGGTTAAAAGCTTGGATTCCGTTTTACCAAAAAACGCTTGAAAATGGCGTTCCTCGTTTCGATATCTATTCAAAAGCACAAAACGAAACCTATCCGTATAGAGTGGCAGAAGGGTTGTTTATTGATAAGAATTACCCAGATTCTATTGTTAAAACCATTGTAAACACACCTTTAGGAGAAAAAGGAAATTATAAATACAGCGATTTAGGCTATTATTTTATTCAGAAAATTGTAGAAAAGCACAGTGGTAAATCGCTCGACAGGTTTGTAGAAGATACTTTTTACGAACCTATGGGGTTGCACAGAATGGGATACAAGCCGAGAGAAAAATTTCCGTTAGAAGAAATTGTACCTACTGAATACGATGTGTTTTTTAGAAAGCAATTGGTACATGGAGATGTTCATGATCCAGGTGCGGCTATGATGGGTGGCGTTGGCGGACACGCAGGATTGTTTTCTACTGCTAATGATTTAGCCAAATTAATGCACATGTACATGAATTTTGGCTATTACGGAGGCGAACGTTTCTTAAAAGCTGAAACCGTAGAAGAATATACAAAATGCCAATTTTGCTCAGACCCATCGAGTAGTAACCGAAGAGGAGCTGGCTTTGACAAGCCAGTAAGAGACGGAGGCGGTGGCCCTACCTGTGATTGCGTATCTTACTCAAGTTTTGGTCATACTGGTTTTACAGGAACCATCGCTTGGGCCGATCCTGAAGAAGAAATTGTTTTTGTGTTTTTATCGAACCGTGTTTATCCCAACGCTGCCAATAAGAAACTAATAAAAATGGGCATAAGAACCGATATTATGCAAGCCATTTACGATGGTATAAATGATTATTAAAAAAGAATAAAATGCGAATAGGTATTGTTTGTTATCCGACTTTTGGTGGTAGTGGTGTAGTAGCTACAGAGTTAGGCCAAGCACTTGCTGAAAAAGGTCATGAAATACACTTTATTACTTACAATCAACCTGTTCGGCTTGATTTAGTAAACGAAAACCTCTTTTACCACGAAGTAAACGTTTCTAATTATCCACTTTTCGATTACCAACCGTACGAACTCGTTCTCACTTCGAAATTGGTAGATGTTGTGAAATATGAGAAGCTGGAATTGCTTCATGTGCATTACGCAATTCCCCATGCAAGCGCAGCTTACATGGCCAAGAAAATCTTGGCTTCTCAAGGGATTTCCATTCCATTTATCACTACCCTACACGGTACAGATATTACATTAGTAGGAAAAGATTCTTCTTTTGAACCGGTAATTACTTTCGCTATTAATAAAAGCGATGCTGTTACAGCTGTGTCAGAAGACTTAAGAAAAGAAACCTTTACGCACTTTGATGTAAAGCGAGAAATTGAAGTGATTCACAACTTTGTTTGTTTAGAGCGCCATCAAGATACCGACCGCGAAGCAGTAAAAGCTCGCTATGCCAAGAATGGTGAATACTTGGTGGCACACATTTCTAATTTTAGAAAAATAAAACGTGTGCAAGATGTAATGTACACGTTTAAAAAGTTGCTCGATAATGGTGTAAAAGCCAAGCTTTTAATGGTAGGGGATGGACCCGAGCGTCACAACATGGAAATGTTATGCAGAGAATTACAAACTTGT
The DNA here is from genome assembly GCA_048267965.1 of Salibacteraceae bacterium. Classification (GTDB taxonomy): domain Bacteria; phylum Bacteroidota; class Bacteroidia; order Flavobacteriales_G; family Salibacteraceae. Next base: position 42,270 of record JBLWWK010000015.1, read on the forward strand.
CCCCACGTTCTTTTCTTAGGTAAATTGAAAAATACCGAAGCCATTCTTTCTGGTGTTGATTTGTTTATGTTGCCATCAGAAACAGAAAGTTTTGGTTTGGCTGCGTTAGAAGCAATGGCGAGTGGAGTGCCTGTAATCTCTTCGAATACAGGTGGTCTGCCAGAAGTGAACGAACACGGTGTTACTGGCTTTTTGAGTAATGTTGGCGATATTGACGACATGGCCAATAATGCCATGAAAATCTTAAAAGACGAAGAAACCCTCAAGAGTTTTAAAGTAAGAGCACGAGATAAAGCAAAGCAATTTGCTATTCAGTCGATCTTACCGAAATACGAAGAATTGTACAGACGAGTGTTAGAGAAGAAATAAATTACTTCACCAGCTGGTAATCGTAAGTTACCCCTTTTTTAAACTGATTAATTCGAGCGCTTTGGTGAATCAACAATGAATCATCAAAACGTTCGATATTCATGTTTTGAGGGTATTGCTCTGGTAAAGGATTCACAAAATGTAATGAATGAGAAGCAGAATTTTCTAATTCTAAGGTTTGTGCAATATCATTCTCTGGATTGGCAATTTCCAAAACGATTTTTCCATCAACCGTGTAAATCGATTTTATTTCAGTAACAGTAGTGTCTTCAAAAGCAATGTAATAAAACTCACCGCGAAGTGTATCTTGCTGAAAGGTCCATTCTTCGAATTGAATGGTTTCGTTAAAATCCCTTTTCCATTTACCTTCAAGCCATTGAAAATCAGAAATTGATGGTGTGCAAGCAGATAAAACTAAGAAAGCTAAGACAGAGAGACCTAAAGTGAATTTCATTCTGTTAAATTTGTGGTACACTAATTGAATAATCCATTGAAACTATAAACCTGAAGGCATGAACAAAAAATTATTATTCGCTTTAGCCATTGTTAGTTTGTTAGGTGCATCGTGTTCGAAATGTTACGATTGCCGAACTCAAGTAGAAATCACCGATGGCAACGGTAATGTAATCAGTACCGAAGAGCGCACCGAAGAAGTGTGTACGGCTAGTAAAGACGAAGTAGACGACAAAGAATCAGAAGGTTACGATTGCTCTTGATCGAAGAGCAATTTTTTAACCACCCGCTTTTTTCACATTGTATCCTTTTTTGGTGAGTAATTGTACCATCTTGTCTCGGTGATCGCCTTGAATAAGAATTTCTCCATCCTTGGCAGAACCGCCCACTCCACAGCTCGATTTTAACTCTTTCGAAAGGTCTTTTAAGTCGTCTTGGGTTCCTACAAAACCTTTTACAACAGAAACTATTTTATTGCCTCCTTTGCGATCTAACCATATTTTAAGGTGCTGTTCGCTAGGTTCTAATGTGATTTCTTCTTCTTCTTCGTTAAAAGCATACGAGAAGTTAGAATTGGTAGAATAGACTACACCCTCTCTGTTTTTTTTGCTTTTTTTAGCCATGCGACAAAGGTATTATAAGTTGAAAAAAGCCAAAAACTATCTACGGTTTTGTCAATATCGCAGTGCACTGACTGGTGCCGAAAATATTCGAATAATCAATTACCATCGTAATTTCATTCCGCAAAGAGTTAATCTCTCCCGCAGCAGAAAAAGTGATAAAACCAGCGCCAGCAGTTTGCTCAACTAAGAAAATAGAATCTTGGTTTACAAAACCGGCAACGGGTGTGTTGCCAAAAGCTAAAAACGGTTGTATGTAAATGCTGTCTTCTATTTGGGGAGGAAACGAAACTATTTGTTCTTGAGCTAACGAAAACTGAATTCCACAATCAGAAGTAGCTTGCCAAGTGCCAGCGAATTTTTCTCGCACATCAATGCAGCTGCCATCATCTTGGGTAGCTTCGGGGTTGTAATTTTCAGATTTAGGATTAGTACATCCTTCAATGATGCAACTGCCATCATCTAGGGTCGCTTGCGGATTATAGTTGGTAGAGTTCGGGTTCATGCATCCGCGAATATCGGTGGCATAAACACAATTATTGCTATTTTCGGTAGCGTTTCCGTCAAAATTTAACGCAAAAGGGTCGGTGCATCCCTCTTGATTTTTGGAGCATGCGGTAATCAATAAAAAACCGAATAAAACCGCTAAAAGATGAAATTTGACTGTTTTCATTACGGTAGATTTATTTTTTCACCAGTTGCCGAACAATTGTTTACTGCGCCATCCAATTCGAACGTGTATTCAAGAGTTAATACTTCGTTTTGGTAGGAACCCGATCCTGATATAAAACCAAATTGATAGGTCTGTTTTGGAATTTCAAACCCAGTTCTAGAGGCCATGGCCATTACGGAAATAGGTTCGTTTAGAAGGTTGTTAATATATAGATAGTCTCCCCGATTGGCATTTCTTGAAATATGGATAAAGGACGATGGATTTTCGCATTCTCCATCTAAAGAAAATGTTCCTAGGAAATTAGCTCGAAATTCTTGTTCGCATTCTGCACCCGAAAAGCCAATGGGACAATCGCATTCGCCATCAAAACAAACGCTGCCGTTAACGCAACTTACATCTTTACAATTGTTTGTGCATTGAGTAAACAAAAGTACGCAAGCAGTAATAAGGGCTTTGTGAAGTAGAAGTTTCCCTATGCTCATTATTAAAGGTTCAATTTACTTTCGAAGATAGGCTATTTTTAAGAGAATTATAACCACTATAAATGCTTTGAAGCCCTACTTATAATGCTAATTTTGGAACCCGATTTAAGAAAATAAACATGATAAAGTTTGATCGATCTGGTTTCTCAGATACCGAATTAAAAGATATTTACAAGCAGATTTTGCTTCCTCGAATGATTGAAGAAAAAATGTTGATTCTTCTTCGTCAAGGTAAAATCTCAAAATGGTTTTCTGGCTATGGACAAGAAGCGGTTTCTGTAGGAGCCACTTTAGCCATGGAAAAAGAAGAATTTATTCTTCCGATGCACAGAAATTTAGGCGTTTTCACAGCGCGTGAATTACCGTTAGACCGATTATTCGCACAATTTCAAGGAAAGCCACATGGGTTTACCAATGGCCGTGATCGTTCTTTTCACTTTGGTGCAAAAGACTACAACATTGTAGGGATGATTTCTCATTTGGGACCACAAATGGGCGTGGCTGATGGTATTGGTTTATCTGATCTTTTAGATAAGAAAGAAAGCGCTACCCTTGTAGTTACAGGCGATGGTGGAGCCAGTGAGGGTGATTTTCACGAGTCGTTAAATGTAGCTGCTGTTTGGAATTTGCCCGTTATTTTTATGGTTGAAAATAACTCTTGGGGGTTAAGTACACCTAGTAAAGAGCAGTTTAACCACAACCAATTTGTTGATAAGGCCATTGGCTACGGAATTGAAGGCGTTCAAGTAAATGGCAATAATATTCTTGAAGTAATCAAAACCATGAAAACGGTAGCGGAAGATATTCGTAAGAACCCGAAACCGGTAATAGTGGAGATGATGACTTTCAGAATGCGCGGCCATGAAGAAGCGTCTGGAACCAAATACTATCCTGAAGGTATTCAAGATGAATGGTCGAAAAAAGATCCGGTCAATAATTTTGAGCATTTCTTGCTAGAAACCAAGGTGATTTCGCAAGAAGAAGTTGATGCTTTAAAAGCCGATATTAAAGAGCAGATTAACAAGGGGTTAGAAGTGGCTACAGCTGCCGAAGAGGTCACTTTTAATAAGGAGAAAGAACTTGCAGATTTATATGCTCCTTTTTCTTTTCAAGAGCAAAAACCAGAAGGCAAGGTTGAAGATATGCGCTTGATAGATGCCATTTCTGATGGCTTAAAGCATGCTATGCTTAAGCACGATAATTTGGTGCTAATGGGCCAAGATATTGCTGAGTATGGAGGCGTTTTTAAAATTACCGATGGTTTTGTGAGCCAATTTGGGAAAGACCGCGTTAGAAATACTCCATTGTGTGAATCGGCCATTTTAGGAACCGCACTCGGTTTATCGATAAAAGGCAAGAAAGCGATGATGGAAATGCAATTTGCTGATTTTGTCTCAGAAGGAATTACCCAAATTTGTAACAACTTAGCTAAGATTCATTACCGTTGGGGCCAAAATGCAGATGTAGTTGTGCGTATGCCAACGGGCGCTGGAGTAGGAGCGGGGCCGTTCCACTCTCAATCGAACGAAGCTTGGTTTACCCATGTTCCTGGTTTAAAAATTGCCTATCCTGCTTTCCCAGAAGATGCGAAAGGTTTGTTGTTAACCGCCTTTGAAGATCCCAATCCGGTGATGTTTTTCGAGCACAAAGCCTTGTATAGAAGCTTGTCAGGATCGGTTCCTACCGAGTATTATAACTTGCCTTTTGGTAAGGCTAGAGTGGTTTCTGAAGGAACCGATTTGTCTATTATTACGTACGGAATGGGTGTGCATTGGGCATTGCAACTTGAAGAAAAGCATCCAGAGTGGAATTTAGAGATTGTTGATTTGCGCACACTGGCTCCGTTAGATTATGCAACTATTGAGCAATCAGTAGAAAAAACGGGCAAGGTATTGGTATTGCACGAAGACACACTTTTTGGCGGAATTGGTGGTGAAATTGCTGCTTATATTGGAGAAAACTGTTTTGAACATTTAGATGCTCCAGTTATGAGAAGTGGAAGCTTAGATATTCCGGTTCCGTTTCACCCAACCTTAGAGGCTGGTTTCTTGGCCAATGCAGAGTTAGAAGAAAAATTAACGAAGCTAATGACTTACTAATATCGTTTGTCAAGTATCTGTATCTTTACCCTAACAGATTGCTTTTTTGGAAAGAAATTTGTTGTTATTCAGATATGCGATACGCTTTCATCATACTATTTACTTTATTCGTGGCTGGTTCGTTTGCTCAAGAAAACGAACCAGCTACTGGTTCTAGCGTATATCGAGGTACCGTTTATCAAGGCGATACCATTGCTAACATTACTTTACGAACTCATCAGCTAACAGAACGCAGAACGTGGAAAGACCGTAGAGCGTATGTTCGTTACACTAAGCTTTCTAAAAAGGTGAAAAAGGTGTATCCGTATGCTCAATTAGCTGGGCAGAAGTTAGAGGCATATGCGCATCAACTAGATTCGGTTAAGACTGAAAGAGAAAGAAAAGTCTTTTACAAGAAGGTAGAGAAAGAACTACGAGAAGAGTACGAAGGCGAACTTAAAAAACTAACCATCTCAGAGGGGAGAATCTTGGTAAAACTAATCGATAGAGAAACCGGAAACACCAGTTATCAATTAGTAGAAGATTTGAGAGGTAAGTTTAGTGCCTTTTTTTGGCAAGGCTTAGCGCGCGTTTTCGGTCAAAATTTAAAATCAAATTACGATCCGCAAGGTGAAGATCGAGAAATTGAGTTTATTGTTCAGCAAATAGAAGCGGGTTTGATTTAACCGATTGTTTAGTCTAACAATTTCTGGCGTAATAAAAATTCTAATTGCTGATTCGCTTTTTTCAACTTCTCTAGCAATTCTTTATTTTCTTTACGTAGGCTAAAAACTTCGTAAGCATTTTCGATGTTCATGCGTAACTCTTGCTCATTCCAAGGTTTGGTAATATAACGGTAAATCTGCCCTTGGTTAATGGCGTTTATTACGGCCTCGATATCTGTATAACCTGTTAGTAGAATACGGATAGGGTCTGGATACTTATCTAAGATAGATACCAAAAACTCTACACCAGATTCATCGGGCATACGTTGATCAGTGATAATAATATCTACTGATTCTTTTTCGAGTAGTTTGCGGCCTTCTGCCGCAGAAATGGCTAGATGAATTTTATAATCTCTTCTAAAGGTAGCTTTAAAAGCGGTGAGATTGTTTTCTTCATCGTCAATATAAAGGATTGAAATTTTAGAATCTCCCATTAGTCATTTTGAATTATCGCGAGCGAATATAAATATAAAAAATAGGCTTGGATTCATTCATCCACCGTATTTTCTGAACATTGTCTCAAGATGAGTATAAGTTAAAAAAGATGATTAAATGATAAAACACAAGCTTTATTATTATTTCTATTTTTCGCCCCATTCAGAATTACCCTGTTAAAAGAACAAACCTTAAATTACACCTACCATAATTCATTGTTATGCTAGAAAATTCAACTCAATCCCCAGAGTGTAAAGATTCGGCTTTTGAACCTTTGGTTCTCAATCCAAAAGACGAGAGTGCATTTAAAACGATATCAGAATACAGAGAACAAGCAAAAGTTCGAGTTGTTGACTCAATTCGTTCACAAATTCGCGAGTTATTAAAATTGCGTAACCCAGCAGAGTTTGGTTCCTACCAAGATTTAGACGAAAGAATTACCCGTTATCTGGGAGAAAACCCCGATGAATATGGAGTTTGGGTTTTTTACCCTTGGAGAAACACGCTCGTTCACATTGTGGGCGAAGCAGAATTTATTGAACTGCGAACCAACCGAAATCAGTATAAGATAACAGTAGAAGAACAGCGATTATTAGCGAAGAAAACCATTGGAGTTATTGGTTTATCGGTGGGTAATTCTGTAGCGATTACCTTAGCTATGGAGCGCATTGGTGGCCATTTAGTTCTTGCTGATTTTGACCACCTTGAAGTGAGCAACTTGAATAGAATTCGCAGTGGATTGCCAGATTTAGACCTGAGTAAAGCAGTAATTGCAGCTCGACAAATTGCCGAAATAGATCCTTTTATAAAAATCACATTATTTTCTGATGGTCTTACCGAAGACAATATGCAAAACTTTTTTACTGGTGATGGAACCCGTAAATTAGATGCAGTAGTTGAGGTTTGCGACAGCATCCATCTGAAAATAAAAAGTCGTTTCAAAGCGCGCGAACTGGGAGTTCCGGTGGTTATGGATACCAACGATAAAGGAATGGTAGACATAGAACGGTTCGATTTAGAACCTGACCGACCTATTTTTCACGGCTACTTAGAAGAAGAACAAGTAAAAAATATTGATGCAGTGGCTGGAGATGAAATGCTCAAAATTGTGTCACAAATTATTAGTTTAGGCGATGTGTCTGAACGATTGAAACTTTCGATGCCAGAAATTGGGAAAACGATTACCTCTTGGCCTCAGCTCGCTTCAGGTGTTTCTTTAGGAGGAGCTATCTCTGCCAATGTTGTTAGAAGAATGATGCTGAATCAGTTTTCTAAAAGCGGAAGGTTTTATGTTGATCTCGATGGTTTAATTAAGTAGTAGTTGAGCAATGATTCGAATTAGAGCATTTAAAGCAACCAGTGATCAAGAGTCTTGTGAACTTTTTGCTTCTGGACACGAGCAGGTGTTAAGAGATTTTGGGGTAATAAAAGTAACCTCTTCGAATAAAGAGTGGTTTGGAGATCCTAATGTTTATGTAATTTTAGTTGAGAATGAAGATGGCAGCCAGGTTTATGGCGGTGCTCGAATTCATTTGGCGGGTTCTGGAAATCCGCTTCCGGTAGAAAATGCCGTGGGCGAGATGGATCCAAAAATCTACGAACGCATTGCATCTGACATGAAAGATGGAGTAGGCGAAATGTGTGGATTATGGAATGCCAAAGAGGTGAGAGGTTCTGGCGTGAGTAAATTACTTACAAAAGCGAGCGTTGCTAAGGCAGGAGCCCATATTGCCAATCTCTTGAAGATTAAAACACTTTGGGTACTTTGTGCTCCGTATACCGTGAAAATGGTGCAAAAAGCAGGTTTTAAAATCGAAGAAGATTTAGGAGACAATGGTACGTTTCCGTATCCGAAGCCCGATTGGTTGGCTACTGTTTTGGCTTTGAGAGATACCGACACGTTAAATTCTGCCGACTCTGACGAAAGAGCCGAAATTTTTGACCTACGCACTACCCCAAAGCAAAATAGGGTTGAGAAAGGTCCCAAAGGTGAATTGATAATCGAATATGATCTTTACATTGAAGATTTAGTTGATTGATTTCTTACAACCACGTTTACAAATGAGAAAAATACTTACAACCCTTATCGTACTCTTCTTTAGTCTGGCTGGTTTTAGCAAAGACATTGTTGTTGAACCCAATACGTTGAATAAGCTTGGGGAAGGCATGCAAGTGTTCAGTACCGAAGAAGATTTAACGGTTCATCAGGTTCTGATAAAAGGCTCTTTTATGCCGATTGATTCGGAAGTGCCTAATCTCGGGGTGTCGAATAAAACCCATTGGATTAAATTTTCTATCCATAATAAAGAATCGATCGATAATATCTTAATTGATATTAATAACCCCATCTTAGATGTTGTTAACCTTTATACAGAGTCTTCTTCTGGCTACGATTTGGTAGTTTCAGGAGAACAAGTACCGATTAGTGATCGCTATTTAGAACATCAAGATTTTATTTTTCCATTAGACTTAGCACCGGGTGAAAAGAAAAACTACTTACTGCAAGTAAAAAGCGGTGAGCAAGTACTTTTACCTGTTTTAGCAGGCGAGTCGGGGGTTGTAATGCAAAACCTGTTACTGAGAAACGTAATTATGGGCCTTTATTTCGGGCTTATTTTGGTGATGTTTTTCTACAACTTGTTTATTTACTTCACAACAAAAGATCGTTCGTATTTAACGTATGTTGTTTACATCTTGAGTGTGGGGTTGGTTCAAGCGAATTTACAAGGTTTCACGTATAAGTTTCTTTGGCCAAATAGTCCTTGGTTGGCGGCTAATAGCGTATATATATTGAACACAACCACAGCTATTTTAGCGGTTACCTTCATGAGGGGGTTCGTTCATATTAAAGATTATTTGCCTAAGCTCAACAGAGTGTTAGACGTGTTCCTACTACTATACGTAGTAAGTTTATTGGTGGCTATTTTGGGCAATTACAACTTTGCTTACATGTTAATGAATTTCACAGCGTTGGCGTTGTCTTTTTATATGCTGGTGATTTTAGGCATGGCAGTGCAAAGAGGTTCTCGACCTGCAAAATTCTTTATGTTAGCATGGTCGGTATTTTTGGTAGGCGTTATCTTGTTTGTATTAAAAGACGCTTCGATTATTCCTCACAACAATTTAACAGCGGCCATTTTGCAAATTGGCTCTGGTGGAGAGGTAATTCTTCTTTCTTTTGGTTTGGCCGATAAAATCAATACACTGAAAAAAGAAAAAGAAGAATCGCAGAAAATGGCCCTTGAAGCTTCGAAAGAAAATGAAAGAATCGTACGTGAGCAAAATATGATTCTCGAAGCCAAAGTAAGCGAAAGAACCAAAGAATTAAGAGATGCTAATACCGATTTAGAGTCAGCACTCACCAACTTGAAAAATGCTCAAACTCAACTGGTAGATCAAGAGAAAATGGCCAGCTTAGGGCAGCTAACTGCTGGTATTGCTCACGAAATAAACAATCCCATCAACTTTGTAACCAGTAATGTAAGTCCGCTTAAACGCGATGTTGCCGATGTTTTTGAAGTGTTAGACAAATACGGGAATCTTCAATCTGGAGAGCAATTCGATACCGAAAAAGAGGCGATAGAAGAGCTAAAAGAAGAAGTAGAACTCGATTTTGTACGAACCGAAATCAATTCACTTTTAAAAGGTATTGAAGAAGGAGCCAGCAGAACCGCAGAAATTGTACGCGGTCTAAAGGTGTTTTCTCGTATGGATGAGCAAGATTTAAAACGAGTAGATCTTCGAGAAGGAATCAATTCTACACTTACTCTTTTGCGCAGTAGCATGCACGGTAAAATAGACGTAGAAAGAAACTACGAAGTGGTAGGGAATGTAGAATGTTACGCTGGGAAACTCAATCAAGTTTTTATGAATATCTTGAGTAACAGTATTCATGCGATTTTAGACGCCAACCGAGAGCAAGGCTCGCTAAAAATTGCCATTCTAAATAAAGATGCCGATAATGTGTTAATTACCATTGAAGATAACGGAACGGGTATGCCAGACCACGTAAAACAACGTATTTTTGAACCGTTTTTTACTACGAAAAAGGTAGGTGAAGGAACCGGACTCGGCATGTCGATTTCTTACAGCATCATTGAAAAACACAATGGTTCTATAGAAGTAGAAACCAAAAACGGAGAAGGAACCAAATTTTTAATAACACTGCCCAAACTACAAACTGAAGAGAACACCACAGAAGATTGAGACTAATGAAAGAAAGCAAGCCAAGAATTCTTATAGTAGATGATGAAGAAAACAACTTGAACTCGTTTAAGTCGTGTTTTCGCAGACATTATAAAATATTCGCAGCTGTTCACGTTGACGATGCCTTCAAAATTCTCGAGAAAGAAGACATTGAAATTGTGCTTACCGATCAACGAATGCCTAAAATCTCTGGAGTAGAATTTCTTGAGCAAGTAGTTGAGAAATACCCTCATACCATTAGAATGTTACTTACTGGTTTCGATGACTTTAAACCAGCCATTCAAGCAGTAAACCAAGGTGCTATCTATAAATATATCTCGAAACCTTGGAACGAAGACGAACTAAAAAACACCATTGATAATGCGGTAGAAACTTATAGAAACCGCATGTTACTTCAGAAAAGAAATCAAGAACTAAAGAAAGCTTATAACGAGCTAGATTCTTTTGTATACCGGGCTTCTCACGATATTCGTGGTCCTTTAATGAGTATTTTGGGAATTACCAATTTGGCCAAATTAGAAGGAGCCAATGAAGAAATGACCAACTACTTTAACTTGATTGAAAAAAGCATTCACCAGTTAGATGTTTTTGTGAGAAATATGGTCGATTACTCACGAAACTCGCGTTTAGAAGATCGATACGAACACATTAGTCTATCCATCATGCTCAAAGAGGTGCTAGAGCATTTGGCATTTGTTGAGCCAAGAAGTACTCAGCTAAATGTGATGCAAAAAATCGAAGGAGACGATGAGGTGTACACCGATCGCGACCGACTGAAAATCATTGTACAAAACTTGCTTTCCAATGCCGTACGCTTTCAGCGAGAAGGTGTACAAGGCGAGGTCTCTATTCACATCCAAAACACCAAGAACGAACTGCTGATAGAGGTAGAAGACAACGGAATTGGCATAAAACCTTCTCAATTCGAGAGCATTTTCGATATTTTCTATAGAGGTTCAGATATGAGCCAAGGCTCCGGCATAGGACTTTATGTTTGCCGAGAAGCAGTAAGCAAACTAAATGGAGAAATAAAAGTTGACTCAACGGTAGGAACCGGCTCCATCTTTAATGTGAATCTGCCGCATCCTTCAGAAAAATAAATACAACGTAAAGCAGAAAAGCGTTTATTATGAAGCTGAAGAAAGGTCTCTTAAGGCAGATTTTACCATATTTAGCTTCGAAAGATTCCCGTTAGATAGAATTTTTACAAATCGATTTTCTTTTAACTTCATGGCTTTAAAAATGGCCATATCAGAGTATCCTTTTTGGTTCCAACTGCTTACTTGCTCCATAAATTGTTCAAGAAACTGAAGTTTGTTTTTCAGTTTTTCTTTACCATCTTTCAATTGCGGATTGTGAGCGCAAAAGAGCACATCGAAATCCAAGGTTAAAATTCGTTGAATAGATTCAATTTGTTGCTGAATGCTTTCATCTTTCAGCATAAATCCTATGTGTGTGTTGATGAATAAATCGGCACTAAATAGCCATTTCTTAATGGGTTCGTACAGGGCTACCATATCAGCAGCATGACCCGGAACCGCAATCAACTGAAACCGATATTTAGGAGTTTCTAACCAATCAGAATTAATTGCTTTGATATTAAAATTAGCACCACGAGAAGCGTACATCACTTTCTGAATACAACTTAAAGAAGGCGGCTTTTGCATTATTTCACGAGTAAGGGAAGACGAAAAAGCTTCGCATCCATGTTTTGCGCATATTTCATCAATATTTCCTGTATGATCTTCGTGATGGTGGGTTATAAAAACTTGTTGGATGGGCAAAGAATGCGTTGCAGATAAAATGGAAGGTTGCATTCTTCGTTGACCTGTATCAATCAATAATCCATCAACAAAATAGAGGTAAACAAACAAATTGGGTTTCTTAAAAGGATGATACCCAAATCGAAAAGCCTGTATTTCTTCAAATTGAAAAGAGCTCGTAGACTTCACAAAAAAAGTGTTTAATTACTTAATCAAAGTCACTTTTCCTTGGTATTCATGGCTTTCAAAATCGATGTCGTTATACGTTACCTTCCACCAAAAGAAATCTTGGCCAGACATGGCGCCACTGTTATCTCTTTTACCGTTCCAATACACGGTAGGATCCGAGGTGGAAAACACCAAATCTCCTAATCGGTTAAACACTAAAAACTCATAATTGGCCACCACGCGCTCGTTGATAACAGGCCCAAACTCATCGTTTAATCCATCGCCATTGGGTGTAAAAGAGTTCGGAATAAAGAAATTAGGATACTCGTATCCAACGCGCACTTCTTGAGAAGTAGTATCTGCGCACCCCAATGCATTAAAGGCAATTAATTCAACGTTGTATGTTCCGCTATCTCTAAAATCGAAGAAGAACGAAGGCTGGTCAGAAGTTCTAATTCCATCTATCGACCATATCCAATTGGTGGCGTTAACTGTAGTCGAATTAAAAGTAGCCAGCGGATTAGAAATGGTGAAAACCTCATCAGGTAATACATCAAATCTGGCTCTCGGAACCGGTTGAACTACCACTAAATCGGTGTCGGTTCTAATACTATCACAATAATCGGTTCGTACCTCTAACGTAACATCAAACGTATCAATGGTGTTGTACGTGTGACTAATCGTAGATGAGTTGGCAATTCCTAAGATTCCATCCCCAAAGTTGAACAAGTAAAATGCCTCTGGATCGTACTCATCGAGCACAAACGTAGCAGGTTGGCCAATGCAAATCGGATTTTCTACTGAATAGGTATGGGTAGGGAAGGTGTCTACTTGCACGGTGATAGAATCTACAAAAGGTGTAGAACCGCAGCCGTCTGTAATGGTAACAGTGTAGACTCCAGAAGTATCAGGCGTTAAATTTTGAGTGGCTCCACCAGCACCATTACTCCAATTAAACGTATAATTTCCGTCTCCACCAGAAGCATAGGCAGAAAAAGAAACAGAACCACCTATACAAGTACCAATATTTTGGTCAACACTTCCCGCAAAAGGAGGAAGAACCGAAACAGTAGCCGTTTCTACAATTACGGGGCAGTTATTGGCATCGGTGGCGGTCACCGAATAAGTACTGCTTACAGAAGGAGAAACCGTAATATTCTGCGTATTGTCTCCAGTGCTCCAGTTGTAGTTGTATGGAGGTGTGCCACCGAATAGAGTTAAACTAAGGGTCTCGGTAGTTCCAGGGCAAATAGAAACATCGGGTAGTGGAGCGTTGGTAATCACACTGGGTTCAGTTACCACTATATTAACCACCTCGCTGCAACCACCTCCATTGGTTATCGTAACATCGTAATTGCCAGCGCATAAATTGGTGGCTGTGGTTCCTATATCTCCGTTCGACCAGAAGAAATTGTATGAACCGTTATCGTGTGGAATTTGAACTTGGGCTGAGCCGTTGCACAATCCATTACAAGTAGGTTCATTAATGGTGGTTTGAATACCCGCTAAGATATCCGAATCTACCGTTACGGTTCCTGTGGCAGCTCCACCACATCCGAATTCATTCGTGATAGAGAACACATTGTAGGTTGATGAACCGGCTCCTACCGGAAACTGAGGAGGTAAATTGGTAGTAGTATCTATGCCATTAGAATCGAGCACATAGTTGTACAAATTGGTTCCATCAAAAAGACTCACCAAAAAGAGCGAATTTCCGCTGGTGAAGTTTACGTTAACCGGCACCACAGTTCCGGGGCAAGAAATAGTATCGCCAGAAAGGGTGGCAATAACGCTATCTAAAACAGTGTAGGTGAAAGAATCTTGACGCGTAACACCGCAATTATCGGTAACTGTAACTGTGTAATTAGTTGTGGTAGAAGGCGTGGCTGTTGGCGATTGAGCCGTTGCAGAAGATAAACCCGCTGTGGGCGACCACTGAAAAGTGTTCCCAATTCCGGCACTGGCTAAATGCGGTGTTCCTTCACAAAGGGTAACATCCGTCATTTGATCGTCTTGGTTAAAAAAGTCGATGCAAACATCTTGTAAATTGGTGTTAGCTCCAGAACTTGCAGAAAAACCCCAAAATACATTCGGATCACCTGAAAAGAAAGTATTGATAATGTCTCCAGTATAGCTGATGCGCAAATCACAATCTACCCAAACTTGAAAAAGCTGAGAAGTAGGATTCCAACGAATATGTACCTCGTGATCCATTCCCGTTTCAACATTCGCGTTGGTAGGCGTAATTCCTACAGGCCCTACTAAGTTGTTGGGAGAAGAATGGTTTAAAGCTCCATTTCTAGAAAGTGCCATGTGGTCAAAAGCGGGGTCGTTCAAGGCGGCATCTTGATCGGTATCGAATTCTACTACCAAAGAAGGTGTGGTTCCTTCTATACCTAATCCACTGCCACCCGGCTGCACTACAGCCGTGCTAAATTGTTGAAAACTAAACGCAACACCGCTGCCACCTGTAGCATCATTAAAACCAAAATCGATGCGGGTATATAAATCAAAAGGCTCGTTAAGGTTTATTTGCTGAGTAGCGAAAAAACTTCCTTCTTGATTAGCCATATTGCTAGTTAGTCTAAAGCATTCGTTGGCCAACGCAATTGCAGAACCGTTTACGTTGTACTGGCCTAAAGTGGTAAACCAACCCAAAAAGAGGAAGAATGTAAAGTATATTCTATGCAAAATCACGTTATATTAAAACCTGCAAAATAATAAAAAGCGACCCTTAAATCTAATTCAATTTATTGTTTTATTAACATCAACTTACCGCATTGATAAACAATACCAAATGCACCCCATAAATCATCGTAATTTCTTAACTGTAATGCCCAAAAATTGCTCGAAAAGTTGGGTTGGATCATTTTCCACTTCAGATTATTAAAAGTTTAAAATCGGAGGTTTTGACAGATATCTTTCTAAATTTAAAGGCCATTTTACACGAAATAGCGCAAAACCTTGAAAATTTCATCTTTTGGTGAGAGGCAAAACATGGGGTCGCTTTTGAATTGCTGTTTATCGGTAGGAACCGATTTTCAGCTTTATTCAACTTCCCACCAGCTTTTATGCTTAAAGATGAATTTACACCGAAACGATACACAAATACATAAAACCGTAAAACAAGAAACGCATGGATCTACGAATTAAATCACTCGAAGAATACAAAGAGAAATACGCTCAAAGCGTTGAAAATCCTGAAAACTTTTGGGACGAAATAGCACAAACTTTTCATTGGAGAAAACCGTATTCAAAAGTACTCGATTGGGATTTTAATGAACCAGATGTAAAGTGGTTTCAGAACGGAAAACTAAACATTACTGAAAATGCATTAGATCGTCACTTAGAAAAACGAGGCAATAAATTAGCCTTGATTTGGGAACCCAACGATCCCAAAGAAAGATTTGTTCGATGGACTTACAAAGAGTTGCACGAAAAAGTATGCGAGTTTGCCAATGGATTAAAAAACCAAGGAATTGCTAAAGGAGATAGAGTAGTTATTTATATGCCTATGATTCCTGAACTAACAGTGGCTGTGTTAGCCTGTGCTAGAATCGGAGCCGTTCATTCAGTAGTCTTTGCGGGCTTCTCTGCTCATGCTATGGCCGATCGAATTAACGATGCCGAAGCAAAAATGGTGATTACCTCTGATGGGCTTAACCGTGGAGCCAAGCAAATTCCTGTAAAACGCGTGGTGAACGAAGCACTAAACAACTGCCCTTGTGTAGAAAAAGTAATTGTTTACGATTGCCTTGGCTGGGCCCCTGAAATGAAAGAAGGCCGAGATATTTGGTGGCAAGATGTGGTAAAAGACATGAGCAAAGAATGTGAAGCCGAAGAAATGGACGCAGAAGATATGTTGTTCATTTTGTACACTTCTGGCTCCACGGGCAAACCAAAAGGTGTAGTTCATACCTGCGGAGGCTACATGGTGTATGCAGCGTATTCTTTTCAAAATGTTTTTCAGACAGAAGAAAGTGATATTTATTGGTGCACTGCCGATGTAGGCTGGATTACCGGACATACATACATTATTTATGGACCGTTAATTTCTGGTGCAACTACCATGATGTTCGAAGGGGTTCCTACCTATCCAGATGCGGGAAGATTTTGGCAAGTTTGTGATAAACACGGTGTAAATCAGTTTTATACGGCTCCTACCGCTATTCGTGCATTAATGGCTCATGGCGAAGATCACGTGCTTTCTTACAGCCTTGATTCTCTAAAGGTATTAGGAACCGTAGGCGAACCCATTAATGATGAAGCATGGAAGTGGTATTACATTCACGTAGGTAAAGAAAAATGCCCCATTGTAGATACTTGGTGGCAAACAGAAACGGGCGGAATTATGATTTCTGGGTTAGGAGCACACTCCCCCATGAAACCAGCCCACGCTGGGTATCCGTTGCCAGGAATACAACCTGTTTTGTTAGATCAAGAAGGGAAAGAAATTACAGAAAACAATGTAGAAGGCTACTTGTGCATGAAATATCCATGGCCTTCTATTTTAAGAACCACTTACGGAGATCACGAGCGCTGTAGAGTAACTTATTTCAGTCATTATAAGAATCATTACTTTACTGGAGATGGAGCCAAGCGAGACGAAAATGGTATGTACCGCATTATCGGTAGAGTAGACGATGTAATTAATGTTTCGGGTCACCGTTTCGGAACAGCAGAAATAGAAGAAGCCATTAACTCAAATGGCAAAGTAGTAGAATCAGCTGTGGTGGGGTATCCGCACGATATTAAAGGACAAGGAATTTATGCTTACGTGGTTTGCGAAATGTTACCAGAAGATGAAGAAACGGCCAGAGCAGAAGTGGTAGAAACCGTTGTTGAAGAAATTGGGAAAATTGCCAAACCCGAAAAAATACAATTTGTATCGGCTTTACCAAAGACTAGATCGGGTAAAATTATGCGTAGAATATTGCGTAAAATCGCTGAAGGTGAACCAGATAAGCTGGGAGATACTTCTACCTTATTAGATCCAGAGGTGGTAGACGAAATTGTGGCGGGCGCCCTTTAAATTCGATTAACTTATTAATAATAGTGCTGTATTCTTCTTACAGCACTATTTTTGCGCGAAAATTACCGTAGATATGCATAATGAACTTTCTAAACTTTGGAAGAAAATCGGGATGCGCTACAAATCTCATCCATGGCATGGAGTAGATATAGGAGATAAAGCACCCCAAATAGTAACGGCTTTTATAGAAGTGGTTCCTTCCGATACGGTGAAGTATGAAGTTGACAAACAAACCGGATACCTTACCATCGATCGTCCTCAAAAATTCTCTAACGTAATGCCTGCTTTGTATGGCTTTATTCCAAGAACGTATTGCGCAGATAATATTGCTCAGTTCTGTATGAGCCGTTCTAAAAAAGAAGGAATTGTAGGCGATTACGATCCTCTTGATATTTGTGTTCTTACAGAAAAAGAAGTTACTCACGGAGATATTCTAGTGCAAGCAATACCCATTGGTGGCTTTAGAATGATTGACGGTGGCGAAGCAGACGATAAAATTTTAGCTGTACTAAAAGGCGATAGCGTGTATGGCGAAATGGAAGATATTGAAGATGTGCCTAAAGGAGTAGTAGACCGTTTACATCACTACTTTTTAACCTATAAAGGATACTCTACCGATAGTAACCGCGAGGTTGAAATTACCGACATTTATGGTAAAGCAGATGCCCTAGAAGTTATTTCTAGAGCACGCATGGATTACCAAAACGATTTCGGAACCATTGAAGAAGAAATGGCGATTCAAGCTGCTAGAGCTTTATCAGGAGTTGGTGTAAGAGCCAATGGTTCTCAAAAACAGTAGATGCAGAATAAACCTTATTGAGGTTTATCTACTATAGCCATTGTTAACCTGCACACGCAAACGAGTTTTTCCGACTCGTTTTTTATTTCAATGCTCCAAACATGTGAGCGTTTTCCGATGTGAACAGGTGTACAAGTTCCATACACAAATCCATTAACGCCAGGCCGAATGTGGTTGGCGTTAATGCTTTGTCCTACTGCTATTAATGCCGTATTGTCTATTATTAAGTTAGAAGCTACACTTCCTAAAGATTCTGCTAAAACTACAGAAGCACCTCCGTGCAAAATACCAGCTGGCTGTATTGTACTTTGGTTAACGGGCATTTTGGCTTGTAGCAAGTCGGTTCCTACCGTGGTAAATTCTATGCTTAGCGAATCGTGAATCGTGTTTTTGCACAGCGAATTGAGCTCTTCAACGGTATAATCTCTTTTCCAAATCATTTTGTTATGTTAAAGTGTAACATTGGTTACAGTTGAAACTTTGGGTTCACCGTAACTTTGCAAAGCAATAGAAAAGGAAAGAATTATGGCAACAATTAAGCTCACTACTGAAGAATTTAAAAAAGAATTTTTCGATTATAACGAAGGAACCGATTGGAAATACGAATCGGAAACACCGGCTATAATCGATTTTTATGCAGATTGGTGCGGGCCATGTAAAGCGGTAGCGCCTATTCTTGAAGAGCTTTCAGAAGAATACGGAGAAAAGTTGAAAATATACAAAGTAGATACAGAGGTAGAACAAGAATTATCGGCTGTTTTTGGCATCCGATCAATACCTAGTTTGCTATTTGTACCTAAAAATAGTGGTCAGCCAATGATGCAGGCCGGAGCATTACCTAAAGAAGCGATGAAAGAGGTTATTGATAAAGAGCTGGTAGATTAGTGAAGATTGAGTTTGTTAGGTTAGAAAGAGCCGCTGATTAGTTTCAGCGGCTTTTTTTTATTAAATACGTAAAATTCCGCTGGCCCAAAGGGTAAAATTACCTTCTAAACGAACAACATTGTTCTCTATTGAGCAATTAAATTCACCTCCACGAGCGCTTAATTGGCGAGCTGTTAATGTGTTTTTATGTAATCGGTTGGCCCAAAAGTGCGTAAGAGCCGCATGAGAAGAACCCGTTGCAAAATCTTCTAGTTGGCCCACGTGCGGCACAAACGTTCGGCTTACAAAATCGTGTTGAATTCCTTGAGCAGTCACCGCATACCCAAAAAATTTGGAGTCTCTTAAACGAGAAAAATTCGGTTGAATTGATTTTACGGTAGTTTCATCTTTCACCACCACAATGTGCTTGTTGTCGGTTTCGTGCATTTCTAAAATCTCTACCCCCAAACCTTCTTCTATTTCGGTAGGAACCACAATCGATTGCTTTACAGGCAGTGCATCTAATTCGATAAAACAACGTTGGTCGGTAACCGAACCACCGTTTACTACAGCCGAACTTGCCGATAACTGAGAAGTAGAGTGAAAGTTAGAGTGATTTCTACACGCTGCAAAAGCGGCTAAACTTCCGTGTCCGCATAAACCAATTTCTGCATCGGGAGCCATCCAGCGAACGTTCACCTGGTTATTTTCTTTCCATAAAAAAGTGGTGGCGGGTTGGTTAAAGTCAGCAGCAATTTTTTGCAACCTTTCGGTTTCTAAAGCGTGAGGTAAGAAAACCACAGCAGAAGGATTACCCAAAATTCCCAGCTCTGGGGCATCAAATACCGATATTATCTCAAAAGGAACTTTCATCATCATTTGTTTTTAGCAAGTTTGTGCCATGAATTACTCGTTGGTCGAAATTATGGAAATACTGGGAACTTTAGCCTTTGCAAGTTCTGGTACTACACGCGCCATCAGAAAACAATACGATTTGTTTGGCTTATTTGTGCTTTCGTTTACCACAGCCATAGGTGGTGGTACATTGCGCGATTTGTTAATTGGCAATACGCCTGTGAATTGGCTTAACGATTTTACTTTGATTAGCGTAATAATTGTTGGAACCGTGCTTACGTATCTGTTTTATGGATTTATGAACCGATTAAAATGGTGGGTGTTTTTCTTCGATGCCATTGGTTTGGGTTTATTCACTATAACCGGAGTGAAAATTGGCATAGACATGGAATATTCCGTTTTTATCACCTTGTTGTTAGGTGTGCTTTCGGCCTCTTTTGGTGGTGTTCTACGCGATATTCTCAGCGATGAAAAACCCCTTTTACTTCAAAACGAAATTTACGCAACAGCGAGTATTGGCGGTGGTATTATTTACTTGGTAGGAACGCAATTTACCTGGATAGACCACATTGTGGTAGAGTTAATAGCTGTCACCTTTATTATTTTGCTGCGTGTATTGTCTTACAAATACAAATGGAGTGTAAGATTACCTTTAAAACAACCTACCGAAGACTAGGCAATTAACTGGTTCAGCTGAGAGAATATTCGATCATCTGCCATATAAGCGCCAGACTGTATTACCTCGAACATTTCTTGTTCTCTCAACTTCTTGTATTCTTTTTTGGCGTGAAAAAGCTCAATGTCATCAGGTGAATCGGCAAGTAAGCTTTTCAAGTTATTACCCAATTCGCCTTCTGTTAAGTTGATGTTTTCTTGAGGTTGCACTTTTACAACAATCAGTTTTACAAAGTTCTCGTAAAACTTATACGATCTAAATTCAAAAGGAGAAACCTTTTCTAAGCAATTACATTTCGATAATGCTTTTTCTATTACAATGTCGCTAAACAATTCAATAAGCAACTCTGCTCGTTTTCGGTCTTCTTGTTTAAGCTGAGTCCACTCATCTGCGGTTACACTGTTAGATGCTAAAAAGGTGATAAATTCTTTTTCTACTTGTTGTAGTTCTTCGTTGGTAAGCCTTCTGAATTTCAAAATTGTTGCGTTTTCAGTATAACTGGGAATAGTTAAACTAAATAACGTAAATAATTGATGTTTCGTTCAAGAAAATATGTTTTTAATGCAAAAACGCCCTTTTCGTTATTCAATTTTAATTAATCGTTGAGTGGCATTTTCAGTTTTTACCAAATAGGTTCCTACCGGTAAATTTAAACGAAGCGAAGTATGGGTTGCGTGTTCTCCCAAAAATTCGCCACCAATAGAGAAAAGCTGAAAAGTAGAAGAGGCAGATTTTACTTCGAACTGATTTTTTGTTGGATTAGGAAAAACAGTAAGTGATTTTTCCGTATTTCTTAAATCTTGAACAGCAAGTACACGAACTTCAACTGTATCTTTATGTGTGCTAGAGCGGTTACAATAGGTGGCAGTTAATTCAATAATAAAATCACCAGAAGTTGTGTAGTTATAAGTTGGTTCAAAAGCAGTAGAAGTGAAACCATCGCCAAAAGACCAAGAATAGGTAAAAGCATGTTTTGAGTGGTTTTCTACGGTTACCATCGAAGTATTTTGTTGAAACTCAAAATCAGCCAACGGAATGGCAAAGTTGCTCTCTATTGAATCTACATTGTTGAGTACGTGATTGGCTACCGTTTGTAAATATTCGGCTTGATTGGCGTTGATAGCATTCGGGCGAAAGGTGTTGCCTACAGAGCTTTCTGCAAAAAGACTCTCGTAAAAAACACAGGCGGCTAAATAGCTTCCGAAACTAGATGGGTGGCTGCCATCTGGAGAATACAATTGATGAAAGGTAACTACTGCCGCAGGATCTTGTTTAATGTGCTTAAAAGCCATACCGATGGGAGCAAGTAGAGTCGAATTTTGCTCTGCCATGTACGCGTATGCTCTAAAAAGACGATCGTTCATTTTTTCGAACGTGTTGATAGAATCCCACTGAGGGTCTCCATTTTGTCTTCCCCAAGTATTAAAGAATACAGGAATAGCGCAAGCATTGGCACTTCTAATTGAGTCTACTAACGTTTCAGCAAACGGAAAAACTTCGGTTTGAACTTGTGCCCAAGGAAAAGAGGGAACTTGACTTTGATCTTGCAAAACCACAAAATCCCACGATTGAGCCTTTATTTTTTGAAGTGAAGTTGCATTGGTAGAGTGGCTTTGTAAGGTGTAACCGCCCGGCACATTTGCATCGAAAGTAAGGGTGTTTCCATCGGCCATGGCAAGACTCTGAATCATGCTGGGCATGTTGTTAGAGTAAGTGTAACTGTTCCCGAGAAAAAGTACATTTTTAGTTGTTTGACCGTAACAAAGTGCCGTTAAGAAGCAGAAAAGCGCAACAAGATTGATCTTCATTTCAAAGTGTGTTTGGTCACAAAACGAGGCGCTTCGGTTGAGGTTGCTTAAAAAAAGCATCTTTATCAAAGAAATTGGTGTTTTCTGTAGGAACACAATTCGCGTTCCTACAGAAAACACCACTAAAGATTAGCTTTTACTGCTAAGTGTCAATTTCGTAACGATTTGAAATCGAAAGTATTGAGATTGATAATTTGCATAATTTCAATGATTTTTAACCGTTTAACCGATTAAAATCAATGTTTTTTCCTCTTTCGGTAGGAGCCGTAGAATTTTCATCTGTGCTCGAAGAAAGATGGCAACTAAGGTGAAGACCCACCGCTAAAGCGTAAATCAACAATAAAGTGGCCGAACGTTTAAGCGTGCTACTTTTGGTAGGCGCCTGAAGAGTACGTAAGTTCATAACTGTGCGTATATATTTCGAAAACCACTCCA
Source organism: Salibacteraceae bacterium (assembly GCA_048267965.1). Lineage (GTDB taxonomy): Bacteria > Bacteroidota > Bacteroidia > Flavobacteriales_G > Salibacteraceae. The sequence continues at coordinate 64,711 of JBLWWK010000015.1, forward strand.
AATGGATCTTCTACGTAAACCATTTTAAAAGGCTTTTCACCTGGATAATATTCACGAATAGGCATACGTTGTTTACCCCCTGCAGCCACAATTTTTTCGGTGAGTTCTTCAATGGCTGGGTCTTGAATACAGAAATGGAATAATCCGGTTTGAAAAGGATTAAACGCTGGTTTCTTATCTTCCATTTCTGGAAACGAAAACAACTCAACACCAACTCCATCGCTAGTAGAAAGGTGAGCTATTTCGAATTCTTCCCAATCGTCACCAAAAACATCGATGCACATTTGACCAATGGCTGTTTCGCGTTCTTTTTTAATAACAGAAGGTTCCATAATTACATACCAGCCCATGGTATTGGCGTAGAAATTGACCGCTTTTTGTAAATCGGGAACGGTGATTCCGATGTGAGAAAAAGATTTTGGATAAGGTTTTTTATCTGACATAATTTTATGGGATTGTAATCCGATTAAGCAGGTCTAGTAAAGTGTTTATAGGGGAGTAGGGTAAGAAGCTCTCGTTACAAAGAATTATCGATAACGAATAAAGCGAATTTATGCACTGTTTCTAGACTTATCGGCTTTACTTATTACCATAACAAAAAGGTAAGCTTTTAGTTGAGGCGCATCAATGCGCGCCAAGAATCTATGCGCAAAATCGAAAACAATTTATGGCATTTTAGCAGTTGAAAAATCAACGAGATAGGGAATCATCGGGATTTCAGAAGTAGAGGCAAAGTGAGATTGAATTAGAAACTGGTAATGAGTGTTGGGTTGCAGTCGAACTTCGAGTTGGTAGGTGGTTGAATCTTCGCTCCAATTTTGACCGATTATTTCAGGAAAAGCTTCTTCTCCCAATTCACTGTAAAAAACATCGATTCGATGATTTTTCATGTTTTCGGCAAATTGAAACGATAGAAGTTCAGGTAAATCAGAAGGTACTAAAGTATCTGAATCAGAAACTGAAGAAGAGATGATTTTTGGTCGTTTCGATGCGTCTTCAGTTTTTAACTCATCAATAGGTTGAGTGAAAATATGGGTAGAATTAATAAGCGAATCTACTTGTTGAGGTTGGTTGTAATCAATGTGCAGTAAATCTGCAATGGCTTGGGTTTTATCGGTTGCATTCTGATAATAGCGTTGAGCAAATTCATAACCAACGTAATAGCCTAAATCTCTTACGCCAAACTGATTAGGGTAATTGCTCCACAGCCATTCATGCGTTTTTTCAAAAAACATTTCCTCTTCAAATTTTCTCAACACCTCTGGATGCGTTTCTCCAAATTCTATGGCAGGGGTTGTAGAAGGAACCGACAACGCTAACGTAGAAATATATTCTGCAATTCCTTCGTAAATAACTTGATAAAGCAATTGATTCGGAATTTCGTTTTGTTGCGTATGAACGTATTCGTGAATATTTAAGAGTACAATATTTTCTTTCGGATGAGTAGCAAAGTAAGAAGAAAGCCACTCATGCGTTTTACCGGTAAACTCAGAAATATCGGTAGTAGAAGAAGCCAGGGCTAACTCAGACCCAATGAGAACAGCGCTGTCTAAAGTAGTGCCGTTGGTGCGCATAGCACCTATTGAAAAGTAGATTTTAGCAGGAGAAAGTTCGGGATATAGTTTTTTTAGTTTTTCAATTCCCGCTTCCATTTCATGAGAAATATTCGACAAATCTTGTGAGTTGGCGCGAATGGAGGTTAAGAATTTTGGATAATTTTTGATTAGCTCAATGTATTCGTGAGGTTGGTAATTACGTACTTGCATTAAGCTTTTTAGCCCAAATGTTCCAGGTTGAAGATAGAGAGAATCGAGAAGTTGAATTTGACGAAGGGAATCGTTTTCAGCTAAAATAGCATCAAAAGCTTTCCAAAAATTTTCTACATCTGTGGTAACAATCAACTGAGTTTGATCAGATTTTTTGTGGCAGCTGATCACGGCCACCGTGGTAATAATAGCAACCAAAAAAAGATGAAGTAAACGTTTTAATTGAATCATCAGTGGGTAGATTTTTTACGATAGGCATCTTGCATTCCTTCGCCACGTAAAATATGAGGCGTGTATTTGGCAATTCTCTGGATTTTGGTTTCGCTCTTTTTAGGTGCAGAAAAATAGAGAAGATATCCGCGTTGTTTTCCGGGTGTTAAGCTGTAAAAAGCATCTTTTAGCTCAGGTTGCAACTCAAATTGATCTATTAATTCTGTAGGAATGGATTCTGGTTCCTTCTTAAAATGAACTTTTAACCCCAATTTTTCAATCTCAATGGCTTCGTAGATATAGGCTTTTATTTGAGGTTCAATTTCTTGAATTTCAGCTACCTGAGTAAAGTTGAACATTCGAGTAGCTTGAGAGTTTTTTCCGGGCTTTTCAAGCAGCTTTTTTTCATCTTTTAAGAGAGAGCCTTTAAAAAAACTAAGAGTGCACCGGTTTTTAAAGGCGCTTACGATAAGTACATTTTTACCCTGATAGGTATAACAAGGAATGCCCCATTTTCGCTCTTCGGTAAGAGAAGTACTTAAAACCAAATTACGCAAATAGAGCAATTCTTTTTGCCAAGTGTGAACTTTACAATCAGGGGTTTTCGCGAGTGAACACCTGCCGCAACCGTTTTCGAAGTAATCTCTAATTTCAAGATTCATAGCAGCTAAATGTAGCTAAAATTCTACAATTCTAGAAAGAAGATTTAAGCCACTTGCTCAAGTTCGGGTACATGAACAATGGGTAGTTTAATGGTAAAGGTAGCTCCTAATCCTGCGCCATCGCTGTGTGCGGTGATTTCTCCCTTAGCCCTAGAAACCAGTTTCTGACAAAGGTGTAAACCAATGCCATGAGAATCTTCTTTAGCGTTAAAATTGCGGTCTAACGTGGCGTTGTATTTAAAGATTTTGTCTTTGTCTTTGGGCGAAAATCCATCTCCTTTATCCGTAATAGACAAGCGAATAAACTGATTACAAACGGTAGACTGAATGGCAATTGTTTTGTGGTTTGGACTGTATTTTATAGCGTTGCTAAGTACGTTAATGGCACTTCTGTAAAGCGGTAATTCAGCTACTTCGATATGAGAAGAAGTGTCTCCCGAAATACTTAAATCTAGGTTTTTCTCACGCAGTGATAGGCGAAATTTATCGTTAATTTTCTGAAAAAAGTCATCTAGACGAATAACGGAAACCTCTATTTCGTTCTGCAAATTATTCTTCTTCTTTTTGATAGAGTTGATTAAGTATTCCATCTCTGCTATTTGAGAACGGATCGATTGTTCCATTAAATCAAGAGAGCTTTTTATATTTTCAGGACTCTGATCAATTTTTAAAACTTCGATTAAACCCAGCACATTTTTAGCAGGTCGTTGCAAGTCATGAGAAAGTAATTGAACACTGCTTAAACGTTGTTCTTCAAACTCTTCTAGCTTTAAAATGGTAGATTGTACATCGCTCATTAATTGCCCAACTTCGTCTGTGTGTTGGCTCGGTAAGGTGGGTATTTTAGAGTGATTTATGTAATTTTTTAACGCCTGATTGGTAATTAATATAGGTTGTAACAACCCGTTTAAAGCATACAGAGTGAGGCTGGTAGCCACTAATGTAAGAACTAGAGTGAGCCCGCCCATCCATAACGGATTTTGCTGAGCTTGAGGAGAACTAAGTAGAAATAAGATGATGCCAACGAGTGGAATATGGGTTCCAACAAAGGCAATAAAGAAAGTTTTTAGGGTAAAACTCCTCTTTAAAAAAGGGATTTTACTCAAGAATGAGTAAGATTTCATACGTCAAAAAATTTGGGTTTCGGTACCGCTAACATACGGAATATACTGTGATGGTGTTTTTAAATTCGAGTTAAATGAGACAACGCTGTGTTAAATTCAGGTAGTTAAATGCCCTTGTTTTTTCGGTAGGAACCACTTATGATTCTCTATTAGGAAATCTTCAAATTTTGTGGTTGTTTGTTATATTTGCAATCTTTGTGAAATAAGATAAATAAACGCATTAGTAGTAATTGATTTATTTTTTGACATCATCTAAAAATATAATTAGTGTTTTTTTTTCTATCCGTAATTGCCGTGATGTTAATGGGGAGTTTCATCCCTCATGTGCATCATTTACATGCAGTAGAAGAACCTTGTAGTTTTGCTCATCATCACCACGAAGAGGAGATAGATAAAAGTCTTCATTTACATGTAGATACAGACCTGATAAGCGATTCGTCTCCTGAGCATCATATACATACATGTGTAAATCATTTTTTGTACTCGCTGAATGGTAATTCGTTTTTCACTTTTTATGCGTTCGCTTCTATTACACGATTTTTTTGGGTAGGAACCGATATTGCGTTCCTACCAGTTAGCAGAATTACCGTTGCAAAAAACAATTTACTCGAATTTTCATCCTATAGTTTTAGAGGTCCACCATTGATGTTTAATCTGCTGTAAATCTTGTTGATACAAAAACAAGGAGATCAAATATGTTAAACGGATGTAGAATTTTCGGCTTCTCGCTTTAAAAGGGAAGCTTTTGTATTTTTGAACTCTCATTTGTAATGAATGAGCCCAAAAACACACCTTACGATGACTAAAATTAACCTAGTAATAGCTGATGATCATCAGCTCTTTAGGAACTGTATGCAAACCCTTCTGGGTAGAGTAAAGCAGATAGAAGTAACCCACAATTTTGATGATGGCGAAGAGTTGTTAGAGTTTTTAGTAGAAACCGATGACCAGCCAGATGTTATTTTGCTAGATAATCAGCTAAAACCTTTGGGTGTATTTGATTATTTAAAGATTCTGAGAAGAAAATACCCTCATATCAAGGTGATTATTTTAAGCACTACCGATACTACACAGCAAATGATAGATGCTTTAAAATTGGGTGCTGCCTCTTATATTACCAAAAGAACTTCTGCTGAAGAGGTGTTTGAAGCGGTGAAAGGAGCATTTCATAATGGTAGTTATACCACAGAAGAAATGTCGAGAATACTGTTGAAAAGCATTGCGAGTAGAGATTCTTCAGATCCCAAAAGACGAATTTTAGGGAAAGAACTCTCAGAAGATGAGAAAGACGTAGTTCGTTTGATTTGTGAAGAAAAAACCAATGAAGAAATAGCAGACGAATTGGCTAAAAGCAGAAGAACAATAGAAAGTATTCGCACCCGAATTATGGATAAAATTGGTTGTAGAAACATGATTGGCATTGTAAAATATGCCATTAAAGAAGATATCTACAGTGTGATTGATTAGGGTTTTTCAAAGAATAGAATGGAAAGAGAGCGTGCTCTCTTTCTTTTTTTGATTCAGAGCAATAGCTTGAGAAGTTGTTGAGCTAGCCAGTGCGAAGGGAACAAAAACTTAAGTCTATCGACTTGATAAGTTTTTTAAAGATTCTGAGTTAGATTCTTCTTGAAAGATGAATTCCTTTCAATTTAACCCTAGAAAAACAGAAAGTGCTCAAATCTAAATTCGATTGAAAATCGGATGATGTGTCTTTTGTCAGTGATAGATGTTTTTGCCACCGCAGTTGCGATTTTTGTTCAAAAAATCAAAGCACGTAGGTGAAGCAAATAACATGGTTTTCTGAAATGGAATGGAAGAAAAATCACCTCCAAAAGCACAAGGAGTTTTGGTTTCTTTTTGCTCCTACAAAAAGAAAGAAATAGTTTTTTTCTCTTTCTTTTATCTTGAAATAAAAGAAACAAAAGTTCAAGGCTGCGTATTAGATTTTGTTGAACTACTGGCGTTCGCTTCACTACCTCACCCGAACT
>JBLWWK010000016.1:0-60205 GCA_048267965.1 Salibacteraceae bacterium
CGCTGCGCTCTCTGGTATTTCTACCAAAACCATCCGATGCCCAAAACCTCAAGTCTACCGACTTGATAGGGTTTTTACGGATTCTGCGTTAGATTCTGCTTGAAAGATGAATTCCTTTCAATTTAACCCTAGAAAAACAGAAAGTGCTCAATTCTAAATTCGATTGAAAATCGAATGCTGTGACTTTTGGCAGTGATAGTTGTTTTTGCCATCGCAGTTGCGATTTTTGTTCAAAAAATCAAAGCACGTAGGTGAAGCAGGGCAATAGCTTGGGGAGCTATTGAGCCAGCTTGTGCGGAGGGAAAGCTAAGAAGTTTTACTCGTTTTGGTTTGTTTTTAAAATGTACTCGTGAGCTCAACACTCTGTGTTTCGGTTGGGAACTTTTATTCTCCTCAAAAAAAGTGATAAAGAGTTTTCTTTTTATTTTGATATAAAAAACAAAAGCCACCTCGAATAACGAGATGACTTCTGCACTTCTAGTACCCAATTTTCACTAGGTATCTTGCTGCGTATCAGTAATGATAATCTCTCTCAACGACACTGATTGAGGTAATTGATACGCATATTTTATGGTCTTGGCTACATCGTTAGCCGTGATGTTTACGGCTCCTACCGATTCTTTCCATTCGTTGTAACCATCAATAATTTCTTGACTAGTGGTATGACCCAGCAACTCGGTTTTTACCGCGCCAGGCATAATCGATAAAACACGAACATTGTAAGGTGAAAGCTCTGCACGAACGGTTCTTGTTAAGCCAGTAACGCCAAATTTGCTTGCGCAATACGCTGCATGATTCGGAAATGGCAACACGCCAGCAATAGAAGATAAATTGATAATGGTTCCGCTTTTACGCTCTTTCATGTCGTTCATCACGATTTGCATACCGTGCATTACGCCCATAACATTTACATCGAGCATTTTTTTCCATTCGCGTGCATCTTGAGATGCTAAATCTCCCAAAAGCATCACCCCTGCATTGTTAACGATTAAATCGGTTTTGCCGAATTTTTTTTCTGCTTCTCTTACCGCTTTTTCAAATTCTTCTGGTTGGGTTACATCTACTTTGCGGCAAAGAGTATTGGGCAAATCAAGCGCTTCCATTTTTTCTACTCTTCTGGCTAAAAGCAGCAGCGGATAGCCATCTTTCGCAAATTCTTTGGCCATTTCTAAACCGAAACCAGAACTAGCTCCAGTAATTACTATTAGCTTATTATTAGTTTCCATAATGATATTTTTTATTTCGTTTATATTGATTTATTGCTTTGTTTATCAACCTTTGCAAAGGTAACGAGTGATTAACCATTCTTAAAATACCGATTTTAAATACTTGTTATAACTCAGGGTTATGGATGAACGATTATTACGCTTTTTTGTGGCAGTTTACGAAGAGCAAAACCTATCTAGAGCAGCTCAAAAATGTTTTGTTTCTCAGCCTAACATATCGAACAGCTTAAAACAATTAGAAGAAAATATTGGCAGTGAATTGTTTGTTCGCCACAAAAGAGGAGTTGAAAAGAAAGAGAGTGCTCACTACCTCTACCCAATTGCCAAGCGCATTTTAGGTGAATTGAACTCAATACCTCAAATGTTTAAAGAAAATCACTTTAAACAAAAGGTGGTAATTGGTATTGCCGATAGTTTGCCTCAAGAAGTAAAAAATCAATTCTTTAAAGAAATTAGCCAGCAAGTAACTGATGTTGAGTGGGATATTCGACCTATGAGCAGAGATTGTGACATCAATTTACTTATTCGAGAGTGGAAATATGAAGACCATTTGTTTCTTCCCCTGCTGAAAGAAAAGTATGTATTGTGTGTTCCGAACCACCATCCGCTGCAGCAAAAAGAAGAAATCGATATTGCCGATTTAAGCGGAGAACCCTTTATTCACTGTCCGCCTTGTGAAGCCCACCAGCAAAGCATTGCCTTGCTCAATTCTACAGGCGCTAAATGGAATACTGTAGCCAATTGCCAAAGCAAAAACGAAGTGCTCACTTTAGTGATGGCAGGATTAGGAATTACCTTTTTGCCTGAATATTTTGCCCGCAATCGTGAAGGTTTTTCGATAAAACCGCATTCTGGTCCTCAAAACTTTAGAGAACTGGGGTTGTCTTATGCGCAAAAGAGTCTAAAAAACAGCAACGTAGAACAGATTATCACGCATTTTTCGAGCAAAGGTTTTCATTTTGTTTAAATCGAAACAATTCATTTCTGTAGGAACCCATTTTACCACTCAACAAGCAATTTCTCTATGAGTGAGATCTTTTTCTCCGTTGATTTCTCCTGAAAATCTTGCAAATAATGAAAACTGCACCATTCTGTTCAAAGAACAGAATCTTCTTCTTAGGTCGTATCACGAAATCTCCGTACTAAATCAATACTTCGGTTTTAGTACTAATAGCCAGCAAGCATTTCAGAGAGAATGGGGGAAATCAACACCATTACCGCAGTGAAGGCTTTACCACAGGTATGCTTCCACAACACAAACTACTAACAGTTATTAAAACCTAAATCGATACTCCACGTTAAAAATTATACTTCTGGTAAGTCCGTCTGGTCTCGCTTCTCGCACAAGAAAAGGCATGCCTGTATTCACCTGAATTGCACTTTTTTCAGACAGCTGATAGTCTAAATAAAAAGTACTGTTAATGGTTAAGCCTTCAGACTTTTCAATTTCTCTTTCTACGTTAAACGCATCGGTATATTTATCGTTATCTAGATGATAAATAGACAATAAACTCGGGGTAAATTTGAGCTTTTTCACAATTTGCAACGGATAAGAAATTCTGAGTAACGCATCACCTGCGCGTTGAAATTCATTGGTAGATCGAATAGAACTTAATTTTGCATCTGGCGGATAACTAGAAGCCAAAAACTGGTTATCGTTTTGCGTTAAAGGCTGCTGAATAGCTGCTACCAACTGCAGTTTTTTAATCGAATAACCAACACCTAGCAACAGATCTACGGTTCCTAAACTGGGCTGATAATCCATTGGAAGTGGCAAACCATCTAAGGTATTATTAGCAGCAGAAAGAGGTAGCTTGGCTCCTACCGTTAGCTTTAACTTTTTAGTGACTTTGTAATTAGCATTGGCAAAAACATCGGATACTCCAAAAACCGATAGGTCGTTTCCGGTTTGCCCCAATGAAGTTAATTTCACATCTATTCCCCACTTCTCGTTAAGTTGTCGATTGTATTCTAAATAACTACCGTAAACCAAAATTGAATGATCAGCAGTTCCGTAAAACGCGCCCACTTTCACTTGATTTTTAACCGTTTGCGCGCTATCATTATTATTGGGTTTAAAACTATCGATGGTGCAAAAACCTGCATCGCTACAGCCTTGCGCCCGCAACCATTGAGAGATTAAGAACAGCGTGGCGGTGAGCAAAAAAACACTCCAATTTTTCATACTTTTTGTTTTTTAACGTTAAACTGCTGCCTCACCACCGAATCTGATTTACAGAAATCAACAAAGAAACAGGCTAGAATTTAGGTTTTTCAAGAAGCAGTTGCGGTGTTTCTGTATACGCCTATCGGGCTCGTTCGGTTCCCTATAAATCGGCTGAGGCCTGCTTTTTAACGAAATCTTCACCTTTTACATCCCTCCTTTTTTGGCACCTTTGTCCTTCTTGTAATTTACCACTCTGCACGCATCATTTTGCTCGATTTAATGCCTAAAAACAATAAAATCTATGAAAAAGTGCCATTTTAATAGCTTTTCACTTCCTTTTGTTCATTTTTTGAGCTTGCTCTTTTTGGTAACGGTAGGAACCGCTCAAGACCAAGATTCAACTCGTTTAAAAATTGGTGGTGCTGTGCGCTTTAATACCATTTATACTTTTTACGAAAGCGGAACGGCCGAATTGCCCACTGAAAATAAAAATGGCGTTTTTTGGGATGCTTTAATTTTAAAAGTTCAAGCTGAGAAAAAAGGCCTCGGCTTAGATTTCGAATACCGATTTTATCCGGGTTTTAACACTCATTTTATTAAAAAAGGTGCTTTAAATTATTCTATCGACTCTTCTCAAAAAATTGAATTCGGTATTACACAAGTTCCTTTTGGGCAGCCTTCGGTTTTAGGAAATTCTTGGTGGTTTCAATTACCGTATTACATTGGTCTAGAAGACGATTACGACACTGGAATTAAGTACCAATTATCGAAAAAGAAATACACCTTGCAGCTTGCTTATTTCTTAATGGCCGACCCACGCGGTGTAAGCGAACCTGAATTCGGAAATTATACTTCTGCTCGATATTCTTACGATTTAATTCCTGAAGACGGTACCAACGGAAACCAAGAGCGCAATCAAGCCAATTTGCACTTTTCTTACCATCCGAAAAATCGATGGAGTGCTGGATTTTCGATGCAAGCAGGTCAAGTTTATAACACTGAAAACAAGAAAAGTACAGGTCGTTATGCTGCTGCCGTTTTCGGAAAATATGCCTTAACACCAAAACTAGAGTTGAAAGGCCAAGCTACTCACAATCATCACCCAGGTGTTTGGAACGATGCAGGAACCGAACGTGTAAACTTTGTAAACATGGGCGCTTACGGTTTTGGAACTTACCAAGTGGCCGCCCAATCTACTATTTGGTCGGCAGGTTTATCGTACAAACAACCCGTAAATTGGGGACCTTTAGAGAGTTTAACTTTTTATTTTGACCACAGTTATATGCAGAAATACGATCAAATTCAAATTGCAGGAAACGCCTACGATTTTATTGATTCTCAACACAATGTAATAGGTTTTTTAGCTACCGCAGGAAATCTATTGGTTTATTTTGATATTGCATCTGGTAAAAACCAACCGTGGTTAAGCGATGCTTTTGGTGGTTCGGCTTTAAGTTCTGGTAGAGGAATTGACCCTTCCTTACCCGTGGGGGCCGATTTAGACGATGACGATAGTAATGGTTATCAACCCAATTGGTTAGATGCGCACTTAGATTGGAATACTCGATTAAACATCAACATAGGCTACTACTTTTAAAGAGAGTTATGGAAAGAAAACGCTGATTTACATGATTCTATCCTCTTTTAACTGCTTGTTTAGGTGAGTTTCGCCCACTCAATTTTTCTACTATTGTAGTTGTCTAAATCATTTCGATTTTAAAATCATGAAAAAGCTGCTTCTTCCGTTAACAATATCGATGCTTTTCGGGGCTTGTCAACCCAGCCAGAATTCATCACAAGCCAACAAATCGGTTCCTACCGTTAACACAACACTTGCCCAACAACTTGAAAAAGCCGATGAAACCAACCAACAGCTGAAACAAGAAAACGAAGCGCTGAAAAAACTGATTCCTCTACTTTCATTCTCTTCTGAAAGCATACTCACCGATACTCTTTCGAAACATTTATTCAACAATTTAATTGAGAATGCGGCTTGGAGCGAATCGGCTACTGGCTACCAATTTCTTTACGAATTGAGCTTATTAGCTAATCCGAATCGAAACGGAATGCCCCAAGAAGAGGGAATTCAGCAAGTGGTAGATGAGCCTCACATTTATGGTTACCTCCACTATTTGTGGAGTTCGATAGATCGAGGAGATAATAGCTTATTTTATCTCTATGAAAAATTTAAACCTACCGCTATGCATCTGCTTTTAAGCAGCGGGATGTACGCAGAATCTGGCCTAGAGAGAACCGTAGAATTATTAAAATTAACTTATAACGAAACGCACGAAAACACAGATTTATTAGAAGATTTGTACCAACGAACCGATAGCATTGGCGTGCTTCAAGATCGTATTTACCAAGAAATTGCCAGTGAAAAAGCAGTAGAATTGGCCAGTGAGTTTCGTGATTACGAGTTTGTTTCTTATCTACCTTGGGCGTATTCTTTTTGGGCCCGAAGACACCACGAAGACAACATTGAAACTGTTTACGAACTACTTGTTGAGTTTGATGACGAAATGCAAGATTACCTGGAAGATGATTGGTGAAAATCACTGATACCGGCTCTACTTATTGGCATTTCTTTACCTTTTCTATCTACAAATGCGGGTTAAACGCTAAACTTCTTTTCACATGAGTAGCATAGAAGAATTGTATGAGCAGATGAACGAAGAAAACCGCTGGGACAAGCTCCTTACCTTAAAGCGGAATCAATATTTGTGTGTTGCAGGCTCGGTAGAAACTCATCTGTTTTACATTGAAACCGGCAGTGTCAAAATTTCCATTTTAGACGATTGCGAAGAGCACATTGTTCGTTTTGGCTACCAAAAAAACTTTATTGCCGCCCTTGATAGTTTTATTACCGAAAAGCCCACCCAATTTTACATACAAGCACTTAAGAAAACGGAAATTAGATCGATTACCAAAACTCAATACATCGATTTTATTCAAGCCAATCCCGAGCGTAAACAAATGTGGGAAATGCTTCAGCAACAACTTATTCTTCAGCAACTTGAGCGTGAAGTAGACATTTTAACCACCTCACCAAAAGAGCGCTACCAAAGAGTTTTAAAAAGAAGTCCGCAGTTATTTCAAGAAATCCCCAATAAGCACATTGCTTCTTATTTAAGAATGTCTCCAGAAACACTCTCTCGGTTGAAAAACTCTTGATTTCAATCAATATTTATCGCACCGGAAAGAAGGAGATTTGTCACAAATAAATTCGATATGCGATCACACGATTTAATTGACCAATTAGTAGAAATAACACGGCAAAATTTAAATGCTGCTCAAGCGCTTAAAGAGTTACCTACCGAAAATCTTACCCAAAAAAGAGATGCTAAAAGCTGGAGCGCACTCGAATGTATTGAGCACCTAAACAGATACGGAGATTTTTATTTGCCAGAAATTGACCAAAAGATGAGAAACTCTACTTTTGGCTACAACCCTACATTCAAAACCGGTTGGCTCGGTAACTACTTCGCTAAAAGCATGCTACCCAAAGAAAAACTCAACAAAATGAACACTTTCGCTTCTATGAATCCGATTAACAGTTCGGTTTCTAAAAGTGTTTTAGACACCTTTATTGTTCAGCAAGAACAAATCCTGCAGCTACTCAGTGGCGCTCGAGAAGCCGACTTAACTCGTTTAAAAACAAGCATTTCTATTTCAAAATGGATTCGATTACGCTTAGGCGATACGTTTAGAGTGGTGATTTATCACAATCTGCGTCACATTCAACAAGCAGAGCGTGCAGTGAGTTACTAGCTTCTTTTTTCTGTACGATCTCGTTTTGCTATTTTCATCAAAACGCAATCATTGAGTTAAAATTTGCTGTTGAATTTCTCACGTGTTTTACAACCACAATATGAAGCCTAAAAATGAAATCAGTAAAACTTTGAGTCCGAAAATTTTCCAACCCACCCGCTTATAAGTTCCTTTAATCTTAATAAAAGGGTTAAATAAGGCAATTAACTGTAATACAAAAAAATAGGATATTAACTTTTTAAAGCCACTTTGATCAAAAAACTTGATATAAATATCCAAATCGATTGAATCTGATCGGAAAATAAACAATGGGATTAACATTACAGCAAGTACTGAAAACGATATATCTACATAATATGGAATCTTTGATTCCATGATGCTCTTTAAATTTTCTGGGTCTTCGTATACGTAGACCAAATTAAGGTTAACCATATTCTTACAATTCACTGCAAAAATGTTTCCTGGTATATCTATTGGTGACTTTACATCATCAATTAGTTTGTAACGCTTAGCATTTCGAAGAATTAACGTATTCAACTCCCTGCAGTTCTTATCATCTAATTCATAATCCACAACAATTCCTGAATACAGTAATCGCTCATCGCCAGAGTCAATCAACACATCAACTTTTGTGAAAACATGTATTTTCTTATGTTTTATTAAATGTCTTGATTTTTTAAAACCAAAATACTCTCCACTAAAAAGGTAAAACCAATTATTTCTAAACCGTAATACTTTAAATCTCAAATCTAGCTTAGCTATTCGAACCAGTCTTCCTGAAATAAGACCAACTAATAGACTTGTTAGATATAGAAATAGCACAAATGGCAAGACATCATGGCGCAGAGATTCTTCTAAGGAAATATTAGTTGAACTTGATAGCTTATAAGCCGGGTTATCAACATCCTTTAAAAAATCAATTAAAGATTCTAAATCTATATTTACGAAGAATAAATCGTAGAATAAATAAAAAACGATTAAAAGAGCAATGCCCGGGATACATGCTAAACCTACGAGTTGAAGAATACTGTAGTTTGACTTAAATTCTTTTGAAAACTCGCCATAATAATATAATCTTCTTAAAAGAAGTCCCGGAAAAACCACCAAAAAAAGGGCTACTAAAAAGCCAAGAGAAAAATCCATTCGAATTTAGATATAGACTCCGCTTTCGTTTTCACTATTGTCTACGTCATGGATTTTTCTATTTACATCTTTCATTCTGTCAGTATCTGAAAGCAACCTTTTTCCTTTCTTCGAAATAATCTTGCTGTCATCACTATCGAAAAATGATTTAAGCGCAAAAACAGCGAGAATACCTATAAGGGTACTTAAAACTATCTTCAAATAATCGTTGCTTTTTGCGCTCATTCTAGATTTTAAATTGGTAGGCGAAAGTAAAAAACTTTACAGGTATTGTGTGTTGTTTATCTAAAATAAGAAAAATTTTCGATTTTAATGCGTCTTTTCATTGAGAGAAGCTTTCAACTTAACTTATTTTAGACTGCCAATTCAAATTTTTTAAATGGAAACGTGTTCATTTTGTAACCAACCAGTTTCAGGCTCATTCTGCAGCCAATGCGGTAAACCACTCAAATTAAAGCGCATCAACAATCAATATATTCTCCACGAAATATCTACCGTTTTAAACCTCGATAAAGGCTTTTTCTACACCATTCGTGAGGTTATGTTGCGTCCTGGTCATAACGTTCGCAAGTTTATTCAAGAAGACAGAAATCGATTGGTGAAGCCCATCGTTTTTTTGCTGCTTTGCTCGCTTATTTATTCACTTTCTCAACAGATTTTCCATTTCGAAGATGGCTACATCGATGTGGAACTTAACCAAACGGCTGTTACACGAATTTTCCAGTGGACACAAGATAACTACGGATATGCCAACATCATTATGAGCCTATTTATTGGGGCATGGCTAAAGTTATTGTTCAGAAAATCAACCTATAATATCTACGAAATTCTGATTTTGATTTTTTTCGTTATGGGAGTTTCTATGCTCATTTTCAGCATTTTCGGCATTGCTGAAAGCCTTCTTCAATTTCCTTTAATTCAATATGGCGCTATAATCGCTTTTGTTTATTGTACTTGGGCCATCGGAAAATTTTTCGCCCCTACTCGATTCATCACCTATATAAAAAGCTTTTTCGCCTATTTTCTGGGTTATATCAGCTTTACTTTTCTCGCCATTCTTGTCGGAATTCTTTTAGAGTTAGCCTAAGTTTTAGCCACGAGAAATCAATTTCTCATCCATTAAAATACATATAGAAGGTCTACATTGTGTTCCTACCGAAAACCCACAAAAAAGTAAATTACAGTTCTGTAGGAACCCGATCTTGCGCTGAATTTGCACCTCTTTTAATCAATGGATTTACCACCTTAAAAAACAAAGGCGGAATAAACGAAAGCACCATCATACCTGGATAACCAGTAGGCATTTGCAAACTATTTTCGTGGTGACGAAGAATTTGGTATTTACGATCAGCCAGAAAGTGATGATCGCTATGGCGAGACAATTCGAAGAGTAACAAACGCCCAATCATGTGGTTAGAATTCCAACTGTGATGCGGTTGAACACGCTCGAATCGCTTTTCTGAAATCTGGGTTCTTTGCAAACCATAATGCTCAATGTAATTAACGGTTTCGAGCATAAGAATGCCCACCCAAGCAGCCAACAAAAAACTAAAAACGCCTAGCCAGCCAAAAAACAAATGCAGCACAAAGAGCAAAACAAGTTGCACCATTGAAATTTGAACCATCTGGTTTTTTATTGAAAATTTGGACGCGTTGATTACTTTCATTCGCTGAAACTCCAATTTCCAAGCATCAACGTACTGAAAAACGATCGAGCGCATCCAAAAAACGTAAAGCGGCTCGTTAAATCTCTCTGTGGCTGGGTCATCTAGGGTTCCTACCCGTTTATGATGTCCGCGATTGTGCTCGATAAAAAAGTGCGTATACATAGAAGATGTCAACAATATTTTGGCTAAAAATTGCTCAATTTTGTTGGTTCTGTGACCCAATTCATGACCAACATTTATGGCCATAGCCCCGCACATCATGCCCATAGACAGGGTGTAGCCCACTTGCTGCATGAGCGTTAAATTGGGTTTGTTCATTTTCAGTAGGAACGCGATCATAAAACCCAATTGAACGGGCACAACACACCACAAAAACACATCGTAAATGCGATCTTCTTTCGCCATTTCTTCTTCTGCCAACGAGAGATTAGAAACATTGGGCCTAAACAACAACTCGAGCAACGGAATAATGGCAAAAACATAAATAACGGGCAAGAAAACCCAGTAGCCTGTTGCGTTAAACGAAATAATTACGGTTAGCGGAAGCGTAAAAATGCTAAGGTATTTTAATGCTCTCCAATTCATAGTGAAATTTGAAAGAGTAAAATACGCATTTTACGGTTTAGAAGAAATGAAAACTTTCATTTTCAGACCTTTCTATCCATCCTATTTTTCTTATTACATGAATTAAAATTGCGTTCTTCGATGTGATTTTACTCCATTGACTCACTCTGCTGGCTTAATAATTGCAAAAGAAATTTTTAAAATTTTCTCGATGAAATACATTTTGCTGGTCGTTTCCCTTTTCTTTACCGTTTTACTTTGGGCACAACCGGGTCCTTCAAGTATTCGGGTTTATTTTAATCTTCCGGCTCCTTATTCTCAAGAGCAATTTCCCGAGCAAATACATACTGAATTCGCTATTTATCTCAACGGTGAACAGAAGTGGAAAAAAAGAGGTTCGGTAACGCTATTATCAATGCCTAATGAATACGAACAAGAGGTAGTAACTTCCCATGTGTATGGTCACGATTCTGGTTTCGACCTTTTCGATTCTGTTGCTTTTTCTGTTACCATCGATGGCACTACGTACCAAGCTAGCAGCAAAACCTCGGTTACGAACAGTTTATTTGTTCAAGATTTAAGTGGAGAATATAGCGTTCCGATTGTTCCCTTTTCAAAGTACTCGGTTCCTACCCGATACCCATTTTCAAGGCTCGAAAAACAAGAACTAATCACAACCATTCAACAACTAAAAAAGCGAAAAACCCGCTATAACGCGCCTTATCTAATTGTACTCAATAGCGACCAAAAACGCATAGGTGATGCCCTTGTTATTTGTAATGGAGATACGCTAAACCCTACTGATTACGGGCTCTACCATCCAGAAAATTGGATTTCTGGAAAAGCTAGAATCGAAGTGTACCACCCCGATTATCCGTCTTTGGTTCTCGACTCTTGTTTACCGACCATACAAACCGTTTATTTACTGAAGGAACACGAACCTTACTTCGTAGATGCTGGTGTAAAACATCCTTTAAAAGATCGTCAAACCGAAAAAATAGCGGTTCGATTTGCGGTAGGAACGCCTCCACAAGTAATGGATTCTTGCTTACTGCAAATTGAGCAAAATCAGCATTATAAAGTAGTTTATCATTATCCAGATTCGTTGAAAGTTCACAATGAAATGATCTATGGCGGAGTGGCCGATTTAAACCGTATTGTACTGCTAGAAAGACGAGTTTCTTCAACTATTGGAAATACCTACAAAAGGCAGTTCGATTATTTTAAAGATACTTTCCCCATCGATGGTATTTTTCGACCGGTTACCTCTTCACTCTATTTAAACAACACGCTCACCGTGGTATACAAGCCTGAAACTACGGCTCATGAAAGAAAGAAAATAGAGAAGGCCTTTTCTATCTATGGAAAAGAACATCCTTATCCGTCTAATGCACAACCGCACTACGTTGAATATCTGCTCGATGTTTTTATCACTCCTAATTATTTGGTAGAACAACTCATGAAAAGTGAACATGTTCAAAATGTGTTTATTGGGAAAATTGAATACATCACCTTTGGATAAAAAAGTTGTTTTGCACCTTCACTTCTCCATTGTTAATGAAAAGGAATTTTATGATTCTAATGAGATTGGGTTCGTACCGTTAAGCGAAAACAGCTAATTTCATCTTCTGATCTATTTTTGCACAATGGAAAGCAGCAGAAAAATGAAATGCCAACGGTGTAATTCTAGTTTCGAATGCAGAGCTGAAAACATTGCCACGTGTGACTGCCAGAAGGTGACTATTACTGAAGATGTTCAACAACTAATCAGTGCGCATTTTAACGACTGTTTATGCGCTTCTTGCTTGCTTCAGCTACAGAATAAAATGGCCCTTCGCAAGACTAACAAAAAGGCGTAATGTTTATCTTTTCTTGACGTTTTAGTCTATTTTTCTTTTCAAATTTGCGCTTACATTCAATTCTTAACCGCAATGGGTAATTACCTAGTTTTCAGTTTTTCAATTACATTTCTCTCTTGGATTGCGGGCATGGTTATCAACGCCTTATTAATGAAATCTACTGTTTACCAACAACTGTCTCATTTTAATTTTATTCCGAATCGTGTGGTGAACCAGAAAATAGGATTGCGCTATTTCAAGTGGGTGGTAAAGAACACTTTTTTCAAGTTTTTCAACCCTAATTTGAAAGTGAAAAACAAAAACACCGATTTAGTTGAAATCAGAAAGCAAATGACCATTGCAGAGATTAGCCATTTAATTGGTTTTCTGTGCGTTACACTCATTGCTCTTTACATGGGATTTACCAAAAGCTGGCTTCTTGCGCTTATCATCATGGTCGCCAACACGTTACTAAACCTATACCCCTCTTTGTTGCAACAAGAAAACAAAAGACGAATCGATCGGGTTCTTGCTCGTAGAGCTTACAAGACGAAATAAACCAACCAATTAATCGTCTAACTTAGTTTTCATCTTCAAACATTTAACGATAAACTCGCTTAATTAAATCTGCTGGTTAAGTAGCTGTTAAGTTTTGAAAACGAATTGCTCCTTTTCCCCTTATTGTCAATTATCAAGCTAAATTAGTAGGTGAAGAAAAAAATTCCTTACCATGCAGAAAACGCGTAAAAACAGCTTTTTGCTCATTGTTTCGCTATTGATAAGTCTTCCTTTTTTAATCAGTTCTTGTTCTTTTCACAGTGGAACTATGAGCAGTGGTTCTGGCGTAATTACGAGTCATCAATATCATTCTATTGATTATGCAGTAGGAACCGCTAAAACTACTCATTTCATGCTTATTGGCGGAAATAAAAAAGACGGACTTGTACTAGAAGCCAAGAGAAATTTACTGACGAATTATTCGCTAAAACCTACCCAAGTTTTGGGGCAAACTACCGTTGATTTTAAACGCACGGTATTCTTTCCGATTTTAACTACCAAGGTGGTTGTCACCTCAGAGATTATTGATTTTGCAGAAATTTTGCGAAACCAACAAGCATTTACCCATTCGCCCGGTTTTCAAAATGCTATTCAAGATTCAATGGTTACTTACAGCTTTCGAGATCATTTATATCCAGCTCGCATTTTGGCCTATCAAAATGGTAAATACACAATTCAATATTACACAAGTGACAACCTACTTAAAATTAAGAAGGTTCGTTCTTCACAATTTCTGCGTAATGTAAGCTCTCCTACCCATACGCAGAAAGAAACCGTTTACCTTACACCCCAAAATCCTGAAAAAGAATTGGTAAAGTTTCTCTATCGCGGTAAAGTTTTAGAAGGAGAAAACTTAGGATCTTCTGGTTCTTTTATATTAGTTCGCATGCAAAACGAAAAAGGAGAATTGGTGGGGATATTAATACCTAAAGAAGATATTTTAAAGCGGTAGTATTTAATTTCCACCCGTCTAAATATATTTTTTAGACACCTCTTAACATCTTGTTTTTTTATAGCATTAAAAATATCACACTCCTATTTTTTGACCACCTACCTAATTTGATTTATTAAAATTTCAGTAAGACCCTACTCGACACTATGGCTTTTCATTTTTTAGACTTTTTAGCTGAGTCTGGTGCTAGTTTTCTTCATGCCAAAGGAAAGCGAGCTACTGCCCTACTAATAAATGAAATGGCGCCTCAGCCTAACGAGAAAATTTTAGAATTAGGTTGTGGAACGGGAGCTACTTTGGTAGAAATTGCCAAAAACCATTCGGTATCTTTAATCGGTATCGACCTATCTAGGGCCATGCTTCAGCAAGCGCAAAGGAGAATTAACTTTTGCCATCTTAATGAGAAAATTCAGCTTCAAAACTTAGAAAAAAACCAGCCATTTTTAATTGAAGACGAAAGTATTGATGCCATCTACATAGAGTCGGTGTTAGCAATACAAGCTACTGATTCGTTGCGGTTTTTACTGAAAGAATTCCATCGCGTCTTAAAACCAAACGGCCGACTGCTTTTTAACGAAACAATATGGCTCAACTCCACTTCTTTAGAACAAGCTAAAAGCATCAATTCTACTTGTCTTCAATCTTTTGGCATCATGCAATGCAACCACGAATTTTTACACCTTAACGATTGGATGCGTCTGCTTGAAACTGAAAATTTCACTGTTTCTAAAACCATTAATATTGATGAAGAACTACATTCTTCATCGGTATTTAGTCAACAATTTTCTTGGCAACGCTCTGCCCTTTTCGATTACTTCTTTAAGCTAATGGCAAAACTTTCTCCTCGTTTACGAAAGAAAAACGAACAATACACCCAGCAACTTAAAAAACTCAACACCCATACAGATTCTTTAATGCAAGGTTGGTTGGTGAAAGCATTTAAAAAAGCGTAATTTCAGCCCTTTTTTTAATGTAAACGATGGCGAAAAACCGAATCGACAGTTTAGACTACTTAAGAGGAATTGCTGCCTTTGGTATCATGATTTATCATTATTGGTCATGGTCGTTTGGGCGGTTAGATGCCTCTAGTTTTTTGGGCAGATTTGGTGTTTACGGAGTCTCGATTTTTTACATTCTCAGCGGAATTACCCTGTACCATGTTTACCATCAAAAGCTTGATTTCACAGCTCCTCTGCTCTCGAAATTTTTCAAGAAACGCATATTTAGAATTTTCCCCCTTCTCTGGTTAGTGACCGCCATTGCTCTTTATTTAAAAGAAGAACTACCTCCACTTTCAGATTTACTGCTCAACATAAGCGGGTTGTTTGGCTTTTTCAGCTGGGAAACTTACTTCTCACCGGGAATTTGGTCGATTGGAAACGAGCTGGTTTTTTACTCGATGTTTCCTCTTTTTCTACTTGCATCGAAAAAAGGAAAATTCACCTTATTGGCGATTTCTGCGATTATAATGGCCGTTTTTATCTATTTCACCTTTAAGGTCTTGCCAAATTCTTTACCCGAAGAGCAATGGAGAAATTACATAAATCCTCTCAATCAAGTAATTTACTTTTTTGGTGGCTTCTTAATGGCTCACTTTTTTAAAACCAAGAACTTTAACCAAAATAAACTACTGATTATCTTATTCTTATCAGTCATCACTTTTGTTCTGTTACCGGTTACTGGCGAGCAATTCTTCATTAAAACCGGGTGGACAAGAATTGCTTTTACCTTGAGCAGTTTTGCACTTTGCTTTAGTGTTTTTAAGTTTCCGTTTCAATTGAACAATACGCTACACAAACCGCTTAAAACACTTGGTGAAATCAGCTATTCGGTGTATTTAATTCATCCAATTGTTCACGATTTATCTCTGCGTTTTCACAAAAACATCTCGTCCCTACCAACTGATTTCCAATGGATTTACAATTCAATTATCACCTTAATAGTCAGCTATTTTGTTTTTCAGTATTTCGAAAAAACATTTATAAAACTGGCTCATCAAAGCAAGTAATTCGTTAAAAAAATAGAGTTCATACTTAACGGTACGATCCCGTTTTTCACTTCTCTTCGCCCTTACCAAAACAGAGATAAAGGCTCATTGATTCTTGAAAAACAGGTTGTGAAACGATTGCGTGTTCCTACCGATAAAAACCAAGATTGATTTTTATAACTCACTGAATAATTGACAGATGAACAAGTTGTTTAAATCGCAATCATTACCATCTGTAAAAAGTATACAACTATCAGAAATTTGCACCTCATGGGTACAGTGAAGCTCGTCTAGTTTTGCTTTCGAATTAAAAAATTAGAACATGAGCAATACAATTTTTATCACAGGAGCCAGCAGCGGAATAGGAAAAGAAACCGCAGTTTTTTTTCAGCAAAAAGGCTGGAATGTAGTCGCAACAATGAGAAACCCCGCCAACGACAACGAGTTAAAAAAACTCGAAAATGTGTTGGTAACCGCCTTAGATGTAACGGATGTATCGAGCATTGAAACGGCCGTAAACGAAGCCATCGAAAAATTCGGAAGCATTGATGTTTTACTCAACAATGCGGGGTATGGAGCTTACGGACCGTTAGAAGCTTTTCCACGAGAAAACATCGTTAAGCAGTTTAATACCAACGTTATCGGCTTGTTAGACGTAACCCGTGCTGTTTTGCCTAATATGCGTAAAAACCAATCGGGAACTATTATTAATGTTTCTTCGATGGGTGGTAAAATGACCTTTCCGTTAGGTTCACTTTACCACGGAACTAAATTTGCCGTTGAAGGGATTTCTGAAGCCCTTTCTTTTGAATTAACCTCTTTGGGGATTCGCATTAAACTGGTAGAACCTGGAGCTATTAACACCGATTTTGGTGGTCGATCTTTCGATTTTCAGAACAACGAAGAACTAATTGAATACCAACCGATTGTTGGCAATGTAATGCAAGCTTTTAGTCAGTTAGGCAACAATTCTTCTGAACCTAATTTAGTGGCAGAAGTTATTTTCAAGGCGGCTACAGACGGAACCGATACCATGCGCTATGTGGCGGGCACAGATGCACAAGAATACATTGATTCTCGTAATGCGATTGGAGACGAAGCTTTTGTGAAAGAAATGAAGAAAAACTTCGGTCTGTAATAAACGAGCTGCGTAATAACGCACATTTTTATAGCAATTAGGTGATCATTCAGGCGCTCAACATTTATTGTTGAGCGTTATTTTTCTCTTTTGTAACTTTCTGTATTCTTAAATAGATTATGAAAAAAGTACTGGCTTATCTGTTTGGCGTAATGGTATTGATAAGCGCCTTCAATCACATTTTTGCACCTGAATCGTACTCTGCTATGATTCCTTCTTTTGTTTCTCCGTTGGTGGCTAACATGTTAGCGGCTATTGCTGAATTCGTGATCGGCATCGCATTGTTTATTCCTAGATTTAGAGCTTGGGGAGCTTTGCTTTTTACAGCTTTAATGGTCGCTTTTTTACCTATTCATATTTGGGATTTGGTACGGGAAAACCCCGCTATTGGTGAACCACCTGCCCCTATTATTCGATTGGTAATTCAACTCTTGGTAATATATGCCGGCTATTGGCTCTATAAGAAATGGCTTTAAAAACACCATCATGAATAATATTATTAGAATAAAAACCATTTCAGAATTCACCAATAGCTTAACGGGTAAAAAGCCAAGGCATCCGTTGGTTACCTATATCGATTTTAGTCAAGAAGGCGTTAAAGCTGCTAAAGAAAAAATAAAATTGGTTTCTGATTTTTACTCGATTTTCTTGAAAGGAAATGTGTGTAAAAACTTAAAATACGGTCGCCAATTCTACGATTTTGAAGAAGGAACCATAGTCAGTATTGCCGCAAATCAAGTATACGAAGTAGAACCCAATAACGAGAAAGACCAACCCGATACAGGTTGGGGTTTATTCTTTCATCCAGATTTGATTCAAGGCACTTCGTTAGGTCAACAAATCAAGAAATACTCCTTCTTTTCTTACGCAGCCAACGAAGCGTTGCATCTTTCTGAAAAAGAGAAGAAAATTATTAGTGAAATTGTAGAAAAAATTGATTTCGAATTAGATCAAAATATCGATAAACATACTAATCAATTAATCGTCTCAAATCTTGAACTTTTATTGAATTATTTATTGCGCTTTTACGATCGGCAGTTTATCACTCGCTCTATTCCTAATCAAGACGTTTTAGTGAAGTTAGAAGAATACCTCGACCATTATTTTTCTTCTGATTCTCTTGAGTTAAATGGTGTTCCTTCGGTGAAAGCGTGTGCAGAACATCTTCATCTTTCACCCAATTATTTGAGCGACTTATTAAAGAAAGAAACTGGTAAAAACACGCAAGAACATATTTTTCTCAAGCTTATTGAAGAATCAAAAAATCAATTATTAAGCACACAAAAAAGCGTAAGTGAAATAGCCTATTCTTTTGGCTATAGCAGTCCTCAATATTTTAGCAAAGTTTTCAAGAAACACACGCAACTTTCGCCTACCGATTTCAGAATGGCGAATTAAAATTCACCGTTTATCAACTGAGCAAAAAACTACTATAAATAGCAGCTTACCGCTTATAACGGATAGATTCTTTTTTCATCCTTTTCAAAGAATCTAACGTAGAATCCGTAAAAACCTTATCAAGTCGGTAGACTTGAGATTTTCGGCATCGGATGGTTTTGGTAGAAATACCAGAGAGCGCAGCGTAACCGAACACGCTGTTTGAGCTCAGGCATCGGCTTTTTGTGAAAAAAGGCGCTAATGCCGTTTGCGAGTTCGGGTGAGGTAGTGGAGCGAACGCCAGTAGTTCAACAAAATCTAATACGCAGCCTTGATTTTTTGTTTCCTCCCACCAGCTGGCTCAACAACTTCTCAAGTTGTTGCCCTGTATCAAGACAAAAGAAATTAAGAACAACTTTTTCTTTCCGCCAGCTGGCTCAATAGCTTCTCAAGCTATTGCCCTGCTTCAAGCCAAAAGAAAGAGAGAACCGAAACACGTAGTGATGAGCTCACGAGTTCCTTTAAAAACAAACCAAAACGAGTAAAAACTCCATCGCCTCAGCCTCCGCACTAGCTGGCTCAATAGCTCCCCAAGCTATTGCCCTGCTTCACCTACGTGCTTTGATTTTTTGAAAAAATCGCAACTGCGGTGGCAAAAACATCTATCACTGCCAAAAGTCACAGTATCCGATTTCCAATCGAATTTAGATTTGAGCACTTATTGTTTTTTAATAATTAGTTTAAATGATTTTCATTCTTTTCAAAGAATCTAACCCAGAATCCTTAAAAACTGAATTCGTTGTCAAAACGAATACCTGAATCATAAGGCAGTGTAGGCAGCACAAAACGTTAAGAAATCGCGAAGCCTTGGAGCGATTTTAGTTTTGGTGTTGCCGGTGCGCAGCAACACCTTTTTGTGATTCTTGAACTTTTGTTTCCATCGCGCCAGCTGGCTCAATAGCTCCCCAAGCTATTGCCCTGTATCGAGACAAAAGATATTAAAGAAAATCTCATTTTTCATCCTTTTCAAAGAATCTAAGGTAGAATCTGTAAAAACTTAATTCGTTATCAAATCAATTATTCAAATTCAATCTATTAAGAAATCGACTTTAAAAACTGCACAGGCGTCATCATCTCCATTTTCTTAAACTGCCGATTAAAATAGCTGGTATTGTTAAAACCTGCTTTGTGAGCAATTTCAGAAATACGCGCATTTTTCTGTTCTTTCATCAACTTCTTAGCAAATTTTATTTTCTCAGAATTAATATAGTCGATAGGTGAAATGCCCAGCGTATTTTTAAATTGTTTGTGAAAATGCGAGGTGCTCATATAAGCCTTTCTGGCTAAGAGATCTACCGAAATATCTGTTTGGGTGAGATTATCTTTAATGTACTTTATCACAGTGCCAATTCGGGTATCGTTAAAAACATTCTGAGTGTCGTTAATAATCAATGATTTGGCTTTTGTTTGTAGCAAACGCACAATCAATTCTTGAATCATTAAATCGAGTAAAACATCTTTCGATTTATTGTTATTGGTAAAAGTGTAAGTAAGCCGTTCTATCAAGTGATTTACCGCTGCCTGATTGGTTAGGTGCGAGGTGTTAGCGTCTAAATCCCACTGATTGTTTTCGTTTTCAATGGCCACATGGTGGTTAAACCTCTCAACCACTTCTTCAATTTTCTGGGCATCAATACCCAGTGCCAAACATTGAGTAGGATCTCCTTTACGAGCCAACGGAAAATCAATTATCATTTCTTTATTAGTGGGCATCACCACTGATTCTCCTGGATAAAAATCGAAAGAAGGAAGCCCTTCTAAGTGCATAATCTTCTTACCCGTAAGCATACTCGCAATAATGGGAAAATTAAACCGCAAAGCTACTTTCTCTGCATATTGGTGCGTTTCGTAAATATTCAACTCAGCATATTCTGCATTATAAGTTGTTCTATTTTCTACGAGTGTAGTCAGTTTTCGGTTCTCTCGATGTTTTCTCAAAAATTGGCTCATTCTTCAATTTTAATAAAAGTTCAAAAGCGCAGATTTATTTGAGTAGGATTGTTCAACAAAATAATAAATACGTTCAATTTATTCAAGTAGGGTTCCAATAACTTTATCGCTATCAAAGCATTACTGGCAATGCTAGTAACATTCGTTAACAATTAACCTTAGTAATATGAGTTATTCAAAACCAACTTTTAAAGCCGTCTACAACAATTTTATCAACGGCAAATTTGTTGAACCTGTAGGAGGTGAATACTTCGATAACACCTCACCTATCGACAAATCGCTCATTGCAAAATACCCGCGTTCTCAAAAAGAAGATGTTGAATTAGCATTAGACGCTGCCAATGCTGCTAAAGAAGCTTGGGGAAACACATCTGTTACTGAAAGAGCGAATCTTTTGAATAAAGTGGCCGATATTATTGAACAGCATTTAGAAGAATTTGCCTTGGTAGAAACGTGCGATAATGGTAAACCTATTCGCGAAACGCTAAATGCCGATGTTCCACTCTCTGTTGACCAT
This sequence comes from Salibacteraceae bacterium, assembly GCA_048267965.1. GTDB lineage: Bacteria > Bacteroidota > Bacteroidia > Flavobacteriales_G > Salibacteraceae. The sequence continues at coordinate 20,916 of JBLWWK010000016.1, forward strand.
TGGAGGTATTTTGCTTCGTGCATCCGAGCCGAAGAAGGCAGCGCTACCGAACTAGATGCCAACACCTTATCTATGAATATTAAAGAGCCATTAGGTGTGGTGGGCCAGATTATCCCTTGGAATTTCCCGCTCTTGATGCTTTCATGGAAACTTCCTCCAGCCTTAGCTACTGGAAATTGCGTGGTGCTTAAACCTGCAGAGCAAACGCCTTCATCGGCTACGTTACTTATGGAAAAAATCGCTAACGTGTTCCCACCGGGAGTAATCAACGTTGTACACGGTTTTGGCCCAGAAGCTGGAAAACCGTTAGCCTCTAGTTCTCGCGTAGACAAGGTTGCATTTACTGGAGAAACCACAACGGGTCAGCTCATTATGCAATACGCTTCTAAAAACCTCAACCCAGTAACCATGGAGTTAGGCGGAAAATCACCTAACATCTTCTTTAACAGCGTAATGGATGCAGACGATGAATATTTAGACAAGGCCATTGAAGGAGCCGTACTCTTCGCCTTTAACCAAGGAGAAGTCTGTACTTGTCCGTCTAGAATTTTAGTTCAAGAAGATATTTACGATGCTTTTATGGAACGCGTGGTAGCCAGAACCAAAGCCATTGTACAAAATAGCCCCTACGAAACCAATTGTATGGTAGGAGCCCAAGCGTCTAACGATCAATACGAGAAAATTCAATCGTACATTAAAATCGGAAAAGAAGAAGGGGCAAAAGTTCTCTGTGGTGGCGGAGCCAATACCGAAGGCGATTTAGCCAATGGTTTCTTTATTCAGCCTACCATTTTAGAAGGTCACAACAAAATGCGCGTTTTTCAAGAAGAAATATTCGGCCCGGTAGTCTGCGTTACCAAATTTAAAGATGAAGCCGAAGCGCTTGAAATTGCTAACGACACACTTTACGGATTAGGAGCCGGTGTTTGGACCCGAGATGCTCATCAGCTATATCAAATACCAAGAGCCATAAAAGCGGGTCGTGTTTGGGTAAATTGTTACCACGCCTACCCTGCTCATGCGCCATTTGGAGGATACAAAAAATCTGGTTTTGGTAGAGAAAATCACCAAATGATGATGAGCCATTACCGACAAACTAAGAATATGCTCATCTCTTACGACAAACAAAAGTTAGGATTCTTTTAAGTCGATTTTCGATAAGTGGTTCAAAAGCCAGAATTGCCTTTTTGCAGTTCTGGCTTTATTTTCAAACAAAAAACTTCAAAAAATGCAACGAATTGCCATTACTCCTGAAGCCGCCAAGATTGTGCAACAACTAAAAGCTAAGCACGGAGAATTAATCTTTCACCAAAGTGGCGGTTGCTGTGACGGGTCTGCTCCCATGCTTTTCGAAAAAGACGATATGTACCTCGATGAAAGCGATATTTTACTAGGAAAAGTGGAACAAGTTCCGTTTTACATGAATAAAGACCAATTTGATTATTGGAAACACACGCACTTAACCATAGATATTACAGAAGGTCGTGGTGCTAGTTTCTCGCTAGAAATTCCGCTTGGCCTTCGATTTATTATCCATTCACGGCTCTTTACCGAAGAAGAAGATAGCACCATTAATCGTTCATAATTTTTGCTGTTGGGAAAACCGGGTTCCTACCGAAACCAAAATAACTGCTCTCACAAAACAGAAGCACCTTCTTTTCTCGCTTTCGTTTTGTGGCTACTTCTTAAAGAATTTGAAAAGATGTTAAGAATCTGCCCATCTTCTCAATTCTTGTCTTTTTTTGTATTTTACGAAAGTAAATTTCATTGCAAATAACTGATTAACAACCTTGTAATTTCCTAATTTATGAAAAAGTCAATAGCCGTTTTAGCTTGTGTAGCTTTGTCTACCTTGGCATTTGCACAAGAAAAAGAAACACCCAAACAGCAAGAAGTAGGGATTACCTTCTCAGATTTAGACAATTTCGGACTCACCTACAGAATTGGTAACCAGCGCTCTATGTGGCGTTTTAATGCAGCTACATTTACAGGAAACACCTTGGGAGACAACCAAGGCGATAACGATGCTACCGACATCGCTTTTCAAATCGGTGCGGGTAAAGAATTTCGCAAAAACGTAGTAGATAAACTCGAATTCAGATACGGATTAGACCTATTAATGGGCCTCGACTATAGCAAAACAGAAAACGGAACGCCTAGTCCGGCTAACCCAACTACCGAGAGAACCTCTATCCTTTTAGCCCCAGAATTAAACTTGGTTTTTGGGTTAAACTACGTTATTTCAGAGCACTTTGTGATGGGCGCAGAAGTGCTGCCTTTTTTCAGATACAACTGGAGACAAAACACTACCGAATTAATCGACAATTCACCCAAAGAAGAAAATACTGAAACCAATTATCAATACGGTTTTACCACCAATTCTCTTCGACTTTCTGCCATTTTTCGGTTCTAAATTCAGCTAAAACATAAAATTCAACCCTTTTAATAGTGTTGAGTTTAAATTTCAAGCAGCACCGCACAGAGAGACTTTTTCTCTTTTTGCGGTGCTTTTTTTTATCGGTAGGAACCCGATTTCAATTCTATCAAGCCTTCGTCATTATAAAAACTCCCCCTCTTTCTTAGCCAACCACTTCTAAGCAATGAAAAGACTCTCTTTTCATCGAATTCACTACTTTCAAGAAATTTACCCCAAACATTTTGCGTTAACAGAACCATTACAGTTTAATTGCGCATCGCAACATACTTTCGTTTCCCCATCTAACAGGCTACTTTTTAGCAATTTAAAAACTAGAAAGTTTCCCCTCCTACTTTTGAACCTATCCAACATTGTGTAACATCAAATCAATCGAAAAATGAATTTTTCAAAACTGGCTATTCTCAGCTCGTCTTTATTAGTAGTGTCTGCTTGCAACCCTTCGACCGTAACAGAAGGAACCGATTCTCAACCAAAAGAAGAAATCAATGAAACAATGACTTCTACCACCGAAAAACCGCAAGCAAAAGAACTGGAAGCCAGAAAAGCAAGCTTTAACCAAAAAGCAGACGAAAGCGTTAAAAAAATCTACAAAGAAGGCTTAACGGCTGTAGAAAACACAGGCATTTTAGAAAACGCCCTTAACGTAGGCGACAAAGCTCCTCACTTCACGCTTACCAATGCAGTGGGCGAAGAAATCTCATTAGAAAACGAATTAAAAAAAGGTCCGGTGGTATTAGTTTGGTACCGCGGTGGCTGGTGCCCTTACTGCAACATCAATTTACACTATTTACAAGAAGAACTTCCCAACTTTAAGGCACAAGACGCCAACCTATTGGCCTTATCTCCAGAATTGCCTGATCAATCTATCAACACCGCAGAAAAAAACGAACTCGATTTTCAAGTACTCAGCGATGTAGGAAATGAGGTAGCGCGTGAATACGGTGTTGTTTTTAAACTTACCGATGAAGTAGCACAACGCTACAACGAAAGCTTTGGACTTAACAACCACAACGGTGACGAATCAAACGAATTGCCTTTAGCGGCTACTTACATCATCAATACAGACGGAACCATTTCTTACGCATTTTTAGATGTTGATTATAGAAATCGTGCAGAACCTTCTGAAATTACAGAATTCTTAAAATCGATGAAAAAGAATTAATTAGCAGTTCAAATCGGGTTCCTACCGTTAAGAGAACATTACTAATTATTCGAATAACTAAAAATTAAGAAATAGATGTAAACTATCCTTTTCGACCGTTCTTGTATCGCCTTTTGAGGTTCAATAGTTTTGCAACTATAATTTTTATAGTACGATGAAAAATCTAAAAACAATACTCAACTGGAGATACTCAACCAAGAGCTTTAATCCAGAAAAAAAGATTTCTAACGAAGATTTTGAGCAGCTAAAAGCGGTTTTACAAATGAGCCCTTCTAGCACTAATTTACAACCTTGGCACTTTGTAATTGCCAGTAGCGAAGAAGGTAAAAAGCGCGTAGCAAAAGGAACTCAAGGCTTTTTCCAGTTTAACGAACCCAAGGTTTTAAACGCTTCACATGTAATTGTTTTTGCATCGCGCTTAGATGCAGACCCCGAATACATGAAGATGTTATCTGAACAAGAAGATCAAGATAGCAGGTACCCAAATAACGATGTAAAACAGCAAGTGGATGGCGCTAGAAATCTGTTTGCCAACATACACCGTTTCGACACCAAAGATCTTCCGCACTGGTTAGATAAGCAGGTTTACCTCAATATGGGAAGTTTATTGTTAGGAGCCGCTGCTCTAGAAATTGATGCTTTACCCATGGAAGGCGTTGATACCAAAGCGCTAGACGAAGAATTTGGATTACGTGAAAAAGGATATGCTTCTTTAGCAGTGGTAGCACTCGGTTACAGAGACGAATCTGATTTTAACACAACCGATAAAACACCAAAATCGAGACTTCCTCAAGACTTTATTATTACCGAAATAGATTAATCAAAAAGCCAAAATGCCGTGCATTTTGGCTTTTTTAATTCCGATACAAATGAAAACTATTTTAATTACAGGAAGCACCGATGGAATTGGTCAACTATTGGCCTTTCAACTCGCTCAAGAGAAGCACCAAATTCTTGTTCATGGTAGAAGTTTAGAGAAAGTAAACGCCACCATTTCCGCTATTAAAGCTCAAACGAATCATTCAGAAATTAGTGGTTATGTAGCTGATTTCACAAACCTAGAAGAGGTTGAAAAAATGGCGAACCGCATTGCCAGCAAGCACTCAAAAATTGATGTTCTTGTTAACAATGCCGGCATTTTTAATACATCAGTAGAAATTAACGCAGATGGAATTGATGTGCGTTTTTTAGTCAATTTTTTGGCTCCTAAACTGTTAACAGAAAAGCTGAAAATTCCACTTTCTAAAGCTGACCAACCGCGCATTATTAACTTAAGCTCTGCCGCACAATCTTCTGTTTCTGTAAAAGCGCTTCGAGGCGAAGAAAACTTAAGCGCTCAAGAAGCGTATGCCCAAAGCAAACTGGCACTTACCATGTGGAGTTTCGATTTGACTCAAAAATGGGATTTTGCTACCGTGATTGCGGTAAATCCGGGTTCTTTATTAAATACAAAAATGGCTCACGAAGCGTACGGACAATATTGGTCGCCAGCCGAAAAAGGAGCCGATATTTTATATGAGTTGGCTATTTCTGCTAAACATGTTGCACACAGCGGAGCCTATTTTGATAACGACAATGGTGCATATGCAGCCGCACATCCTGACGCTTACACCCCTCAGTTAATCGATTCTGTTTTAGAAGGATCGCGTATTTTGTATCATCTTTAATATCTTCAGATTATGAAAACCTTCCCTATTACTATAACCCTCTTTTTAGCGGCTTTTTCTGCTTGCACATCGCAAGTTCAAAAAGACGATTTTCCGTCAAAAACAGAGATTTCAATCGAAAACCCCACCAATGCGGTGGTGCTGCGTTCGGAGGTAAATTGGGAAAAATTAAATCCGGCAAGAGGGGATGCTAGTCCGCAAGTGGGAACTCTCTGGGGAGACCGAAATGCAGAGGTTCCTACCGGATTCTTAGCCAAATTTGCAGATGGTTTTTCTTCACCACCCCACATCCACAATGTTACGTACAGAGCGGTTGTCATTAGCGGAAGCATTCATAACGATGATCCAGCTGCTGAAAAAATGTGGATGCAACCCGGCAGTTTTTGGACGCAGCCTGTTGGTGAGGCACACATCACAGCCGCCAAAGGCGACAATAACATTGCTTTAGTCGAAATTGACCATGGTCCGTACTTGGTAAATCCTATCGAAGAAGCTTTCGACAATGGCGAACGCCCAGTTAATATTGACGCTTCTAACGTAGTATGGCTCGGTAGCGACCAATCAACTTGGATTCAAGAAGGCACCCAAGCCCAACTAAGTCATTTGTGGCAAAACGGCCAAACACGCGGGTTGTTTATTCAATTGCCGAGCACTTTTGTAGGAACCGTACACAGCCAAGGCGATGTTTTTCACGCGGTAGTCATAAAAGGAAACCTTACCTATACCCTGCCTCAAAACGGAGAAACCAAAACCCTGGATACTGGCAGTTATTTTACTTCTACAGCTGAAGCTTTGCACGAAATCACTACCAACGAAGAAGTGGTAATTTATGTGCTCACCAACGGGGAGTTGCAAGTGAAGTAGATAATATTTTACGAAACAGAACCTCTTCCAAAGTTTAAAACTATGGAGGAGGTTTTTTATTTTACCCCACCGCCAAAAAGTATTCACCTTACGAAAATGTGTATAACACCAAAGCGATTGTGGAATCCATCGATATGGAATACCAAAACAATCAAGATGAATTCAGCAAAGACATCATCATTTCGCAGTTCACCACCTTGCTGAAATACGCCAACCGCTTTTACGAACGTCAGTTTATCAACCGCAAAGAATTGTCAACCGATTTGTTGGAGCAATTTAACCAACAGCTGGGAAAATATTTCGATGCTGGACTTTTTCAAGAAAAAGGCATTCCTAGTATCGAGCAAATTGCCGAGCAACTTTCCGTTTCGCAGCGCTACCTCAGCGATACGCTAAAAAAAGAAACCGGAAAAACCAGCACCGAACACCTACAACTTTATTTGATAGACGAAGCCAAAAACATCTCACTCGACCCCAACAAAACGGTAGCTCAAGTAGCTTACGAATTAGGCTTTGAATACCCGCCCTATTTTTCTCGCCTTTTCAAAAAGAAGGAAGGCATCAGCCCCACGGAGTATAGAGAGAAGTATAGTTTGAATTAAGTAGAGAGATCATATTTTGGGCGTTTCCCCTGCCAAGCCTCCGCAAAGCTACGGCTTGGCAGCGGTCGGGCTATCCGCTACAAGTCCGCGCTCGTACCTCGCTGTGGGCTTTCCACTACTATCCCTAACGCGAACCTCACACAGCTAAAATGTTGTGCTACCACCAGTGCTATTCTACCTTCCAAAAAATTCTTGGGGCACTGCCCCAAGAATCTATCGATTTGCTTTCTGTCCTCTCTAAGGCTAAGGAATCATTATAAAATCAACCTCCACCCCATCAAAAACAACCATCCTCGCTATTGCTAGAGTCCAATACGCCATATCTAGCAACTATTTTAGTACTCACCTCATGAGATATTGTAGTGTAATTTTTATTTTGCTGCCTGAATCACAAATTCGACTTCATCATTGAGAAATCAATACCAAAAAGTCAATTAAATAATTCAAAAATGAACCGAATAAAGGCCGTTTTAGAAGAAAAAGGAATCAAGCAAATTTGGTTGGCCGAAAAGCTGGGGAAGAGTTACAACATGGTCAATTCTTATGTTCAGAACAGAAGGCAGCCAAGCTTGGAAATATTGTATGAAATTGCATACCAACTCAATGTTGATGTAAGGGATTTGTTAACTTAGAGTGCTAATGGAGATGAAAAAACAGAGTTTAAGGTTTATTGATTTATTCGCTGGAATTGGTGGATTTCATATTGCTCTAAAGAAACTCGGACACGAGTGTGTGTTTGCAAGTGAAAAGAGAACTAATCTAGCCGAACTTTATGAGAAGAATTTTGAAATTGAAGTAAATAGAGACATTACTAAAATAGAAGTTTCGGATATTCCAACTTTTGATATTTTATGCGCAGGATTTCCTTGTCAACCTTTCTCAAAAGCTGGTAAACAAGATGGTTTGCGAGACAAAAGGAATGGCTCTCTTTTTGATAAAATTGTAGATATTTTAATGTTTCACAAACCAAAGTATTTTATACTCGAAAATGTTAAAAACCTTATAAGTCACGATAACGAAAATACCTGGTTTTATATTAAGGAACAACTCGAAAATAGACTCGGTTACAAAATTGACAAGAAAATATATTCACCGCATAATTTTGGCATTCCTCAGCACAGAGAAAGACTTTTTATTGTTGGTTCTCGCGATGGTTTGGATCACTTTGAATGGGTAGAAACAACCAATAAAACCACTAGCATTTTTGAGTATCTAGATAAAAACCCTGTCAATGCTAGAAGGTTAGAAAATGAAAAAGTTGAAGTAATTGATATTTGGCAAGAGTTCATTTCAAAAATACCAAAGGAGCACAAACTTCCAAGCTTTCCGATATGGAGTATGGAGTTTGGAGCTACTTATCCATTTGAGGAAAAAACGCCATTCGCATCTTCGACTAAAGCACTTGGAAATACAAAAGGAATTTTTGGAGTAGATTTAAAGGGATTTTCTCGACAAGAGATATTTGCAAACTTACCAAGATATGCCCAGACGGAACAAACAGAATTCCCTTCTTGGAAAAAAAACTACATACGACATAACAGAGCATTCTATGAAAAGTATAAGGACACTTTAGAGCCAATTGTGAAAAAAATCGAAAATCTAAAAATTCCAAGTTGGCAAAAACTTGAATGGAACGTACAAGGAGGTGAACGAGATCTTTATAAATACATAATTCAATTTAGAGGTTCTGGAGTAAGAGTAAAAAAAACAGACTTTTTCCCCTCATTAGTAACGGTAAGCACTCAAATCCCAATTATTAGCTGGGAAAAAAGATATATCACACCATCTGAAGGGGCTCGTATTCAGTCTTTAAATGGAATAAAACTACCAGAAAATATTGGCACTTGTTTCTCTGCATTAGGAAATGCTGTAAACGGAGCTATTGTTCGATTGATTGCGGAAAAACTTATTAAGTGTGACCCTCTGGACGTTGAACCTAATAACAATTCACTCGCAAACAATAAAATTCACTTAAACTCCATCAAAACAAGTGACTTAAGTTATGGAAGAATTGAATAATGTAAACATCAGACCAGGTGTAACCATTCTTTCTGTTTTAAAGCACCTTAACTATAAATCTTACTACGCATTAGCTGAATTTGTAGATAATGCGATTGACAGTTATTTAAAAAATGAAGAAGAATTAAATAAGATTGAAGGGACAGACTTTAAGTTAAGAGTAGATATTGAGTTTGACACCAACAACAATAGAATCAACATTAAAGATAATGCCGCAGGGATTCATTCAAATGATTACCAAAGAGCATTTAGAACTGCCGAATTGCCACCAGACAATACCCGACTATCTGAATTTGGTATGGGAATGAAATCTGCTGCCTGTTGGTTTTCAAACAAATGGCAGGTTCGTACAAAAGCAATTAATGAAGATGTTGAACGAACAGTAACTTTTGATATTTCTAAAATTGTTGAAGATAAAATTCAAGAACTGGAAATAGAAACCAAATCCGCCAACCCCAAATCCCATTACACTTTAATTACATTATTTGATATTGAAGAGAAAATGCCTGTAAGAAGAGGGTTGGGAAAGGTAAAAAGACATTTGGCTAGTATTTACAGAGAGTTTTTCAGGAAGGATATTTTAGACTTATATATTAACGGAGAAAAACTGTCTTACAAAACTCCGATAATTTTAAATACTCCTTATTACGAAACACCAGATAATGAAAAAATAAAATGGAAACAGGAAGTAGATTTTGACTTTGGTGATGACCACAATGGAGGTAAATTAAGAGCCAAAGGCTTTGTTGCTATTATGGAAACTATGTCCGTTAGAGATAGTGGGTTTGCATTGTTTAGAAGAGGGAGAGTAATCGAGGGAAGTGCCGACAATGATGAAGGATTTAGACCTCCTACTCTTTCTGGTTCTTTGGGTAGCCATAGATATAAAAGACTGTTTGGAGAGTTACATCTTGAAGGCTTTAAGGTAAGTCACACCAAAGATGGTTTTCAATGGGATGACAATATGGAAGCCTTTTTAGAAATTCTCAAAGAGGAATTGGAAGGCGAAAACTCAATACCAATTCTAAAACAAGCTGATAGATATCGAGTTAGGGAGAGTGCAAAAAAATACAAAGAAGCTTCTAAAAAAGTTGTTGATAACACAACCGATAAAATAAAGGACAACATATCTCAAGAGGTTCTAAATATAACTATTAAGCCTATTCCAAATAAAGTTGAAGAACCAACATTAAAAGAAGTATCAAAATCCTATTACAAAAAGTTCCCATTAAATATTTCCAACATAGACTATATAGTTCATATCGAGTTATCGTATGACGAGACCATTGACGAATTAATTCAAGTTGGAGACCATTTAATACCTGAAAAGACACCGAATTACAAGAATATAGGAGTTAGATTATCCTTAATTCATCCTTTTATGGTTGAGTTTGCAGGAGATGACCATAAGGTGATAGAACCTCTTTTACGAATGGTTGTAGCAATAGGTTTATCAGAAATAATTATAAAAAAATCTGGAGCTCCAATAACAGAGTTAAGAAACAATATGAACGAACTTTTACTTGGTTCTTTATCTAGACTGTAAAGTATGTCCGAAACTGAAAATATAAATATTATGTCCGCCACTCCAAATAACGACAATTGGACACCTCAATATGGTGAAGAAACTGAAAAACTATTGAACAAGGTATTTGGTAATGATATAGATGCGAAAGAAAAAGTAAAAGAAGAAACTTACCACATTATGAAGTTGTGTGGTAATCCCAACGAAACAACCAATGATGATACTGGGCTTGTTTTCGGTTACGTTCAAAGTGGAAAAACACTGTCTTTTACTACACTAACAGCGTTGGCAAGAGACAATAACTATCAAATTGTAATTGTGCTTGCAGGCATTTCAACAAATTTGGTCAATCAATCATTTAACAGACTGCAAAATGATTTAAGCGTAAATCAAGGGTTTCACAGAAAATGGGTAATGCTCAATAATCCAAAAGCCCCAAGCCGAAATCCACAAGACAAAAACACCATTCAGAGGGAATTACAAAATTGGAAAAAGCCCAACACACCTGATGACTACAAAAAAACATTACTGATTACAGTAATGAAAAACACAAGTCATTTAAAAAACTTGCTAGCTGTACTCAAAAACCTTGATTTATCTAACGTTCCAACTTTAATAATTGATGATGAGGGAGACCAAGCAAGTATGAACACCAAAGCCAGTTCCAATGCGAAAAGAGCAAAAGAAACTGGCATCCATACGGAACAGGAAATGAGTACAATTTATGGTAGAATAAGAGACTTAAAAAACATCTTACCGCATCATACTTTTATTCAATATACCGCTACTCCACAAGCTCCATTATTCATAAATATTTTTGATAACCTGTCTCCTAATTTTATCCAACTATTGACCCCTGGAGATAAATATACAGGCGGTAGAGCATTTTGTTTGGAAAATCACTTTATAATCAGACAAATTCCGTATTCCGAAATATATAGTGACGACAATATTTTTGATGAAGCGCCTGAAACTTTAAAAGAAGCTATGCGAACATTCTTTTTAAGTGTTACATCAGGTCGTTTATTTGGCGATAAAAAAGGAAATCCTAAAAATCGCTCAATGATGGTGCATCCATCTCGTTTAGTTGATGACCACGGAATTTATTATGAATGGGTTACTCATATAAAAAACCTTTGGGGAAAAGTATTATTAGAAAGACCTGATAATGACGAAACCAAACAACAAATTGTTTTAGAATTCCAAGAAGCTTACAAAGACCTAAAAGCAAACGCTACAGAAGTTCAGCCTTTTGAAGAACTTTTGGAAACATTGGGTCACAATATTAGCAGCACAGCTGTCGAACAACTTAACTCAAAAGCAGGTAGCTCAGTGGATTGGAGCAGCAATTATTCTTTCATTCTTGTTGGCGGACAAGCAATGGACAGAGGTTTTACCGTTGAAGGATTAACCATAACCTATATGCCAAGAAATAAAGGGGTTGGAAATGCTGACACTTTACAACAAAGAGCCCGTTTCTTTGGCTACAAAAAAGACTATTTAGGGCATTGTCGAGTATATCTTGATGCAGAAAACATTCATCTGTTCAGCGAATATGTTAATCACGAAGAAGATATTCGAAAGAAACTATTAGAGCATAAACTTTCAGGACAGCACTTAAATGAATTGGAAAGAAGATTTGTTCTTGATGAAATGTTTAAGCTAACAAGGAAAAATGTACTATCTGAAGATTTGACAAGAACCACTTTTGGTAATAAATGGGTGAGAATTAGAGCTCCCCACGACAGCGAAATAATCATCGAAAGTAATAGAGCTACAGTTGATTCATTTACTAAAAAACACAAGGGGTTATTTGCAGAAGACGAAGGACATAAGGACAGAACAGAAGAGCAAAAACATCTTGTAGCAAGACTACCATTAAAAGACTTGTTTACGGATTTATTGAATGAATTGAAATTTACAAGACAGACGGACTCCACCACTTATACAAATCTAAAATCTGTGATTGATTTATACACAGATGAATTTCCGCCAGAAGATAGTTTTGTGTATATGATAGCCAAAGGTGATGCAAGAACAAGACGTTTGAAAAAAGATGAAATACAGCAATTATTTCAAGGTAAAAACCCAAGAACAGGAGAAGTAATATATCCAGGAGACGAAAAGATAAAATCAGATGATTTTGTAACGGTTCAGATTCATAACCTTGATTTTCGAGACACCGATTATACAAACATAATCTCAATTGCAGTTTGGATTCCCGCTCGTCTTTCACAATCATTAATTTCTAAAGAGAATGATTGATTTAAAGAAGATATATGACAAACTTCCCTTGCCTGAAAAGCCAAGTTCCAACAGTTTTTCAGCAAAAGCTATTAAGGGGTTTGAGAATCATAGAATTGCCAAGAATTTTAATGACAATCCAAGCCTACTAATTTTCATTTCAGATATTAACCAAGATTTTTTTGTTGCAAATCAGAACTTGTTTAACATCAAAGTAGCGCACAATGTAAAATGTGAAATTGAAACAGATAAAAAAGTAAGTCAAAATAACTTTTCTGTCGTTTCCTACATCGGTCAAAATGATGATGTAAAAGACGTTTTTTTGAAGACTTGTCAAGTCTTGATAAAATCACTTGGTCAAAGTCCGTCCAACAAAAAAATCAAACAGACCGTAGATAAATTTATCGAATTATTTAAGGCAATTAAAGAACCACCTAAAAAATCAATACAAGGAATTTGGAGTGAGCTATTTTTAATAGAACAGTCTAATTTCCCAGAAAAAGTCATTTTGGGTTGGCACAGCATTCCCGAAGAAAAATTTGATTTTAGTTTTGATAATTTACGAATAGAAGTAAAAAGTTCGTCCACAGAATCAAGAACACATCATTTTAGTTCTGCTCAACTAAATCCAATCAACAATTTGGAAATTATTATTGCTTCTATTCTTGTAGACATGAACGTTGCAGGCTTTAGCGTTATTGATTTAATGAATAAAATCAAAGGCAATTTAGATGATTTTCCAAAACAAAAAGAGAAACTACACCTTTTAGTCTATTCAACATTAGGTACTGATATAGAAAGAGTTGATGAAATAAAATTCAATTATGAATTAGCAAAAGCATCTTTACGGTTATATAAGTCAGAGGATATACCCAAAATTGAAAGTACAAATATTCCAGAGGAAGTTTCTAACGTCAGGTTTACAAGTAATTTGATAAATTCTAATCATTTAGGGATAGAAATTGACTCACTTTTAAAAAAGAAATTTAGATAGTTTATGATCAACAAACCTTCAAACACAAAATTCTTCAATCAAATTGTTGATTTATTACAATCAGCAATAAGTTAGGTTGTACAAACGGTTAACCAAACCATGGTGCTCACCTAATATGAAATAGGTAGCAAGATTGTGGAGGAAGAACAAGACGGAAAAGAGAGAGCTGACTATGGTAAGCGAATCATTAAAGAGCTTTCTAAAGTTCTTACGGTTGAGTTTGGCAGAGGTTTTTAAGTAGATAACTTTGAAAAAAATGAGACGGTTTTTTTATAGCTTATCAAAAATCCGCAACAGTGTTGCGGATTTCAAAAACATTTCGCAAACACCGTCTACGGTATCTCAAAAAGGAGTTCAACAGACAGCAGCTGACCAATTCAAATTGAGTTGGTCGCACTATTTAAAGCTCATATGGATTGATGACGAAAAAGAGCAACTCAGCACATCGAAACTTTCGGTAAGCGAGATTGCTTACCTATTAAGTTTTGAGCACCCTTCTTCTTTTAAGAAACTATACAAACCAAAAACCTAAATGTCGCCCTTGGAATTTGGAGTACGTTTTATAAAGCACCTTAACTTTTACGAGTGGTAAAGAAAATCCCCAACATAGAATTTAAGAGCTAAGAAGACTAGCCCAATAAAGTATCGCGAAAAGTATAGTTTGAATTAAAATCCTTCACACTCTTGCCACAATCTGGCCTTGAGTTTTTCGAAACTGTGATGTTAGCAGATTAAATCATTGATTACGAATAGATAGCGTAGCGTTTAATTAATACTTTTAATCACTCTATTGGTATTTTATTAATTTCGGCAGGAACCCAATATCTATCGCTATGCAACCTATTCGAATCGTTTTTATTTTTCTCTTACTAGTCTCTTTCTCTGCTTCCTTCGGTCAAAAAGCAACCAACAAACAGCCCTTAATTTTAGGTGAACAATTGAAGGTTTCTTCTTCGGTTCTTAATGAAAATAGAACCGTAAATATTTACTTACCTCCTTCGTATCAAGACAGCGTAAACAAAGAATATCCGGTAATCTATTTGTTAGATGGCGGTTTAGACGAAGACTTTCTCCACATCGTTGGCATTACCCAATTTCACTCTTTTCCGTGGATTCAATTGATAGAAGAATCTATCGTGGTAGGAATTGAAAATGTAGACCGTAAACGAGATTTCACTTATCCTTCTAAAGAAGAAATTGATCAGAAAGAGTTTCCTACCAGCGGACATTCTCAAAAGTTTATCGAATTTATCGAAACCGAACTCATAACCACAATTGAAAAAGAATACAGAACCACTTCTTCTAAAACCTTAATTGGTCAATCGTTAGGTGGCTTGCTCGCTACACAAATCTTATTTCATCATTCCCATTTATTTGACGATTACATAATTGTTAGTCCTAGTTTATGGTGGGATGCAGAACGATTACTAACTCAAAACATTGAACCATTCACCTCAAAAAAGAACATTTACGTAGCTGTAGGTGATGAAGGAGAAATAATGATTAGAACTGCTCGCGAATTGTTTGAGAAAGTGAAAAAGGAAACTGAAAACAAAGCTATCAGCTACCGTTACTATCCGTCTAAAAACCACGGTGATGCTCTACACATAGCCGTTTACGAGGCTTTTGAAAATTTCAACAATTAAAAAGTCGCAATTTATGTAGTCTATGAGTAAGTTATCTAAATCGTTTATAAAAGCCGTAAAGCAAATCATCACTACCGCGCAGGTTAATGCGGCAAGAGTGGTAAACCAAGAACGAGTATTGATGTATTGGCAAATTGGTCGGCATATTGTAAAAGAAGAACAACAAGGAAAAGAAAAAGCAGATTATGGGGCTAATCTTATTCAGAACCTAGCAAAAGAGTTAGAAAAAGACTTTGGCAGTGGGTTTTCTGCACGTCAATTAAATTTTTGTCGTCAATTTTATCTCACTTTTCCAAAAGTGAACGCACTGCGTTCACAATTAAATTGGACACAGTATCGCACCTTATTGCGCATAGACGATGAAGACAAACGCAGCTACTACATAGAAGAAGCATGCAACAATAACTGGAGTTCGAGGCAATTAGAAAGACAAATCAACAGCCAACTCTATGAGCGTTTACTGTTAAGTAACGACAAGAAAAAAGTGTTGGCAATAGCCAAAAAAGAATCCTCTCCAGAACACCCCAAAGAAATAATTAAAGACCCTATGGTGTTAGAGTTTTTAGGATTAAAACCGCAAACCTCCTACTATGAAAAAGATTTAGAAAAGGCCTTGATTACGAATATGCAAGCGTTTTTACTAGAGCTGGGAAATGGCTTTTCGTTTGTAGCTCGACAAAAACGCATTCAGATTGAAGATGATGATTTTTTTATCGATTTAGTTTTTTATAACCGTTTACTGCGCTGCTTTGTCATTATCGAAATTAAAACGCACAAACTAACACATCAAGATTTGGGACAACTCCAAATGTATGTCAACTACTTTGATAGAACCGAAAAACAGGAAGATGAAAACCCTACTATCGGAATATTGCTCTGCACTGATAAAAACAATACTATGATAGAATACGCCTTACCTGAGAACAACACACAAATACTAGCTAGCAAATACCAACTGTATTTACCTAACAAAGAAGAGCTGAAAAACGAATTAGAAAGATTGTTGAGCGATGAGTAAACAAGAACCTCTGTTTTATAAACTCAACAGATTACAGAACCAGAATCTAAAAATAGCGCAAACTTGTAGTTGAAAGACTTTGAATCGCTGTAGGTGATGAAGGAGAAATAATGATTAGAACTGCTCGCGAATTATTTGAAAAGGTGAACCAAATAACTAAAAACAGCAAAAGTAGTTATCGGTATTATCCTGATAAAAATCACGGAGACGCCTTACACATAGCCGTTTACGAAGCCTTCGAAGTGTTTAACCAATAAACTACAAAATTGCTACAAAAACCTCTTCAACATCTACGCATTCTATTTTTATGTTTCGCGGGTTTATTAGTTGAAAATCAAGTATTTTCTCAACGCTTTCAATCTATTCAAGATCAGCGAGCAGCCGTTATTACAGGCGGTTACCAGTTTTTAAGCGAAGAGTTTATCCAAGTGGGTATCGGGTTCCAACCGAGAAAAAAACTTCTCAAAGTGGCCAGAATTAACTACCAACGTTCTTTCAATGGGTATGTTTTTTCAGCCTCCAAAAGTACTCGTTCAACAGATTGGGGTTTGATGTGGGGTATCAACTCAGCGCAGCTACTTTTTCGGCACCTCTAGCAGGGGGAATAAGCGCAACCTATCGGCAAATTTCGCATCAACCTACCTTCGGGTTCACTCCAAAAATTGGGTTATCTATTCCGTTTATCGACCTAATGTATGGCTACTATTGGCCATTTTCTAAAAAATCACAAGCAACATCGCAGCATCAGCTGTCGATTCTTTTTCTTCTTCGTTTTTGGAACGATTTTAAGTAAAAATATAGAACAAGACGATTTCGGTTCCTACCGATACCCTTCACTTTAACCTAGAAAATAGCTACCACAATTTCAGGTAGTTAATTGCGTTTAATGGACAGAAACTCATCGAAAACTGCCAAAAAGTATCGATTGTGAAAGCCATTTTCAGTCTACTATTCACCGTTTTTTCCTGTATTATTTATAGTCAACCCAAACGGATTCTTTGCCATAATTTGGTGAAGAAAACAACTGATACCATAGAAATTCCACTTTTCGATCCCTCTATTGAGCACGAATTCACCCCTAGCTTTTTTGGCACTTTCAATTACAGCGCATCGCAATTGCCTTTATCGGCTTCGGGTCTGCCTACTTTTCCTTCCTCTAATTTTTCCAAAAAAAGAAGAGTTCACCCTGATTTTGCCCTCGACTCTTACCCCATCAGAACGGCCGTAAGAATTTTTGCCCAGCGAGCAGATTCCCTTTTTCCAATTTGCTCGGGCAGCATGGTCAGCAACCAGCACGTGCTTACCGCCAACCATTGCGTGTCTCAACTTTCTAACGATTCTTTAATGTTCGACTCCCTAAAAATTTGTGCTGCTTACGATTGGGGTGTCCAACACCCTGATTTTGGCTGTGTTTGGGTTAAAAAAGTGTACAGCTTCGAAGATTGGCAACTTAGCAATTCAGACTTTACCTTACTCGAACTATCTACTTCGGTAGGAACCAAAACCGGCTGGATTGGGCTTGAATTTCACACTGATAACTCTCCCCTTTTTTCGCCCATCCACTACAAACTTTCTTATCCATCTATTTACGTTCCGGCATTCGACTCAACACCCTACAACGGAGACACACTCTATTACAATGTAGGTCAGGTAGATTGGGCAGATTCTTCCTCTTTCGGTGTAAGCAATGCCACCGGAATACCTGGAGAAAGCGGCAGTTCTCTCTTTTATTTTAATGGAAAAGGTTTCGTTACCAACGGAGTGCTTTCTACCGCCTTGCGTTTTCGACATTGCAGGTTTACACCTTGGCAGTATTTCAGCTTTAAAGAAATAATGAAGAACAGCTGGGAAACCAACTCTAGTTCCACCGCCTCTACCGATTTACCTGTAATTTACCCCAATCCGGGTACTGATTTTATACGAATAAAAACCTCTTCTTCTCACCTACCTTATACGGTAGAGATTTATTCGGTAAACAGTCAGCTTATTCTTCAGAAAGAACAGTATTATTCTGAGCAGGCTATCCCTACCTATTCACTTCAAAAAGGATTATATCTTATAACTATAGAAAACCATTCAGAAAGTTTTACAGAAAAGTGGATTAAATCATACTAATTGATGAAAAAATGAGTTATTGACACGTATCAACCTAACTCATAATGAAACCTTTACAACTATCTCTTTCTATCGTTGGCATTTTACTTCTCAATATCCTAATTTATTACCGAGCCAAATTTACCATTGAACCAAGTATAGAAATATTTGCTGAATGTGCTCGTAATTCTGGCAGAACATCTGCATTAATCAATCTCATTATTTTAATGCTTTTAGGTTACTTTGGTTTAAAACATATTTATACCTCAATTATTCTAAAAAAACTACTTTCTTTTCTCACAATACTATTTGCTGTTAATCATTTTATTCATTTTCTATTTGTTATTCAAAGTTTCGATAGTTATGGATACGATTTTATTGCCACAGAACATCTTCATGGAATGATTACTTTTTTCTGCATTTTCCTCATCCCATTTATTCTAACTAAATTAAAAACAATACATTGGAGTATTTACACCCTAATTATCTTGCATTTTTTTAACGTAACCTACCTCATTAGCGATACGTTCTACGCGCGCTACAAACCCATTGACCCAGCGTATATGCACAGAATTGGCGTGCTAATTATGATTCTTTGTTGTCTCTTTATTGTTTACCGAGCGGTTGTCGAATGGCGCAAAAGCTATCTTTCACAGTAATTTGAATAGAATTCAATATCGAAAAACAGTAACGCTATCTCTGTAGGAAC
Source organism: Salibacteraceae bacterium (assembly GCA_048267965.1). GTDB lineage: Bacteria > Bacteroidota > Bacteroidia > Flavobacteriales_G > Salibacteraceae. Next base: position 39,897 of record JBLWWK010000016.1, read on the forward strand.
GCGAATCGTGTTCCTACCGAAATTAAGACTCCAGAAATGTGCCCGACTTTAGCAAACACTTCTAAACTTAGCGGCTGCAAACGAGACCTCAACAGCAGCGAAAAAAACGCCCTTATCATGAACGTATACCTGGAACCCACCCTTCGTTAATTCAAAATCGACAAAATTCATCACCTTTGGGTTATTCAACAGGTAGTAGATGCAAAACAACGATTCGAAAATACGCTGCGCATGGTGCGGTTCTGACTCTATTTATCAAAAGTACCACGACACAGAATGGGGAGTTCCTACTTTTAACGATCGAGAATTGTTCGAGTTATTGATTTTAGAAGGAGCCCAAGCCGGCCTTTCGTGGATTACCATTTTAAAAAGACGAGAAAATTATCGAGCCGCATTTCACCATTTCGATGTAGAAAAAGTAGCCCAACTCACCGAAGAAGATGAAAAACAACTACTTCAAAACAAAGGCATTATCAGAAACAAACTCAAAATAAAGGCAGCGAGTCGTAATGCTAAAAGTTTTCTTCAAATTCAACAAGAATTCGGATCCTTCAGTAATTACATTTGGTCGTTTGTTAACCACCAACCCATTGTAAATCAATTCAAAACCCTAGAAGAAGTACCTGCCAGCACACCTCTTTCAGAGAAAATTTCGAAAGATTTAAAAAAACGCAACATGACTTTTGTGGGCCCAGTGATTATCTACGCCTACATGCAATCTATCGGCATGGTTAACGATCACACACTCGATTGTTTCACTCGAAACAGCTAATTCTACTCTATTGGTAGGAACCCGATTTTGACATTATTGAACAAATAATAGGAATTAATATTTTCCACTATTTTTCGAGAAAGAAAGCCTACTCATTTGAGTATCATTACAATACACAAATAAATGAAGTTTTTAGATAGAGTAACAAGGAAAAACAAGTGTATTTATTAGAATTACTTATTTTTGAAAAATACGATACCAATATACTTCACATGTTGCTACCTATTTACTTCTTCAAGCTCGTCTTGCAGCTGCCGTCAGATTTAACTACAAATCAGAATTCTTATTTAGTGCAGCCGTACCGTTTTAACATCCTACTTCAACAAGTAATTTAAGAGGTATTCTTAGCATCGTTTACTCCTTCAAATTAGTCATCTTATAATTCACCACACATTTCAACCTTTATTAAGACCATGAAAGCCATTATAGTATTGCTATTTCTGCTTGTTGCATGTGGCATAAAACAAGAAGTGAATGCACAAAACGATAATAATCTAGACAATTCTCATTATTTCGATGATGAAGGCGGAATAGGATATCGAAATCTTGTTAAAATCAATACATTTTCAGCTATAACTGGAGATCTTCCAATATATTATGAAAGAGTTTTACATAAATTATTTGCTCTTGAAGTAGGAGCTGGTGTAATACTACCTTTTTATACTCCCGAAATACCTAAAGAATCATCGTTAATAGATCGTCATCTAAAAAATCCAGAATCTGGTTATAGTATTTGGATACAGCCCAAATATTATTTTCAAGGGTATGCTCCTGAATTAAACTATTTAGGGGTTCAATTCAGAAAAAGACATTACAATCAAGAAGGGGCCACAATCGTCCATACAGATTATACTGTTAACTGGGGAATACAAATGAAAGCAGGTAAGTTTTTTGTGATCGACTATAGTATTGGTATAGGTGTAAGATTCAAAGATTACAGTTCTAACGATATAGAAAATGAAGTAACAGCAGTAATGCCTATTGGGTTAAAATTCGGAATTATATTTTAAAAAAATAAGAATGAAAAAAAAGATTTTAATTTTCAGTTTATTGATAGTTTCAACTCTAGTCGGATTTGGACAAAATTCATTAGAAAATGTTGAAATAATTACAGATAAGAAACAAGAAATTGAGAAACGAACGATTTTTGAAGACATTGTTGGCTATGATGAAACGGGTATTTACACTTACCGCAAAAAAGTAAATATTGCTGGAAAAATAAAAAATCACTACCTAGAACATTACGACCAAGAAATGTCGAGGACTAAATCGGTAGAATTTGTATTAGAAGAGAAAAATAAAGAAATGTATTTTGAGTTTATAGTTAACCTCAACAACGAACTATACCTTTTTAGCTCTTTTGCAAATCAAAAATTAAAAAAGAATTTTTTGTTTTATCAATCTATCAATAAAGAGACGTTAAAACCCAGCAAAGAATTAATTAAGATTGCTGAAATTGATTATTCAGAGAAAAGTATAGCCAATTCTGGTTTATTCGATTATGAAATCTCTTATGCAGATTCTAATCTTCTTATTTATTACAGTTTACCTTACGATAGAGGAGAAAATGAAAAATTTGGTTTTCATGTATTTGATAAGAACATGAATCAATTGTGGCATAAAAGAGTAGACCTAACGTACACAGAAGAATTGATGGATATAGAAGACTATAAATTAGATAGTAAAGGAAATGTACACTTATTAGGCCTCATTTATGATGAGAAAAGAACGAAAGAAAAGAAAGGCAATCCTAATTATAAATTTCACGTATTCAGCTTTTTGAACAATGGCAATCAGCTTAAAGAACATCCCTTAGAAATAGAAGGAAAATTTCTCACTGATATGAAAATTGCTATTAACAAAGACCAAGATGTAATCTGTGGCGGGTTCTACTCTTCTGAAAGCACAAGCAGTATCGAAGGCAGTTTCTTTTCAAGGATTAGCTCAGAAACTAACGAGATAGTAGCTCAATCATTCGAAGAATTTGATTCAGATTTCCTGACTCAGTATTTCTCAGAAAAGGAAAAGGAGAAATCCTTAAAAAAAACTTCTAAAGGAAAAGATGTTAGTAGATTAGAATATGATCTAAACAATATTGTAACAAGAGACGATGGAGGAGCAATCTTAATAGCTGAGCAATTCTATCAATTCACCACTTCTTATGTTACTTCAGACGGAGGCTCGAGATCAACGACAACCTACAATTTCAACGAAATAATAATTATCAGTAAATCATCTGAAGGAAAGATAGAATGGACAAAGAAAATACCAAAAAAGCAAATAACAGTAGATGATCTAGGAATTTATTCTTCTTATGCATTGGCTGTTGCGAACAACAAAATGTATTTTCTATTCAATGATCACCCCAGAAACCTATCTTTTAATGGTGAAGGTGAAATTCAATATATGTCTATTTTAGATCAGACGAACGTTGTTCTCGTTACTGTTGACTCTAAAGGAAATGATAAAAAACAGCTTTTATACTCAACTAATTTATTCTCGAGTGAGAAGAATGTACTTTTTCGCCCATTTAATAGTAAAAAATTGGCTAAAAATGAATTGGTTTTGTTTGGCCATGGAATAGTATTGGGCTCTGTATTTGGTATGAGAGTGCCTAAACAAGAGTTGACTATTGGTTTTACCAAGGTTAGGTTTTTAGATTAACCAAAACAAAAAATCATAAATTCAAAGTCCTGTATCACACCTACTAAAGCCATCTGTTTTTGGTAGGTGTGTTCTCTCCCTTTCTGCCTCCTACATACCTTTTAACCAATTATTTCAAAACCAACGCCTTCTTTTTTTTCACCGCCAACCTATTTAACAATCTCACCCTCGACTGTTACACTAGAAACAGCTAATTCTGCTCTATCGGTAGGAACCCGATTTTGACCTTATTGAACAAATAATAATAATTGATATTCCTATTTCAATTTGAAAAGTGGCTCCTAAAACCCTTTACCCACTAAGCTCGCTCTATTTCCTCGAATACTTCTTCAAAAATTATTTTTAGTTCTGTATTTGGAGAACTAAAAAAACCTCTTACCTTTGCCAAGCAATTGAGAAAATATGAGCGAAGCAGTAAATTTAAACGAAGAGCAAAAACGACTGATCGAAAGATTAGGAGTAATTCATGAAAAAAGCGGAATGACACCTGCTTCAGGCCGTATTATAGCGCTACTTACCGTATCTCCAACTATTGAGTTATCGTTCGATCAAATTCGAGAGACGTTAAACCTCAGTAAAAGTGCAACAAGTAACGCAATTAACATGCTCATGAATGTAGAAAAGGTAGAATACATCACGCATTCAGGAGATCGTAAAAGATACTTTAGAAGCAGAATTGGCTCTTGGCGAGAAGCTATTAAATCTAGTTTCAAGCATTTTCAGCAAACTGCAGATTTATTAGAAGAAATTGTGAAACAAAGACCGGCAGAAACTGCTCAATTTAACGATAGCATAACCGATGTAGTAAGTTTCATGAGATATTTAAACAACGAAATTCCAGCTCTTTACAAGAAATGGGAAGAAGAAAAAGAAAATTGATAGAATAAGAACCTAAAAAATTTTGCCTCAGTTAGTTCTCTTTTTCCCGAACTAACTATTGATTACTACATTTCAACAATCAATTAAAAACAATGAAACATTTAAAAAACTTAAGCCTCCTCAGCCTGCTTTTTTGGCTCGCACCTCAACTACTGAAAGCGCAAACAGACTATTCGCTTTCGCTGCAACAAGCCTTGCAGTACGGGTTAGAGAACAGTATTGCCATTCAAAAAGCAGAGCAAGACCAACAAGCAGCTCGCTACCAAGAAGGGGAAGTATTAAGCAGTGGATTACCTCAAATCTCAGCTAGTGGTCAGTACCAAAACTATCCCAGTTTACCTACACAAATTTTACCAGGAGAAATTATTGGTCAACCCGGTACGGAAGTAGAAGTTCAATTTGGTACGCCTTTTAATGCCAACGCCACTTTAAAAGCAGATCAACTTTTGTTCAGTAAAGCCTACTTATCAGGCGTAAAAGCAGCCAAAACATCAAGACAACTCTACAGCTTGCTTAAGCTAAACACAGAAGAAGAAGTGATGTACGAAATATCAACTGCTTACTATACGGCTTTACAAATAGAATCAAGATTAAGCGTGTTAGATAGCAACCTTAAAACCATTGAGCAATTAGAAAACGTAATGAAAGCTCAGTACAACAACGATCTGGTAAAGCGCACCGACTACAACCGTGTAAAAGTGAATAAAGCCAACCTAAACACACAGGTTAAATCGCTTGAAGCCAACTACAAACAGCAGAAAAACTATTTAAAACTCTTAATGGGAATGCCCATTTCGAACAGTATTGAGTTGGTAAAACCAGAAAACCTAGAATCCATCTCTTTATCACTTTTCGACTCTGAACGCGAGCAACAAATTCAGTTGAAAATTCTCGAACAGCAAAAACTGTTAAGAGAACTTGAGAAAAGTTCAATTGTAGCAGGTTACATCCCTACTCTATCGTTGTTTGGCCAGCATTCTTACCAAGCGCAGAGAACCGAGTTTAATTTCTTAGAAAGCGGTCGGCCTTGGTTCGAACAAACCTTTTGGGGAGTGCAGTTAAACATTCCCATTTTCGATGGATTTAAAAAGCACTATCAGATTCAACAGTCGAAAATTGAGCTCGATAAAATCGACCTAGATCAAACGCAAACGCAGCGTCAGCTCGATATGCAATTTGAGAATGCGAGAGAGCAGTTGGCAAACAGCTTAGAATCGGTTCGGGTTCAAGAAGAGAACAAAGAATTAGCTAAAGAAGTATACCACCAAACACAAACCCTCTACCAAGAGCAAGTAGCTAACCTAACCGAATTGTTAGATGCCGAGCAAGCCTATAGAGAATCGCAAAACAACTACTACACCGAATTAATCAAATTCAAAATCGCTGAGCTCGATTTATTAAAAGCTCAAGGAAAATTAAAATCAATCATAGCACAATAAGCACACAACTGTTCAAGCAAAAAGTAATGAAAAAAGCAATTATCCCTATTATCAGTTTGGCCGTTATCGGTTTAATCGGATTTACCTTATACGGCAACAAAGAAGAAATGAAAGCCGAAGCCAAACTAGCAGAAGTTACCAGTGAGGCCATTCCAGTAGAGGTTACTTCACTTCAGAAAAAAGCCATTCAAGGTCAGGTAGAAGCCGATGGTGTTCTGGTAGCCAAAACAGACCTAGCTCTTCTTTCAGAAACGCAAGGAAAAATCATTCGTGTATTCAAAGAAAAAGGAAGTTTCACGCAAAAAGGCGAATTGCTCGCAAAAGTAGAAAGCGACATCATTGAATCTGAAGTAGAAGCCGCTAAAACCAATTTAGAAAAACTACAATCAGATTTAGAACGCTTCACCAAATTGGCCAAAGAAGATGCGGTTACTCAACGCCAATTAGAAGAAGTGAAAATCGGAGTAAAAAATGCCGAAGCTCAATACAGATCAGCCAAAAAACGCCTAGAAAATACAGAAATAAGAGCTACCGCAACCGGTAAAATCAACAACGATTTTGTGCAAGAAGGCGAATTTATTGGCAAAAACGATAAACTCTACGAAATTGTAGATGCATCTATTCTTCAACTGAATGTAAAACTAACGGCTGCCGAAGTTATTCAATTAGAAGAAGGCGACTCTGTAAAAGTAACCACACAACTGTATCCTCAAAAAGAGTTCAACGCCCACATTCGCTCTATCGCTTCAAAAGCAGATGGCGCTCTTCGTTACGCTGTTGAATTAGAACTCAACAACAACCAAAAAGAAAAGTTAAAGCCGGGCATGTACGCCACCGCTCATTTCAAATTTGATCTATCTGCGGCCAAATATTACCTAAAAAGAGACGCATTAATTGGTAGTGTTCAAAATCCAGAAGTGTATGTGGTTAACAAAGGCTACAGCGAGTTAAAATCGCTAACGCTCGGTGAAAACCGAGACGATGTGGTAGAGGTTCTGTCGGGCATTTCACCGCAAGACAAGGTGGTTCTCAACGGCCAAATTAACCTTTCTGAAGGAACCAAAGTCACTGTTCTCGAAAAATAATCTTAACCGCAGTATACAATGAATATTACAAAAACATCCATACAAAGACCTACCCTCGTGGTAGTACTCTTTACCATTCTCATTGGGTTGGGAATGTTTTCTTACAGCAAACTCAACTACGAGTTGCTTCCAGATATGAGTTTCCCGGTTCTTACCGTTAGCACTGTATATCCCGGAGCGGCTCCGTACGAAGTAGAAAATTCAGTCACCAAAGAAATTGAAGATGCTGTTTCTACACTAGAAGGTCTAAAACGCGTTAACTCCACTTCTATGGAAAGTGTTTCGATTGTGACCATCGAAATGCAACAGGGTGTAGACGAAGATCAGGCGCTACAAGAAGCACAGAGAAAGGTAAATGCCATTATTAACAACCTGCCAGACGATGCTGAACAGCCGTCTTTGGGTAAATTCGATTTTAGCGACTTACCGATTATGAATCTTGGGGTAAAAGCCGATTTATCGGGCACCGATTTGTACGATTTGGTAGACAAAACCATTCAACCTCAACTAGCTAAAATTCAAGGGGTTGCCCAAGTAGATATTCTAGGTGGACAACCAAGAGAAATTCGCATCAACTTAAACGAAGATCAGTTAGAAACTTACGGACTCAGTATTCTTCAAGTAAGTCAGGTTATTCAATCGGCCAATATCGATTTCCCAGCCGGAAAAGTAAAAAATGGTGAAACACAAACTTTATTGCGTTTAGCCGGTAAATACAAGAATTTAGATGAAATTAGACAATTAGTACTTAAGTCTACTCCTGAAGGATCCGTTGTTCGGTTACAAGATGTGGCCGAAGTACACGATACCCAAAAAGAAGCTGAAATTTTGAGTCGTGTAGATGGCTCTTCTGCCATTGCACTTAATATTCAAAAACAAGGTGATGCCAACGCTGTAGAAGTTAGTGCACAAGCTAGAGCATTAATGGCGCAACTAGAAGAAGAACATGCCGCTGCGGGTTTAGAATTTTCTATTGCCTCTGATAGCTCAGAGTTTACGCTAGAAGCCGCAGATGCTGTAATTCACGATTTAGTTTTCGCTATTGTTTTGGTGGCCCTCGTTATGCTGTTGTTCTTACATAGTTTACGAAATGCTGTAATTGTAATGTTAGCGGTTCCTGCCTCTATTATCTCTACGTTTACCGTGATGATGTTGATGGGTTTTTCGCTCAACTTAATGACGTTGCTAGCTCTTTCTCTTGTAGTAGGAATCTTGGTAGATGATGCCATTGTGGTGATTGAAAACATTTACCGTCACATGGAAATGGGGAAAAGCAAATACCAAGCGGCCTACGATGGAATTCGTGAAATTGGCGTTACCGTAGTTTCTATAACACTGGTTATTGTAGCAGTATTTTTACCTCTATCGCTCACCGGTGGGCTAATTGGTAACATTATGCGCCAATTCTCTATTACAGTAGCCATGAGTACTTTATTGAGTTTATTGGTGGCTTTTACCATGATTCCTTTGTTGGCTTCAAGATTCTCAAAAGTATCTGATCTTAAAAGTAAAGGACTCATTGGTAAATTCATTACTTGGTTCGAAAATGTAATTACTGGTTTCGAAAACGCAATGACGGGCGCTCTCAAATGGTCGTTTAACCACAAAATTGTAGTGTTGAGCGTCACATTTGTTCTGTTTATAGCATCCTTCACTTTGGTGAGCTTTGGTTTTATTGGAAGTGAGTTCGTATCGAACGGAGACCGCGGTGAATTTAAAATGGAAGTAGAACTGCCTAAAAAAGCGAGTTTACGCCAAACCAATTTAATTGCCCAAGAAGTAGAGCAATTTATCAATCAATTCCCAGAAGTTGAGCGCATCTCTTCTACCGTTGGGCAAAGTTCTGGTCAAATGTCTACCAATGCAACACCTTACATGGCCGAGCTAAACGTTCAGTTGGTAGATCAAGGTGAGCGCAATGTTTCTACCGAGGTGTTTTCTCGTAGATTACAAATCGCACTTCAAGAAAGTATTGTAGGAGCCAAATTCAAAGCTACTCCCATTTCAATGACGGGTGGAAGTACCGATGCCCCTATTCAGGTAATCTTGAGCGGAACTGATTTAGACTCTGTTAAAGTAGTAGCCGATCGTGTAAAAGAGATTGTAAGTGGCATTTCAGGAACAGCAGAAGTTGAAAGCTCAATGGAAGCTGGTAGCCCAGAAATTCAAGTGGAAGTTGATCGAGATAAAATGGCGCGCCTAGGCCTTTCGCTCGAAGAAGTGGGCGGAACCATGAGAACTGCTTTTAACGGTGTAGAAGAATCTAAATACCGCGATGGCGATAACGAATACGATATTAACATTGTTTTAGACGAATTTAACCGTGAAAAAATAGAAGATGTTGCTCAACTTACTATGATCAATCGTAAGGGTGAAAGAATTCAACTGAGCCAAATCGCAGAAATTATCGAAGGCTCTAGTCCTACCGAGCTCAACCGAAGAGACAAGGTTCCTACCGTAACTATTTCTTCACAAGTAATTGGTAGACCTGTAGGAACCGTAGGTGAAGAAATTACGCTTCAGTTAGCAGAACTCGACATGCCGGCTGGCGTAAGTTACTCGATGGGCGGTGATTTAGAAAACCAATCAGAAGCCTTTGGTAGTTTAGGAATTGCCCTTCTAGCCTCGTTAATTATTGTGTACCTCATTATGGTAGCTCTTTACGATAGCTATGTGTACCCGTTAGTAGTTATGTTCTCGCTTCCGTTAGCAGTTATTGGTGCCTTGTTGGCTCTGGCTTTAACCAAAAGCTCGTTGAGTATTTTCTCTATTCTAGGTATGATTATGCTGATTGGTCTGGTAGCTAAAAATGCCATCTTGGTAGTTGACTTCACCAACCAATTAAAAGAAGCCGGTTTAGAGTTAAAAGCGGCCTTGCTAAAAGCTACACAAGTGAGAATTCGCCCGATTTTAATGACCACCTTAGCTATGGTAATTGGTATGTTACCCATTGCGCTTGCATCGGGTGCGGGTGCCGAATGGAAAAACGGCTTGGCATGGGTTCTTATTGGTGGCTTAACCAGTTCTATGTTCTTAACGTTAGTAGTTGTTCCTCTTATCTACTACATTTTCGATAAGTTATTGGCTAAATTCGGTATGGACAAGAAAACCCAAATCGAACTAAAAGAAACGCCAAAAGAAGAACTGAATACAGAAATTAACGAAACACTCGAGCAAGCAAGCTTGGCGTAAAGATCCTTTAGGGGGATAGTTGTTTTTAGTTGGATGGAACCGAGCAGAATACATTCTTAGTATTTTGCTTTGGTTCCATTTTTTTATGAATACGATTGTTATGACAAAAAACGAACTGATTGATAAGATTATTCTGGTAATGAAACGTAAAGGTGCCCAGCCTATTCGCATGAGCGAACTACCTTCTGAGGCACAGATAAATTCTAAAGTGCTCAAACAGCATTTTAAAAACAAAGAAGACATATTCGAAGCTTGCGTACACAAGGTAATTAACGACCACAAAGAATTGGCAGAAGAAACAGAAGCTGCCGACTTACCTCCCATTGTAAAGGTGTTGCGCATTTATAAAAACGGGCTGGCCGAGTTGTTTACCTACCACCCTTCGTTCTTCTTTCACCTAAAAAAACACTACCCAGAACTTAATACCCTTATCGAAACGTACAATTTTCATCTCTACGATGTTTTAATTCCTGATTTACTGCAAAAAGCATTAGAAAACGAAGAAATCATTGAAAACATCGATTTACCACTTTTCTGTTCGGTTCAGTTGGCTAAAAGCAGATTACTTTTCAATTACCTTTATGCAGAATCGTACCACAACGCTGCGCAGTTAATCACGATTTTTCTAACGAATATTCGCGGAATCATGAAAAAAGAACATCTTCATCTTTTCGATTCAGAAGTTTTTTAGCAGCGAAAAACGAGTTCGTACCGATAAAAAGGACCGAATTACTGCTCTGTCTTTCTCGGTAGGAACACGAAATCAATAAGGTTAGCTCTCTCGGTTTACTTTGAGAAACTCACGACTTCTTAACCCACTTTTATTAGCCGAAGAACGTATCTTTTTTAACAACTATTTCACTGCACTCAATTCAAAATTATGCCTAATTCTTCGTTACTTTTGACCTCTTGAAAACACAGTTGAGACATATCGGTTCGCTGTTTTTAGTGTTGGTCTATGGCTTTGCCATGGGCTTGGCTGCGCAAGCCTCACCACCATTAGAAAACAACTTAACCGACCAGCAACACGAGCATTTTTTAGCCTCGTTTAGCCAAAATTTCAACCATCACCTTTCAACATCAGATCGGTCAATTACTATTGTTAGCAATGGTTTTGAGGCGCAATCTAATTGTGATTTTTCATTCGTTTTTCACCCTTTAACGGGTTTAGAAAAACGGATCGTACAGTTACAAAACGGCTACTTAGAATCGTCTTTACTTTTTTACATTCAACAGCGTAAAAAAGACCTTATTTACCCCTTTCACTATTTCTGGTAAATTCTATTCTTCTCTCCTTTTTTATTGAAGGAACACATCCACCATTTTAATTTAAGTAACTCACCCTCAACATTTAGAAGAATGGGATTAGATATCGGAAGCGCCATTGCAGGCGTTGCTTCTGTGGCTCTTTGTGCCCTGCCTTTTGTGCTCATGATGACCAACAGAAAGAAAAAAGAAAAGCAATTTATACAATCGTTACATGGACTTGCTAAGCAGCAGCAACACAGCATTTCTAAATACGAAATAGTAAGAAACTTTATTATCGGAATTGATGAAACCCAAAAAGTGCTCTACTACCTCAAAAAGAAAGATGAGCGCACAATTGAAAAACAAATCGATTTAAATAATTTTCATCATTGCGAAGTAATTAAAACTACACGCACGGTAAAACAAGCCAGTGGCTCACAAACAATTATCGACAAAATTGAACTTCAATTTTCGCCCAAAGCCAAAGGGAGACCTATAATTTCTATCGAGTTTTTTAACACCGATGAGACCATACAACTCTACGGAGAATTAATTGCGGCCAACCAATGGTGCGATAAGCTGAATTTGCTGCTCACCAAGCTGAATTAAACCATAAAAAACCCTGAAATGATGAATTTCAGGGTTTTTCATTCTTTTCTCAATTCTCTTTTACAATCAGCTCTACTCCTTTACCCACCTACGTTTCAACTGGAAAGTGGTCTTTTTGCAAGTGTTAATTTTTTAACAATACTTGGCCAATTTCCTAACATTTCTCTTTATTTGCAATGTACTAACCAAATGGTTATTCACTAACCGTTTAGTAATTATGAAAAAATTAGAAGCTACCAATTTTGAAAACGGTCAATTTCTCGATTACGACTGTCCGTTTGTGACAACCATTCGTTTTTTGGGAAAGCGATGGAAACCAGCCGTTGTTTGGAAAATAGAAAACGGTGCAGTGAGATATGCTCAGCTAAAAGAGAAAATGCCCTTTATCAGCGATAAGATGTTGTCGAGCACTTTAGCAGAATTAGAAGCTGACGATATTATTCAAAAAAAGGTAATGAGTGAAACCCCTGTTCGTATCGAATATTCACTTACTGAATTTGGTAAATCACTGAGCCCAATGTTAGACGAAATGCTCAAATGGGGCTCTAAAACCAACAGAGATTTAAAGCGAGACTTCTGTCGTGAAGAAGAATAAAATCGCGTTCCTACCGCCTACTTAAAAAACACGCAATCAATCAATTAAAATAAATCAAAACATGAAATTAGGAAACACAATTATTCGAGTAGGCTTAGGAATATTATTTATTTGGGGCGGAGTAGAAAAATTTTTCACAGGACTTTTTGGTGGCGTAGGGTTAGATAAAATGGCTGCCACATTGGGCAGCATCGGTTTTGGCTTTTTAGGCGATACAGGCACCTATATTTTGGCCATTTTCTTAGCCGCAACAGAGCTGGTAGCGGGCGTTTTCATGATTTTAAACAAGCGCACAGCCATCTCTTTTATTTACGCAGCTTTTATTATGCTAATCGCTATAATTACGGTGTATTTACCCACCGGTAACTGGATGCAATCGATGATTCATGTTGCGCTTCTATCTACTTTTTTAGGGTTAGGGATAGAGGCATTTCAAAAAAGAAAGCTCAGTTAGTACAATTTTCATAGCGGGACGAAAGGCGCCTTTTCTGGTGAACCAGAGAGGTGCCTTTTTCTTCTTGACTCAACTTACCACCACACAAAAACAGCACTAACAACACACTATATAACAACCACTTAACTTAGAAACAACACCACCTTCTAAACATAATTTTGGTTGGCCTACAGGGCTAACTTACATTCGATACCTAAACGAAAAGTGAAAAATGAATAGAAAGCAATTTTTACAATCATTGGGGCTTTTCACGTTATTTAGCTATGCTATGAAACCGAGAGAATTTAAAAAATGGTCTTCTTCTTTGGCCTCGACAGAAAAAATGCCGGTTCTATTTCTGGGCCACGGAAATCCTATGAATGCCATTGAAGAAAATGAGTTTGTTCAAGGTTTTAAAACACTTGCCAACTCCTTACCGCAGCCTCAAGCTATTTTGTGCATTTCTGCACATTGGGAAACACGTGGCACACAGGTTACTGCCATGGCACAACCCAGAACTATTCACGATTTTGGCGGTTTTCCGCAAGCTTTATTCGATGTAGAATACCCAGCACCCGGAAGTCCAGAATTGGCAAAATATACGCAAGAGATCATCAGCTCTGCCTCTATTTTACTCGACCACCAATGGGGATTAGACCATGGTGCCTGGAGTGTAATAAAGCATTTGTATCCTGCCGCCAACATTCCAGTAATTCAGCTAAGTTTAGATTATACCCAACCGCCAGAATACCATTATCAATTGGCGCAAGAATTAGCCCAACTCAGAAACAAAGGGGTGTTAATAATTGGTAGCGGAAACTTAGTGCATAACCTAAGAAAAGTAGCTTGGGATAAAATAAACGAAGACAATTTCGCTTTTGATTGGGCCCTAGAAGCCAACGAAACATTTAAAAAGCATATTCTCCAAGAAGACCATGCTTCGCTAATCAACTATTCTCAATTGGGTGGCGCTGTTCAACTTGCCATCCCTACTCCAGAGCATTACTTACCACTACTTTACACCTTGGCTTTGCAAAACAAAACCGACCAACTCGAACTATTTAACGATAAAGCCGTAGGAGGTTCTTTAACCATGACATCACTCAAAATAGCCTAAAACATGGAAAACCTTTCTTTCGATGATTTCTTAAAAGTAGAAATGCGGGTAGGAACCCTACTCACGGTAGAAGAATTTAAAGAAGCCCGAAATCCTGCCTATAAACTGACCATCGATTTTGGCGAATGGGGAATTAAGAAATCTTCTGCGCAAATCACCGATTTATATGCTGCACAAGACATAATTGGCCAACAAATAGTGGCGGTAGTGAATTTCCCCAAGAAACAAATTGCCAATATAATGAGCGAGTGTTTAGTGCTGGGCGCTGTGGCAGATAACCAAGAAGTTACCCTTTTACAACCTAATTTACCTGTTAAAAACGGCACCCGGATTTCTTAAAAAATCAACCTTAAAATGAATACATTATGATCAACATTGAGTTGCAACCACTACAAGGCGAAATCCCTTACGAATTAATGTTGCTGGCAGATGAGACCCTAGAAGCCATAGAAAAATACATTCACCGTTGTGTAATTTTCACCGCTTCTTACAATCATCAAATTGTTGCCTCTCTTGCGCTAGAAACCATTAACACTACCACTGTAGAAATTAAAAATCTAGCCGTAAAATCTGAGTTCCAGCAACAAGGCATTGGTGGGCAAATTATGAATTGGCTCAAAGATTTGTGTAAAGAAATAAAGCTTCAAAATATACTGGTAGGAACCGGTGATGCATCGATTGAAAACATCCTTTTCTATCAAAAATGTGGTTTTGAAATAGAAAGCATACGAAAATCGTTTTACTTGAAAAATTATGATGCGCCAATTCTAGAAAATGGCATTCAATTAAAACACATGCTCGTATTTAAGTATAAGGTTGATAATGAATAAAGAGGGTTAAATAGCGGTTTAAATCGGGTTCCTACCGAAAAGAAAAAACCCTTAAAACGCATCTTTTTCATGGTTTTAAAGGTTTTTAACGGAATTATTCTCAAAATTTTATTTCCACTGAATAGAGCTCACCCAAGAAGATAATGGCTGAAGCTCTACGTTTAAAAGAGCCTGTGTTGCCTCAAAATCTTTGCTTCGTAAATTCTGTTTTTCAGCGTCTACATAGCGGTATAAATTCGAGATTTCTTTAGCTGCAACAGGTCCAAAACTCCCTACCAAATTGTTTTCAAAATCGTTGGGAGTAATGCCAATAAAACTCAC
Organism: Salibacteraceae bacterium; assembly: GCA_048267965.1. GTDB lineage: Bacteria > Bacteroidota > Bacteroidia > Flavobacteriales_G > Salibacteraceae. The sequence continues at coordinate 55,081 of JBLWWK010000016.1, forward strand.
TTCTTTGCCCACTTCTTGGCTAATAGCCTGCGCAATTTCTTCGCCTGTATACAAGTTGCCACCAATCGGCAATGTTTGTCCTGCTAACTCAGGATGATCTACTGCTGCTGCCACCGATTTCGCCAAATCTACATGACTAATCCACGGAATTTTTTCTCCACTTGCAACCGGATAGGGTAAAATATTCTGCTCTACCACTAACGGAATAGACCAAGGAGCTGCCAAATTATCGATATAAACATCAGGCATTAAAGTAATTACATTGAGTCCTGAAGCTTTTAACAGTTCCATGGCTTCTACCTTTACATCTAAAGAAATCATGCCTACTTTTTCTACAGGCAAGTGAAAGCTTGAGTTAAAAACTACTAAAGCAACTTTTTCTGCTTTTGCTGCTTCTATAAAATTGGCCGTAAATTGCTTTACTTGCTCTACATCGAAAAGCAACGGAAGTGTTAAAACCGCAGCATTTGCACCGTGCATGGCTTTTTGCAAGCTTTCTACATTTTCTAAACCACCAGAAATGATTTCTACACCTTCTGTAACTGGCATACCTTGCTCAGCATTTCGCTTTAACGTGGTTACTTTATTTCCTTTTTCTACTAAAGCGTTTGCGATGGCTCCACCTTGAAATCCTGAAGCGCCCACTACAAATATCTTTCTATTGTTCATGTTGATTGTTTTGTAGTGCAAACCTCTATCTTTGCCTACTTATCTACAAGTACCTACTAAAAAGTAAACTACCTACCTTTTAGTAAGTTTTACCTTATTTAAAGAGATACACGAATTGTGAAAAATTGCAAAGCTTCGGCAGACGATTGTGCAGTAGGCAAAACACTGCAAATGTTAGGTGGCAAATGGAGGTTGAGAATCATCAATGAAATTGGCCTAGAAAAAAAACGCTACGGTGAGTTAAAACGTCAAATTCCAGATATCAGCGAAAAAATGTTGATTCAAGAATTAAAAGCATTGGTAGAATACAAACTACTTCACAAACAATCGTTTGCTCAGATTCCGCCCAAGGTAGAATACTCACTTACTGAGCGAGGTCGTGATGTAATTCCTATTCTCGATAGCCTAAAAACGTTTAGTGAAAAAATTTAGCAGGTATTTACGTTTCTTTTATTCATGGAATTTTATTCGCCTTTGCATCTAAGAGAAAAGCAATAGGTTAACGTATGAAATGGGCATTCTTTCTCTTTTTTTCACTGGTTTTTCAACTACCTATTTTCGGGCAAGGTTTTCACTCTTATAAACATATTGAGTATCAACCAGAAATACGGTATTACGAATTTAGAGATGGTAAACAAATGGTAGAAATCGACTATTTTTCTGCCTTCGAAAAGCATGTAGACCGGCTAGAAATGTTAAAGCCTAGAGGGTTGTCTTGGCGAGCTGTAGTGCCGGCTCCGCCCAGTAATTGTTATCTTTTTAGAGATGCAGAAGGAACCATACACCTACAGTACGGTGAGCTATTTAAAGACGTAAAACTACTTTCTGTAAAAGCTGCCAAAAAAGTGGCTATACCTCATTCTTATGAAAAGCACCCAGGCTTGAAAGATCTTGATATATTCTCGTATGGCTACACTCCCACTTTTGAGCCATATTACCGCGTTGGCCAAGAGTATCATCCATCAGATGAAAATCCTCAAGTTTTCTTAATCGATAGTTTAGGAAACGATGTTTTAGGGGATAAATTCCACGATATTAACAGCGAAAAAGGATTGTTTTATCTGCAAAAGGGAGAAGATTTATTAGTGCTTAATCGGCAGTTAGACACCTTGCTCTTCACCAACGAATACGTAGTTCAACTGTACCATCAATACAACGATTATTTAGTGCTTCGGAAAGGAGAAAACTTGGGGCTTCTATCTATTGAAACAGGTAAATGGGTAATTCCTTGTGAATACCATCAAATTCTCAATTTCATGCCCAGTGTAGGTTGGTTTCATGTGCGCAAAAATGGGTTAAATGGCTTTTATTCACTCGCTCAACAGAAAGAAGTGGTGCCTTGCCAATACCAAAGTGTTGGTCATTTTCAGAATGGTCTAATGAATGTTAGAATTAATCAACAATGGGGATACATCAATAAAAAAGGCCAACTTGAAATTAAACCGCAATTTAGCATTGGTTTAGCCTTTTCTGAAGGACTAGCTCAAGTGGCGCAAAAAGTAGAAAATCAATGGAAATTCGGATACATCAATACAGCTGGCAAGGTAGTTATCCCGATGATTTACGACAGAACCCACCCTTTCGAAAACGGAAAGGCTCAAGTAGTTTTTCAAGGTGCTGGCTTCCAAATCAATCAAAAAGGTGAAAAGTTATTTCACTAACAATCAACAACCTACAAAACATCTAATAGCAATCAAAATCGGGTTCCTACCGATAGAAAATGAAAAGACCCGTTAGAATTGTCCATTTCTTAGCCTAAATTGTCTATTCTATTCTCTTGTTGGGCGTTACAACTTTGCGGAGTCAATTTTGACAAACAATTCAAAACGTAAAACAATGTCAGATTTTAACATCCCAACAAGAGAAGAAGTTTCAACCAACAACCAGCAAATTTTCGACAACCTTAACAAGCAACTTGGTTTTGTGCCCAACTTGTACGCTACTATGGCGCACTCTACAACAGGGTTAGAAAGATACTTGGCTTTTCAAGGCGGAAAAACTTCGCTGAACAACAAAGAAAAAGAAGCGGTAAACTTGGTTGTTTCAGAGGTAAACGAATGTAAATACTGTCAGAGTGCACACACCGTTATCGGAAAAATGAACGGATTCACAGAAGACGAAGTTCTTAGTTTACGTGCTGGAAATAGCGACAATGAAAAACTAAATGCTTTGGTTTCTCTTACTAAAGAACTTACCGAAAACAAAGGCAAAGCAAGCAATGAGGCTTTAAAAGCATTTTACGATAACGGTTACACAAAAGAAAATGTGGTAGATGTAATTTTACAAATCAGCGATAAAATTGCGATGAACTATTTGCATAACTTAACGCAAATCGAAATCGATTTTCCGTTAGCTGAAGAACTTTAATTGAGTATGAGTTTAGAAAAAAGGCATCCTTTGCCACCGTTTACCTTAGAAACGGCACAAGAAAAAGTGCAATTTGCAGAGGATGCTTGGAACTCGAAAAATCCAGCAAAAATTGCCCTCGCTTATAGCGAAGATTCTGAATGGAGAAACCGAAAAGAATTTATTAATGGTAGAGAAGAAATTAAAGCTTTTCTAACCAGAAAATGGGAAAAAGAGCTAGATTACCGACTCAAAAAAGAACTTTGGGGCTTTCGTGAAAACAGAATGGCCGTTCGGTTCGAGTATGAATATCGAAATGCTAATAACCAATGGTTTAGAGCATACGGCAACGAGCTTTGGGAATTCGATGAAAACGGACTTATGCGCAAGCGTTTTGCGAGCATCAACGACATGCCCATTGTCGAAAAAGATAGAAAATTGTGATTGATAATCAGACCTATACATTGGTAGACCAACAAACGGGCGAATTAGCTTTCAAACTGTACAAGTTTGAAAGCATTCGCCATTTTGACCACATTCAACGCCTTAATTATTACTCCGTAATTTGGATTCAATCGGGTGCTGGCACTGCTTTGGTAGATACCGAACAGTACGATTTCTCTGCAAATCAACTCTTTTGCACCTCTCCCTACCAACCCTTTATGTTCGATGCCAAAGAGAAAACACAAGGGGTAGTACTTAATTTTCATCCTAACTTTTTCTGCATTCACAAACACCACACAGAAGTAGCTTGCGATGGCGTTTTATTTAACAACATCTATGAGTTTCCGTACGTTTCAGTACCCGAAAACGAAGCTCAAACCCTAAGCTGGATTGTAAGTGAAATGGAAAAAGACATTCAGCAAAACAACCTTGCTACCAACGAAGCAATTTTATCGTACCTCAAGCTTTTTCTCATCAATTGCTCTCGAATAAAGAAAAAACAATATCCAGAAGTAGCCATTGAAGAGCATGCTTCGGGAGATCAGCTCATTGTGCAAAAACTGAAAGATTACATCGAAACGCACTACAAAAACTTGCACGCACCCAAAGATTATGCTGAAATGCTCAACATTTCGCCCAATGCACTATCTAAAGTGGTAAAAGCCGCACATAACAAAACACTGTCGGCCCTAATTGCCGAACGCATAATCATCGAAGCCAAAAGAGAATTGTACCTCACCAATAAATCGGTAGAAGAAATAGCGTCAGAATTAGGCTATGAAGACCCTTTCTATTTCAGTCGTTTTTTCAAAAAGCACACCGACACTTCGCCTTCGATTTACCGAAAAACCGTTGGTTCTAACAAATTAGCCTCTTTACTGTAAATCTATTTTTTCTGTTTTTTTCACGGTAGGAACCGTTTTCCGTTCTTTATTCTAATCTATAAGAAAGAGAAGAACTTCTTTTTTTCATCCTTTTCAAAGAATCTAACCCAGAATCTCTAAAAACCTGAATTCGTTCTTGAAACGAATACTTGAATCATAAGGCAGTGTAGGCAGCCCAAAACGTGAAGAAATCGCGAAGCCTTGGAGCGATTTTAGTTTTGGTGTTGCCGGTGCGCAGCAACACCTTTTTATGATTCTTGAATTTTTGTTTCCCCGCGCCAGCTGGCTCAATAGCTTACCAAGCTATTGCCCTATTTCAAGTTAAAAGAAACAGAAGAATCTCTTTATCACTTTTTTTGAGGAGAAAAAAAGTTCCCAACCGAAACACATCGTGTTGAGCTCACGAGTTCCTTTAAAAACAAACCAAAACGAGTAAAACTTCATCGCCTCACCCTCCGCACAAGCTGGCTCAACAACTTCCCAAGTTGTTGCCCTGCTTCACCTACGTGCTTTGATTTTCTAACAAAAATCGCAACTGCGGTGGCAAAAACATCTATCACTGCCAAAAGTCACAGCATTCGATTTCCAATCGAATTTGGATTTGAGTTTCTTCTGTTTTTCTAGGGTTAAATTGAAAGGAATTCATCTTTAACAAAGAATCTAACTCAGAATCTGTAAAAGCCCTATCAAGTCGGTAGACTTGAAGTTTTGGGCATCGGATGGTTTTGGTAGAAATACCAGAGAGCGCAGCGTAACCGAACACGCTGTTTGAGCTCAGGCAT
>JBLWWK010000017.1:0-49518 GCA_048267965.1 Salibacteraceae bacterium
CTTTTCAAATTCGGAATTGGATTTGGCAGCAAAATTCATTATTAAACTGAAATCGGATTTAGAGCGGCAACAAAAAATGTCGAGAAATTCATTGAGAGCATCAAAGGATTTTAGAAGAGCAAATGCAGATGAATTCGTAATTCAATATTTGAATAAGCAATGAAGCAGAAAGTAATTGACCACGTTAAAAATATTGTGGGAAAACGATCACCCCAAAAATATGTAGCAATTGCCATTGATGATTACGGTAACATTAGAACCCATTCAAATGAAGCCATCAAAAAGATGCTATCCAAAGGCCTTAAATCTCATTCTAGATTTGATGATTTAGATCATTTGGAAACCAGAGAGGATTTGGAGGCTCTTTATGATGTTTTGACAAGTGTAAAAGACTCCAAAGGCAATCATGCAATTTGGTCTCCTTTGGCGATGACCGGAAACATAAATTTTGAAGCCATGAAAGAAAATGGTTATCAAAAATATGAATATGAAATTTTGACAAAATCTTTTGAAAAGTTGTCTTCCATCATTCCAGAACATTATAAAGGAGCATGGAGTCTATGGAGGCAAGGTATTGAAAGCGGAATTATGCGACCAGAGTTTCATGGTAGGGAACATCTTAATCTCAAATCATTCAATTATAAGCTAAAGAATAAGGATGTCGAGGCAATTACTTCTTTAGAAAATAGATCTTATTCCTTTATAGGATCTTCCGGTTTCGAAAATATATCAACCACAGCGGCCTTTGAGTTCGAATCACTTTCGGAAAATGAATCATTTCAATCAATAGTAGCCCAAGGGTTAAAAGATTTTGAGACTGTCTATGGATATGCAGCAACTGTATTCAATCCTCCCGGAGGAAGAGAGCATCCATTAATGCATGAATATTTAAAGAAAGGAGGAATAAAATTCCTCGAAACCCCTTGGGTTAAAAATGAACATCAGGGAAATGGAAAATATAAAAAAGTAATAAATTATTCAGGTAAGAAGAACCATTTGGGTATGACTTATTCCGTTAGAAATGTGGTGTTTGAACCTACAGATAATCGCGGATATGACCCTGTTAATTATGCATTAAATCAAGTAGATGCTGCTTTTTTTTGGAACAAACCTGCTATAATTAGCTCTCACAGAGTGAATTTTTGTGGAATGTTGAATGAAAAGAATAGACAAGATGGACTGGAACACTTGAGTAAACTTTTGAAGGGGATTCTTGATAAACATCCTGATGCGCTTTTCATTGGCATTGGTGATTTATGTGATTTGCAATTGAATAGTTAGAAATGTACTCCAGATTTTTAAAACGCTTTTTTGATATTGTTGTCAGTTTATTGGCAATCATTTGCTTGAGTCCTTTGATAATTGTATTGATTTTTCTTTTGTTCATTACAAATAATGGTTATCCTTTCTTTTTTCAAGATCGGCCTGGCTTCAAAACAAAGAGGTTTAAGCTAATTAAGTTCAAATCAATGAATGATAAAAAAGGAGAGAATGGTGAGTTACTACCTGATAATAAAAGGTTAACAACAGTAGGTAAGTTTATACGCAAAACTTCTTTAGACGAATTGCCACAGTTATTCAATGTTTTGAAAGGAGATATGAGTTTAGTTGGGCCAAGACCTTTGTTATTCAAGTATTTACCCTTGTATTCAAATGAGCAAAAAAGAAGACACAATGTACGTCCAGGTATTACGGGTTGGGCGCAAGTAAATGGTAGGAACTCAATCTCATGGACAGAGAAATTTGAATTGGATGTACATTACGTTCAAAATCTAACTTTTTGGTTAGATATAAGAATCATACTTCTTACAGCTAAAAAAGTATTGATCAGAGAAGGAGTGAATCAAACTGATAGTCGTCCAATGGAACCTTTCAATGGAAGAAATTAAAGATTGATGAGAAACATTAGAAAATCAACATTTTGGATGCTTGATTTCCTAAAAGGAGGACAAGTTTCGAAACACATGCAAGAATTGAAAAGCTTTTCAAAAAAGATCAAATCCTTGGATGAGTTAAAGGAATTTCAAGCAAGAAAATTATCTCACATAATAAGGAAAGCTGTTGATCAATCCCCTTTTTATAATTCCTTTCCAAAGGAATCTAATATAATAGACTTTCCAATTCTTAATAAGGGAGATATTAGAAAAGATCTGAATCAATTCAAGTCATATAAATTCACAGAAGAACAATTAAGAGAAGTTGTTACAAGTGGTTCAACTGGTTTACCGTTTAAGGTGTATCAGAATGCTGAAAAGGTTGATAGAAATTCAGCAGATTCTATATTCATGGCTAGTAAAGTGAATTTTGAAATCGGGGAAAAACTTATATACCTAAAGATCTGGAATGATTTTAATCGGAAATCGAGAATCCTTCAAAAATCGCAGAATATTATACCTGTTGATGTTCATAGTCTTTCCGATCAAAAAATTGAAGAGATATTAGTTAAGTTAAACAAAGAAACGAGCAGGATTCACTTTTTGGGATATGCATCTGCATTAGAATCAATAGCTTCCTACATAAAAAGATCAGGTTTCAATGTATCTTTTAAAGTAGGCTCTATCATAACTATGTCAGAGGCGGTTTCTAAAAATGGGAAGAAGATTATAGAAGAAACCATGAACTGTAAGGTCTGTTCAAGATATTCCAATGTGGAAAATGGAATTCTTGCACAGCAAACATTGATAGAAAATAATCGGTTCTTGATAAACTCTGCGAGTTATTATATTGAAATTCTTGATATGTATGAAAACATCCCTCTTCAAGATGGCCAAATGGGTAGAATAGTAGTAACTGATTATTACAATCAAGGAACATTCATGTTGCGTTATGATACAGGGGACATTGGAATTAAAACTACTGAAAAAATAAATGGTGCTGTAAATGAATTTCTCTTAAGCATAGAAGGTAGAAAAATGGATGCTATTTATAATACTAACGGAGAACTAATGTCATCTTTTATTATTACGAATGGAATGTGGGATTATTCTGAATTGCTTCAATATCAATTTGTTCAAGTTTCGGAGAAATCGTATTTATTTAAGTTAAATGTAGAAGAAAAGTTTCTAAGAGAAAAGGAATTGATTCAAGAGTTTAGAGCTTTTTTAGGCTCAGATGCTTCTATAGCTATAGAGTATGTAAATGAAATCCCGCTTCTTTCTTCCGGCAAAAGAAAGAAGGTTGTTAATTTAATGAACAAAGAATGAACATTTTAATTAGTGGTGTTGGAGGCCCTACTCCAAGAAGTATTTCGCGTTCCATATTGAGATTGAGCAAATTTAAAGATGCCAAACTCTATGGAACAGACATCAACAGAACAGCTTACGGCTTGTATGAAAATGATTTATATACCAAGACATTTATTATACCAAGAGCAAGTGACCCTGATTATTGGACTGAAATCAAGAATATTGTTGAAGAATACAATATTGATCTTGCAATGGTACACCCTGAACTCGAAGTATTGGAATGGACACGCTTCAAAAAAGAAGGAGGAGAATGGCCCTGTAAAGTACTATTACCTACCCATGAACTGGTTGAAATATTGGTTGATAAAGCCCGCATGACAGAGGTGTTGAAAGACTTTGACGGATTTGTTCCTCCTTCTGTACAAATTGACCCTAAAGGCATTGACTTTGATTCAATTGAAAAAACTTTAGGATATCCATTCTGGATTAGGTCAACATCTGGGTCTAGTGGACTAGGTTCTTTGAAGGTTGAAGATGCTGAAAGCCTTAAAACATGGATTCATATCAACCCTGGTGTTACAGAGTTTATTGCAAGTAAGTTTTTACCGGGTAGAAATTTGGCATGTAAACTTCTTTATCATAACGGAGAGTTAGTTAGATCTGCTTCAGGAGAACGAGTGAATTATATTATGGCTAAGGTAGCTCCTTCAGGAATAACTGGAAACACGAGTTTTGGTAGGTTGCTTAACGAACCAGAACTTGTGGATAAAGCCACCAAGGCTATGGATATTCTATTTAAAGAAACCAATGCACCCAAACACGGTTTTTTCACCGTAGATTTTAAAGAAGATGAGAATGGGCTGGCGTACATTACAGAGGTTAATGTTAGAATGGTAGCTTTCAACTATTCATTCGCAAAAGGAGGAGCAAACTTTTCAAACGATATCATTAGTCTTTTAAGCAATGACGAAACTTTTGATAGGACATATAAAATGTATGAATTTGAGCCAGATACAGTCTTTTTAAGAGACGTTGATGGTGAGCCGAAACTTATGAAAGAGAAAGGTTTATTATGAATCAGCAAAGGTTAATTGTTTTTCTTGTAGTGTTAATTAATGTTTTCTTCTCTTGTGTTCCTCAGAAAAAATTGATTTACCTCCAAAGTCAAAACATGAGTTCAGACACTACCGAGATTTTAAAGTATTCAAGAGCGGAGTATAAGTTACAATCAAGCGATATACTAGATGTTCAAATCCGATCTATGAATCCTGAGGTGAATAAAATATTCGGAGTTGAAGATGGAAATAGCACTAGAATGACGGCTCAAGTTGGTGTTCAAAGTGGAGGTGATTTATACTATATGACAGGGTATTCAATTAATGATAGTGGCTATATAAACTTGCCCATCATTGGTCACGTTTATGTGACAGGAAAAACGGTTCAAGAAGCTCAACATTTAATAAAAAAAGAGGTCGAAAAATATTTCAGTAAATATTTCTTGACGGTGAAGTTAGGGGGAATACGATATTCTGCCTTAGGAGAATTCATGAGACCAGGAAAATATGTTTTACTACAGAATCAAGCAACAATATTTGAGGCAATAGCCAATGCAGGAGATTTAAGCACAGTAGCCGAAAGGTCTAAGTTGAAATTAATCAGACAGTTTCCAGAAGGAACAAAAATATTTGATATTAACCTCCTTGATAAAGAAATTATAAGCTCTCCTTACTATTTTATTCAACCCAATGATGTGATTTATGCTGAACCATTAAAGCAAAAATCGTTTGGAATAGGAGTTACGGGTGCTCAAACCATTACAACTGTTGTTTCTATCGTTTCTACTTCTTTAGCGCTAATTTTAGCTATTCAAGGACTAAATAAATAATTTGTCATGCAACACGCTCATGCAAATCAGAAGAATAATTCTTCTCAAGATGAAAATTTCGATGTGAAAAGTATTCTATCCAAGCTATACGGACAATGGAAAATCATTTTGATTAGTGCGTCACTCGGCTTGGGTTTAACCCTTTTAATTAATAGATATTCTACCGATGTATATCAAATGGAAACAACGATTCATATTAATGAAAAAGAAAATCCATTTATGCAATCATCTGTATCATTGGCATTTAATTGGGGGGGAGCATCAGATTTACTTCAAAGTCATATTGCAATTTTAAAATCTTATACGCACAATTTAAAAGTATCTAAAAAATTAAATTGGGAGGTAGAGTATTTTGCAGAAGGAAGAGTTAGAGCGAATGAGCTATATTCAGATAATCCTTTTAAAATTGATTTTGATCATGATTCTCCACAGCCCCTATCTCTAAAGTGGATGGTTGTTCCTATTGATGATAATTCATTTGAGCTAAAGCTTCAGGAAAATGAAATCCCAGAACAGATAAAGGTTTATACTTTTAGAACACAAAAATCTCAAAAAGTAAAGTTTGAAAAGAATGAACTATTAGGGAAAAAATGGAAATTTAATGAACCTGTAAAAACTAGGTACTCTAATTTTAAAATAGTAAAAAAACAAAAAGGGTTTGATTTTACTGAATATAATAGTTATTCTTTTTCGTTCGTTTCATATAAAGATCAGACGAAAAGAATATTGAAAAAGGTTGATGCCTATCAGAGTTCAGATAAGGCTTCACTTATAAGTATTTCATACAAAGGAAGTGACAAAAGGAAGATTCAAGATTATCTTAACAAAACAGTAGAGATATTAAAAGAGTATGAATTAGCTGAGAAAAATCAAATAGCTGAAAATACCATTAGATTTATCGATAGTCAGATTAGTGCACTTTTGGATACGTTACGTAGCTCTGAAGTAAAACTCGAAAAGTTCAGGTCCATGAATAGAGTTATGAACCTTTCAAATGAGGCCTCTGAAATTTATGCTCAATATATGCAGTTAGAGCAAAACCGGTCGGATTTATTGTTAGAACAATCGTATTATGAGTACATTCAGGAGTATATTAAAACACATAATGATTTTTCTGGGCTGACTACTCCCTCAATTGCTGGAATTAAAGATGACGTTCTAAACAAATTGACACAGAGTTTGGTCGAATTAAGTCTTCAACGATCAAAGTATAAATATTCGTTAGAAGAATTAAACCCAGCATTAGAACAACTTGACAACCAGATTTTGTCCACGAGAAGAAACCTAGAAGAAAATATTTCTAGTTTAGTTGAAAGTAATGAGATTAAAATAAAAGAATTAAATCAACGAATAAAAAAAGTAGAAGGGCGATTTAGACAATTACCAAGTACAGAGCAACAGCTCATAAATCTGAGAAGGCAATACGAGCTTTCTAATAATCAATATATATTTTTACTAGAGAAAAGAGCAGAGGCAGGAATTGTAAAAGCTTCTAATACCCCTGACACAAGGTTAATTGATCCAGCAATAGACTTGGGTCAAGACCCAATAGCTCCAAACAAGCCCAGAAACCTATTTGTAGGATTGTTTTTAGGACTAGCAATCCCAATAGGAATGATCATTGTTTTAGATTTACTGAACAATAAGGTGGAAAACAAAAAGGATTTAGAGTCGATTACATCGATTCCTTTGATTGGTACGGTAGGGCACTCGAGTTATAGCTCTAACATTGTTAGTTTTAAGAATCCCAAATCTTCGGTGGCAGAGTCGTTTAGAGCCATCCGGAGCAATTTGCAGTTTTTCTTTAAGGAACAAAGTGATACTAGTCAGGAGAATGGGAAGGTAGTTTTGGTAACATCTTCAGTTGGTGGCGAAGGGAAAACGTTTTGTTCCATCAATTTGTCTTCGATTTTTGCGATGGCCGATAAAAAAACAATCTTAATCGGAGTAGATTTGAGAAAACCCAAGATTTTCAATGATTTTGGTATTTCTAACTCTGTAGGTTTAACCAACTATTTAGTCAATCAAGCAGACGAAGAATCGATTATTCAGAAGTCTGGGTACGATAATCTTGATGTAATTCCTGCAGGTCCTGTGCCACCAAATCCTTCTGAGTTAATTCTGTCGAATCGATTTACAGACTTGATTGAGTCTTTAAAAGGAAAGTATGATATGATTATACTGGATACTCCTCCAGTAGGTTTAGTAGCAGATTCTTTACAGTTGATGAAATATGCCGATACAAGTTTGTACATAGTTCGTCAAAAATATACGCGAAAAGAATTGCTAGAATTTATTGAAGACCAATATACAAGCCAAAATGTTAGCAACATCTCTATCGTGATTAATGATATGAAAGCTCAAAAAGGCTACGGCTATGGTTATGGCTATGGTTACGGATATGGTTACGGATATGGCTATTATGAAGAAGATGGAGCCGCCAGTAAACCATGGTGGAAACTCTTTGGATAGATAGAAATTGAATCCTGAAAAAAGTAAAAGCCGCATTTGATTTCAAATGCGGCTTTTTTGTTTGTTTCTAAATAAAAAAAGGCTGAAATCATCGATTTCAGCCTTTTTGGTTTTTAAAGAAAATAGTCAGCTTACAATGCTGTTTTATTTAATCCAATCGTTTCTAACGTTTGTTGCCATTTCCAGGCAGAAAACATCATATCTTCAATTTTATATTGTGGCTCCCAACTAAGTACTTCTTTGGCTTTCATCGGGTTTGAATAGATAGATTCTACGTCACCGTCTCTTCGTGGTCCTAGCTCGTAAGGAGCTTTAACGCCTGTGCTTTTTTCAAAGGCATTGATGGCTTCAAAAACAGAAACTCCGTCTCCATTTCCTAGGTTTATAATATCAAAGTTACCTTGGGTTTTTCCTTGGATTTGTAATTCTAATCCTTTTATATGTGCATCTGCGATATCTACAACGTGGATATAATCTCGAATGCAAGATCCGTCTCTGGTGTTCCAGTTATCACCGAAAACAGTAAAGTGAGGTCTAACTCCGGCTGCTGCTTGAGTAATAACAGGAACAAGGTTATTAACTCTTTTTGACGGCAATTCGCCCAATTCTCCGCTGGGGTGGGCTCCTACAGGATTAAAATAACGGAGACAAATTACATTCAAATCATATACATCGGTCATAAATCGAAACATCACCTCACCATTTTGTTTGGTGTACGCATACGGAGATTCAGCTCGTTTTAAAGGAGTTTGCTCGGTTACAGGTAAATCTTCTGGTTCTACGTTTCCGTAGACTGAACAAGACGATGAAAAAATGATATTTTTTACACCGAATTCTTTACATAGAATACCAATGTTGTTGGTTCCGTTATTATTGTTGTCGAAGCAAAAATCGGGATTCGCAACACTATCAGGAACCGATTTTAAGGCACCAAAATGAATAACACCTACTAAGTCTGAATGGTCTTGAAAAACTTTACGTAAGCCTTCTAAGTCTCTTAAATCAGTTTCGTAAAAAGGTACATCTACACCAGTAAGAAGTTTAATTCTCTCATAAGTTACTGGAATAGAGTTGACATAGTTATCTACTGATACAACCTCGTAGCCTTTTTCTATAAGTTCAACTATGGTGTGACTACCGATGTATCCAGCGCCTCCCGTTACCAATATTTTTGCCATGGAAATAGTTTTAATTCTTCAATCAATAATAATGAAAAGAACTTGTTAATAAGGGCGTTCGAATTATTTCTTTTCAAAAGCTTTTTGTCTTGTTATGTACATTTGTAAAATGAAGTTAATTAGGTTCACTCTTATAGTATTAAGTTTATTATGTGTTTTTACGAGCCATGCACAATCGACTCGATTAAATGATTTATCAGCAGATTTACTATTGGCTGTTCAAATTAATCAACCTTATGCTTCATTTGAAAAAGAGTTGCAATCGTACTCGTTTCAAGCCATTACAGATAGCTTAAAAACGGATGCTCAGAAAAAAGCCTTTTGGATCAATATTTACAACGCCTATACCCAAATTCGTTTGGCACAAGAACCGCAGACGTATAAGAATCGATTTAAATTCTTTAAAAAGAAATACATTAAAATGGGCGATGTAGAATTATCGCTAAACGATATTGAACATCGCATTTTAAGAAGACAACGAGCTTTATTGGGGGGTGGTTATATTGCCAATATTTTCAAAAAGAAATTTGCCAATGAATGGCAAGTAGACTCTATCGATTCACGCATACATTTTGCATTGAATTGTGGAGCTACAAGTTGTCCGCCTATTTCTTTTTACGAACCCGAAAAAATCAATCAAGAACTGAACGAAGCAAGGTTGGGCTATTTGCGCTCAGAAACGGAAGTAGATTCTAACGAGCAGACCATTTACGTTCCAAAGATTCTTTCGTGGTATCGAGGTGATTTCGGTGGAAAAGATGAAATTCTTCAACTTTTATCTGATTTAAAAGTGGTTGAAAATGCCACCCATTACCGATTACGGTTTAAAGATTATAACTGGAGTTTAGAACAAAACAAATTTGCAGACGATGAATAAAACATTGGTTGTAGGAGCCACAACTAACCCTGAGCGATATGCTTGGTTGGCCACAGAAAGATTGAAACAAAACAATATTCCGGTGGTTTGTTTGGGTGTGAAAAAAGGAGAATGTGCAGGTGAACCTATTCTAAACGGAATGCCTGAGTTAGAAGGCATAGACACAGTTACTTTGTACATTGGGCCTGCCAGACAGCCTGCCTATTATGATTATTTGCTGAGTTTACAGCCCAACAGAATTATCTTCAATCCGGGAACAGAAAACCCTGAATTGATGAAATTGGCTCAAAACGCTGGAATAGCCACCGAGGCTGCTTGCACGTTGGTGATGTTAGCGGCAAAAACGTATTAATTCATCTTTTTATCACTTTTCGGTAGGAACACGTATGACAACTTCAAATCAACTTAACACATTAAAAGAAGAACATTCTGTTTTAGGTGTTTATTTTAAGTCGGAAAATTGTGGAGTTTGTAGTGCTCTTTTGCCAAGGATTCAAGAATTGTTTGAACGTAAATCAATTCACTTAGAAGTGGTCGATTTGCCTTCTTCTCCAGAGTTAATGGGAACCGAAATGGTAATGAATGTACCCGTTTTAAAGGTTTTCCATAACAAGAAAGAAGTGTTTAAAGAAGGTGCCTATATGAATTTAAAGAAAGTAAGTCAATTACTCTTTGAACTCGATAAGATGAAAAACTCGCCAACATTGGGAGGTTTGTTTTAGCATTGAAATCGGGTTCCTACCGTTGTAATTACCTACTTTTTCTTACCGCGCAGTTTCTGAATAAGCCACCGAACAACCACAAAAATGGCTGCTTGAAAAACAGCATTGACCAATAAAATACTCCAGAAATACTGAGAAGTTGCTCTGTAAACTCCCAAGTCTGGAAATAGTTTGTTCCAAAGTGTGAGTGGAAACGAAATTAGTTCGTCTATCACCAAGATTGTGTAGGTGGGATGCCCTATTTTTTGAACGATGAACGAGAGTGAAAAACCAATGGCAAGATCGAGTGCAAAAAACAGGATGGATAAGACGATGAATTGAAAAAATAGTTTCATTTTTTCTAATGTTGATTTAGGCTACTGGCTCAAAATGAGTTGTTTATAAATTTGCTAAATCGAAGCCTTCTTGTATGATTTTGATTGCTTGATCTAACTCTTGATAACTGATATTGAGCGGAGGAGAAAGCCTGAACGAATAATCGGTAGAGAGAAACCAAAAGGTGATTACTCCCTGTGCTAAACAGTAGTCGAAAACAGATTTAACTTGGTTAAAATGAGCTAAATCGATGGCGAACATTAGTCCTTTTCGTCTAATTTCATTTACAATTGTGTGTTGTAATGCGTTTTCAAGGTATTGACCTTTTTCTTCAACATCTTGCCAAGAAATCTCGCTTTTAAGTGCGTCAACAAAAGCAGCTCCAGCCGCACAAGGTACAGGATGTCCGCCAAATGTGGTAATGTGCCCCAACATAGGGTTAAACGTAAAGTTAGCCATTCGCTTTTTGCTTGAAACAACAGCGCCTATGGGCATGCCACCGCCTAAAGCCTTGCCAAGAACCAATATATCGGGTATTACTCCAAAGTGCTCAAATGCAAAGAATTTACCTGTTCTACCAAATCCGGTTTGAATTTCATCAAAAATCAATAATGTACCAGTTTCGTTGCACTTGTTTCGTAAGGCCGTAAGCCATTGTTGAGACGGAATTCGAACTCCTGCATCGCCTTGAATTACTTCGATTAAAACGGCTGCGGTTCCTACCGTTATTTTCTCTAAATCGGTAAGGCTATTGTGTGTAATAAATTTTACATCGGGGAGAAGTGGACGATAAGCTTGTTTTTTAGTTTCGTTGCCGCCAACGCTTAGAGCTCCGTGCGTAGAACCGTGATAGGCTTTTTTACAAGCGATTAATTCCGTTTTTCCAGTCGATCTTTTCGCTAATTTGAGCGCAGCTTCAACGGCTTCGGCACCTGAATTTACAAAATAAAAGTTGTGTAAATTTTCCGGTAAGATGCTTTTTAAAGCTTGAGCCAGTGCGTTTTGAGGTTCTTGAATAAATTCACCGTAAACCATTACATGCAAATACTGATCTACTTGCTTTTTAATGGCTTCTACAATTTTGGGATGGTTGTGACCCAAATTAGAAACAGCCACACCTGAAATCATGTCTAAATAGGCTTTTCCGCTTTTATCGTAAATGTAAGAACCATTGGCCTTTTCTACTTCTAACCCAATTGGGAAGGGGGTGGTTTGTGCAATGTGATCAAGAAATAGCGCTTTATCCATAGTTGCAAAGGTGCTGCAAAGAACCAAAGATTGCTATTTCTAATACCAAAAATATCTAACGATGGTGAGGAGGTTTTCTTTCTACACCTTCTTTTTCTGAGCGCAATTGGTGAAGCAATTCTCTTCTAAATTCGTGTTCTGCTTTGTACAGTTTTGCTAATTTTTTAGGACCCAAAACAGCTAAAAACTTTTCGTGGTATTCGATTTTTAAATCGAGTTCTTTTTGTTCTAGTTCGAAACGAGTTTTCATCTTTTTAATGAGCTCAGCATCTGAAAGTGATTCCCAATCGTGGTGAAAATTTTGTTTTCTTTCTTTGCGTATTTGATGCATTTTAGTTTCCATTTCGTTAAAAATGGGCCAAAATTTTTCAGATTCTTCTACCGTTAATTCTAAGCGTGTAGTAATAAAAGCCACTTTATGTGCACGAAATTTATCATCGTTGCGATCAGATTTTTGTGCCTGAACAGAGAGGCTCAAAAGGGCAATAAACAAGGTTGCTATCCAAATGTAAATTTTCATAATTAATACGATTCTAAGTAGTTATAAATGTCTGATTCTGATACTCCCTCTTGAATTAAATAGTCTGATATTTCTTCAAAAGAAAGGTCTTCGTTGTGTAAAAGAGGTTGTTCTTCTACCAAAGCAAGAATAGCATCTTCTTGCTGAAGCAGTAAATCATCTAATTCGCCAGATTCTATAATTTCTGAAGTGGCGATTGATGCAGAAGAGGTAGTAGTAGAAGCAGGGGTAAGCCACCAAATTCCGAAGCCAATAAAAAGGGTAGCAGCAATAGAAATTACCGACCACAATTGTTTGTTCACTGACCTTATGGGTGGGGTGCTTTCTTCGGCTATCTTTTGTTCAATATTTTTAGAAAGTTGCTCAAAATAACCATCTGGTACTTGAAAACTCTCTTTATCGAAACCGGGTATGTACTTCTTGTTATCCATTTAGTAATAAGATGCTTAAAACATAAAAAGGTTTAATCTACTGCTTTTAAAAAAGCCTTCAGTTTCTCGTTAGCATGATGATAAGAAGCTTTTAGCGCTCCTACAGAAGTATCGAGAATTTGGCTAATTTCTTCGTATTTTAACTCTTCAAAATACTTTAACTGAAATACCATTCTTTGCTTTTCTGGCAAAGTTAATAGGGCTTTTTGAAATTTTAATTCGGCATCGTCTCCCGAAAAGTACGTATCTGCTTGTAGTTGGAAAATACGATCTTCAACTCCATCTGATAGCGATGAGTGATTCTTGTTTTTATTTTTTCGTAAATGCTCTAAAGCCATATTAGTAGCAATGCGGTAAATCCAGGTGAAAAGGCGAGAATTTCCATTAAATTGATGTTTTTTCTCCCAAATTCGAATAAAAACTTCTTGTGTAACATCGTTGGCATCTTCGTGAGTAAGCACAATTTTTCTCACCAACCAATAAACACGCTCTTTGTAAACATGCACAACCAACGAAAAGTACTCAGGCGTTACTTTTTGCTGCGTAAACAGTGATTCTAATTCTTTTTCTTCTTGGCTTTTTATCACGATAATTTCTTAGATGGATTCCCACCTTAATGGTTTAAAACAGAGAGCTAATTTTCTCTTTACAGCAAGAGAATATGTTTATTTCGATACCTAATTGACAATATAACAATACGATATGCGTTGGGGTTTAAAACCATACTCATGTTAAAAGCTAATCTAAAACTGCGAATTTTCTTTGTTCTAGTTCTTGTTTTTGCCCTCTTTTTCTATCAACGCTCGTGGGGACTGAATCTGTTTTTGTTTCAATTATTTTCTATCGGGTCTCTGGTGATTTTACATCGAA
Organism: Salibacteraceae bacterium; assembly: GCA_048267965.1. Classification (GTDB taxonomy): domain Bacteria; phylum Bacteroidota; class Bacteroidia; order Flavobacteriales_G; family Salibacteraceae. Next base: position 13,704 of record JBLWWK010000017.1, read on the forward strand.
AAATGGCATTCAATGGTGATAAAAAATATTTTGTCTTAATAGCCTTAACAATGTCTTTTGTGGCTTTTTTGCACCATTCAGCAATTGCATTTACCATGAGTTGGCTTTCTCTTTTTGTAGTAGGAACCGCTTTTGCTCACGAAAAAATATTCTCGATTCATTTTTTAACATCAAGTAGTTTTGTTTCTTTCATCATGGGGCCCTACCGCGCTGGCACTGCTATTATTGAGCGTTTCAATTCTTCTCGATTCGCTACCCATCGATTAAAAAAAGTTTCGATTTACATTCTTCCCATTTTGCTAGTAGGTGTTTTTGCAGCCATTTATTCAGGGGCAAATCCGCGTTTTGGTGGTTATACAGCTTCTTTTTTCAATGCTTTTGAACAGTTTTTCTCTTGGGTATTTAGGAGCTTAAACTGGGAATTCATAGGCTGGTTGTTATTGGGTTTTGTTTTGGTAGGATCCGTTTTATACAGCTATGTACCTAAAATTTTTGTCGATGTAGATCAATCAGATAAAGGCATTTTGATGAGAAAACGCATTTCTGTTTGGTATAGCTTTAAAAATCTAGCTTTGAAAAGCGAAAGAAATGCAGGGGTTTTCTTGCTTGCAGCGCTCAATCTTCTGTTAGTAGTTTTACTCATTTCTGAAGCTCAAGAAGTATGGTTTGGCTTTAAATGGGAGGGAGGTTTTCTTAAAGAGTTTGTGCACGAAGGTATTTACCTTTTAATTCTCTCAATTTTAATTTCGATGGGCATAGTTCTTTACTTTTTCAGGAAGAATCAAAATTTCTATACTTCTTCTCCTTGGTTAAAGCGGTTAACCTACGTTTGGATTGCCCTCAATATTATTTTAGTCATATCTGTTAGCATTCGCAATTTGTATTACATCGAATACTTTGCGCTAGCCTATAAACGAATTGGTGTTTTCTTCTTTTTAGCGGCTACTCTGGTAGGCTTATACAGCATTTTTGTAAAGGTGAATAAGACGAAAAATGCCACGTATTTAATGCGTGTAAACAGCCTTTCTGTTTACCTATTGCTCTGCATTATGGCGCTTTTCAACTGGGATGTAATTATAGCTCGATACAATTTTAAGCAGTTCGGTAAATCAATGGTAGAACTCAATTACATGGCTCAGTTGAGTAATAAAGCCTTGCCGTATTTGGTTCATTCTCCTGATTACATAGCTGAGCAACAAGTAAAGCAGCAAAGGTTGCTTAATTTATCTTCTTCATCGTTTTACGATTCGTATATGAATTCGGCTACTTACGAAGAAACTATAGAAACCAAAAAGCAACGTTTTTTAGCTCAGTGGGAGCAAAAAGATTGGTTAGAATGGAATTACGCTGAATCGAAGGCGTATCAATTATTGAAAAATTCTGCCCAAGAATAGAAATCACTTGTTTTCATCTTTTCATTAAAATGGAAAGTAAAAAAGACAAAAAAAGGTGGGTAGGAACACGATTTCGTGTTCCTACCCACCTATTACTTATTGAGGAGAAAGAGGGAAGGAATAAATTACCCTTTTCTCGCAATTGCTTTTTCAGCTGCAGCTACCACATCGTTGGTATCGATGCCGTATTTAGTCATTAATTCTTCAGGCGTTCCTGATTCACCAAAAGAATCGTTTACAGCTACAAATTCTTGTGGAGCAGGCTGTTTTCTAGCCAAAAGTTGTGCTATAGAATCACCTAAACCACCGTGCATTTGGTGTTCTTCTGCAGAAACAACACAACCTGTTTTAGCAACGCTTTTAAGAATAGCTTCTTCGTCTAACGGCTTAATGGTGTGTATGTTAATTACTTCGGCAGATATACCTTTTTCTTTCAAGATATTGGCAGCTTCAATCGATTTCCAAACCAAGTGACCAGTTGCAATAATGCTCACATCGGTTCCTTCTACTAAATGAAGTGCTTTGCCAATTTCGAAAGGCATATCTTCTGGAATAAATACTGGAACTTTTGGTCTACCAAAACGCAAATAAACAGGTCCGTTATGCTCGGCAATTGCCATTGTGGCCGCTTTGGTTTGGTTGTAATCGCAAGGATTAATAACCGTCATTCCCGGAAGCATTTTCATTAACCCTAAATCTTCTAATATTTGGTGGGTAGCACCATCTTCACCTAAAGTTAAACCAGCATGTGAAGCGCAGATTTTAACGTTTTTACCAGAGTAGGCAATTGATTGTCTAATTTGATCGTAAACTCTACCGGTAGAGAAGTTGGCGAAAGTACCAGTAAACGGAATTTTACCTCCAATGGTAAGCCCCGCAGCAATACCCATCATGTTGGCTTCTGCGATTCCAACTTGGAAAAAGCGATCTGGATGAGCATCCGCAAAGGCATTCATTTTAAGCGATCCGGTAAGATCTGCACACAAAGCCACTACATTAGGGTTTTTCTCTCCTAATTCAGCTAAGCCTGCTCCAAATCCTGAACGTGTGTCTTTCTTTTCTGTGTAAGAGTACTGCATAAGATTTAAAGTTTTACCATTTCGGAAGCTCCCGAAGTTATTCTAAACGTTTTTTCGCGTGTGAATTTAGTGTCCATCGCTACGCGGGGTCGATAAACTACTTTGTATGTACCTGGTTGTAAATTAAACGATTCTGAACGCGAGTTCGGATTCAAATTTACGACCCAAGTAAGTTGATTGTTTTCAATTTTATAAATGCTTCCGTAACCGGGCTGGTTCATTATAAAGGTAACCAAACCAGCTGGCGGAATTTCAACATCGGTAGTGTGGCTTTGTAGCACTTCAACCCCTTCGATGTAGGTTCTAGGCAGTGTAAGAATTTCTAAATCGTATTTACCAACAATGTACTTTTCGGTATTCCCCAATTCTTGTACGTGAATGGTTTGCATTTCACCGTGCTTGCGAACAATCGCTTTGGGTTGATCGAAATTTTTAACTCCGTTTTTCTTTAAATTTAAAAAGCCTTGGGGAGCATCTACTGCTATAATGTTGTGCTGACCCGCTTTTAAACTTACATCTTCTTTAACCACTTGCGGTATAGTGTGCACTACCAAATCGTAGTTGGTAGATGGGTCGATGTAGATAGTATCAGGTAATCCGCGAGAATTGAGTGTGTGAATGTAGTTGTAATCGTCTTGTTGCGTAAAACGATTGTAAAATGTCATGTTCACATTGGTTTCGGTAGGATCCCCATCAATGTCTAATAAATTTACTTGAGCCGTTGTATTGTTCAGCGCTTGTGAAATAACGATGTTCAACACATTTTGAAACACTTTTTCGTTGGTGGCATCGTAATAATTACCAATGCATTTAAAGGTGTTTTTAAAGTTATCGTCAAGTCCAATACCAATAACGAAAGGCTTTAAGATAACTCCCTTCTTTTGCAAAGCACGGCTAATAGCACACGGATCGCCATCACATTCTTCAATACCATCGGTAATTAAGATGATGATGTTTCTGCAATTGGTACAATCAGGAAAATCACGCGCTGCTTTTTCTAGGGTAAGGGCAATGGGCGTAGTTCCTTTCGGAGTGATATCGCCCAGTTTACTTTTAATTTTTTGCGCATTACGCTTTGCAAAAGGCACTTCTAACTTGGTGTCGTCACAATCTTGGCCATAACGCAAAGAGGTTTGGTGACCATACACTCGTAACGCCATTTCTACTTCTGAGTCTTTTAACGAATCGAGCGTTTGTGAAAGCAGTTGATTGGCAATATCGTGCTTAACACCACTTTGCCATTTGCCGTTCATCGAATTCGAAGCATCATAGATGAAAAGAATTCGCGTAGGACCCGGTTCAAAGCTTCTTTGAGCACGAGATTGGGTTCCTACCGTTACAACAGAAAATAGAGTAAGAAGAAGTATGAAAAACGAATTGTTCATTAATTAGTAATCACCTAGCGTTTCTTCAAGTTGAGAAAGGGCAGAAGCAAGTTGCTCATCGTTAGGAGCAACACCGTGCCATTTGTGAGAACCCATCATAAAGTCTACCCCTTGACCCATCTCGGTTTTCATAAGAATAGCAATAGGCTTGCCATTTCCGGCTTTGGCTTTAGCATCAGCAAGCGTAGCCACTACAGAAGCCATGTTATTGCCTTCCATATGAAGTACTTCCCAGCCGAATGCGGTGAATTTATCTTCTAAGTTGCCCAAATCCATTACCTCTTCAACGTCTCCATCGATTTGTCTATTGTTCCAGTCGATGGTGGCAATTACGTTATCGATTTTACGGTGAGCACCGTACATAACAGCTTCCCAAATCTGACCTTCTTGTAATTCTCCATCTCCGTGCAGAGAGTAAACAAGTTGTGGGTCGTTGTTGAGTTTTTTAGCTTCTGCAGCACCTAAGGCTACCGATAAACCTTGACCTAAAGAACCAGAAGCAATTCTAACGCCCGGTAATTTTTCGTGGGTAGTTGGGTGACCTTGTAAGCGAGAGTCTAATTTTCTAAAAGTAGCTAGTTCGCTTACTTCAAAGTAACCAGAACGAGCTAAAACACTGTAAAAAACCGGAGAAATATGTCCGTTAGATAAAAAGAAGAGATCTTCCTCTTTTCCGTCCATTTCGAAATTTTTCGAATTGTGTTTTAACACATCGAAATACAACGCAGTTAAAAAGTCTGCACAACCTAATGAACCACCTGGGTGACCGCTATTAACGGCATGCACCATACGCACAATGTCTCTTCTTACTTGAGAAGCAATTGATTCTAGTTCTTGAATATTTGCCATGGATTCGATTTTTTACGCTTTCTATCGTTATGGGCGCGAAATTAACTTTTTACGCCATTTTACGGGCTGAAACTGTTAATAACTTCTACGATATGTGAATCGACAAGGCAAAAACTTTCAATTTCTCAACAACTTAGAATGGTTATTTTTGCGCCCCAATTTATAAGAAACTATGGCTTTAAAATGCGGTATTGTTGGTTTGCCCAACGTTGGTAAATCTACCTTGTTTAACTGTTTGTCGAATGCAAAGGCACAATCTGCCAATTATCCGTTTTGCACCATTGAGCCTAACGTAGGAACCATTACCGTTCCAGACGAGCGTTTAAAGAAATTAGAAGAGCTAGTTCAACCAGAGAAAGTGGTTCCTACAACGGTAGAGATTGTTGATATTGCTGGTTTGGTTAAAGGAGCTAGTAAAGGTGAAGGACTCGGAAACAAGTTCTTAGGAAATATTCGTGAAACGGATGCGATTATTCATGTTTTGCGTTGTTTCGAAGACGATAACATTACGCACGTAGACGGTTCAATAAACCCAGTAAGAGATAAAGAAGTAATCGATATAGAGCTTCAGCTGAAAGACCTTGAAACAGTAGAAACGCGCTTAGTAAAAGTGAAGAAGAAAGCTGGAACAGGCGATAAAGAAGCGAAAAGACAATTCGATTTCTACCAAAAAGTGGTATCTACCTTAGAAGAGGGAGTTTCTGCACGCGCAGTAGACTTGGCTAATGACGATGAAGAGCTTTGGATGGAAGAAATGCAATTGCTTACTTCTAAGCCTATTCTTTACGTTTGTAACGTAGACGAAAACAGCGTTAAATCGGGCAACCAGCACGTAGAAGCGGTGAGAGCAAACGTAGCCAAAGAAAATGCAGAAGTAATTGTTTTAGGTGCCGCGATTGAAGCCGATATTGCAGAGCTAGAAACGTACGATGAGCGCCAAATGTTTTTAGAAGAACTGAGCTTAGAAGAGCCAGGCGTAAATGTTTTAATCAAAGCAGCGTATCGTTTGTTAAACCTCCAAACCTATTTTACAGCGGGTGTAAAAGAAGTAAGAGCATGGACCATTCCGGTAGGAACCAAAGCTCCACAAGCAGCGGGCGTAATCCACACCGATTTTGAAAAAGGATTTATTCGTGCCGAGGTAATTCATTATGAAGATTACGTTGAATTAGGCTCGGAATCTGCTTGTCGTGAAAACGGAAAGTTGAGCATCGAAGGGAAAGAATATGAAGTGCTTGATGGAGATGTTATGCACTTCAGATTTAATGTGTAATTTTTTTGAATGAGATATTATTTATTGAGTTTGATGAGCGCTGGTTTGTTATTTAGCGCTTGTCAAACCCACCAAGAAGAGAAAATTTCAGCTTTAGAAGAGAAAGTTCTTCAACTTGAGCAAAAATTAGAAGAAGCTGAACAGTACCGCGAAAGTCTGGTGCCTGGTTTAGCTAATTACATGCTGAGTGCACAGGCTCATCACGCTAAGTTGTACTATGCTGGCACCGAGAAAAATTGGGAGTTGGTGCATTACAACATCCATGAGATTGAAGAATTGGTAGAAGATCTCGAAAAGCACCATCCGATTCACGATGGAGTGAAAATTGGCAAACTAGCAGAGGCATTTCTTAAACCGGGTATTGAGCAGATAGAAGCCGCAGAAGAAGCGCAAGATTTATCGGCATTTAAAGATGCTTTTGAAGTGCTTACAGCGGGCTGCAACAATTGCCATCAACAGGCGGGCTACGATATTATTAACATCAAGGTGCCCAGCAAAAAAGAGTTCGGTAACCAAGATTTTAAGTAAGCTCTCGGTAGGAACCCAATATCATTTTTCTTTCTGTTTTCTCACTAAAAAATCACTAGAACATGGATTTTACCTCTATTGATTATTTGAAGACAGGTAACCAACGGCAACAAAATGCCTATCTCCAATTGATGGATTTAGGTGTTTTTCATGATTTGGCAGAGTTTCAGCCAGTTTTAACCGGAACTATTCTCTTGGGAATCGATGTGCCTAGCAGCGATTTAGATATTGTCTGCTGCTGCCAAAATCACGCTCAATTTCAAAAGCAAGTAACCTCTCTTTATCAGCAATATTCAGGCTTTCACGTAAAAACGAGTTACAAAAAAGGGGAATAGACTACTGTGGTTTCTTTCCAATTCCGTGATTTCGAAATTGAATTATTTGCACAAAACCAAATATCTACCCAACAGCAAGCTTATTTGCATATGCTTATTGAATACAAGATTCTTCAAGCCCATCCTGAAAGTTTTAAGCAGCAAGTAATACAACTTAAGCAGTCTGGGTTTAAAACAGAACCTGCTTTCGCTCACTTATTGGGCTTAAAAGGAGATCCGTACCAAGCTTTATTAAGTTATACGCTAGATATTTGATCAATGAGTAATTCGTTTTCGTTGAATTTACCTTAGAGCTGATTCCCAATCGGTTTTTGAAACCGAATACCTTTTGTCTACGCATTGATCTTCGTTGTTGTAAAACTCTTTTTCGAATTTCATAAACTTTTCTAAAATTCGTATCGATTTAAAATTACTGGCCGCTACATCGGCTGTGATCGAGGTCATACTCAAGTGGTGAAAACCATAATTAATCAAGCCGCGTGTTACTTCAGTTCCGTAGCCTTTTTGCCAGTGTTTTTCTCTTAGACGATAACCTATTTCGTTTTGGTTTTCGTTGTTGCGTAAAAAAGCGCATAAACCAATAAATTCTGAATTTTCTTTTTGTTCAATGGCCCAAACATTCTTGTAGGCTTCGTTTTTGTTTTCGAGGATTACTTTCAAATGGGTATCACTTTCAGCTTTCGACATGGTTTTGCGCGGAATCGGATGCATTACATTCGGGTTGTTCATTAAATCGAAGTAAAGCTCAGAATCTACGAGCGTTAAGTGACGAACATTAAGGCGTTCGGTTTCAAAGATGGTCATGCACACAATTTAATCTTTTCAAGGTTTCTGGTCTAAAAAGTCTATAAAGAATGAAAAGAGAGCTTTATCATGTGTCAAGAATCTGTGTAGGAACCAAAATCGGGTTCCTACCGAAAAGTAAAAAAGCCACTCAATGCACGATTGAATGGCTTTTAGAATTTTGTGGATATAGGCTTTTACATTTCGCCACCATCGTCTGAGCCGCCTCTATTGCCGCCACGTTGTGGTTTGTTTTCTTGGTTTAAGCGGTACGTAAAACCAGCGGTAACCATACGGGGCCTCCATTGGCGTTCTGAGTAAAAGGTGAAGTTTTCGCCATTAGAAGTAGATCTTCTGTAGCGCGAGTTAAACACATCGTTTACTTTGAAACTGAGGGTGGCTTTGCCTTTTAGAATATCTCGAGTTACGGCAACATCCATGTAGGCAATTTCTTTGCGTTCGCCTTGTGCCATCTCTTGTGGAGCTTGGTAATTTCCACGAATTTGAAGATCGTATTTCTTTAAAATGGTCATCATTGAGCTCAACTGAAAAGTAGAACTGAGGTAGCTAATTTCTCTTCCGTTTTCAACATTAGAAGCGTCTAAAGTAGAGCCAAACATGTTGAGTGTACCGTTCAGTTTCCACCAATCGGCTGGGCGGTAAGAACCGGTAAGTTCTAACCCGTAACTTTGTTGCTGAGCTACGTTTTCTGGGCGTGTAAAAGTGATAGAATCACGGATGGTAGATATCCACTGAATAACATCGGTAGAGTGTCTGTAATAAACACTCGCATTAATGTTCCATTTGTTTTTAAAGGCTAAGTAGCTAAATTCCATTGAGTTGGTATACTCAGGGTTGATGTTGGGATTACCACTTTGAAAGCTAACCGGGTTGGTGAAACTGAAGAAAGGATTCAAATTCCAGAAATTAGGTCTTCTAATTCTTCGGCTGTAACTAATTTGAAGTGAGTTTACCTTATCAATTTCATAAGAAACGTGCACAGTAGGGAAGGGGTCTACATAGTCTCTTTTGTTTTTCTCGTTGGTTTCTTTCTGCTCTGTTAAAATATCGCTGTACTCGAATCTAACACCAGCCAGCATGCTTAATTTTTTCCACTTTTTGCTGTACATTCCATAAGCAGCATGAATATTCTCGTTATAGACAAATTGGTTAGAAACACCATCGAGAGTAGACCACTCGCCAGAAACGTTGTTAAACTCTTCTACAAAGTAGTCGGTTTCGATAACGCGCAAACTGCTTTTAACACCGAATTCTAGCTTCTGCTCTTTTTGAAGAGGGAGCACAAAATCACTTTGAAAAACACCGTTTTGTTGAAACTCGTGATTGTAGCTATGCTGTAAAAGAGTACGCGTTAAGTTGTTTTGGTTATCGAATATGCGCTCTTCAGAATCTGTATCTTCAATTTCGTCTGATTGGTTAAAATTAACGGTAGTTACCCATTCTTGTCCTTCTTTTTTAAAGCGTTTGGTGTAGTCTAGACTAATATCGAAGCCTTCTTCGTCTTCGGTTTCATCGTTGGTTCTACGACTGCTCGAAAGGCGTTGACCAGCAGAATTAGTCGTTTTGTAATCTACATCAGAAGTGTTAAAACCATCTGAGATGCGGTAGTTACCGTTAATGATTAATAAGTTGCTTTTGTTCGGTTGAAATTGAACGCCACCTGTGATTCCGTGTCGGTCGCCAGCACGGTTATTATCTCCATCTTGGGTTAAGATTGTATCAGTTTCACTTCCAAAGATGGTTCTCTTTTCGTTTCTAAAACCACCAAAAGACCTGTTTCTAAAAGAGTATCCTAAGCTATAAGTGAACTTTCCTTTTTGATGGCTAATATTGGCAGAACCATTAAACATTTGTGGAGAGCCAGCTGATAAGCTAAAAACACCATTGGTTCCTTTTTCTTTTTCTTCTTTTAAGATAATGTTGATAATACCGGCCATCCCTTCAGCATCGTAACGAGCAGATGGGTTGGTAATTACTTCTACACGCTCAATTTGATCAGCAGGAAACATTTGCAAAGCTTCGGTTCCGCTGATTCCGAGCAATCCGCTTTGTTTTCCGTTAATAAGAATGCGCACATTGCCGTTACCGCGTAAGCTCACAGAACCATCGGCATCAACCGTTACCGAAGGAACGTTTTCTAAAACATCGGTTGCTGAACCACCAATAGAACTTAGGTCTTTACCCACTTCAAAGGTTTTCTTTTCTAAGCTGAGGGCAACTTGACTTCTTTCTGCCGTTACTACCGCTTCTTTCAGCATTTCTGATTTCGACTTTAAGGTAACGGTTCCTACTTGAACACGCGGAGCGTTAGCGTTTACTTGGTACGGTCCCATAATTTTAGACGAATAACCAATAAACTCAAGCTTGAGTAAGTACGAGCCGGCTGTGGCTTCAATTTCAAATTCTCCCGTTGGTTGAGTGATGGTTCCTCCCACAAAAGAGCTGTCAGAGGCATTTAATACAGTGATGGTTGCATATTCTAATGCCGCATTTGTTTCAGCGTCTTGAACGGATCCTACCAAAAAGAAAGGAGTAGATTTTTCTTTACTTCCGCGTTGAGCAAAAAGGAGAGAAGTGGCAAAAATAAATGTGAAAAGCAGAAAAATTCTCGACCGCATAAAATTTGTGTGTTAATAAGGTGTACCTCTTTAATGGATGAGGTAAAAAAAGGTTTAACGCAAATTTAAACGGCTCGTAGGGGTTAATAGCTTATTTAGATTTAATTAACATTTCGTAAGTCTTCGATTCGTTAATATCTTGATCGTTCATTCGTTGCTTTCTGTACTTTTCATCGGCAAATAACTGCGCTTGATCTTGGTAAAATTCACTTAACGGATTTCCTGATTGACCCGTAGGGTTAATGCTTACACTGTTTTCCCAATTGGCATAATCGAGAACAATGCGCATCGCGGGGCCAGCGGTTACTTTAAGCACCTTATCGCCATTTAAAGAGAAACTTAATTTGTTGAGCACTTCGTCTCCACTATTTACATCGAACGGACCCACATTGAGCCAAGAACTCAACTGCGGATTGGCCTTTGTAAACTGATGTTCGTGTGTTAACGTATGAGCCTTTCCCCATTGCCAACTAGCTGGGTTTTCTCCCCATTCTTGAGTTAACTGCTGAACTGTAGTAGAGAAAGAAAGCTGCGCAATATCGGCTAATAATTCTCTTTTCTCGGTAGGAACGCGATCCCACCACAAGCTAGAATCGTTTTGCAACAATTTGGGCAGTGAGCGTTTTTGAAGAAACGTTCCCATGAAAATTGAGAATTGCTCTTCTCCTAATTCGTCTTGCAAACCTTCTTTCATTAAATGATAAATCCATTTGTAAAAAACAGTAGGAGCCACTGCATCTTTCGAGTGGTTTCCATCCCAGTTTTGAATTTGTTTCAACACTTGTTGTTCCACTGCAGTAGAAGATTCTACCATCAAGACTAATTGCGATAAATAGTGCGCATATTTTTCAGAAGTGTGCTGGCGCTGTAATTCTTGAGTTTCTTCAACCGTCCAGTCGTTTTTGCTCGAAAGAGCGTTTTTTATGGCTCTGGCTCGGTCTCCCGCATAATAATACCCTGGGTAAATTAAGCTGTCGGCACTAATGCTTTGGTTATTGGCGCTGTATACAAAACCTTCTTTTGGGTTAATGGCATGCGGATTTTCATCGAAAGAGTAATAGCCTAAAATTTCATCTTTTCCACTACTTCCGTCTAAAATTAGCTTAGAATTTAAACCTTCTCGGTACTTTCTCAACTTGGCCACTGCCCACCAGCCAATATTGTCTTCTACATCACCGTACATCACATTTAAGCCGGGAGCCGCCAAGCGAGAGGCACTTTTATAAAACGATTCAATATTATCTGAAAATACAAAACCATGAGCGGCTTGCAGGGCGTTCATCGGAAAATCTAAAAACGCCCAACTCATGGCAACAGGTGGTTGGTCTTTAAGTTGAGCATGAACTGGATTAATAATAGGGCCGTGCGGAGTAATTTCTCGTTCAATCACAAACGGTTCTTCTCCTTTTATAAAAATAGTATCCGTTTTTTTAACGGTAGGAACCCAATTTCCATTTATATAAACGTTACCATTTTCGATTTGCTCTTTGTATAGGTTGAGATCATCATTGAGGAACATGGTTAACCCCCAAGAATGGTGATCGGTATGGCCAACTAAAGGGTAGGGGAAACCTGCGAGAAAATTGCCATAAAGATTCAAATCGGGTGTTTTGATATGCGCCTCGAACCAAACACTTGGTTGGCTAAAACCAATGTGCGTATCATTGGCAAAAAGAACTTTTCCGCTTTTCGTTTTTGTGCTGCCAACTACCCAAGCATTACTGGCTCTAAAAGGAGGGATGGGTAAATTAGAAAGTGCGTTTTCTGTAGCTGAAGAAATGGATTTTGAGAGGGTTAAACTTGTAGAATCTGTTGAAATGGATGGATTTAATGAAAAATCATTTCCATCAATGGTTTCTTGCCAATCTTCGTATTCAAAAGAAAGGTCGTTGAGGTAGTTAGCACCTAATCGTTGGTGAATATCGTTAATAAGCGGATCGGTTTTCATGGCGATGTCGAAACTATACGTCATATAGCCCACTACGTAATACAAATCTTCGAGGGTAAAGGGAGTTTTCTCGATGCCAGCCAATTTAAATTCTACGGGATCGGTTCCTACCGAAATAAAATGATTAATGCCTTCTAAGTAGTTGTTAGCCAGTTGTAACCAAGCGCTATCTGCATGTTGTTTTACATTTTGGGCAGATTGATAACAATGGTCAGAAATGCCGGTTGTTCGAAAGAAATTGTCGGCATTGGCCAATTCTTTTCCAAAAACTTCTGCTAATCGACCAGAACCTACTCGTCTGAGCATTTCCATTTGAAACAAACGATCTTGAGCATGCACGTAGCCGAGGGCTTTAAAAGCATCAGAATTGTTTTCTGCGTAGATGTGCGGAATTCCAAAATCATCGTATACAACACGAACATCGTTAGTGAAACCGCTAAGTGTAACGGTATCTTGATATTGTGGTTTTAGGGTTCCTACGTAGAAGTAAAAAACACCGGCTAAAACAACGATTAAACCAACTAAAAAAGCAAAGATTTTACCCAATTTACGCATGCTGTCAAATTTGATGAAAGGTAATTATTTAGGGAGTTTTAGCGGTGAAATTGGAAAACTTTAGCCAAATGTTAATAAGTGAAACAAAAGGTAGGCGCAGGTAAAAGTGGATATGCGTAATTTTATCCGTTCAAAATTCACGGAGAAATTTTATGGCTGAAGAAGTAAATTATGATGAGTCGAATATCCGGTCGTTAGATTGGAAAGAGCACATTCGAATGCGCCCGGGTATGTACATCGGGAAGCTGGGAGATGGTTCTTCTTATGACGATGGAATTTATATTCTTCTAAAAGAAATTATCGACAACTCAATCGATGAGTTTGTGATGGGAAATGGTCGCACCATTGATATTACCATTAAAGAAGGGGTAGTAAAAGTGCGTGATTACGGTCGTGGAATTCCGCTTGGAAAAGTGGTCGATTGTGTAAGTAAAATCAACACGGGAGGTAAATACGATTCAAAAGCCTTTAAAAAATCGGTAGGTCTAAACGGGGTAGGAACCAAAGCGGTAAATGCACTGTCAGAATTTTTTAAGGTAGAGTCGATTCGTGAAGGAAAAATAAAACGCGCAGAATTTACTGGTGGCGAACTTACTGAAGATCCTCAACCAGAAGAAAGCTCGTTGCGAAAAGGAACCAAAATAACTTTTGTTCCCGACACGAACATTTTCCAGAACTACAACTACAAAATGCAGCACGTAGAAGAGCTGCTCTGGAATTATGCGTACCTAAATAGAGGACTAACCATTAATTTTAATGGTCAAAAAATATTCTCAGAAAACGGTCTAAAAGACTTACTTCAGAAAAACCTTTCAGAAGAGCCGTTGTATCCAATTATTCATCTTGAAGATGATGATATGGAGGTGGCGATTACTCACACCAATGCTTACGGTGAAGATTATTATTCGTTTGTAAACGGACAGTATACAACTCAAGGGGGAACACACCAAAATGCCTTCAAAGAATCGTATGTAAAAACCATTCGTGATCATTTTAGTAAAAACTTCGATACGGTAGATATTCGCTCTGGAATAGTAGCTGCTGTAGCCGTAAAGGTGTTAGAGCCAGTTTTTGAGTCTCAAACAAAAACGAAACTGGGATCCAACGAAATTGGCCCTGATGGACCAACCATGCGATCGTTCGTGAACGAGTTTATGGTTACCCGTTTAGATAATTTTCTCCATAGAAACCAAGAAACTGCCGAAGCGGTAAACAAACGGATCCTACAAGCCGAGAAAGAGCGGAAAGATATGGCTGGCATTAAAAAGCTAGCGAAAGACCGTGCTAAAAAAGCCAGTTTACACAATAAAAAATTGCGCGATTGTAAGGTGCATTACAACACCAAGCACGAGCGTAAAGACGAAACTACTTTATTTATAACAGAGGGTGATTCAGCTTCTGGAAGTATCACGAAAGCAAGAGATGTACAAACTCAAGCCGTGTTCAGTTTAAAAGGTAAGCCATTGAATTCTTTCGGGTTAACGAAAAAAATCGTTTACGAAAACGAAGAATTTAACCTTTTACAAGCAGCATTAAACATAGAAGATGGATTAGAGGGATTACGATATAACAATATTGTACTAGCAACAGATGCCGATGTTGATGGTATGCACATCCGGCTCTTGTTAATCACCTTCTTCTTGCAGTTTTTTCCTGATTTGGTGAAAAACGGACACCTTTATGTACTCGATACCCCATTGTTTAGGGTGAGAAATAAGAAGAAAACATTCTATTGTTATTCAGACGAAGAGCGCAGAAACGCCATTCAAGAATTAAAAGGGAAACCTGAAATTACTCGATTTAAAGGGTTAGGGGAGATTTCTCCGGATGAGTTTAGAGCGTTTATTCGTGAGGACATTCGGTTAGACCCTGTTTTAATTGGTAAAGACACTGCAATTTCACATCTGATGCAGTTTTACATGGGGAAAAACACTCCTGACAGACAGAAGTTTATCATCGAAAACCTAAAGGTAGAGAAAGATTTACCAGAAGAAATTTTGCACTAAAGCAACGGAAACACAAAAATGGCAGAAGATCCAAACGAAGAACCCATCGAAGAGCGTGACGAAGAGCTAGAGCAAGATGCCGCAGAGGCCGATGCCCTTGAGAATGTAATTCAGGTGTCGGGTATGTATCAAGAATGGTTTCTTGATTATGCGAGTTACGTAATCTTAGAAAGAGCGGTTCCGCACATTAATGATGGACTAAAACCTGTTCAGCGTAGAATCATGCACTCTATGCGAGAACTAGAAGATGGTCGTTATAACAAGGTGGCCAACATTGTGGGTAACACCATGAAGTACCACCCACACGGTGATGCATCTATTGGTGATGCTATGATTCAACTCGGGCAAAAAGACTTGTTGATTGATACGCAAGGTAACTGGGGTAACATCTTAACGGGAGATGGTGCTGCAGCTCCTCGATACATCGAAGCGCGGTTGACCAAGTTTGCCCTCGAAGTTGTATTTAACCCTAAAACTACCAATTGGCAGCTTTCTTATGACGGTAGGAACCAAGAACCCATTACCCAACCTCTCAAATTCCCTTTGTTATTAGCACAAGGGGTAGAAGGTATTGCCGTTGGGATGGCGTGTAAAGTGCTGCCGCACAATTTTATTGAACTAATTGATTGCTCGATTAAACACCTTCAAGGAAAGCGATTTACTTTACTTCCCGACTTCTTAACCGGAGGGATGGCAGATTTCTCAAATTACAACGATGGTCTCAGAGGTGGAAAAGTAAGGGTTCGAGCAAAAATAGATATAGATGATAAAAAAACACTGGTAATCAGTGAAATACCATTTGGTACTACAACGTCTAGTTTAATTGATTCAATCTTAAAAGCTAACGATAAAGGCAAGATTAAAATCAAGAAAGTAGAAGATAATACTGCTGAGTTTGTTGAGATTTTAGTTCACTTACCCAATGGTGTTTCACCCGATAAAATGGTAGACGCATTGTATGCTTTTACCGATTGTGAGGTTTCTATTTCTCCTAACACAGCTGTAATTCGAGACGACAAGCCTCTCTTTATTGGTGTAACTGATATTCTAAAACACAATACAGATCAAACAGTAGCTCTTCTCAAACAAGAGTTGGAAATTGAACTCAACGAACTGCGCGAAAAATGGCACTTTGCTAGTCTTGAGAAAATCTTTATCGAAAACAAGATTTACGTTGAGTTCGATGGGAAAACGTACAATGAAGCAAAACAAGTCACGTTAGATTTATTGCAACCACATATTCAGCATTTGGTTAGAGAAGTAACTAACGAAGATATTGAGCGGTTAATGGAGATTCGAATGAGAAGAATCACCAAACACGATGCTGAAAAAGCCGATACTTTTATCGCTTCTCTTGAAGATGAAATTGCTAGAGTAAACAATCACCTAGAGCATCTTATCGAATATGCCATTGAGTATTATCAAAACCTGAAAAAGAAATACGGAGCAGGAAGAGAAAGAAAAACAGAAATCCGCTCGTTCGAGAACATTGAAGCTACAAAAGTGGCTGTTAACAATGCCAAGCTATATGCTAACTACAAAGAAGGTTTTGTGGGTCATTCGCTCAAAAGAGGTGAAGGAGAGTTTATTATAGACTGTTCAGATATCGATGATGTTATTTGTATTCGAGGCGATGGAAAAATGATTGTCACCCGCATAGACGATAAAACCTTTGTGGGTAAAGACTTATGGCACGTTGGCATTTGGAAAAAAGGCGATAAGCGCACCACTTACAATATTGTTTACCAAGACGGTACTCAAGGTCCTGTTCGTATTAAGCGTTTTCAAGTAAATGCCATTACGCGAGACCGTGAATACGATTTAACCAAAGGTTCGCCCAAATCGAAGTTGTTGTATTTAAGTGTTAATCCAAACGGAGAAGCAGAAGTAATCACCGTTTTACACAGAAATATTGGTAAAATTCGCAAGTTGAAATTCGATTTTGATTTTGCTGATATCGATATCAAAGGACGAAGTGCCGGTGGTAATATTCTCACGAAGTATCCCGTCAACAAAATCACCTTAAAAGAAGAAGGCATTTCTACATTAGCTGCCAGAAAAATTTGGTTTGACGAAACGGTAGAACGCCTCAATACAGAAGAACGCGGTGAATATTTAGGAGCTTTCCAGGGCAACGATAAAATCTTACAGATCACCTCTGCCGGAGAATACAAACTTACGGGCTATGATTTGGCTACGAAATTCGAAAAAGACACTATCCATTTTGAAAAATGGAACCCTAAAAAGCCAATTTCAGCTATTTATTGGGACGGTGAAAAAGATCAATATACCGTAAAGCGTTTCTTGGTAGAAGACACCGATAGAAAGGTTAATTTCTTGAACGAACACGAAGAAACACGCCTCGAAAAAATTAGCACTGATTGGTTGCCAGTAATCAACGTATCGTTCGATAAACGCAGCAACGATCGGGAAGACGAACGCATCGAGTTAGAAGAGTTCATCTCTGTAAAAGGCATGCAAGCCAAAGGCAACCGATTAACACCTTACAAGGTGAAAGCAATCGAAATGCTTGAACCCATGCCTTACGAAGAAGAGCAAATTGAACTGCCTTCAAAACAAGGAAAACACCATTCGGGAGACGAAGATTCAGAAAATCAAATTACCCTAGAGTTGTAATTTTTCGGTAGGAACACGATTTTGATTCATTCATCATAAAAACAGAAGTGAAAAACCCTTTTTTGCTTCTGTTTTTTAGTTTTTAAGAGAAATTACTTCAAATAATCGAGCGTATTAACCATTTCGAATTTCGGACTTCTTTCGAAAAATTCTCGTAAATAGGCGGTGTGAGCAGCGCCCATTAGAATAAAAACACGATCGTTTTTCGTCATTTTAATTCGATTTAAATTCGAGAAGATTCTCATATTTCGGTGATAGAATAGCGCAGCATTATCGGCTCCTTCAAATCCATCATCGATACCTACATACAGTAACTTATCGGCATTCGAGTTAATCGAATGGTCTAAATAAAGAGGTTCGTTAATCAGCAGCAATTTATGTTGTAAGTCGAGAGAATCGTATTGAGCATATCGTTTGGCCATCTCCGGATGGTCTTTAAAAGGTTCGTGAGTAATTTGCAAGTAGGTTTCCGGATCAATAGAATTCGTATAATCTGGACTCTGTTCTATAAAATCGCCAACACTATAATTGTACCCCATGTGATGGTCAATGCAATCTATTCTTTCCACCCCGCTCAACCTGCCTACTTCGAAACCTACCATGCTGCTTTCACCAAAAGTAGAGTCTAACCGAATTGGATTTTTCAAATAATTCTGATAGTATTCGTTGATTTTCTCGGTGTGTTTCGGGAGATTTTCAATACAAATAATGGTGGGATTAAATTCAGCAATTTTTTCTGCTACCGCTCTTATCTGAGCCCGAGATTCTTCGCTGTCTTCATTGAATTCAGTAGAGTGGGCGTCTGGTGTGAAACCAAAATGGAAAAAACCCACATTTAAAACCTGAATTTTATCAGCGTTAGATGGAGAGGCTGATGTTGTCTTAGTATTGGTAGGAACCGATTCTGGAGCAGAATTACAACTCGCTAGTGCTAAGAGAAAAAGTAGTGGGTAGAACTTCATGTTTTAAGCAAGAATTGAATTAAAAGTGGGGGAAAAGATAGAAATTTAAGATTTTACGTATAGAGAAGTGAGTTGTTAAAATTACTGGGTTGTAGGAAAGTTTAGCGCATAAAAAAACCAGACTTAACAGTCTGGCTTAGTTTGCTCTAATGGTTTTCTCAAATAAACGATTAGAAGTGATAACAGTGATGGACACTTTCTAATTTAAGTCTCTGGGTATCGACAGTAATAAGTTAGGTTCAAAACCTGTTATCGAGTAGGTGTTCAGTGGTAGTTGTTGTTAACACATAACCGAGATTCAGCAAGAACTTTAATTCTAGCAACGGATAGTTAAGTGTTAAGATATATATAAAAGCG
Organism: Salibacteraceae bacterium; assembly: GCA_048267965.1. Classification (GTDB taxonomy): domain Bacteria; phylum Bacteroidota; class Bacteroidia; order Flavobacteriales_G; family Salibacteraceae. The sequence continues at coordinate 32,434 of JBLWWK010000017.1, forward strand.
TGTTTAGGTTTGTATGTCAAATATAGAAATAATAATCAATAACAATGACTCAATAGTTTAATTTATTGATGTTAAAGTTGAAATTGTGTTCCTACCGATAGCGAGTTAGTGAACGTATGTAGTTGATAAACAAATGTTTGTGGTGTTTCTTAGATGATTCAGTAAAAATGAGTCGGTTGTAATTTATAAGCCATTTTAAAACAAAAAAAGCCTCAAGAATACACTTGAGGCTTTTTGATATCAGTTGTGCTGAAAAATCATTACATCATAATGATTTTGTCTTTTCTATATTCTTGAGCATCTAAACGCTCTTTCATAATCTCGAAACGTTCGATTGTGTAGGCAACATCTTCTAATTCGTGCATTGCAGTAGGAATTAAACGAAGCATAATTACACCTTTAGGAACCACTGGATAAGTTACTAAACTACAGAACAAACCGTGGTTTTCACGTAAATCGAATACGATATTAGCCGCTTCTTCTGTGCTTCCGTTTAAGAATACTGGAGTAACAGGAGAGTCGGTTTTCCCTAAGTTAAATCCTTTTTCTCTTAAACCAGATTGAAGCGCATTAGCGATGGTCCAAAGTTTTTCTCTGTGTTCAGGTTGGTCACGCATCATTTCAAGACGCTTTAGGGCTCCTACCACTAATGGCATAGGTAGCGACTTAGCAAAGATTTGTGAGCGTGTATTGTAACGCAAGTAATCGATTACGTTTTCATTAGATGCGATAAACGCACCGATAGAAGCAAAAGATTTAGCAAAAGTACCGAAGTATACATCGATTCCATCTTGGCAACCTTGTGCAACACCTGCTCCCGCACCTTTTTCTCCTAATGTGCCAATTCCGTGTGCATCATCTACAAATAAGCGGAAGTTGTATTTTTCTTTAAGCTCAACTATTTCTTTCAGCTTTCCTTGGTCACCGGCCATACCGAATACACCTTCAGTAATTACTAAAATACCACCACCTGTTTTTTGAGCAAGTTTAGTAGCACGCTCTAGACGAACTACAAGCGCATCGATATCGTTATGTGGATATACGTAGCGAGTACCTTGGTGCATACGTAAACCATCCATAATACATGCATGAGATTCAGAATCGTAAACAATTACATCGTTACGGTCTACTAACGCATCAATAGCAGAGGCACAACCTTGGTAACCAAAGTTGAGAAGAATTGCATCTTCTTTGTGTACATAATCTGCAAGTTGGCTTTCTAATTCTTCGTGTAGGCTGGTGTTTCCACTCATCATACGAGCACCCATAGGAGTACCTAAACCGTATTCTGCAGCTGCATCAGCATCTACTTTTCTAATGTCTGGGTGGTTGGCAAGGCCTAAATAGTTGTTTAAACTCCATACCAAAACATCTTTTCCACGAAACTTCATGCGGTTAGAAATTTCACCTTCAAGCTTAGGGAACGTAAAGTACCCGTGAGCAACGCTTGAATATTTTCCTAAAGGTCCGCGATCGTTTTTAATCTTATCAAATATATCCACAATAACAACGTTTTATGGTTTCCTCATTCAATTTTAAGCAGGCAAAAGTATAAAAATTAGCACAACGCAATTCTTCTATTCAATAAAACAGCAGCATGAAGCTTTCAAATTCTTACTTTTGCCCGATGTTTTCGACAAATCGGGTATATCTATTTTCGTTTGTAATTTTTGTAGCAGTGCTTTTGGGTTCCTGCACAGAGTACCAAAGGGTATTGAAAAGTACTGATATAGAGTACAAATACAAAAAGGTAAAAGAGTATTACGAACAAGAGAAATATTACAAGGCGTATCCTTTATTAGAAGAACTAGTAACGGTGTATAGAGGTACCCAGCGTGCCGAAGAACTGTATTACATGTGGGCTTACTCAGATTATTTCTTAGACGATTTATTGTTGGCCAGTTACCGATTTACTCAATTTACGAAAACATATCCTACTTCTGAACACAGAGAAGAGTGTGAGTTTATGAGTGCTTATTGTCAGTATTTGGTTTCACCCAATTGGCGATTAGAACAATCGAGTACGCGTAAAGCCATGGATCAACTACAGTTATTTGTTAACAGTTATCCGAACAGTCACCGAGTGGATACCATTAATTATTTAATGGACGAGCTGCAGTTTAAACTAGAGAAGAAAGCATTCGAGGCGGGGCGTTTGTATTTAAAAACCGAACATTATACTTCATCGGTAGTGGCTTTCGAAAACTCGTTATTAGACTATCCCGATACTCCTTTTAGAGAAGAAACTTATTTTCTGATGTTTAGAGCTCAGCAAGAACTTGCTGTAAAGAGTATTGAGCAAAAACAATTAGAAAGAATTCAGAAAGCGAAGAAGGCATATCTCACTTTTGTAGATAAATATCCAAATAGTGAGTATCTTCGCACAGCCGAAACCATGTACAATGAATTATTAAGGCTTGAAGAAGGCCTTTCAGATAATGCTTGAAAGTCAATTTAATCGATATGGATTACAAAAACGTTAACGCTCCAAACACCACAGTAACTCGCAACATTCTTGAAATTGGTGAGCCTGTAAACAACGTATACGAAGCAATTTCAATTGTTTCTAAAAGAGCAGATCAAATTTCAATTGAAGTAAAAGAAGAACTTACAGCTAAGTTGCAAGAGTTTGCTTCACATACCGATAACTTAGAAGAAATTTTCGAAAACCGTGAGCAAGTAGAAATTTCTAAATTTTACGAGCGTTTGGCAAAGCCAGGTGCTATCGCATTAGAAGAGTTTGCTCAAGGTCAAATTTATTACCGCAACCCGCACAAAGAACAGCAGCAAGCTAACGAAGAAGAAGCATAGTATTGATGCTACACGGAAAAAAAATACTGTTAGCCGTAACAGGAAGCATAGCCGCTTATAAAGCGGCTTTTTTGGTTCGTTTATTAATCAAAGAAGGAGCCGAAGTTCAAGTAATTATGTCTTCTGCTGCGGCTACTTTTATTACTCCGTTAACGCTGTCTACTCTTTCTAAAAAGCCGGTATTAATCGAATACACCGCCAATTCAAAAACCGGTGAATGGAACAACCATGTTGAGTTAGCTCTTTGGGCAGACCTGATGCTTTTTGCTCCGTTAAGCGCCAATTCATTGGCAAAGATGAGTTTGGGCATTTGCGACAACTTGCTCATGGCCACTTATCTTTCGGCTAAATGTCCGGTGGTGGTCGCTCCTGCCATGGATCTTGATATGTATCAACATCCTACCACAAAGATTAACCTGAAAAACCTTCAATCGTTTGGGCATCACTTAATCGAAGCTGAAATTGGTGAATTAGCCAGCGGATTAGAAGGGCAGGGTAGAATGGCAGAACCAGAAAACATCGTAAGCTGGCTGCAAAAGTATTTTGCAACGAGAGGTTCGCTATCGGGTAAAAAGGTGCTGATAACGGCAGGACCCACTTATGAAAAAATCGATCCTGTTCGTTTTATCGGAAATCACTCTTCGGGCAAAATGGGATATGCACTTGCCGAAGAAGCAGCCGCTCGTGGTGCCGAAGTAATCTTGGTGAGTGGTCCTACTCAACTAAAAATAACGCATGCTTCCATTCAGAAAATTTCGGTGCAAGAAGCCGAAGAAATGGCGCATGAAGTGAAAAAACACATAAACGATTTCGATATTGGCATTTTTTCTGCCGCGGTAGCCGATTACACGCCTGCCCACAAAGAAGCGCAGAAAATGAAGAAAAAAGATGCAACACTATCGATAGCGTTACAACCAACCACCGATATTCTCAAAATGGTGGGCGAAGCGAAAACCGATCAGCAAATTACGGTAGGTTTTGCACTAGAAACCGAAAACGAAGAAGAAAACGCCAAAGGGAAATTGCAACGTAAAAACTGTAATTACTTGGTTTTAAATTCGCTAAATGATAAAGGAGCGGGCTTTGGCCACGACACGAACAAAGTGAAAATTTTCTCTTCAGATAATAAAACTTGGAATTTCGAGTTGATGAGCAAAAAGCGCCTAGCGCACGAACTCTGGAACCTCTTGACACCATCCAATGAGCAATAAAATTCTATTCATCCTCTTTCTGTTTTTAACGGTAGGAACCGTTTCTCGATCACAAGATGTACTCTGTAATGTTGAAGTTACTGCTACTCAAGTAGAAGGTAGTGAAAGATCAATGTTCGAAGCGATGCAAAGAGCTTTGTATGAATTTGTAAATAACCGAAAATGGACATCAGACAAATTCAAACAACAAGAGCGAATTGAATTCAATATTTTAATTAATATAACCAGTAGAATTTCTACCGACCGGTACAAAGCAACCATTCAAGTTCAATCGAGAAGACCTGTTTACGGAAGCTCTTACAACTCTACTTTGCTCAACCACCAAGACGAAAATTTCGAATTTACTTACAACCAATTCGAAGTACTCGATTTCTCTGAGCAAGCCACATTGTCTCAGTTAACTTCAGTAATCGCCTACTATACCTATTTGGTAATTGGGCTCGATTACGATAGTTTTTCTCCACGTGGAGGAACCGAGTATTTTCAAAAGGCACTCAACATTGTAAATCAAAACGCTACTTCGCAAGAGTCAGGTTGGAAAGCTTTTGAAAGTCAAAACAACCGCTTTTGGCTCATCACCAATATGCTCGATAACCGTTTCTTTGGTCTAAGAGATTGCATGTACGAATACCATCGTTTAGGCCTCGATTATATGTCAGACAATACCGATAACGGCAGAACGGCTATCGTCAAAGCTTTACTAAAACTCAAAACAGTTCATACTCGTGTTCCTAACTCGTTCAATATGCGTGTTTTCTTTAACGCAAAAGCAGACGAAATTGTGAATATCATGAAAGAGGCAGAAGATGATGAAAAACGTCAAGTAATCGAACTGCTCAATCAAGTAGATCTGGCTAGCACCAATAAGTGGAGCAAAATTAACGGCCGCTAATACGTTGCCCTCAACGCATTTTATACATTTGATATCTGTTGTTTAAATTCAATGTATGCTCAAGCAACTTCAGGTTCAAAATTACGCACTCATCGATTCGTTAACGCTCGATTTACAGAGCAACTTAACCGCCATAACAGGTGAAACTGGAGCCGGTAAATCCATTTTACTCGGTGCTTTAGGTCACATTCTTGGCCAACGAGCAGACTTAAAATCGCTACGAGACCAAAGTAAAAAGTGCATCATCGAAGCCAGCTTTCACGTTGCCGATTATCAACTTGAACGCTTCTTTGAACAGCACGATTTAGATTATTCTACCACTACCATTTTGCGCAGGGAAATATTGCCATCGGGTAAATCGCGTGCTTTTGTAAACGATACACCTGTGCAACTTGCCCAAATGAAGCAATTGGGAGAAAAACTGGTAGATATTCACTCCCAGCACCAAACCTTACAACTTAGAAACCAGGCTTTTCAGCTAGAGATAATTGATGCTTTTGCGCATACCGAAAAAGCACTCAGTGAATATAAGCGCATTTATAAGCAGTTTAAAAAGCAACAGAAAGAGCTGAACAGCAAGAGAGAAGAGCTGCAGCAAATTGCGAAAGATCAAGACTATTTTTCGTTTCAATTGAGCGAATTTGAAGGGCTAGAACTCGAAAACATCGACCAAGATGACTTAGAGCAAGAATTGTCTCAACTTTCTCATGTTGAAGAAATAAAATCGGCACTTTTTGAAGGAACCCGATTGCTCGATGGTGAAGAATTTTCAGCCATTGATCAAGTAAAACAAGCTCTGCAAGAGTTGACTAAAATTGCCAATTTTGGAGAAGTATACGAAGGCTTTGCCCACCGATTAGAAACGGTGAAAATTGAATTACAAGATTTGGCTCAAAGCGTAGAACAAGCGCAAGAACAATTAGAACACGACCCAGAGAGAATTCAATACCTAAGCGATTTACAAAATCGAATGTATACTCTACAGCAAAAGCATTTGGTAAAAACCGTAGAAGAACTCATTGATGTAAAAACTTCGCTTGCATCGAAGGTGACCAGCGCAGACCATTTAGAAGAAACGATTCATCAATTAGAAAAATCGTTAGCCGATACGCAAGGTAAATTGAGAGAAGCAGCTGAAAAGTTGAGCGAAAAAAGACAGAAATCGTTTAAAAAGTTCGAAAAAGAGGTGCACGATTTATTGGCTCAATTAGGGATGCCTCATGCCCATTTAGAGGTAGATAGAACGGAGAGAGAAACGGATCCTACCGGAATAGACTCAATAGAATTTTTGTTTACCGCCAACAAGGGAAGCCGAGCACAACCTATTGGTGATGTGGCTTCTGGAGGAGAATTGTCTCGTTTAATGCTGTGTTTGAAATTGATTTTGAGCAAGTTAAAACACTTGCCGACCATCATTTTTGATGAAATTGATACAGGAGTAAGCGGAAATATCGCCACCAAAATAGCCGATTTAATGCGCGAAATGGGCAAGCAAATGCAAGTAATTACCATTACTCATTTACCGCAAGTAGCTGCAAAAGGTGTGCACCATGTTAAAGTTTTTAAGCAATTAGAAAAAGACGTAACCACCACCACCAACTTAAAACCCCTCAACTTCGATGAACGAATTCACGAAATTTCTGTAATGTTGAGCGGTGAAGAGCCCACTGATGCGGCCAAATTAAATGCAAAAGAGCTTTTGGCCCAAAACGCCTAAGAAGCAATAGTTATATTTGAAGTTTTAGAAATTATTTTATTATGGCATACGATTTATTAAAAGGAAAAAAGGGAATTATTTTCGGAGCCCTCAACGAAGATTCTATCGCTTGGAAAGTAGCTGAAAAAGCTCACGAAGAAGGAGCACAGTTTACCCTAACCAATGCGCCAATTGCAATGAGAATGGGCGAAATCAACAAATTGGCTGAGAAAACCAATAGCGAAGTAATTCCAGCAGATGCCACTTCAATGGACGATCTTAAAGAACTTTTTGTAAAGTCTGAAGAGGTTCTTGGAGGCAAATTAGATTTTGTTTTGCACTCGATTGGCATGTCTCCGAATGTGAGAAAAAATCGCCATTACACCAACTTGAATTACGATTGGTTGCACAAAACCTACGATGTGTCGGCAATGAGCTTTCACAAGGTGTTACAAACAGCCTATCAGAACGATTCAATGAACGATTACGGTTCAATCATGGGCTTAACTTATATTGCTGCACAACGTGTTTTCCCAGATTATAACGACATGGCCGATGCAAAATCGTTATTAGAATCGATTGCTAGAAGTTTCGGTTACCATTTCGGTAAAAAGAACAAAACGCGTGTGAATACTATTTCACAATCTCCTACACCAACAACAGCAGGTACGGGAGTTAAAGGGTTTAACCAGTTTATTAATTACGCAGATCGCATGTCACCTTTGGGTAATGCAACGGCAGAAGAATGTGCAGATTACGTAATTACGATGTTCAGCGATTTAACCAAGAAGGTAACGATGCAAAATCTGTATCACGATGGTGGTTTTTCTAACACAGGCGTTAGTGAATCAATCATGGAAATGATGCCAGAAGACATCGAAAAATAAACGATTGAGTATTTCAGGAAATCAAAAGCGTTCTTTTTCATTAAAAGAGCGCTTTTTTATGTTTTATCGGTAGGAACCGTCACCTATTCTTTTTCGAAAATAGTACTGATTACACCCCATTCTAAACCATTAGATTTTTGGTGTTCGGCTTTTTTACGATCGCGTTCACGCAAGGTGAGGTAAATACTTTTTTCGAGTTGATTCAGTTTCGGTTTTAAAATTACATCCCAAAAACCTTTATCTAACAACTGAAAAATTTCTCGATCTGTAAGAGCTTGAGTAAGAATAATTACGGGCAAATCGTGAGAAAAATCACGAGCAGAATCTAACACAAATTGCGCATCGAAACCGCGCAAACGCGTTTCTGTTACCACCACATCTGGTTGAAAGTCTTGAATAAGACGATTTACCTCGTTTCTAGTTTCAATGCGTTTGTAGGCAGCGCGATATTGCGTAGAATGAAAGTACTGCTGTACTCGTTGCGCATCTTGCAACACCGGATCTACATGTAAAATTTTGATTTGCTTAGCCATTATTAGAGAATACAAAGAAAGCTAAAATGTTTCGCCACGATAAAAAGAGATATCAACAAGAGGAATTAATAAATTCGCGCAATGAGCAAATTAAGACACGCCTCTAACTACTTGCGCTATGCTGCCCGAGCTAAAACCGAGCACGGTGTCCACAGTCCGTTTATTTACCAGTTTGTAACAGAGGTGATTTACGGAGCTACCGAAAGAATTTCGACCCAACCCATCGAAAAACAACGTCAGCATTGGTTACAATCAAAAGAAACGGTAGAGGTAACCGATTATGGCGCTGGTTCACAGGTGATTAAATCGAATAGCCGACCCATCGCTAGAATGGCCAAATATGCTGTAAAGTCGAAGAAATACTCTGAATTATTGTATCGAATTGCTCAGAATTCGGCTCCTACTGCCATTTTAGAACTTGGAACATCACTAGGAATTACCACTTCTTATTTGTCGATGGCAGCACCCCAAGCCGCAGTTCACACTGTAGAAGGGTGCGAAAACATTGCTCAATTAGCGCAAAATACCCTCCATTCGGTAGGAACCAATAATGTAACCCTTCATGTTGGTCAGTTCGAAAGTTGTGTTCCTGATTTATTGAAGCAATTAGAGCCTGAATTAGTGTTTTTTGATGGAAATCATCGATATCAACCTACCATCGATTATTTTGAGTGGGCGCTGCCATATGCTAAAGAAAATTCCATTTTTATTTTTGACGATATCCATTGGTCGGCCGAGATGCACCGCGCTTGGAAAGAAATAAAACAGCACCCTTCGGTAAGTTTTACTTTAGACTTGTTTGCCTTGGGTTTGGTCTTTTTTAGAAAAGATGTGGCCAAACAGCATTTAACCATTCGGTATTAACAAAAGGTTGAAATCCTATTCTTGTCCCGTGAGATCCATTGGTTTTTTCATTCCTTTTTTGCAGAAATCATCCTTAAACAGTGAAGAACTGAAAGCAGTCGAAATTGCGTTCCTACAAAGCTGCATAGAATAGGCTAGAAGTGAGAAATTGAATAAAAATCTAAGGCACGGAATTACGAAAATAAGCCGAATCGATGATGATGTAAAGATTTAATTATCAAGGAGTAAGATATCAAACTAAAAGTAAAAAGGCGTTTAACGAGAAACGCTTTACTCAATTTTAATGGAATACTTGGTAAGTAATCCGCTTACTTGAGCTAGCGAGAATTGAGCGCCTTTCAGCGAGTTGTTTTCTGGGTCAATTTGATAGTTGACGGCTTCTCTAAAATCAACTTTTTCAAGCTGTGTTCTATCAAAAACCGATAAGCTTAAATCGCTTCCTGTAAAACGCGAACCCACCCATACAGATTCGGTAAAATCTACTTCTCGTAAACTGCATTGTAAAATCGATGTGTTCTTGAGAACGCATTGGTAAAACGATGAAAAATCGAGCACGCAAGAGACAAACTGAACGGCCATGCCAAACGAATTACATTGTTCGAATTTTAACCCGATTAATTTACATTTTGAAAACAAAACCGACTGAAATTGAGTGTTTTCAAGTGTTGCCAATCCCAAGTTGCAGTCTTCAAATGTGCAATCGATAAAGCGAAAATTGCTCAAGTTTTGATGGGAGAAATCGCACCGTTCAAAAGTGCAATTATCGAATTCTTTTGGCTCGTTAAATTCTTGAAAAAAGGGAAAAGATTGAAAAGTTTGATCTTCAATTATTTGCACAATTTACTTTTTGATGTAGGTTAAATTTACTGCGCCCGTTTCGAACGTTTGAGCACTTTGCAGCGTGAAATGGGTCTCTTTAGGTTGGTTGGGAAACAACGAAATTCCTTTTCCTAAAACCACCGGAATTAAGGTGAGCAACATCTCGTCTACAAGACCCAAATTGAGAAATTCTGAGATTACTTTTCCGCCACCTACCAACCAAAGATCTTTGTTGGCGGCTTTTTTAATGGTCTTTATATTTTCGATCGATAAATCGCTTAAAACCTTAGTGTTTTCGCTGCTTATCGCCAATTCAGAATCAGAAGAGATTACATAGGTTTCGCAATTTCCGTAGGGCCATTCTATGTCGAATCCCAAAATTTCTTCATACGTTGATCGGCCCATAATTACGGTGCTTATTTCGTTGTAAAAAGCAGCATAACCGTAGTCGATTTTATTCGGATTGGGAAACGACATTAACCAATCTAAATCGCCATTTTCTCTAGCGATGTAGCCATCTAACGTGGTGGCGATATACAATCGAATTTTGCTCATAATTTCTGTTGTTTTTAACGGTAGGAACACGCTACTCAGCCCTATCAAAGATATAAATAACCGTTGGCCGCCTATTTCGAAAGAAACTTCTTCTGCGCAAAAAATTGAAACGAAGAATTAACGGTTTTATAAAATAGATTTTTGGGCGGCACGTTACTTTTGCCAAGTGATGAGCAACATCAGAAATAGCTTGTTTTCTCGGTTTCTCTGGGGACTAATGGGTTTTTACTTACTCAACATTAGTGTAGATACAGCCGATTTAAACCCGAATTACCTTCCTGAAGATTTATCGATTAACGATCAAGAAAGTATCATCGAATTGGTAATAGAGCAGGTTCTTGGGTTCGAAGATGCTATTAAAGAATATGACGACAACGACCTTGAAGATTTCTTTAAAAAGAAAATATCAACGGCAAACTGGCTAACTACCTACAATCAAAAAGAAACCACCACTTACTTTTTGTTATTTGATTTAGAGCCGCTGTTTAGTTATCACTTGGCTCGATTATTAGCTGGTTTTTCGACAATCGTCTCTCCGCCACCGCAGTTTTGATGGATTTATTTTAAGGTTCTTACAGCCGTTGAACAATCGTTTTTATCGGCTTTCATTTTATGCTTAATAAATTCAAATCAAAACAATGAATATTCAATATATCGTGTTGTCAATTATGCTATTGACAACGTTTCACGGTGTTTTTTCGCAAGTGAGTAATAGCGAGAAAGACAGTCTTTTAATTTTCGAACCGCAAGAGCAAGAGCTTCCCAAAAAAGTACTGCATGCCGAACCATTGTATATCGATTTAATTCGAGACTTTGGGGCAAGAAAAGGTGAAAAAGAATGGAATTTGGGTTTAGGGATCACTGATAATTTACAGTTCGATTCTTACGAAGCACTCGTAGAGTATGAGTGGGCTCCCATTAACCGATTAGGACTCGAAGTGGAGTTGCCCTTTACTTTTTATTCACCCACCGATTTGGAAACGATAACGGTTCCTTCTCATCGGTTAAACAGTTTAAAAATGGCCGCACAATGGTCGTTTTTTGTGAACGAATCAATGGCAACTTCCATGGCTATTGGTTATATCAACGAGTTTGAATTATCAGATTTTAAAAGTTTTGGAAATCCTGTAGTGAAAGGAAATGTGTACAATCCTTTTTTGGTAATGGCCAAAAGATGGGGAAGTAATTTTCATTCGTTGATCTACACAGGGCCTAAGTTAGAGCAGCATTTTGCTTCCCAAACGGTAGATGTTTCTTACGAGATGAATACCAGTTTTCATTATATGATTACAGGAACTAGAAATTTTATTGGGGTAGAATTTAACAAAGAGGTGCAAAAACAAGATTTTGATATGACCATACGGCCTCAAATGCGGGTGAGCATTGCGCATAATTTGTTGGTGGGCATTGTTGCGGGAATTCCTGTTTCGCGAGAAAACGAGCGCCTGAGTTCTTTCGTTCGCTTGATTTGGGAGCCGGGGCACCACAAAAAATAGTTTTTTTAACGGTACGAACACGATTTCGTTCACCCATGAGACAACAAAAAGGCGCAGAATTCTGCGCCTTTTTTTAGGAATACTATCTAGAAGTGGGTTAATTCAAAGTGTTTTTGATGCTGGTAGAAAGTGGGGTTGTGTTCCTACCGAGAAGATTCGAAAGATCTTTGCTTTCACTGAATAAATCGCCTTTAGAGGCACTTACGTCTGAGCTTGCCAACACGTTTGCAAATCCTTCGGGTAAGCCGGCTTGCTGAAGAGCCGCAGCGAATTCGTTTTCTGGAAGATCTTTGTAAACAATTGTTTTCTGTGTCTGGTGACTAACTTCTTGGGCCAATTCTTCGAGGGTGTAAGCCGTATTACCCGCTAATTCGTAAATTTTAGGCTGTTCCGTTTCGAGCGTCAGCGCTATGGCTGCCGCTTCTCCGTAGTCTTGACGGGGAGCAGAAGCTATTTTGCCATTTTTTGCACTGCCAATAAGAGCACCGTGTTCTAGCGCTTGTGGTATCGATTGCGTATAATTTTCGGTATACCAACCATTGCGAAGTAAAGTGTAATCTAATCCTGATTCTTTGAGGTGTTGCTCGGTAATCTTGTGCTCATCGCCTAAAACGAGAGTTGTTGTATCTAAATGAAGTAAACTCGTGTAAAACAACTTGCTAATGTTCGCTTTTACAGCGGCATCGATTACGTTTTTGTGCTGGGGGGCACGTTGGCCTATTTCGCTGCTAGAAATTAAAAGTAATCGGTCGATTCCTTTTAGAGCATCGGCTAGCTTTTCAGGTTGGTTGTAATCGAAAAGACGAGTTTCTACGCCAAGATGGGCGGCTTTTTGGGGGTTGCGAACTAAAGCGACAATGTTTTTAACATCGGTTCTTTTTTTGAGTTCGTTGATTACGATGTTTCCTAATTGGCCGGTTGAACCGGTTACTGCTATTTTCATCTGGTCTTTATTTTATGAATTGATTTAAAAATTGAATGACACAAAAGTGACCAGAACAGAACGTGTAAAAGCGGTAAGAATAAGCCGAAAGATGGTAAAAAAGCGCCCGTGTTTATCGATTTCGATTTTCTCGATAATGTGTGGGATGTGTTCCTACCCGAGTTTTAAAAAATTTGGTAAAGTTGGTGGGGTCATCGAAACCCAATTGAAAAGCTATTTCTTTGATGTTTAAGGGCGAGTAAGAGAGTAGTCGTTTGATTTCGAGAATAATACGGTTGTTGATGTACTGTTTGGCCGTTTGATGGGTTTGGGTTTTTACGGCTATGTTTATCTTTTTGGAGGTAGAGTGTAGCTTTTCGGCTATATCGCTCACGCGGAGTTTGTAATGAAGATTAGATTCGATGATTTTTCGAAATGCGAGGTATAAACGCAGTGAATCGTTGCAGTTGATTTGGGTGTGATGGCGTTTGTTACGCTCTACTAAAATTAATAGGTTTTTGAGCAAATTGCGCTGGTACAGAGAAGATTCGAACAAATGAGGACGATCTTGTTCTTGCTGCATTTGTTGTACAATGTGCGCCATTTCTTGTGTGTAAGTATGGGTAATAGGCGAGAGGCTATGATTAAAAAGAGTGTAATCGAATAAAAAATGGTAATCGCTCTCTTCGTGCACTAAAAAATCGGTTTTAAAAACAACGGCAAAACCTTTAGCCGAAGAGTTGGGCAAATACTGTTGTACCTGGCCAGGAGCAACTGGAATTATTGTGTTAGCTTGATAGTTAAGTTGTTCAAAATCTACAGAGTGGGTTCCGTTACCTTCGGTGAATACCAATAATTCGTAAAAATCGATACGGTGGGGCAGAAAGCCTTCTTGAGTGTTGTGTTCTAAAATTCTCTCGAGCGAAACAATTTCAATTTCTAGCTGGTTTTTAGAATTTTCGAAAAGGTAATTCGCAATAGTTTCTGCCTGCATTTTTTTTGAATCTGAACTTTTTTAAGGTGAGCACAAAGAAAAATAGTTTTACGGATGAATTTTACGCAAAAAGATTTGCTCTTCAATATACCAACTTGTCATGTTTCCGTTGGGATAGCTATGAACGTAGCGAAAAAGCAGTACATCTTCGAAGGCAGTAACCGTCCATACTCCGTTGAGCGGATGGTTTCTTTCGTAGATTCTTCCAATTTGCATGGTTAATTCTTCTTTTGAAACACGCTTGGTTCCTACCGATGTTGAGTCGATTAATTGAGCACCGGTAAAGGTTTGGGTAGAAATGGAAGCGAGTTTTAGCTGTTGCCGTTTGGTTTTTGTTTTTTGTGAAAAGCTGTTGACAACAGCAGGTTTCGGAACAATAAACTCGTTTTGCGGAACACTACTTTTGTTGATTTCGATAGGAACCCCGACAATGTCTTTTTGATGAATTCCGTGATAGATAAACGGACGATAAACTGCATTTGGGTCAATTTGGGCACTTTTGTTTTTGGTAGAATGTAGCACCATTAATAGGCTGTCGTAATCTATTTTTATGGAACGATTACTGTCGACTTGGTAGCTCAATTGAGCCAATGTTTGGTAGAATTTTTGGGCTTGCGTTGATGTTGAAACTAGGGTTAGTAAAACGAAAAGAACACTCAATTTCATGCTATTTTGAATAAAGATTTAGCTAAAAGATGTGTTCATGCTTGTTTTTCCATAAACGATTAGCAGCCGTAAGAAAGCTCAATCTTAATAAGCTGAGAATGCGTTTTTCCATCTAAATCGACTATTTCAACTCTTAATAGCACGGAAGTTATCGAATAGCTGGCTTCACTGTTTTTGTAGATATAACGTGGAATCCAGCCGCCTTCACCGCCTTGTTCCCAATCTTTTACACGCTGTAAGTTCAGTTGTTCGGCTCGGCTTTCTCTAATTGCATCGTATAAAACGGTAGGAACCATAAACGCGTTGGCTTTAGCATTCTTGATTTCGGTAAATACAGGAGAACTGTGCCAAACCTGAGGCAATTCAGTTTGAGTGGTATCTAAATTTTGGTAGGGATAAAGCGCTTCTTCGTATCCGTAAAAAACGGTCACTTTTTTTGCAGGTATTTTGGGCTCAATGAGTACCACATGATCGCCAATTTCTCTAAACACTTCTTCGTAGAGTAATAAAGTGTCTGATCTCGAAATAGCTTCGTAAACCTCGTAATCGAAGATTGAAAAATCGAAGTACTGTGCAGAGTTTCGGTAGATGCACTGGTATAAATTATCGCAGAAATTACCGAATCTACCATTGGTTTTTAAGAGATAACCATCGAAAGCGTAGCCAACAAAATTTTTGCTGGTTTTTACTTGAACATATCTGCCGGCAAGTGGCTGATTATTGTGATTTACTTTTTCCCATTGGTCTGTTTTCGAGAGTAGCTTTACTTTTTCTCCAGGCGCTAATTTGGCAATAACTTCAGATTTGCCATTGGGTTGAGACCGAAGAAATAAGCCATTTTTGGCACTTACTGTTAAAACGTCTTGCGCTAATAAAAGTCGAGAAAAGATGAAAAATACAAGAAACGTTAGGGAATTTTTAAACTTCATGGAGTTGTCTTCTTAAGCAAAGGTAGTTTACAAAAGACAAGCCACATTTTTACGATTTATTGATTCAATGAAAAAAGAAAGCAAGCTAAGGAGAAAACCTTAGCCTGCTTGAGAATTAGCACTAATAGCGTAGGCCAATTGTAAACCCAACCCAGCCCTTAAGGTCGGTTTGGTTGGTGTTATCTTCGAAGATAGTATAAGGAGCTAAATCTGTTCCTATAACTCCGTTTTGTTTCTTCACTTGAGAAACGGTCATATTAACGGCAGGACCCGCATACAGTTTCAATCCAGAATCGAGTTCTTTCGAGATGGTTAATTTTAATTGAGTAAGTAGATTTAGGTCTTCTGAAAATTCTTCGTTTTCTGTAAGTCCGTAACCCAACAATTCGATTTGAGTAGAGTAGTTGTTTTTCAATTGAATTTCAGAACCAAAACCTAAACCAAGGGCATACTGCAAATCGGCATTTTCTACTTCTAAATAATTCACTCCACCAGAGAAAATGGTGTAGAAATTTCGAGTTCCTAACTTGTAGCTTAAATGAGTGTTTATGGCATCAGAAAAGCCTAATTCCCATTCTTGCTTTCCGTTTTTCTTCACCACATTGATTAAACCAAAAGCAGCGCCACTTAAACTATCTGCAATGTTGACCAACCCAATCTGAAATTTGGCTGTTTTGGCTACGTTGACTAAACCACTCAATTGCAATTTGGTATTGCCTTTTGGTGCAATGTTGGCAATACCCGCTACTTGTACCGCATTTTCAGATTTTGCAGAAATGTTAGTAATTCCTGCAAATTGAAATCCTTTAATGTATTGAGTATTAATGTTTACTAATCCGCCAAATTCGAATGCTGTATTGGCAGCACTGGTTCCTGCTAAAAGATTAATCGATACCTTGTTGGTGTAGAGGTGAGAGTTAATTCCGTTGGTTCCTAAAGGGGGAATAAAGGTTAACTGGAAGTCTTTATTAGTTTCTTCTTGACCATAGCTAGTCAAAACGAAAGCAGCTAGAAATAAGCTGAGAGCAAAAGATTTAATTGTTGTTTTCATTTCAAAAATTGTAGTTCGATTGATTACGCTGCAATGTTACAGCGGTGCTACATCCTAAAAAATGAAAGATTGACCAGCTAGGTATTTGCTCTGACGAATTGCTCAAAAGCTATTCTGAGTTGATTGTTAAAAACAAAAAAATTGAGAATTTAGCTTGAAACTGCTTTTAAACCCACAATAGAAGCGATGAGTGTGGCAATAAAAAATAGACGAAGAAAAGTGGCTGGTTCTTTAAAAACAAAGATGCCAACCAATACCGTTCCCACCGCTCCAATACCCGTCCAAACGGCATAAGCAGTGCCAATGGGCAAAGTTTGCGTAGCCTTAATAAGCAACAACATACTGCACGATAAAGTGATTAAAAATAAGGCGTACCACATGTACATTTCTGATCCAGTGGCGGTTTTTGCACGACCTAAGCAGTAGGCAAAACCCACTTCAAATAAACCGGCAATAACGAGTAGAATCCAATTCATAATTCGTGTTTTTTCGCAGAAATAAACGCGGCTGTAGAGTGGGCAAAGGTAGAAGAATCTTATCTGTAGGAACCCGATATATATTTCATTGTAAAGTCACACATTTTTAGTTGTTTTTTTACTTGAACAAAAGTTCAAGCCTACCGACTTGATGAAGTTTTTAGAGATTCCGGGTTAGATTCTTTGAAAAAGTTGAAAAAGAGGTTTTCTTAATTTCTTTTGGCTTGAACCAAAAGAAACAAAAATTCAAGGCTGCGTATTAGATTTTGTTGAACTACTGGCG
>JBLWWK010000018.1:0-43619 GCA_048267965.1 Salibacteraceae bacterium
AAATTTGCAAAATGGGAATCCGCATTTGGCAGACACCACCCTCACCAAACAATTTGACTCTACTCAGTGGCATCACGATTCTGTAAAATAAAAAAGCAGGCAAGTCAATATCTCAGACTTACCTGCTTAAACCTAACCTATCACCCAAAATTTTAGTCTGCCGATATTCTTGATTTACCACCAAAAACCGCTACGGTTTGCAAGGGATTTATTTTAAATAATTGGCGTTTGTTTTTTCCTTTTAATTTTCTGTTTACCATGAAATAATTGGCATTTGATGGTATTTTCAACGTAATCACCTGGTTGTTAAAATCTGAATTCTCCAATAAAACAACCGGTTCTCCGTCTGGCGTGAGCGCATGAACATCGTAACGGAGATATTTATTATCCTCATCTTGAATTTTCAGCTCAACATAACGCTCTGAAATCAATTTCTTTGAAGCTTTCGAGCTACCTTTTACAGTAAGCGAAAGCAACAGAACAAGCGCTCCGAAGAAAAGTGACGTGATGATAATTATTTTGTTTGCTTTCATGCTTGATTCGTTTGATTGAATTATGGCAAGAGAGAATCCAAAATCGTAAACAATTGACTATCAACGCTTATTGTTTTATGCCAAAACTAAAATAATCCCATTTTGGGATTTAAGACTAATATTGAACACTTATTCTAGAATAAGAATAAATTCTACATGCTAAAAACGAAGGGAGTGCCACAAAAGGGTAGAAATAAAAAAAGCAGTCGATTGACTGCTTTTCAGTTGTTGTCCCACTAGGGCTCGAACCTAGACTCTTCTGAACCAAAATCAGACGTGTTGCCAGTTACACCATGGGACATCGTTTTTCCTAAACGGGACGCAAAAATAATAAAATATTGAAAACAACAGAATCTTCTTTAAATTTTTCGAGGGAAAATTGGAATCTTCTATTTTTGAAGTGTGTACACAACGAAAACTCCAGCGTTTATTCCTGCAATTGCACAAGGCTTTACTTGGAATTTAAAAGACCAAAACGAAAAGCCCACTCTGTTCCTCACCTTCGATGATGGCCCTATTCCATCTATTACCCCTTGGGTGCTCGACCTTTTAGATCAATTCAATGCCCAGGGGACTTTCTTTTGCGTTGGGGATAATATTCGAAAACATACTGACATTCATCGAGAAATTCTAGAGCGAGGGCACACTACAGGCAACCATACATTTAACCATTACAACGGCTGGAAAACCTCTCACTATTCTTATTTAAAGAATGTGATAAAAAGTAGTGAATTTGATGAAACCAGGCTTTTTCGACCCCCTTATGGAAAGCTCACTAAAAAGCAGGCTTCTACCTTATCGAAAAGGTTTCAATTGATTATGTGGGACGTTTTGACCGGAGATTTCGATCAAAACTTATCTCCTCAATTATGTGCAGAGCGCACCATAAAAGCCACTGAAAGCGGCAGTATTCTCGTTTTTCACGATAGTATAAAAGCCGAACCTCGGTTAAAATATGCTTTACCCAAGGTGCTGCAGCATTTTGCGCAGCTCGGCTTTGAATTTAAAGCGGTTCCTACACAACAGCCTAAAATTATTGATGTTGCGCAATAATTGACTCTAATTGATGCGTTTGCATTACTCCCGATTGCCTCCAAACCTGTTGACCGCCCTTGAATAGAATTAAGGTAGGAACCCCACGAACTTGAAACTTTTGAGCAGCCGCTTGGTTTTTATCGACATCTACTTTGATGATTTTCACCTTTTCACCCATATTCGATTTTAATTCGTCTAAAATGGGAGCCATCATTTTACAAGGGCCACACCATTCTGCAAAAAAGTCAACTAAAACGGGAGTTTCTCCGTTAATTAGCTCATTAAATTTAGACATAATTACCCTTTTTTAAATTCTATAGACCAAAGACCTCTTAAGTCTCCTAAGTCGTAATTAATGGCTTTATCTTCTGGATAAAGTACCTTTATTTTATTGTAATCTTCGCCCATTCCCTCTTTGTTTCCATGGCAAGTAAGGCATTGCCCTTTTATTTTAATAGGCGCATAAAAAACAACAGAACTATCACTTGCCAATTTCACTACCGGCTGTATTTGCTCTGCTTGCATTAATTGCTTTTTATACAGTGCTAGTTGGGCTTGCTCATCTTTGCTGGTAGCATTTTTAAGGTTTCTTGGCTTATCTGTTGCGCGTTTCAAACGGATTACATCGAAAGCTGTTGCTAATGAATCAGTAAGCGGATAAGCCTGCACGTTGCAATAAGAAACAGCTTCTGAAATGCCGCCTCTGGCCATAGCATTGGTTAATTCGCTACTTAATGCCTTAAACGAAGTTTGCGCAATCTGTTTACCTCGATTTATATATTCTTGAGTCTCCTCTTCGGAAAGTTGAGATTGTGTTCCTACCGAAATTGGGGAAGACGAAGTATCACTGCCATTTGAACAGCTAATAGCTACACTACAAACCATTATAAAGGTAGGAACCCAAATTTTCATTCTTTTCATGATTTTGGTTTAAAAAAGTCGTGAAAAATACCCCCAGATAAAAATCCCATGATGCCTCCGTACAAACTGCTTCGGTACCAGATACTGGTAATGGCGCACCCTTCTGTGCAACCTAAAAAGTACCAATAGGCGAAGCCAAGCACTAAACCAACAGCGGTAAATACAGCAAAGAAAATATATTTATTCATGGTGATAGCTTATGGTTTTACTGTTGATTCGCCTTCGTTTTGCCAACTTAAAATACCACCGTTTAAATTGTATACTTGATCGAAACCTGCGTTACTCAACAATTTGGCTGCTCGTGAGCTTCTAGCTCCTGATCTGCAATAAACATACACTACTTGGTTGGTATCTAAACGTGCAATGTTTTCTTCAAAATCGCTATCGTTAATGTTTATTAGGCGAGCTCCTTCAATAATGCCTTGTTGGGTTTCTTGAGGAGTTCTCACATCTAAGACAAGAGCATTTTTATTGTCTATGCCTGCTTTAAATTCTGCTACATTGATGTCTTCTATCGATTTCGACTCGCTTGAATGTTGTGATTGACCATTACACCCCACTATTAAAAGAACCGCCATAGCTGAAAAAAGCCATTTTATCGATTTCAATTTTACCTTAAACTTCTCCATGAGCCTCCGTTATAAACATTTTCAATTCCGTTTGATTGCAAAAACCTAAGGGCTTGTCCGCTTCTATTCCCAGAAGCACAAACAAGGATAATCGGTTTTTTTGCGCCCTTAAATTTCTTAATATTTGATGAGATAGAAGCTAACGGAATATTCACCGAACCTTTTACATGGTTTGATTTAAATTCTCCTGGTGTTCTTACATCTACAATTTGAGCCCCTTCATCAATTAACTTTTGCATCTCTTCGCTTTTCTTTCCAGAGAAGAGTTTTAATATCGACTTTATCATTTTACGCTTCTTTTAATTCTTGGGCCGCTTTGGCTTTACTCGGACAAACAAATTCGGTAATAGGTGCATCGGTTGTTAAGATGCCATCCATTCCTTTTTCAACATCGATCAACTGATTAAAACCGTGTTTTTTCAATATTGAATGAGCGATTACTGAACGATATCCGCCTTTGCAATGCACGTAATATTCTTTGGTGGTATCTAATTTTTTGAAAGCGCCATTGATAAAATCGAGCGGAAAGTTTTCGGCTCCTTCCACGTGCTCTGCTTCAAATTCTGAGGGTTTGCGAACATCTAGAATATTGATGTTCTTCGACTTTGCCTTCTCTGCAAAATCGGCAAGCGAAATCTGTTGAAGTGAGCGAGTAACTTCACCGGCTTTTTCCCAAGCATCTATACCGCCTTTTAGGTAACCCATGGCATTATCGTAACCTACTCGAGCCAAGCGAGTAACCGCTTCTTCTTCTCTACCTTCTTCTACCACCAAGATAAAGGGAGTTTCTAAATCTTCAATTAAGGCTCCTACCCAAGTAGCAAAAGAACCATCTAGCCCAATAAAAACACTTCTTTCAATGTGCTTTTCAACAAAGGCCTCTTGAGATCGCGTATCTAAAATGAGTGCTCCTTTGCTGGCCAAGTGCTTAAAATCTTCGACATCGAGTGCTTTTTTACCTTTCTCGATTACATTCTCTATGTTGGCGTAACCTGTTTTATTCAGCATTACATTTTTTGGAAAGTACTGAGGAGGTGGCGCAATACCTTCTGTTACTTCCTTGATAAACGCCTCTTTGGTCATTTCTTGCAATGCATAATTGCTTTCTTTCTGCTCTCCTAATGTTGAAAAGGTTTCTTTACTCATGTTTTTTCCACAAGCAGAACCAGCTCCATGTGCTGGATAAACAAGGATATCGTTGGCTAAGGGCAGAATTTTATTGCGCAGTGAATCGTATAGATGACCGGCTAAGTCTTCTTTGGTCAGATCAGACTTCACAGCCAAATCAGGCCTACCCACATCACCAATAAACAAGGTATCACCCGTGAAGATGGTGTAATCTTTCCCGTTCTCGTCTTTCAATAAGTAAGTGGTAGACTCCATCGTGTGGCCTGGCGTATGCAACACCTCGATCTCTAAATCACCAATGTGAAATTTATCTCCATCGTTGGCCTTTGTAATGTTGTAAGTGGTTTCAGCATTTGGCCCAAATACAATTTCAGCTTTTGCTTTTTTTGCTAAATCTACGTGACCCGATACAAAATCTGCGTGAAAGTGTGTTTCGAACACATACTTGATTTTAGCCCCTCGTTCGTTCGCTTTATCAATGTACGGACTCACTTCTCTCAACGGATCAATAATGGCCGCTTCTCCTTTCGATTCAATGTAGTAGGCTGCTTCAGCCAAACATCCTGTATAAATCTGTTCTATGTACATATTGTTGATTGTTTGCTTTGTAAAAATTATTGACAATTCTGAACGCACTCTACTATCTTACCTAGCGCTTTGTGCTTTAAATAGTAAAAACAGTGTTTCCCTTCTTTTTCAGAATCAATTACGTCTTTCTCTTTTAGTATTTTCAGATGCTGTGAAGCCACCGCTTGCTCTACTCCCAATGCTTCTTGAATATCGGATACACAATACCGCTCTCCTGATTCCAGAATATCGAGAATCGATAGCCTAATCGGATGCGCTATTGCTTTTAACATTTGAGATGCTCGGTCTATTTTGTCGATTGACATTGAAATTGTTGCTTCCATGCTTTCTGATTAACGAAGCAAATATACATATTATTTTTAATATATATCATTTTTCATATTCATCAACCTAAACCAATGTTTTGGACACAAAAGGCTAAAAAAATTAATCGGAAGTTTTTTGTCTATTTCTGAAACGGATGCCCAACATTACTTCATGAGAACCAGAAGAATGGTTTTTAATTTCACTCGTAGGCATATCGTAAGAATAACCAAACGTAATATTATCTTGAAGCGTGTACCCAACCATAAAACTGATAGCATCTTCACTTCGGTAGGAACCGCCCACCCACAATAAATCACGGTACAACAGCCTCAACGTTGCATTAAACTGCATAGGTGTTGGCTCTACATACTTGAAGAATACCGATGGTTCAATGCTGAAATCATCTACTACTTCGAAATTATAGCCAGCAGCCAAAAAGAAGTGCCTCGCTAATCTCGACTCTGTATCGTTGTAGTCTTCGAAAAACTGAATCTTATTTCCTAATAATTGAGGTGCTGAAAACGACACAAAAAAATCATCGCTGTACAAGTGTAATCCCGCCCCAGCATCTGGCAAAACTACCGACTGCACAGTGTTACTCAGTGCCACATCGTAGCTATTCTTCATGTTAATTTTAGCTCCATCTACTACAAACTGAAGAATACCTCCATTAACACCCATACTCAAGTTAATTTCATCATTAATGGGTAAGTGATAGGCATAACTAAAAGATGCTCCTGTTCTTCTAGTGGGCCCCGTAATATCACTAAAAACATACCCTCCTACACCAACGCGGGTATTTCTAACCGGCCCGTGCAAACTAAGAATATACGTTCTGGGTGCATCTTGTATTCCTACCCACTGGTAGCGTGTATTTAAACCTGCAATCCAGCTTTTCTTAGCCCCTCCGATGGCAGGATTCATTACATAATCGTTGAGGAAATATTGAGTATACTGAGGCAATTGCTGCGCTTCACTTTTTAGTGTAAAAACGAGCAGCAATCCCAAAACAAGACCGAATTTATAGAATTTCATCATGGTTATCTCATTAAGGTTACAGGACCAGTTAATGGCTCGTTCAGAACCGCATCATTGTTTAGGTCGATTACAAAGTAGTAGGTTCCTACTGGTAATTCTTCCCCTTCGTACGTACCATCCCAAGGCTCTTTGTAACCAACGGATTCAAAAACCAACTGACCCCAGCGGTTAAATATCTGAACGGTTGCATCAGG
Organism: Salibacteraceae bacterium; assembly: GCA_048267965.1. Classification (GTDB taxonomy): domain Bacteria; phylum Bacteroidota; class Bacteroidia; order Flavobacteriales_G; family Salibacteraceae. The sequence continues at coordinate 6,373 of JBLWWK010000018.1, forward strand.
ATATTCTGATAAGATATCTAATTCCCAGCCATCGTTCACACCATCTCCATTGGGCGAGAATCCAGAAGGCACCTCTATATCTTCTGTCACATAAATAGTCACTGTATCAGAATTAGAACATCCAAAGATGTTCGTAACGGTAACACTATAAGTGGTAGTTGTTAACGGTGAAGCTTCTGGGTTGGCCAAAGTAGGATCGTCTAATCCATTACTCGGTGCCCAACTAAACGATGAACCTCCCATCGATGTGGTTGGGCTTCCACCAATACCTACTGTTTCACCTGCTAAAATATTATCAGAGACCCCAGCATCTGCATCGGGGATATTCCCTGCAGAAACAACCGCAGTATCGGTAGCTGTACAATTACTGCTGTTCACCACCACGGTATAGGTTGATGAGCTATTAGTTACTGGCACGTACACAGCAGTACTATCTCCAATTAACTGACCAATAGGATTTAACCATTGAACGGTGAATGTATCGCTAGAATTTACTTGGGCTCCTACCCAAACAGAATCTACTAACTCACACAAATTGCTATCAAAAGCGGTAACCGACAAAGTAGTTTCAACACCCAAGGCTATAGTATCAGAAACTTCACAGCCTGTAGAATCGGCTACAACCACTACGTAATTTCCTTGAATCAGATTATTCACGTCTTGGGTATTCGCCACAAATCCGGGTCCCGTCCAAGAATAAGTATACGGCTGAATACCGCCTGTTACCGTTAAATCTATAGAACCATCATTGGTGTTAGAACAACTAGCATTTGTGGTAGTATCTGACAAAACCATAGGCGGCACATCTACCACAACTGCAGAATCTACACCCGTACATCCATTTGCATCTGTAACAGTAACCGCGTAAGTTCCTGCACATAAACTCGACAATGTACTATCTGCAATAGGGAAAGCCCAATTGTAAGAGTATGGCGCATCTCCACCACTTGGAATCACAGAAACCTCACCTACACATAACGTGGTTGCAGAACAACTGTAATTATCTGTAACAGCAAAATCGATTTGCACCTGTCCTTGCCCTCCAATACTCAATGTATCGAAAGAAATACAACCACTCACCAAGTCCGTTACTTGAACCGAGTAGCTTCCCGGACATAAACTATCTGCCGTTAGGGCTGTATCTCCATTCGACCAAGCTAATGAGTAAGTTCCAGAACCACCCGAAATAGATGCTGTTGCGGTTCCTACACATTCACCATTACAGCCAGCAGGTGTTGTAGAAATCGTCATCGAAGGACCACCAATATTAGCTACCGGAACGTTTTGAGCAACAACACATCCATTCGCATCTACTACTTCTAATAAGTAATTACCGGCTGCAATATTCGATAAAGGATTCACAGTATCTGTCGTGTTCCAAACAATATCTAAACTGCCTGTTCCGCCCGAAGCAAACGCTTGAACTTCCCCATCGGCTTGTCCGCAATTAGCATCTGTTACTAATACACTATCTATCACAATAGCCGCTGGCTCACCAATCACAATTGTATCTGAACTTGAACAACCTGTAGTATTATCTACTACTGTTACCGAATAAGTTCCTGCACATAAGCCCGTTTGTGCAGAGCCACTTCCACTATTCGACCAATTGTAACTGTAGGAACCGCTACCAGGAGTAGTTAAACTTACTGAAACCGAACCATTACAACTGTCGAAACAAAGCGCATCTACACCCTGCAAATCAGCCACTATGCTTCCAACATCAAGAATATCTACCGTATCTAAAACCGAACAACCATTGTTGTCTACTAATTCTAAAGAGTAGGTTCCTGCAGAAAGCCCCGTAAATGGATTGCTCTCTGAAGAGCCATTCCAGTTATAGGTGTAAGTAGGCACACCGCCCGTTGCAAACACTTCAATTTCTCCGTTAGATTGACCACAATTAGCGTCTGAAACTAACAGGTTGTTAATCACTAAAGGACTAGGCTCAAAAATCTGGGCTGTGTCTACAGCAATACACCCATTCGATGCATCTGAAACGGTAACAATGTATAATCCCGCACACAAACCTTGAATAGTATCGGTAGTATCAGCCGCATTTCCTGTTGACCATTGTATATCATAAGTTCCCGCAGGATAGGTAACACTTACCTCTCCATTACAATCACCAGCACATAAAATTTGAGAAGCACTGGTAGAGACAGGAATGGCTCCTACATTACTAAGCGGAATAATCGTAGAATCTGAACATCCTAAATTATCTGTTACAGTTACTGAATATGCCCCAGCCAATAAGTTGGTAATCGGGTTTCCGGTGATGGTGCCTCCATTCCAAGAATAGCTATAACTGCCAGAACCACCAGTAACACTTAAGTTGATTGCTCCATCTGCCACACCACAAGTTGGCTGCGTTGTAGAAGCTGTATCAATTACAATTGCCGAAGGTTCGTTCACAACCAATGTATCGATGGTTGAACAACCATTTCCGTCTGTTACAGTAATAAAATACTGGTCGGCACATACATTAGTAAGTTGGTTACTGGTATCACCTGTAGACCATTGATAAGCAAAAGGCGAAACCCCAGTAAGAGGAATTACTGAAATAGAACCATCGCAAGCATCAAAACAGCTCGCATCAGTAATGTTTGCATTTAAATTAATTACCGTTCCTGGTAACAAGTTATAGGTATCAACAGAAGTACAACCGTTAGCATCCGTAACCGTTACAGAATACTGTCCGGTACAAAGTCCAGTAATGGTGTCTCCTGAAATTCCATTGCTCCAATTGTAAGAAAAAGGTTGTGTACCTCCTGTTACAATAGCACCAATACTTCCATCACAGTTTCCCGCGCAAGATATTGGGCTTACCAAACCAATACCAGCAGTTAACACGGCCGGCTCAGTTAAATCAACTGTATCGCTTACACTACAACCCTGATTATCGGTGATGGTGACAATGTATTGCCCTTGGCACAAACCTGAAAGTGTGTCTTGTCCAGAACCATTGCTCCAAGCCACATTATAAGGAGCCACACCTCCAGAATAAGTCACTGCTATTTCACCATCACACACTCCGTTACAAGAAACGCTATCTATAATGGTGGTATTTACAGCTATCGACTGTGGATCTGGCAAGTTGAAAGAAACAGTGTCTGTACAGCCGTTATTATCGGTTACTGTTACTGTATATGTTCCAGAACACAAACCACTAATTGATGGACCACTCTGTCCATTACTCCAAGCGAAAGAATAACCAGGAGTTCCTCCTGTTGCAGTTGCTGATAACTCCCCATCACACACTCCGCTACAAGAAACAGGATTCACTACTGAAATGGTTCCTACCACTTGACTCGGTTCGAAAATGGTTCCTACCGCTGTATCTGAACAACCAGTAGCTAAATCTGTAATTGTTACCGTATACGTACCCGCTGGCAAATTACTAGCCACGGCACCCGTTTGCCCTGTAGCTGGTGCGGGTGACCAAGCATAACTGTAGGAACCGCTTGTCGGCAAATTTTGATCCACACAAAATCCAAAAGAAATATCTGGTCTTTGCAAGGCCGTTGAAGGATTCACCGAAGTATTGGCGCAAACATCTGTGTTACTAGCAAAGTACTGTACCTGAGGAAGAGTTGTAATGGTTGCAGCCATCTCAGGATTGGCTCCAATACCAGCAGCATTGATAAAGCAGACATCTATTACTAAGTTAGAAGAACCGTCCCAATTGTATGGTGTAGACAACACATGCGTATTGACTCCATTAGCAATAAACTCAACGTTGTTAAAATAAACAGGGGTAAGACCTCCTAGCCAGTTTCCACCCAGCGAATTATTACTGGTGCACCCCATAGAGATTGCAAAACCTTCAAGAGCACTTACGCCTCGCGCATCGAGAATATTAAAAGAAATTTCAGAAATGGTTCCTGCCGTTAAACCAGCAGCAGAAAGTTCGGCAGCAGTATAAATAATTTGATGATGAGCACTTCCCTGGGCGGCTCCATACACACTTGGAAAATTCATCATACCATTGGTGAAAGAACCCGCACCTACGTTTGCGTTAGTTAATGGTCCGTTACAAGCTGATGAACTAGGCCCACAGGTAAGAGCAGAAATGTAATTTACATCTGCGGTAATAGCTCCATCGCTCCCTCCAAAACACGAAACACTATCTGTAGACGCAATCAACGCTTCAAATTCTGGTGGATTCGTAAGCGAAACCTGAGCAGTAACTTGGCACCCCCCGCCATCGGTTACCGTTACATCCACAACTCCTGCGCAGGCCCCAGAAATAGTATCTCCAGACAAGCCGTTGCTCCAACTATACGAATAAGGAAGCGTACCACCAGCTGCTTGAGCCGCTAAAATACCATCACACACCCCGTTACACGAAATAGAATCTACCACCGCAGCCGATAAGGTTAAAGCCGATGGTGCAGATAGTGTAATTGTATCGCTTACAGAACAACCTGCTGCTCCTGTTGCCGTAGCAATGTAAGTACCCGGACATAGGTTCGATTGGGTCAATCCGTTTGGCAAGCCTTGATTCCAAGTAACGGTTACAGGTGCTGTTCCCCCAGAAACTACTGCGGTAATTTCACCATCACACAAGCCACTGCACGAAATAGGATTGGTTTCTGAGAGTGTTAAAGAAATTGCGTTGGGCTCTGCTAAATTGAAAGATACAGTATCCGCACATCCGTTTACATCGGTTACTGTTACATCATACGAACCACTGCACAAACCTGCTTGAGTAGCACCTGATAAGCCACCTGGCCAAGCGATAGAATATCCTGGAGTTCCGCCATTCACATTGATTGTCACTTCCCCATCGCAAACCCCGTTACATGAAATAGACGAAGTAATTTGTGGAGTAGCCGTTAGCGCTGAAGGTTGAGAAATTGTTATGCTCTCTACAGTAGAACAGTTATTAGCATCCGTTACGGTTACATTATAAGTACCTGCACAGAGATTCGATTCAGTATTTCCAGAATTCCCAGAAGGCCATTGAATACTAAAAGGAGCTACACCCCCAGAAACTGAAGCGGAAACCTGAGCGGTACAATCACCAAAACAACTAATGGTCTGAGTCTGAGTAAGCGTAAGATCTAAAATACCTGGCTCCGATATAGTTAAAGAAGTGGTATCTCCACAACCATTGGCATCTACCCCAATTATGGTATAGGTTCCTGCACATAAATTAGACTGAGTTACTCCTGAAACAGGACCAAACGCTGGACCTGTCCATGTATACGTTACATTTCCAGTTCCTCCAGTTGATGAAACAGTTGCTTGTGCCGAGCAAGACCCACCACAAAGAATAGATACATCTAAATTAGCAGAAAGCGATAATGGCGCTGGCTCATTTAAAACAACATTTTCTGTCTGAGAACACCCAGAAACATCGGTAACTGTTACGGTATAAGTACCGGCACATAAGTTCGATTGCGTAGCACCGTTAGGTAAAGTAGCCCAAGTGTAGGTATACCCAGGCAATCCACCATTGGCAGAAACGGTAATTTCTCCATCGCACTCACCGTTACAAGAAATTGCTTGACTTACCGAGGTGGTTACCACTATTTCGGTAGGCTGAGAAAGAGTAACCGATTCAGTATTAGAGCATCCGTTTGCATCGGTTACGGTTACTGTAACTTGGCCCGCACACAAGCCCGTTTCAGTTGTACCTGAATTATTCGAAGGCCATTGGATTGAATAGGGCGCTGCTCCTCCCGCAGGATTCACACTTAACTCTCCATCGCAAACTCCAAAACAACTAATGGTATTATCTACTGATAAATTAATTTGAATGGCCGCTGGTTCTGAAAGCGTAATGTTAGCCGTTTCTGTACAACCATTTACATCCGTTACGGTAACATCGTAATTACCAGCACATAAGCCCGATTGTGAGACACCTGACAATCCGCCCGGCCAAGAAATGCTATAAGGCCCCGTGCCGCCAGCTGGGGTAGCTGTGATCTCTCCATCGCAAACACCGTTACAACTAATTGCACTGGTTTCGTTCAAATTCAACGTAAGAACCGGTGGCTCGGTCACCGTTATTGTTGCAGTGTCTTTACAGCCGTTAGCATCTTCTACATACAATTCATACACACCTGCACAAACATTGTTGGCATTGGCACCGGCTGGTAAAGTGTTCCATGTAAACGTATACGGAGCGGTACCTCCCGAAGCTGCGCCTTGTAATTCGGCATCACAAACGCCATTACAAGAAACCCCTGAAGTAAGCGAAACATTCGCTTGTAAAAGAGCTGGCTCCGTTAAGTTAATAGTAGCAGTATCTGTACATCCGTTTCCATCTGTTGCTACCACTTGGTAGGAACCCGCACACAATCCAGTTTGAGTAGCTCCATTTGGCAAGCCTAACCACGAAAAGGTGAAATTTCCATCACCGCCAACTGCTGACGCTGTTATTTCACCGTCACACTCACCGTTACACGAAATTGGCTGGTCTATTGCAATGCTCGCTACAATCGCTGCGGGCTGATTTACGGTGGCTGTTAAAGTTTCTTCACATCCATCTGGACTTGTAATGGTAACGGTATAATTACCCGCAGACAAACCACTCACGATTGGAGTTCCTTGACCGGCACCAGGAGTTGGTACCCAGTTGTACGAATAAGAAATATCACAATGTGTAAAACGAACATTGGGTCGGTTCGAGCTTTCTCCATCTACCGTTGCTTGTGCACATGCACTGGTAAGCATATCTGCTCGGTAAATCACTGATGGAAAAGCAGTTGTAGTATACTGGCTGGTTGAGTTAGCCGAGTTTCCACCGGCCACTAAATCGTTGGTAAAACACCACTCAACAATAACGTTAGATGTACCATCCCAAAGGAATGAATTATCGAATGTATGCGTGTTCCAACCATTAGAAATAAAAATGTCTTTTGGCTCAAATACGGTAATCAAGCCTGATTGAAAACCATCTAAAGCGGTTAAACTACCGAGGCTAGTACAGCCCATTTGAATAGTAAAATCTTGGTAGAGTTGAGTACCATTAATCAGCGCCACATTAAAATCTAAGGCTGTAACTCTTCCTTCTTGAATTCCTAAAGCACTTAACTCACTTGCAGTAAACAGCATTTGTTGGCGAACACTGTTGTTCAAATCTCCGTAAGGTGCCGGATAAGAGTTGCTACTGTTGGCGTTTACTCCGGTTCCTACCTGTGTAGTTGTAGGCGTTGTGCAACCACCTGTAGTGAAACCACAATTCACTGTGGTGTTTACTGAAAGAGCTCCATCGTTTCCGCCATTACACGTTACATCTGTAATAGAGTTGATGGAACCGTTTACGCCTGCCGGGCTTAAAATTCTGACATCACGCGTTACCGTACAATTGTTATCATCCGTAACACTTACTGTGTACATGCCTGCACACAAACCACTTCTCGAACTTCCTGTTGGTCCATCACTCCAAGCGTATTGAAGATTTCCTGTGCCTCCTGCAGCCAAAACGGTAACCGCTCCTGTACAGTTATTCGGGTCGCAATCGTCATGCGTTACACCGCCTGACAAAAAGGTGGTAATCGGATTGGCGGGTGCAATTAAAAAGGTGGTATCCCAGGTGTTGGTTGAAGGATCCGGATCTCCTAAATCTTGAACAATTACATTATAAGCGTTGGGGCATAAACCACCTACTGAAGTTACGTTTCCGAAAGACCCGGGCGCCCAAATCACATTGAACGGCCCTATACCATTAATAACATTTAAAGAGGCCGTTCCATCACAAACGCCATTACAAGTTATATCTGTAGTGGTTAAGTTACCTGCTACGTAAGGAACCTGTGGAACAATTACATTAAAAGCTTGTGAATTTTGCCCTGAAACAGGACAAGCACTATCGTTTACAGTGATATTAAAAACGTTGTTGGTATTGGTTCCTGCAAAGGCCGTCCAGCAAACGGTTGCAGTTGCAGGGTTGGTTCCAGACACATTGAAAGTGGCACCTGGTAAAGCGGCTAATACATTCGATTGCACCGTTAATAAATCACCGGGATTGGGATCTGTGAAAGTAATATCAATACAGAAATTTTCGCCTACTTCGGCTTCTATAGTTGTAGGATTGAGAGAGTCTGCTGTTCCTGAAAAGTTAGTAAAACCAACAGGCGCTTGGGGAACTTGGTTGTTGCAATTAATAACAACAAACTGAATGTCTCTTCGGGTTCTACTAATCAGCTGACCGATACCATTGTACTCTTCTACTTCTAGCACTACGATAAACTTACCCGTTTGACTAGGTGTGAAGTTCAATTCGCCAGTGGCTGAGTTTACTGAAATCCCAGGAAAAGGAACTGCCCCTGAAAAGCCGGCATTGTAAGGTACCGAAACTGGATTCCCTAAAAAATCGAGGGTAAGGGCTTCTACTAAAGAAAACACTAAGCTATCTCCGTCAGACTCTACAATTCCATAGTTATAGTTTACGTTTTGACCTTGACATACATAAGGAATGGGAGGAGATGTGAATTCTGGAGAATTGTTGCAAGGAAAAAGAACGGTGTTTAACTCGGTTTCTATATAAAATTGTGTGCTTCCGGGGTTTACAATGGCATTTACCGCTGAGTTTCGAGCATTTTCATCAAAACTAACTAGAATGTCTGTACATTGAGAAGGCATTTCAACAATCCCCTGAAAAACAAATTCTTGCATTCCTGGATAGGGATTAGAGCCGTTTACACATTGAGAAAGCCCTAAAGAATCTGGACACAACTGACTTACTTCTGTTCCGCCAACATTTTGCAATTGGAGGTTGGCAAAGAAACTACCAAAACACGAAGATGAAATATCTACCGTTCTTGTAGTTCCACTGAGCGGAATTCCGCTACAGTCTCTATACATGGTAAGTGTTATCTCAAAAGAATCCTGACCAACACATTCAAAGGTAAGGTCTGCTCCAGCAATGTGGGAAGCTTGAGCTGTGTTCAGTACGGTTCCTACAAATAGAAGAAGAAGGAGAGTAAATAATTTTCTCATGCAACATTGTTTAAACCCTGTTAAGCAGGTGCAGGCTTTTGCCCATCTCTAACTCGCTAAGATAGAGAAATTCACCTACTATAAAAGACGCGTAAAATAGTATTATCGTTGGCCTTTCGTTAACAAAGATTTAAGAATGGTTGCTTTAGCGAATCACATCTCCGGCTTTAGCGTTGGCATTGGGGGCAACAAATTGAAGATTCCCCTCTGCATCTTCAGACATTAGAATCATGCCTTGAGACTCTACTCCACGTAATTTTCTGGGTGCCAAATTAACCAAAACAGTTACCTTTTTACCAATTACTTCTTCTGGTTTAAAATGCTTAGCAATACCCGAAACAATGGTGCGTGTATCGATGCCCGTATTTACTTTTAGCTCGAGTAATTTATCGGCTTTCTTCACTTTTTTTGCCTCAACAATTTCGCCTACTCGCAAATCCATTTCTGAAAACTGCTCAAAAGTTGTTTCGTCTTTTTGCGGCTCCACTCTCTGACTTCTAGCTTTTTTAGATTCTTCTAATTTATTTTTTTGACGCTCAACTTCCTCGTCTTCTATCTTTTTAAAGAGTAATTCGGGTTTCTGAATCTCGTCACCCGCTTGCAAAACATCTAGTTGCCCTAATTGGTTCCAACCGAGATTTTCTTGGTTCAAAAACCCTTTTATTTTACGCGATGTTTCTGGCAAAAACGGCTCTAAAGCAATTGCTGCATTTGCAGTAATTTGAAGCGCAAAGTTTAGAATTTCTTCTACGCGAGCTTTATCGGTTTTAATCAATTTCCACGGCTCTGTGTCTGCCAAATATTTGTTTCCCATTCTGGCCACTTGCATGGCTTCGATAAGCGCTTCTTTATAGCGATGATTCGATAATTGGTGATCTAGGTTTTTGGGCACCTCGCTGAGTACTTTCGCCAATTCTGTTTCTACCTCGCCTAATTGGTTGCTGGTAGGAACGCGACCTTCAAAATATTTGTGTGTAAGCACCAAGGCGCGATTGACAAAATTACCGAGCACAGCTACCAACTCATTGTTGATGCGCTCTTGAAAGCCTGACCAAGTAAATTCACTGTCTTTATTTTCTGGAGCGATCGAAGTTAATACGTAACGCAACTCATCGTTTTTACCCGGAAAATCTTCTAAATACTCGTGCAACCAAACGGCCCATTCACGAGAAGTTGAAATCTTATCTCCTTCGAGGTTTAGAAACTCGTTGGCAGGTACATTTTTTGGAAGCTGAAATTCACCGTGAGATTTCAGTAAGATGGGAAAAATTAAACAATGGAAAACAATGTTGTCTTTACCAATGAAATGAGTGATTTCTGAATTTTCAGATTTCCAGTACTCTTCCCAATTCTTACCTTCTTTTTCTGCCCACGCTTTGGTAGCAGAGATGTAACCAATGGGAGCATCTAACCAAACGTAAAGCACTTTACCGTCTGCATTTTCTGAAGGAACCTTAACTCCCCAATCTAAATCTCGGGTCATGGCTCGTTGCCCTAAACCACCATCTAGCCAAGACATACACTGGCCCAAAACGTGACGTCTCCATTTTGAAGGATCGTGAAGTTTTTTCCCCTCAAGCGTTCCTTCTTGAATCCATTCTTTTAGCCATTTTTCGTGGTTTTGCATAGGTAAATACCAATGCTTGGTAGTTTTTAAAATGGGAGTTTTGCCACTTAATGTCGATTTAGGGTTAATGAGTTCTTTTGGGCTTAACGAAGTGCCGCATTTTTCACACTGATCTCCGTAAGCACTTTCGTAACTACAGTTAGGGCAAGTACCTGTAATGTATCTATCTGCTAAGAATTGATTGTATTCTTCATCGTAAAACTGCTCAGACTCTTCTTCAACAAAACTGTTGTTCGCTTCTAAAACTTTAAAGAAGTCTTGCGCTGTTTCGTGGTGCAACGGAGAAGAGGTACGGTGATATAAATCGAAATCAATACCGAAATCGGAAAACGATTTTTTAATGATTTTGTGGTATTTGTCTACAATTTCTTGAGGAGAAATGCCTTCTTTTTTAGCTCTTAGCGTAATAGCAGCTCCATGCTCATCTGAACCACAAATAAAAAGCACATCTTCTCCCTTCATTTTTAGAAAGCGAGCGTAAATATCTGAAGGTAAGTATGCACCAGCAATGTGCCCAATATGTAGAGGCCCATTTGCATAAGGAAGTGCTGCTGTAATTAAGTGCTTTTTCGATTCTGTCGCCATTCTTGTCGCTTCTAAAATTTGCGCAAAGATAGCGAAGAGAAAGAACCACAAAATAGCTATTCCACATTCGCTTCGAACAAATCATCTCCTCAACCACACAGAGCCGGTAAAAGTCTGGTTGTTTACCGTAAGAGTGTAAAAATAATATCCCGTTGGCAGCTCTTCTCCGCCAAAAGTGCGTCCATCCCAGCGAGGCGGCATACCGTTCGAATCGTAAACCTGTTGACCCCAGCGAGTAAAGACTTTTAGGTCTGAACAGTAAATAAACTGCTTGTCTCTTAGCTCAAAGTAATCGTTAACGCCATCTCCATTGGGTGTAAATACATTGATGGGTTGTACCTCGCTAGAAATGGCTGAATCTAGTGAAATAAACAACTGCGTGCTGTCTACACACTCTCCGTTGTTGGCCAAAAGGGTGATTACTTGTCCTTTGTAATTGAGTATCTCTGTTTCTACCCCTGTGCTGATCTCCCTGCCGTCCAACCTCCAACTGTAATTGATAGCCCCTACACTGGCATTTTCAGTCTGAACCGTATACCCCTCACAAGTGAGTAATACTTCTGCTGATGCTCTGGCTTCTACTGGATTAATGGTGTTGACAAAAATGGAATCAGACGTGGAGCAGTTTCTATTGGAAGTATTTACGGTCAACCAACCTGCTAGCCCTTCAACTACTCGTGCGGGATTAGCAGTACTGTTTTCTACCCATTGGGGCGGGAACCACTCAAGGTTTTGAAAATTTGTTGTTGCGCTTATTGCAAGGCTTGTGTCTTTACAAAGTACTATGCTATCGGGGCTAAGTTCTATTTGTTCGCTGGGGTTAACACTCACGCGAACCGTATCGTTTTGGGTGCAAGGCAATGAGGTGGTTGCTACAAAAATTGTATCAACTGGAGGAAAAGCTAAGGGGTTAGCCAAAGTAGTATCACTTAAAAAAGCGTTAGATTGCCATTGGGCCTGATTGCTCCCACTAACCGATATTGTGATCGTATCGCCCTGGCAAATTGTTGTATCTGTTGAAGTTGAAAGCATGGTTGTTGCCGCGGTATCTACAATAACGGTATCGTAAACAGGTGCAGAGCAACGGGCGGTTCCTTCTAAAATAACCGTATCTGCGGTGGTAATAAATAAAGTATCGGATGCACTAGTAGGTGACAACCAGGTAGCGTTGGTGCTACTAGCAGAGAAAGTAAGGGTGGCTGTGTCTCCAAAACAAAGCGGAAGGCTGCCGTTGAGCAATTCTATTTGTGCTTGAGACGAACTGGGAGCAATTACAGGAACGGTTATAAAGTTGGTATCAAAGCGGTCTACTGTGCAGTTACGCGCTATGCCTACCACCCTGTAAGTGATGGTGGTATCTGAGAAACAAAGCGGATTGGCAATGGTATCGTTGCTCAAGTGAGGAGCTGCTGTGCCATCGGGTAAAGTCCACAAAAACTGATCTGCTCCTGAACCATACGCCTGTAGTTGAGCCGTGTCTCCTAAACACAACGTGTCCTTATTCATCTGTACCTGAAAACTATCGGCATTCACAAAGAGGGTCTGGTTGAGCGTGGGGAGACTATTGCCTGTAGAATTATTAAAGCTTAAAACAGAATCACTGTAGACCACGTTAGTAAAATCATTAGAACATGAAATTTCTGAAACATGATAGCTATTAGTAAAACTATTATCATATCTCTGATCTAAGACATATATTTTCCCATTTACAGCTATTTGTAAATCAAAAAATGAATTATTCGAGGTTAAATTATTTATAGCTAGAATACTTCTTGAATTCTCAATGCTATTTGCATTTAAAATACTCAAGTCATATTTAACTACTCGATCGATTCCTGTAGCAAAAGCCACTTTACTATTTGGAGAAAATGCAGCTGAGTAGGGTCTGTCTTGTATACCAATATTAAAATTAGTGTCTAAGTAAATAGAATTAAATACTGACCCTACGGATTTATTAAACTGTAGCAACTCTAACCCTCCAAATGGATTTTCGATGTAAGTGGATATAATAAGCTCACTGTTGGGTGAGTTTTTTATTCTGTTAATACTTCCATTATCATATATGCTATTTCCTACAGTGTCGATATTAACCAATTGACTTGGGCCGGAACTAGTGATAAGTCGTGAGTAATAATAATTTGAATCATAATCATGTGTAAGCAACCACTTATCAATTCCATTGGCATGATTTAATACAGCTAAAGCTTGAGAAATATTCTGTTGAATAGTATCTAAACTTTGGGTAACATAGTCAGTATCATTCTCACTCACATTCACTTCGAAGTGAACCAAAACATATTTGAAATTCGTTTGAAACGAATTCATTGTTGTAAAGACATCGTAAATGGAATCATGATTCGGCCGTTTATTAATAAGGCATAATCCTGATACAGGTGGATTACTCCCGTAAGGAATATTTCCGTTAGCAGTTATAGCATGGTTGGCATTAAAAACTGATACTCCATCAGTATAAAAGATTAGATCTCCAGCGCTATCAGAAATACTCGCTTGTCTTAAAGATAAGCTCATCTGCGAACCAAAAAACTGATCTGGTTCTCCACTAATAAACTCAACTCCCAATTGATTTCCAAATAACCAATTAGCACCTTCAAGGTTTTGACCAAAAACATCATGATTTATTGCACAAACCAAGAAAAGAGAAATAAAGAGAAACCTACTCAATGCACAACATCTCCTGTGTTCTCAAAATTCATATCTCCGTTAATATTAAAATTGGAGGTTAAGGCTGGTATACCTGTATAGCCTATGCCAACACTTCCAACCCGCCAAATATCACCAGTTGGCAATCCAGACCCATTCCATTGTTGTGCTTGTAATTCCATACCTAACAAAAGATTAAGCAAGAGAACAAAATTGTTCTTGAAAGGGGGGGGGGAGCAGTTTAAAAAGGCTGAAAACAACAGCATTGTTAGAAGTTTTCATAATAGGTTGTTTTAGTCAATAATGATTAAAACTAATTATTATTATTCAAGCGTGCAAATCTCACTCAAAACCCTAAAATAGAACAACCTGTGAGCGTGGATAGTTTTCAAATATGGTACAAGCGAGCTGCTTCAAATTTTATTTTATCTCGATGATCAGGGTGAGCAATACCCATTAAGGCTCTAGCTCTTTGGCGAATGCTTTTACCGTAAAGGTTGGCAATTCCGTATTCGGTAATTACATAATGAACATGCGCTCGGGTAGTAACCACACCCGCACCGTGCTTTAGAAACGGAACAATTCTCGATTCTCCTTTTCGGGTAGTTGAAGGCAAGGCTATAATGGGCACACCACCATCTGAAAGCGAAGCTCCACGCATAAAATCCATTTGACCACCAACGCCAGAATACAAGCGAGAACCGATAGAGTCTGCACAAACTTGCCCAGTAATATCCACCTCAATTGCGCTATTGATAGCCACCACTTTCGGGTTTTTTCTAATCTCAGTTACATCGTTGGTAACAGCCACATCTAGCATATCAATTAGCGGATTATCGTGCATAAAATCGTACAAACGCTGACTTCCCATTGCAAAAGCACTCACCACTTTACCCGGATACACCGCTTTTCTAGAGTTATCGATAACTCCTCTTTCTACCAAATCGATTAGGCCATCTGAAAACATCTCAGTATGAACCCCAAGGTGTTTGTGGTGCGAAAGCTCAGACAAAGCTGCATTCGGAATGGCACCAATGCCCATCTGTAAAGTAGAGCCATTTTTTACCAAACTGGCAATGTGCTCACCAATTCGTTTTTCGATTTTGGTGGGTTCACTCAAAATGTGTGTATGAATGGGTTCGTTCACTTCGGTAAATCGATCGATTTTCGAAATATGAATTAATCCATCGCCATGGGTTCTGGGCATTTGTTCGTTTACCTGCGCTAGAATTACTCTAGCGGTATCAATGGCTGCCTTGGTGGCATCTACAGAAACCCCTAATGAGCAATAGCCGTGGGCATCTGGCGGAGAAACTTGAATAAGCGCCACATCTAGCGGAAGAATTTTTCTACGAAACAATAGCGGCACCTCGCTCAAAAAAACCGGAATATAACTTGCGTTTCCTTTTTGGGTAGCACTTCTTAAGTTCGGCCCAATAAATAGTGAGTTAACATGAAAACTATCTAAGTATTTCTCGTCTGCATAAGGTGCTTCGCCATCAATGTGTAAATGCACAATTTCCACATCTCGTAATTCGTTGGCTCTTTCTGTCATAGCATTGATGAGCACTTGAGGCGAGGCGGCCGCGCTGTGCACAAAAACCCTATCACCTGATTTTATCAATTCTACTACTTGGTTGGGAGATGTGTTTGAATACATATTTAATGGTTTATTTTGGACAAAATTAGGCCGCGTCAAAGGCTTAGAAAATGATATTAATCAGTGAAGGAACCGATCGATATTCTATTTGCGTTTTTCGATAAAAGCAATACTGAAAGCACTTTAACGAGCTGCTTACATCAACTTGAAAGTTTGCCCAACGACCAACCGTTAGCTAAAGCATTTTTGCTTTTTTCTACATTAGAATTGCTCGCTCAATTTAGATACGGCTCTTTAGACCAAAAAGGCTCTGTAAAACGCATCAAAAAATTTTTGGTGAAGTATTCGAATTGGAGCAGTGAAGAATGCGAGTGGTTAATTCAGTTTAGAAATGCTGTGGTTCATACGCATGGGCAATGGGCTTTCGATATGCGCACCAAAAGAGAACTTAGGTTTACGTGGGGTGAAGGCGAAAAAACGGTAAAGAAAATTTCAGGATCGCACTTCCACATAGATTTAAACCGTTTTGAGCAACAAATTATCATTATGATGAAATTGTACCAAAACGACATCTCTACCTCTACTCATTTACAGGAAAATTTTGGTCGTGTGCACCGAAAAATTGGTCGTGTTTTTCAGCAAAGAGAAAGCTAAATAATGGGGAAAGATGGGTTCCTACCGAAACGATTTTAAGAGGCTTCTGCTAATTGATACGGCATTTTTACGGTAACAAGCGTGCCTTCGCCTTCTTTACTTTTTACCTCAACGGTTCCGTGGTGAAGTTCAACAAACTGCTTTAAAATCACCAAACCCAGTCCGGTACCTTCGATGTTTATGGTATTATCGGCTCTAAAAAACGAAGAAAACAGCTGATCTTGCTCTTCTTGAGGAATTCCGATACCGAAGTCTTTCACTTGAATCTCGTAGCAATCGGCATCGTATTGAAGCACTATTTCTGGCGATGGCTTGCCTTTTGAGTACTTAAACGCATTCGAAAGCATGTTGTTAACAATGTGCCCCATGAGGTTGATGTCGACAAAAACGGGTCGCTCCTCGCCCTTAATCTGAACGCTAAGAGTACGGCCATCTTGCCAAGGAGCATAATCCATTCTGATTATTTTCTCGATCTCAATTTTGAGGTCTACCTCTTCTGGCTCGAACGGAATTTTATCGGCTTCGGTGCGACCTAATACCAAGATATTGTTCATTAAATCGGAAAGGCGATCAATCTGAACTACCATTTTCGAAAAGTGCTTGTCGAACATGGGTTTTACATCGTTCTTTAGCTCTTCGGCATACATTTCGAGCAATTGAATACTCGATTTTATGCTTGTTAACGGAGTTCTAAACTCGTGCGAGGCCATGCTTACAAATCTTGACTTTAGCTCGTTGAGTTCTTTCTCTTTTTCGAGCGCTTTTTTCATTTCCATTTCCACCTCGATGCGCTCTGAGATATCTCGCGTAACAGAAAGTATAGATTCTATGCGCGCTCCTTTTTTAATGGCTTGAGTAATGGTTTCTACCCAAATGTAGGAACCGTCTGCTCTTCGCAATCGCAATGTAGAAACGCCTTTATTAGCTACCCCTTTTAGCAACGGCAAATGGGTAGACTCATAGACTTGTTGACGATCTTCAGGATGAACAAAGTCGTAAGTCATCTTTCCCATCATTTCTTCTGGTTCGAAGCCTAACATATCGTAAATAGAAGGCGAGGCATACGAGTACGTACCATCGGTTTTGTGCAGGCAGGTTACATCAGACATGTTTTCAGACATGAGCCTGAATTTTTCTTCACTCTCTTTTTGCGCTATTTCTGCCATTTTGCGCTGGTGAATATCGGTGATGGTTCCTTGTGCTTTTGAAAAAATTCCTTTTCGGTCGAAATACAGCGTGAAACTGAACTTTACCCAACAATAAGCACCGCCTGCTTTTAGTAACCTAATTTCGAAATTTACGGTATTTGTGGTATTGGCAGAAGATTGATTTTTAAGTGCTTTTTGAAAGCTTTCTCTATCGTGCGGATAAACATAATCTACGGCTGCTGTACCGAGAGAGTCGCTTACTGAAAAGCCTGTAATTTCGTTCCAAGCGGGATTTAGAAAACCGAATAAACCCGCTTCATCGATGGTAAAAATTACATCGTGTACCGCATTAATTATTTCGCTGTATTCTTCTTCTTGTTCTTGTAAATCTTGCTGATAACTGACTCTTGCAGAAATATCGATATTGGTTCCTACCAAGGTTTTAGGAATTCCATTATCATCGAATTTTACATACGCTTGGGTCATTACCCAAATGTAGCCTTCGGTTTTGTGGAGCATTCGGTATTCGTAATCGAAGGTTTTTGACGAGCTTCGGGTGAACGGATCCATAATCGAAAGCACCAATTCTCTATCTTCTGGATGAATTAAGCGCTCTAACTGGTCAAAAGAATTTTCTATTTCGTCTTCTTCGAAACCGAGCATGCTCTTCCATTGTTTCGAAAAATAGAGTTTGTTTTCTTGTATGTTTAAATACCAAAAGCCATCGTTAGAACTTTCGATGGCCACTTGCAAAAGCTGATCTTTTCTGCTTACCAAATCGGCTACGCGATTAAGCTCTAAATGATTACCAATAATGGTTGCAAAATTGATTAAGGTAATACCGTCTTCTTGTTTCCAAGTTCTTTCTATGCGGCAAGAGTCGATTCCTAAAAACCCCCAAAAATCTTTTTGAACAAAGATGGGTGCAAAGATGAAGCTATCGATATTTTGGCCTTCCATTACTTCTCTAAAGGCCTCATCGCTTATATCTACCGTATCGCAAACAAACACCTCACCTGCTTCTAGAAAAGGCATCGATTCTTGAATAATGTCCATCTCGGCATGGTACAACTCTGGATTATCGAGCTGAGACTCTACCCTGTGGCGCACCCACTCTACCAACTGAGACATGTACCAAACATTGTCTTTCTCGTAACATTTAAAGATGTAGCACCGATCTGCCGTAAGCATTTCACCCACCAAACTAATCACCTTGTTGAGCTTAACTTGCAGTGGGCTGTTACTCTTCATTTGCTTGAGTACACGTTGCAAAGCAGTCTGTTGCTCTTTAGCTGAAGCGTAATCGCTACTATCAAATATTTTCTGAGGAGTGTTTTCCAATTGCTATACTATATTTGTGTAAGCTTTAAATCTACACATTCACCTTTGAAAAATAGAAAGTAAATCCAATATGGCTCTCATTTTAGTAGTTGAGGACGATCAGTCGGTTAGAGAAAACCTTGAAGAAATTCTTCATTTCAAAGGTTTTAGCGTTATTTCTGCAGACAATGCAAAGTTAGGTATCCAAATGGCGCGCGAGAAGGAACCCGACTTGATTATTTCTGACATTATGATGCCAGAGATGGATGGTTTTTCGTTGCTTAAACACCTTAAGCAAGACACCAAGCTTTCGAACACGCCTGTTATTTTACTCACCGCCAAGACATTAACAGAGTCTAAAATTAAAGGCTTAGAGTTTGGAGCAGACGATTATGTTACCAAGCCTTTTAATGCCAAAGAGCTAATTGCTAGGGTTCACAACATTATTGACATCCGCAGAAAAATAAAAGCCGAAGCGTTTTTACAATCGAATAAAATTGAGGTAGAATCTGCAGACGATGCCTTTATGCGCGAGCTTTTGAACTTGTTTTCTACCAATATGGAAAACTCGTATTACGCAATTGAAGATGTAGTAAAGACATTAGGATTGTCTAAATCTACCATTCAGCGTAAAATCAAAAACATTACCGGAAAAACCTTTAACCAATTGTTGAGAGAGTTTCGACTAGAACAAGCGAAACAAATTTTGCAGCAAAAAGGAGGAAATATATCAGAAGTAGCTTATTTAATTGGCTTTAACAGTGTAAGCTACTTTTCTTATTCGTTTAAAAACTATTTCGGGTTTCCCCCTACAGAGGTGAAACCCGAAAAGTAAATTGACTATAATCTAAACACAATTAAGCTATAAAATGCCTTAAGCTTGTTTCTGTAAATGAGCCACTCTTCTACGAAGTGCATTTTCACTAACAGAAATGTTGTACTTCTCGCGGATGTATGTGCGAAGCTGCTTAATATCAGCTTGCGACTTTGATAAAAATTCCACGATTGCGCTGTTTAAAATACCCAGAGAATTGTTCATAACACTTATATTGTTATTACAAATTTAACACGTTACCCGCTGATTCTTTAACACTTATACTTCAAACGCTTTAGAATTCTGCAACTCCAGTAAACTAATTGTTATCAAATTCGTAATTCTTCGTCTTTTCATTGTTTTTCTACCTTTTAGACTCAAAGAATATTTTAACTAAGCCAAAACCGCACATTCACACTTCTGTAAATTTAAGATTATCCGAACCTGCTCCCTTTCTTCACGTTAATTAGGTTAAGAACGCATTTTATTTTTACACTGCTCGCCACATTTTTATCTCGTTAAAAATCAAGTACATTTGGAGTATGGGCCGTAATCTTTTTGCCATTTTTTCATTGTTAGTATGCTTTTCGGTAGGAACCGCTCAACAATTTCAATCAAAAAACACCGAAAGCCTTGCAAAAGCAGAGTCTTCGAAATTTTCGAATTACACCGCCAACTACCAAGAAAACGTTGACCTGCAATTTGCCCATTTACAACTTCAGTTAGACCCCAGAAAACATTGGATAGAAGGTAGCGTTCAGTTTTCTTTTCAACTGTTAGAAAACACCACTACCATCAGCTTCGATTTAGACACCTCTTTACAAGTTATTGCGGTAATTCACCAAAACGATTCTTTAGCTTTTACTCATACTAACCAAACCTTGGTTACTCAATTTTCTTCTGAGCTTTCTCAAAACCTTACAGATACGGTAGAGATTTTCTACGAAGGTTCTCCGTCAAAAAATCAACGGTCAGGATTTGTGACAAGCCAACGATACGCTGGCGATTTTGCCCTTTACACCATCTCACAACCCTACGGAGCTAAAGATTGGTGGCCAGTAAGGCAAGCCTTAGGAGATCGGTTAGATTCTGTAGCAGTAACGGTAACGGTTCCTACCGATTACAAAGGCATAAGCAATGGCTTAATCTCCCACACCCAAACCATCGACACGCTCACCACAACTACCTGGAAACACCAATACTCTATACCGCCCTATCTTGTGGCCGTTGCAGTGGGTGAATACCAAACGTTTCAAGATTCTATTCACCTTGCTCACGATACGTTGCCCTACGTAAATCACTTATTTAACGATCAAATTGACCGCCTACCCGAGTTTGACCAACTAAAAAGCATGATGCGATTATTTGAGAAAATTGCAGGCGAATATCCTTATTTAAAAGAGCAATATGGCCACACCATGTGGGAACGCGGTGGCGGCATGGAACACACCACCAATAGTTTTATGGGCAACTTTAGCTGGGAGCTTCAAGCACACGAACTAGCGCACATGTGGTTTGGCGATTTGGTAACCTGTGCCAGTTGGCAAGACATTTGGCTCAACGAAGGTTTTGCCTCTTATTATACCGGTATTACCTACGAGTTTATTCCAGAAGTTAGAAAATATTGGTCGATTTGGAAAGCTGCTCAAATCGCCTCTATCACCAAAGAATCTGGCGGTTCGGTATATGTATACGATACTACCGAAGTAAGTCGTGTTTTTAATAGCCGCCTCACTTACCGAAAAGCTTCTTATGTAATTCACATGCTACGCTGGCAAACCGATACTGTAGCGTTTTTCGATTATATGAATTCTTGGCTTTTTCATCCTGATCGAAAATTTGGTTTCGCCAACACGCAAGATTTTCAAAATCATTTAGAAAATGAATCGGGAAAAGATTTAAGCACCTTTTTTAACCAATGGATCTACCAACAAGGTTTTCCATCTTATCAGGTATTTTGGGAGCAAGATGCCTTACAAAACTTTAAAATCGAAGTGCACCAAACAACTTCTCACCCTTCTGTATCTTTTTTCGAAATGAAAGTGCCTATTCGCGTGTATAGCGCAACTGGAGATTCTACCGATGTGGTGGTAAATCATACGTATTCTGGGCAAGAATTTTCACAAAACATTCCGTTCACCATCGATAGCGTGGCTTTCGACCCCGATTTATGGTTGCTTTCAAACAATAATCGAGTGGTTCCTACCCAGTATAAAAACCAATTACGCGTTTACCCAAACCCATCTAACGATTTTATCAATATCGAGTTTATGGGCACGGTAGGAACCATTAACAGCGTTGAATTAACCCACATAAACGGACAAACTGTACGGTCTATTCCTTCTACTAGCTTGAGTTTTGTTCAGCTCGATGTGCGCAATGTAGCCAGCGGAACTTACGAGTTAATTGTAGAAACTGGAGCGGGTAGAAAACAGCAAACCGTAATTATTTATTAAGCCAGCGCTTAAAATCTGCTGAGCGTTCACCACTCACTACTACTTGCTTTTTACTTTCGGGTTGTAAATTCAATTTCACCCTCGATTTAGTATAGGTAAACATTTCTGAAATCCCTTTAAGCGTAACAATAAACTGCCTGTTGACTCTAAAAAACTGGCTAGGTTCTAACTTCTGGGTTAATCGATCTAAGGTGTAATCTACCACGTGCTCTTTGCCTTCTTGGGTAACCATAAAAACGTATTTGCCCTCTGCATAGAAATAGGCAATCTCTTCTGTATTTACAGTGATTATTTTCTCTCCTAAATACACCATAAATCGCTCTTGATAGGCCTCGTTTTTTCCTTGAATGGCATCCATCAAAACCGAAAAATCAATCGGTGGTTGCGTAGCCGATTCGGCAGCAAACATTTCTAAAAACTTATCAAATGCTTTTTCTAGTTCGATGGCATTAATGGGTTTCAACAAATAATCGATGCTCGTTAATTTAAAGGCTTGCAACGCATACTGGTCGTAAGCAGTTGTAAAAATAATGGGCGTTTTCAGCTCAATTTGATCGAAAATTGAAAAGCTAATTCCATCACCTAAATGGATGTCACAAAAAATGAGATTTACCGAATTTTCTCGTAACCAACTTACCGAGCTTTCTACACTATCGGTAATTTTCACCACCTCAACATCGTGGTTCAATTTACGCACCATCCGCTCTAATTTTTGAGCTGCCAAGTGTTCGTCTTCAATTATTAATGCCTTTATTTTCATGAATTGTTGGTTAGAGATTAAAAATCGGTGTTTTCACGAATGAGCGGAATTCTAGCCACATAAAAATTGTTTTCGACCGAAAAAGTAGGCTCTTCATCGATTAAAAAAGAATACCGCTGTATAATGTTCTCTTGCCCTAATTGAGTGCTTTTCACCTCTTCTGGTCGAGGCGTTAAATTATTCTTCACCACTAAATAATGCCCATCACTAGAAATAGTTACACACAACGGATGAGATTGGCTAATCACATTGTGCTTTATGGCATTTTCGACTAGAATTTGCACAGTTAATGGAGCCATCCATTTTTGATAATCACTTTCTTGCAACTCACAAACTACCTGTAACGAATCGCCAAAACGAATTTGATGCAAATAGATAAAACTGCGCACAAACTCGGTTTCTTCTTGCACCGTTACATGTTTTAAATCAGTCACATCGAGTACATACCGATACACCGAAGCAAACTCATCTATAAAACTCTCGGCTTTATCTGCATCTGAATGAACCAACGCAGAAAGCGTATTTAAACTGTTGAACAAAAAGTGGGGATTGAGCTGATTTTTTAAACTTTGATATTGACTAATCGCATTGGCTTTGGCCAATTTTTCGTTTTCTACCAAGCTCATTTTCCAACGAGTAAAAAAGCCCATCGCTTCAAATGTGAGCACAATAATTAGATTCATAATTACTGTAATCTGAACATTGCCCCTATACAACGCTTCTGGATCTGAGCAGTGTTCGTTCAAAAATTTTAAGTTTAAAAACGTAAGCACTACCATGGCTCCTACCGAAACTAAATTGGTGAGCACCAATTGAATAATAATCCGTTGAGCGAACTTCCCTTTCTCCCACGGAAATTTGCGCTGAACAAAATTCCATGTCCAACTGGTAAGCATGCTAATAATCAAGGTGTAACCCACCGCATACGCAATACTGCCCAGTAACTCTTCCCAGCTAACTTCAGTAGCTAAGGAATCGTCTAGCGCTATTTGAATCAGCCAAAAAGCAGGCAATCCAAGCGCTATCAGCGTAATCACAAAAAAGAATCGCTTATCGAATTTTACTAAGTACGTTTGCCGAACATTCATGGTACTACAAATGTGACAACAAGTTAACAGAATCTCTATCTTTTCTGTACGAACCCGAATTTTAACGGTATGAACGCGTTTTTCATTAACAATTCAGCTTTCTCCCTGTTAAGAGGAACATGAAGGGCTTACTTAGCTATACATCCAACGGAATTTTTTGTGCTAAGGCAGATGTTTACATCGACCCGTGGAAACCCGTAAACAAGGCAATTATTACCCATGCTCATGCCGACCATAGCAGATGGGGAATGAGCCATTATTTAGCGCACGAAGATTCTGCTCCCGTGATGAAACACAGATTGGGAAACGATATCGCTATCGAAACCAAAAAATACAACGAACCTTTCTACATCAATGGAGTAAAATTTTCCCTTCACCCAGCAGGACACATCATTGGTTCTTCGCAAATTCGCGTAGAATATAACCAAGAAATTTGGGTGATTTCTGGCGATTACAACACTCAGCCCGACTCGTATTGTCCAGCTTTTGAACCCATAAAATGCCATCATTTTATTACTGAATCTACTTTTGGCTTACCCGTTTACAAGTGGGAACCCACCTCCGTAATTTTTGATCAAATTCACCAGTGGTGGCAAAAGAACCAAGAAGAAAATAAAGTTTCTGTTTTACTAGCGTATTCATTTGGGAAAGCGCAACGACTCATTCATCATCTTAACCAAAAATTGGGCAAAATCTACGCGCATGGCGCTATCGAAAATACCAACGAGGTTCTTCGATCGAATGGAATTCGGGTTCCTACTACACACAGAATTACGCAAAACACCCATGCCAAAGAACTTCTAAAACAGATGGTTATTGCACCGCCTTCGGCTCAAAACTCTGCTTGGATGAACAAGCTGAAACCCCGCAGCATAGCGATGGCCAGCGGTTGGATGAATTTAAGAGGCGCTAAACGCAGACGAAATACCGAACGTGGTTTTACCCTGAGCGACCATGCAGATTGGAACGGCCTTAACCAAGCTGTGGCTGCCACCGAGGCCGAGAATATTTACGTTACCCACGGCTACAAAACCACATTTGCTCAATGGCTCTGTGAGCAAGGTAAAAATGTTATGGTGCTTGAAACCGAATTCGAAGGTGAATTATCTGAACTAAACGAATCATCTACCTCAGAATGAAAGTTTTTGCCGATCTCATAAAAACGCTTGATCAAACCACCAAAACCAAGCAAAAAATTGAAGCACTGGTTCAGTTTTTTACTGCTGCCGCGCCTTCAGATCAAGTTTGGGCCATTGCCTTATTGAGTAACAAACGACCCAAACGCACCATCACAACCAATTTGCTAAGAGAATGGGCAGCCATTTCTGCCCAAATTCCAGCTTGGTTATTTGAAGAGAGTTACCATGTGGTTGGCGATTTAGCCGAAACCATTGCCTTACTTGCGCCTTTGCCCACCGAAAAATCTAACCGATCGCTAACTCAATGGATGCAAGAAATTCAAGCCCTTGCTAATTGTACTGATCTCGAAAAACAACAATTTGTAGTTAACGCATGGAACCAGCTCGATAAAACTGAAAAATTTGTCTTCAACAAGTTGATTACTGGTGGCTTTCGAATTGGCGTTTCGCAAAAACTACTCACCAAAGCGCTGGCTGCACACACGGGTATTGAAGAAAACCTATTAACCCATCGCTTAATGGGCAATTGGGATCCAAACGCGGTTACTTTTCAAACTTTAATTATCGAGAAAGATAAAGCCGAAGAATTGTCTCTTCCTTACCCATTTTATTTGGTTTACCCGCTCGAAAAAGAGCTACAAGAACTCGGCACAGTAAGCGATTGGCAAATTGAACACAAATGGGATGGTATTCGCGGCCAACTCGTTTTTCGTTGCGGACAATATTTTGTATGGAGTCGTGGAGAAGAGCTCATCACGCCTAAATTTCCTGAGTTTGCTCCCTTGGTTAATTCTATACCTGAAGGAACCGTTTTAGACGGTGAAATACTTGCTTGGAAAAACGGAAAACCTCATCATTTTCAACAACTTCAGACCAGAATCGGTCGAAAAAACATCACTAAAAAAATACTAGAGGAAGTTCCGGTAGTTTTTATGGCCTACGATTTACTAGAAGGCAATGGTGAAGATTTGCGCAAAAAACCGATGATTTTTCGAAGAGCCCGTTTAGAGCAATTAGCCAAAAACATAAAAAACGATATTTTTCATCTTTCTCCAATAGTTTCAGCTAATTCTTGGGAAGAAGTAGCAAAAGAGCGTCAGAAAGCAAAAGAAGTGGGCAGCGAAGGGTTAATGCTCAAACGAAAATCGAGCGAATATCAAGTTGGCAGAAAACGCGGTGATTGGTACAAATGGAAAGTAGACCCACTTACAATTGATGCCGTTTTACTCTATGCCATGCGTGGCCACGGCAGGCGCGCCAACTTATTTACCGATTATACTTTTGCTGTTTGGCATCAAAACGAGCTAATTCCATTTACCAAGGCGTATTCGGGTCTTACCGATGAAGAATTTAAACAGGTTGATGCTTTTGTAAAGAAAAATACACTCGAGCGTTTTGGACCGGTTAGAAGCGTAAAGCCTGAACTTGTTTTCGAAATTGCATTTGAAGGAATAGCAGAAAGCAACCGACACAAAAGTGGAGTAGCCTTGCGTTTTCCGAGAATGAAAAGATGGAGAAAAGATAAACCTACCCAAGAAGCCAATACACTTCAAGATTTAAAAGATTTGCTTTAGCCATTTTACCCAAAAATGCTTTTTCTGCTTTTTTATTTCTTTCAACAGAAACGTTGCTAATCCTTCTTTTTCCTTGCCAATACCGCTACTATTCGTGTGCGTATAATCTAAAGTAAAAGAAGTTAAAAACCAAAAGAAACTTCTCGACACAAAAAGCGTCTCTCCTAGAAACGAACCATTTATAGCTTTTACCAAGCCGTAAATTCGATTATTAAAATCTAGAATATGTTTTAATAATACGTATCAATTCCCTAACTTGAAACACTCATCAATTTATACCTAAATGATACCTAAATTAACTTTTAAACGCAATTGGCTTCTCCCTCTATTTCTCTTCGCTCTACTATTGGGAGCAAACACTACAAATGCTCAAACTCCTATCGATGTAGGTAACCAAGTGGGCACATTTACAAGTATGGTTCGAGGCTATTATTTTACGGCTCCTACCAATTTTACCATTTGCCAGTTGTATATTCCTGATGATGCTTCAACGGGCGTTCAAAACATAGAAGTAGTTCGTTTTAATGCGGGTGCCCCTCCCGCTTTTGCAGGAACCACTAATGCTTTCACTTCATTATTTTACATCAACAATTACGCTCCCAACACGCCCATACCGTGTAATATTCAGGTAAATGCAGGCGATATTATTGGCGTTTACGGTGCTCGCGGCACCAACATGGTAAACAGTTACGGACCTACTCAGCACGTAACCAACATTCTAGGAACTAATGTAACCCTGTACCGTTCAGGTATGCAAGCCAACCTGAACACACAGCAAATGGCTAACATTTGGTCAGAAAACAATTACAACATCGGTAGAGTCATGATGTACATCAATTGCTGTACGCCTCCCAGCGCATTTCCTTCTCCCATACAAGGTGATTCACTGGTTTGCTTAAACGATGTGGAAGCCTACAGTGTAGATACTAACGGTGTGGGTTTTGGCCCAACGGCTTATAATTGGACGGTTCCTACTGGAACTCAAATTCTTTCTGGACAAGGAACCAACACGATTCAAGTTCAACACGGTGGCGCTCTCAACGGTACTATTTGCGTTAAGGCTACCAATCTCTGTGACTCTGTTTCTCAGTGTTTTAACGTCTATAAAGATACACTTGACCAACCTACCCTTATTACTGGACCTGATACGGTTTGTGCGGGTGCTTCATACAATTTTTCCATCCCTACAGATCCCGAAGCTACGGGCTACGTTTGGCAATTACCAGTAGGAGCCCAAATTATCGCAGGCCAATTAACCAATAATGTAACCATTGAGTTTGGTCAAACTTCTGTAAACCCAACTGTTTGTGGAGCCTCTTTTAACGGATGTGATACAAGTTTGTATCGTTGCAAGTCAATTTACATCGATACCATTCCGGTGGTAAGCCCACCAATGACTGGCTTAAGCCCCATTTGTGAAGGCGGAAACACTACCGTATCGATAGGCTCAGTCT
This sequence comes from Salibacteraceae bacterium, assembly GCA_048267965.1. Classification (GTDB taxonomy): domain Bacteria; phylum Bacteroidota; class Bacteroidia; order Flavobacteriales_G; family Salibacteraceae. The sequence continues at coordinate 34,205 of JBLWWK010000018.1, forward strand.
CTAATGCCAATTCTTACAATTGGTCGGTAAACAATGGCTCTTCAATTACAGCTGGGCAAGGTTCTACCACCATCGATATTGACCTCCCTAACATCGGGAACACCATTATTTGTGTAGATGCCACCAATCAATGCGGCACCAGTTTAGCCTTTTGCGATACCATTTCTGTAGACGAATTAATTGTTTCTAATGCGGGGGTAGACACCGCTTTCTGTCAAAACAATGGTTTTGTAGGTGGGGGAGCTGCTACTTCCGGAACAGGTTTATGGACCCAAACATCAGGCATCGGATCGGTTACTTTTGGGGATCCTACCTTGCCCTCTACCTCAGCAGATGTAACCATTTTAGGTACTTATGAATTTACTTGGACCATCACCAACGGTTCGTGCGTAAGTTCAGATACGGTAGAAGTCTCTTACGACCAAGAACCTATTTCATTGGCAGGGTCTGATCAAGATGTATGCGGACTCACACATTCTATGTCGGCCACCAACCCTAACATTGGCACAGGACATTGGTCTCAATGGAACGGCCCAGGAGGTTCTGCTTTTGTTGATTCTACTCAAGCTCAGTCTTCCGTTACAGCAGACGCTTATGGAACTTATCAGTACTTGTGGGTTGCCACTAACGGAGCTTGTACGGCCATAGACACCGTTGAGATTGCCTATTTTGAGCAACCTGCACCTGTTTATGTAGGCGAAGACACCGTGGTTTGTGTGCCTTTCTTCACGCTTTATGCAGATTCACCAACGGTAGGAACCGGAATCTGGAACAATCTTACACCTTCTCTGCCAGCACAATTTAACCCATTAGAAGACACTACTTTTGTTACACAAGTAGACCAAGCCACTTATTTGTTCGAATGGGTAGTTACCAACGGACCATGTCCTGCAAGTTCTGATGAAATAGAAGTGCGCGTGGCCGACCCAAATTCTGTTCAAGCGGCTTTCGACTACAATCCTAAAAATATTAATGCTTTCGATCCAGTACAGTTTACTGATCTAAGCTCTGGCGCAACGATGTGGGATTGGTTCTTTGGCGATGGCGCCACTTCTTTAGAGCAAAACCCCATTTACGCTTATCCAGCAGGAGCACAATACACCGTTTATTTAACCGTATCAAATAACGATGGGTGTTTCGACACCGATTCCATCACTTTTGAAGTTTTCAGCGATATAATTGTTCCCAACATTATTACGCCCAACGGTGATAACATGAACGATGTTCTCAAATTACAAGCTGGCGGGTTAACTTCTTTTACGCTTCAGATTTTTAACCGATTCGGGCGTAAAGTTTTCGAAACAGATGATGTAAATGAATATTGGGATGGAACTAACGAAAACAACGAAGTAGTAGACGGAGTGTACTTCTATGCTATTGTTGCAGAAACACGCGGACAAGGCGTTAAAAAATACTCTGGTAATATAACCGTGATTAGATAGTGTAACATCTATTACAGTTCTTGGCTTTGTTTTCAGCTAATTTTGTGAAAAATCATTTTAGCATGAATAACAATCAATTAGCCAACCACTGGAACAACGCATACGAATCTAAACCCATTGAAGGCTTAGGATGGTACGAATCTCATCCTGAGCCTTCTTTGCAATTAATTACTTCATTAGATGTTGCCAACAAGAAAATTTTTATTCCCGGTGCTGGTGCCACGGTTTTAGTAGACCAGCTGGTAAATAGTTCGGCTCAGATTTTTGCCAACGATATCAGCGAAAAAGCCCTAGAATTGATGAAAAAACGGGTTGGAGACCATAACAACCTGCATTACGTAGTGGGCGATTTACGCAACAAAGAAACTTTCTCTACTTTACCTAGCATCGATATTTGGCACGACCGTGCTGTTTTCCATTTCTTAACTGAGCAAGCAGACAGAGATGCGTATATAGAGCAAATAGCTCAAAAACTACATCCAGAAGGAACCGTTCACATAGCTACTTTTCACACAACAGGAGCCGAAAAGTGCAGCGGCTTGCCCGTAGAACGGTACGATGCAGAAAAAATAGAAAAGATGTTCGCTTCTTATTTCACTTTAATGGATTCGTTTGAGCATCTCTATCACAACCCAGCAGGCGCGCCTAGACCTTATATCTATGCTACATTTCAACTTAAAAAGAGAATTAATTAAACTGAATTAAAGTACTCATCCCGACTCTAAAACCGAAGTCTCGGGGTGAGCCATCTTCAAAAGACTGAACCAATTCTAAACGAAACAACTTAAAAATTCGATCGATGCTGTAACCGATTTCTGTATAATGAGGAGAGTTGGTAGTTTTTAGGTGATTGAGAATAATGTTTTCTTTAATGCCCAACAAACGCATCATAGGCAATTGGGTAAGCATAAATTTTCTCAAATTGATGTAAGCAAAACCGGCAGCATATTGGTCTTGTGTGCTGTATTGGTAATAATCGAGCAATCTAAAATTGCCAATTAACTGAATAGGCGCAATTTCGGTGAGTCCACCATTAAAATGTTTAAAATCTGCAAACATTACGCGATTGTTCGACAAGAACGTTCCTACTTCGGCTTCGAAATCTACAGACGCTCTTACACCAATATCAAACTTTGTTTTTAGCCCGAGTTCTACTTGCTGAAAATTAGATATGCTTTCACCCACGTTATCCCAACCAGCATTCCACGTAGCTCTTAACTTAAGGGCATCTTTATTCAAAGGCGATTTCACCCCGTTTCTGCTTACATATTTCATGAAAGGTTGAGCAGAAAATTCAACCTGCGTGGTAAACGCGTTTCCGTTTAAAATTAAATCGGGTTCTTTATTTACTTCCGGATAGTTCGGTACAATTTCTTTATCACCCGGATTAAACCACGTAAAAGTTGTGTTGTTAAAAAGCTCTCTCCTTTGTGAGTATTCGGTTCCTACCGTAAAATCGTATTTGTATTGATGACGATAATGGTACTGAGCGCGCGCAAAATTGTGTTCGTACAAACGCATAAAGTTTTGCGTTAACAGCAATGTATTTACGGAGTTTACAAAGCTATTAATGCTCGATGGGTGAAATTGATCGATATACCTTCCTCCCTGCAAAGAGTAATTGTGTTGTTGCCATTCTGAGCCTAAAAATCCATGTGTTTTTAGCTGGTAATACACATCGTCACTTTCGAAACCATACCGAACTTCTGGTGTAAACTTTAAGCGATAAGTAGAGTCGTTTTTCCAGTTGAGGGTTCCTTCAAAACTTAGATTAAACCCCTCGATTACATTGTACCTCAACTCAGGTAAAAATCCTCTAAATCGAAAACGGGCGTTCTCTCCTAATCGATAGGTATTGCCCATTAACAAGTCAGAAAAATGAACCGGAGAACCGTCTACTTTGGCCGTGCTATCTGCTTTTTCTGCTGCGTAAACACTATCGACTTCTTGATAACTTACCACCTCTTTTTCTGTGAGTGCAATAGGGCGTTTTTCGGCCCAATACAACGAGTCTTTTTTTCGGGCTAGGCTATCAATTTCGAACCAAATAGTACTTTCAACATGCTTCTCTTCTTCTTGTTCCTCTTCTTGTTTTTCGTATTCTTTGAGCACTTGTCGAAGCTGTTTTCTCGTTAATTGAGTTTCTTCTGGCTCTTGCAATTGCTGTACGCTTTCTTCTTCTATTTTTTGCTCTTCTATTTCGGTAGGAACCGCATCAATTTTTTCATCAAGAATGGTTAACTCGGCAGATAACTCTGGATTGGGCGTAACACTGTATTTACTCACCAAAGCCGTATAATTGTATTGCCCTTTAAAACCCATCATGGCGCCACTAAAATTAATTTGTTGATTGGTGGGCATCCAAATATCTCCTTCTACCAAATTGTAAATCTGATCTATCTGTACCAAAAAACTTTCGATGCGCGTTTTTAAACTTAAGCTATGAATATTCCAAGCGCCATCTCGAATGTAAATTACCCCTTCGAAAACCTGCTCACCTCTCGATCTGGGAGTTACCTTAATCTTGTTGATTTCGAAACCATTTTCAAAATAGCTTCCTAAAAATTTGAATCGATAATAACTAAATGCTCTTGGAGAAAGAGGAGAAACGGATCCTACCACCGTTGGGAAATAAAAGCTGCTTTTCACATATGAGTTGGGGCTAGCCGACATGTCTTCTGGGCCAGAAGTTCTTATCGAAATCACCTTTTCTTTGTACGTATTGGGGCGCTCGTATTCTATTTCACTAATCGATTCTGAGGTATATACTTTGCTGGTGTCTATGCCTTCTTTTTCGAGTGTTCCGCGTAATAGCCAAGGTATTTTATCCAGTTTTCCGGTTCCTTTCAGGTATACTTCTGCCGAGTATTTATCGACCTGTAACTGGTGAAATTTAGCCTTCGAAATCGCTTTTCGCATAATGGTATAAGCGGGATCTTCTGCTTTACCAGAAACATCTACCGTTGACAACACAAAACTTTGCGGCTCCATTACCACCGTAATCTTTTGCACTTGTTGCGCAACTACTACGCGTTTCATTACCTGTTTATAACCTAAATGCTGAAAAGAAATCTGGTAGGAACCCGCTGGTAAATTCAATTTAAACTTTCCCTCACCAGAAGACGTAGTTCCGGTTGAAGTGCCTTGAACAAACACGGCTGTATAGGGAAGTGGCTCTCCCTCTTGATTAACAATTACACCCTCTACACCTTGAGAAAAACTGGTAATTGAAGCCAAAAGCAACACTAAAAACGAAAAGAGAGAAAGCAGTTTCATTGGTCTTGATTTAGGTTGTATAGCAGTGCAACGAACAAAGAAAGAATTAGTTACAAACGGATTAAAATTCACTGCCATTTCTTCTACCTCTACCACCCAAAAAAATGGAATTAAGATGAAAACAATTGCTTTTAACCTCGAACATCAAAAAGTACAATTTTCTTGTTAATCTAAAGAAAACACTTGCCCCTTCCACAGTCGCTGTAACTGAAATGATGGTACTTTTGCAGCCTCATGAGCAAAATGAAAAATCGCTGGCATTACATTAAAACATGGAAGCTAGCTTATCCGGTAATGTTGAGTCAGTTTGGGCAAGTAATGGTAGGCCAAGCAGACAGTATTATGGTGGGCCAATTGGGTACTATTCCGCTTGCGGCAGCCACCTTAGCCAATAGCATTTTTGTGGTGGTAATGGTTTTCGGCATCGGAATTTCGTATGCTATTAGCCCGCTTATTGCTAGTGCAGACGGTGAAAAAAATCAGCAGAGAATCCGCGATGTAATTAAACACGCCTTTGTGCTCAACATTGGTTTATCGCTGGTTTTATATGCCATCGTTACCGGCCTAACATTTAGCATAGATCAGTTGGGACAAGACCCAGCGGTGGCGGCTGCCACCCCCACTTACATGCACTTAATCAACGTTTCACTAATTCCGTTAATTCTGTTTTTCTCACTGCGCCAATTTGCAGAAGGCTTGTCAGATACAAAGTTTGCGATGTACATTACCATTGCCGCCAATATCATTAACGTTGGGCTTAATTACCTATTGATTTACGGTAAATTCGGTTTCCCAGCCATGGGTTTAGAAGGAGCCGGTTGGGCCTCATTAATTGCACGATTTGCTCAATTTTTCGGTATGCTTTATTTGGTTATTCGCATTCCTAAATTTTCGATGTATTGGTCGGCCATACAATGGAGCGGATTTAAAACTTCTTTGTACAAACGCATTTTAAGCTTAGGCATTCCTAGTGGATTGCAAATGGTATTTGAAGTTGGTGCTTTTGCTTTTAGCGCTATGATGATTGGTTGGATATCTGCCGAAGCGCAAGCCGCCCACAACATTGGTATTAACTTAGCTTCGATAAGCTATATGATTGCTACTGGGTTAGCGGCCGCAGCCACCGTTCGCGTGGGAAATCAGTTAGGCAGAAAAGACCTCGTTAACCTTAGAACAGCGGGTTTTGTTACGGTAAAAATCGCCACTCTGGTAATGATTGTCTTCGGTATCCTTTTCTTATTAGGGAAAGACTGGCTGCCTACTTTTTACATTAATGAGCCCGAGGTTATTTCTATTGCTTCGTCTTTACTGGCAGTTGCGGTCATGTTTCAATTAAGTGATGGCATTCAAGCTGTAGTCTTGGGCGCGTTGCGCGGTTTAGCAGATGTTAAGGTTCCTACCTTTATCGTGTTTGCCGCTTACTGGTTGTTTGCTCTCCCCATTAGCTACGTTTTAGGCATTCGGTATGAAATGGGCGCAATTGGTGTTTGGTATGGCTTGGCCGTAGGACTCACCTTTTCGGCTATTTTTCTTACTTGGAGATTTCACACAAAAACAAAAAGCTTAAGCGCGATAAAGGCATGAATCCAGCCATTTTAAATGATTTAGTAACCATTAAAATGCCTTTTGGTAAATACAAGGGCACTTTGCTCTGCGATTTGCCCGAATATTATTTGGCGTGGTTTGCTCAAAAAGGCTTCCCAGCTGGTAAGTTGGGCGCACAGCTTGCCACCATGCACGAAATAAAGCTAAACGGATTATCTTATCTTTTAGAACCACTTAAAAAGTCAAACTAATTTTTTCTATTTGCCTTTCTATTTTCGTTATCCAATGGAAACACAGCAATATAATGCCGCCTTTAAAGGTGGAACCATAAGTTATACTGTAACTGGAGATCGGGGTCCTACCGTTATTTTTCTTCACGGTTTTCTTGAAAATAAAGAAATGTGGACCGACTACGCAGTTGCTCTTTCGAAAGGAAGAAAGATTATTTGCATTGATTTGCCTGGCCACGGAACTAGCGATTGTTTTGGGTACGTGCATTCTATGGAGCTGATGGCAGAAGCTGTATTAACCGTACTGAAAGAATTAAATATTCGAAAAACGATTTTAATTGGCCACTCTTTAGGCGGATATGTTTCGTTGGCGTTTGCTGAACTTTTTCCGGACATGGTAAAAGGCTTGTGCTTGTTTTTCTCGTCTGCCAGAGCAGATAGCGAACAGAAAAAACTCGGAAGAAACCAAGCGATCGAGGTGGTGAAAGAAAACCATAAAAGCTTTATTCGCAGATCTATACCGTTGTTGTTTCGCCCCAAAAACCGCCCTATCTTCAGAGAAGAAATCAACGAACTAAAGCAACAAGCACTGGCTACTCCAAAACAAGGGATTATCGCTGCCTTAGAAGGCATGAAAAACCGAAAAGATCGAGAAATTGTTTTGCAGTTTGCTCCTTATCCCGTTCATTTTGTAATTGGCAAAAAAGACCCTGTTTTACCATCGTCACTGGTGATAGAACAAACCAAAAACAACCCAACTATAACCTATACGCTCTTTGATGAGATTGGTCATATGGGCTTTATCGAAGCTAAAGAAGAATGCCTAAAAGATATACGCAGTTTTATACTTCGTTGTTAGATTATACGTTTTTAATGGCTCTGATTAAACCTACAATAGGCGCCATAAATAACCACGTTAAAAACAAAGACACCATTAAATTGAAAGCTAAACTAACGGCTTCCCACGGAGTTGTTCCCGTGTAAGAAACTACTTGTCCAGCAATGGGAGAAAAAAGATACATTAAATAATTGCCTGACTCACCTAAACCTGTGAGCATATCCCAGCGATAAAGAAACCCAAAAATAAGGGCCAATAAAAAGTAAGGAATTGCAACAGCCATCGCATAGTGCAAAATAGGCCATTGATCTTTCCTTACTATCGGATCTATAATTTTCATTCTATTCTCTAAAAGAGTTCCAACCTTGAGCAGTAATATCTACTTGGTCACCTCCTCTACCAACAAGTTTTGCACCAAAGCCCTCTTCGGTAATATGGCCAATTACGCTAACCTCTTCAATAAGTTCAACTTTATCGTAATCTGTAGCAGGAACCGTAAACAACAATTCATAATCTTCACCGCCATTTAATGCACAAACCACCGGAGCAATCTGAAACTCTTCAGCCGCAGTAGAAGTGGTAAAATCTATAGGCAACTTCTCTTCGTAAATCTGAACTCCACATTGAGATGCTTTTGTTAAATGAATTAACTCAGAAGCCAATCCATCAGAAATATCAATCATCGATGTAGGTCGCACTTCTTTCTTTCTCAACTCGCCCAATAAAAAGGTTCTCGCCTCGGGTTTTAATTGTCTTTCCACAATGTAATCGTGACCAGAAAGATCTGGTTGAATTTTAGAGTTCTCTTTAAAAACCGCCTTTTCACGCTCTAAAATTTGCAAGCCCATATACGCAGCGCCTAAATCGCCTGTAACACAAACTAAATCGTTTTCTTTAGCACCACTTCTTTTTGCTATTTCGTCTTTTTTGCCCTCGCCAATAGCTGTAACACTAATAATTAAACCAGAAGTAGAACTGGTAGTATCACCGCCAATTAAATCTACCTGATAACGCTCACACGCCAACATTACCCCTTTATACAACTCTTCTACAGCCTCTACCGAAAATCGATTCGATAAAGCAATAGAAACCGTAACCTGTTTAGGAGTCGCATTCATAGCAGCAATATCTGAAAGATTCACAGTTACCGCTTTGTAGCCTAAATGCTTCAGCGGAGTATACATTAAATCGAAATGCACACCTTCTACCAACATATCGGTAGATACCACCGTTTGTAAATCTTTAGCGTATTCAATTATGGCGGCATCATCGCCAATACCCAAAACAGAAGAATCGTTTTTGATTTCGATAGATTGGGTTAAATGATGAATAAGTCCGAATTCTCCAAACTCTTTTAACTCGGTACGATCTGCGTTTTCAAACATATTTGCGATTTTGTTGCTGCAAAATTAACATTTCACCCACGAAGAGTTGTAAGAGTTGGTTTCACTTATCGGTAGGAACCGTTTTGCGTTCTTTATTTTAACCTACAAGAAAGAGAAGAATCACTTTTTTTCATCCTTTTCAGAGAATCTAACTCAGAATCCTTAAAAACCGAATTCATTGTCAAAATGAATACCTGAATCATAAGGCAGTGTAGGTAACCCAAAATTTGAAAAGAAGGATTGTGTTAATCTTTTTGGAGGAGCAAAAAGATAACAACCGAAACACATCGTGTTGAGCTCACGAGTTCCTTTAAAAACAAACCAAAACGAGTAAAAACTCCATCGCCTCAGCCTCCGCATTAGCTGGCTCAACAACTTCCCAAGTTGTTGCCCTCAAAAATCGCAACTCCGGTGGCAAAAACATCTATCACTGACAAAAGACACAGCATCCGATTTCCAATCGAATTTTGAATTGAGCACCCATTGTTATTGTACAATAAAACTCGACACTTTCATCTTTTTCAAAGATTCTAACCGAGAATTCGTAAAAACTTAATTCGTTGCTAAAACGAATACCTGAATCATAAGGCAGTGTAGGTAACCCAAAACGTAAAGAAATCGTGAAGCCTTGGAGCGATTTTAGTTTTGGTGTTGCCGGTGCGTAGCAACACCTTTTTATGATTCTTGAACTTTTGTTTC
>JBLWWK010000019.1:0-39958 GCA_048267965.1 Salibacteraceae bacterium
TGCGAGTTCGGGTGAGGTAGTGGAGCGAACGCCAGTAGTTCAACAAAATCTAATACGCAGCCTTGAATTTTTGTTTCTCTTGGTTCAAGCCAAAAGAAATTAAGAATAACTTCTTTCCGCCAGCTGGCTCAATAGCTTCCCGAGCTATTGCCTTGGTTCAAGACAAGAGAAAGAGAAGAATTTCTTTACCACTTTTTTTGAGGAGAAAAAATAAGTTCCCAACCGAAACACGTAGTGTTGAGCTCATGAGTTTCTTTAAAAATAAACCGAAACGAGTAAAAACTGTGTTTAAACCTCCGCTAAGAAAAGTTACATTTGCCATCTGATTTATTAATTCTTCATATTATCTGAGACTTTCTCTCCTCTTTCAGGTTAAAAAGAGACCGAAGCATCGAAAACTCAATTTTCAATTGCTCAGATAATTCCCTGCACTTTTCTCAACCCATTTTATTCATCTCATTAGATGGCAACATCTATTGATTCTCTTTTTTGTATGGTTGGTAACAACCCCAAGGGAGAGTTTTTTCACTTGAAAAATGAAACCGAAGTCTTTAATAAACAGAAACATCGAAATATTTTACCAACAAGCTTCAGAAGAAACCCGACTCGATAAAGGGATGGGTGTTTTTGAATTTGAAAGGATTAAAACCTTAATTGATCAATACTTACCTTCTTCTTCTTCTACCCTTATTGATGTGGGTGGCGGTACGGGAAAATATGCTGAATGGCTCGCCAAAAAAGGACATCATGTTCATTTAGTTGAGCCCATTGAAAAGCATTTACAAATTGCACAACAGCGTTCTCGTTTGCTTAAAAACCAATTTACCGTTGTAGCTGGAGAAGCTCAGAATTTACCATTTAGAAGCAATTTTGCAGACCTTGTAATTCTTCATGGACCACTTTACCATCTTCAGAACAAAAAAGAGCGTTTAGCTGCTATTGCAGAAGCCAAACGGGTAGTGAAAAATAAGGGAATAATTCTCGGTTTTGCTATCAACAATACTGCTTCTACATTGGTTGGTTTGCTTAATGGCTTGCTGCACAAACCTTCTTTTTTCGAAATGTGTAAAGCAGAATTAACCACCGGAATGCATAATCCTCCTGACGATTTCCCATGGCTATTGGCTGAAGCTTTTTACCATTCACCAGAACAGTTTAAAGAGGAATTTGCAAGTCAAGAATTACGGTTTTTGAACCTTTTTGCTGTAGAAGGAATGGCTTGGTTAGACAAACGTTTCTTCGTCAACTTACAAAACCCGAAACACAAAACCCATCTACTAGAACTTTTACGTATCACAGAAAGCAATCCGTCTTTATTAGCCTTTAGTCCGCATATGATGATTGCTACTCAAAAACAACAGAAACATGGAAAATAAAAAACAGTTCTTGCACCTCTTAAAAGAAAACAATGGCCAATACAATGAAATTGAATTAGGCGAACAATTAGGTTTAACAGAAGATGAAACTCAACGCATTATTGCTCAGCTACTGGCCGAACATCGTTTATTTTACGAGCCAAACGGAGCGTGCAATTACAGTATTCACACTAAAAAATAGTGAAATCAACTAGAAAATCGTTTAGGGAAACCTAAGCGATTTTCTGAACTTTCTTTTTCTTCAAATTTCATCATTGAGGCGATTTTCAATCCTCAATAATGTTAAAATCATCCTTATTTAAAGTATCCAACTCAAATAAAGCGGTAAACGGTTCCTACAGTTAATAAGAGCAACTTACCTTTACCCTTCTTCAACCTAAAAATATGTCTATGAAAGACGAAAAACTGGCCGTTCTCATTGATGCAGATAACGTTCCGTACGCGAATGTGAAAGAAATGCTCGATGAAATTGCCAAGTATGGAAACCCAACTATTAAAAGAATTTATGCCGATTGGACAAAACCCACCGTTTCTGGATGGAAAAACGTTTTGCTCGAAAATGCCATAACTCCTATTCAACAATACAGCTATACTTCTGGAAAAAACTCGAGCGATAGCGCGCTTATAATTGATGCCATGGATTTGCTGTATTCTAAAAAGGTAGAAGGCTTTTGCATAGTTTCAAGCGATAGTGATTTTACCCGACTCGCCACACGCTTAAGAGAAGCCGGTATGTTTGTGATTGGTATGGGAGAAAGAAAAACTCCGAAACCTTTTATTACCGCTTGCGACAAGTTTATTTACATCGAGATTTTGAAAAAAGAAAGCTCTTCTAAATCGAAAGGAAATCTCGATAGTAAAAAGGCTAACAAGGCGAATTCTACTGAAGAGTATAAAATCGACAATGAATTAATAGACCTTATAAAAGAGAGCATCGAAGAGATATCTGACGATAACGGATGGGCATTTCTAGGAACCTTAGGAAATTACATTCTCAAGAAGAAAACAGATTTTGATCCTAGAAATTACGGCTTTCAAAAGTTGTTTCCGCTAATCAAAAAGATTGGCCAATTCGAAATTGAAGAGAAAGAAACTGGTGAAAACAATATTCGCCACATTTACATTAAAAACAAATAGAAAGAGCATGCAAGACCCGTGGTTAGAAAGGTGGAACCAACGATACAAAGAGCAAGCGTTCGCCTACGGAAAAGAACCCAATGCCTTTTTAAAAAATCAGATCGAAAAATTAAAGGTAGGATCCCTGCTTCTAGGAGCTGAAGGCGAAGGACGAAATGCTGTTTACGCTGCTAAAAGGGGTTGGGATGTTAGCGCTTTCGATATCAGTAAAGAAGGAAAAAACAAGGCATTGATGCTAGCCAGGGAGAATGGGGTTTCTCTCGATTATTCCATTGGTGAGTTGCCCAAGTTAACTTTTCAGAAGGAACCATTTGACGCTATTGCTTTGATTTACGCTCACTTTCCGCCTCACCTAAAATCTGAGTACCACCGCTTATTGAGTCAAAAATTGAAAATAGGTGGAACCCTACTACTCGAAGCTTTTAGCAAAAACCACTTGACCTACCGAGCTGAAAATCCGAAAGTGGGAGGTCCGTCTAATCTAGATGCCTTGTTTTCGATCGAAGAAATCCAATCTGATTTTAAGAACTACGATTGGCTCGTACTTGAAGAAACCGAAATTGAGTTAAACGAAGGACGCTTTCACAACGGAAAAGGTTCTGTTATTAGAGTGGTTGCACAAAAAACAAATGATTGATTTTCATCCTTTTCAAAGAATCTAACTCAGAATTTGTAAAAACTTAATTCGTTGTCAAAACGAATACTTGAATCATAAACCAATCAAATATTGTACGTATTTTTGTACAAACCCATATCAGATGATAACAACCAATATTTCAGAGTTTAGAAAAGACATTAAAAATTACTTGAATAAAGTGACTCAAAATTTTGAAACTTTAATCATCAATCGTGGAAAAGAATCTGGCGTGGTTGTAATGTCTCTTGAAGAATACAACTCTCTTCAAGCTACTCAGCATGAACTTTCTTCTTCTGTCAATGAAAAAAGATTAGACTCGGCCATTGAAAAATTCAAGCAAGGAAATTCATTTTCTAAAAAACTAATTGAAGAGTGAAACTTTGCTTTGTAGACGAATCTTGGGAAGACTATTTGTACTGGCAAAAAGTGGATAAAAAAATGGTCTTGCGCATTAACAAGTTGATTAAAGATATTTCGCGAACTCCCTACGATGGGTTAGGTAAACCAGAAGCATTAAAGCATAAATACCGTGGTTATTGGTCGAGAAGAATAAATGACGAACATCGGCTCATTTACCGAGTAGTTGAACATGAAATTTGGATTTTAAAATGTCGTTTTCACTACGACTAATCCTATATAATCCCTTTTTTTCATCTTTTTCAAAGAATCTAACTCAGAATCCGTAAAAAACTTAATCAAGTCGGTAGACTTGAGATTTTCGGCCTCGGATGGTTTTGGTAGAAATACCAGAGAGCGCAGCGTAACCGAACACGCTGTTTGAGATCAGGCATCGGCTTTTTGTGAAAAACATCAACTCGACAAAATGGATTTCTAACAGGTAGAAAACGGGTTCCTACCGTTACGCTGGGTATATTTTTAAGTTTCAATTAGTTAGTGTGTTCACTGAGCTCCGTATAATCTAATCTTCTGTTTATTTAATAAAACTATTCGATTTGGTAAAGCCATTCACCACTCAAAAAGCTTCGAAATTTGTACTTTCACGCCCTTATTATTTTAATAACATACTCGTTTTCCAAAAGGTTATTTCATGAGTCTATACAGCGAATATTTAGAGCAGATTGCCGAGAGAGAATCTCAAGGGCTTCACCCATTACCTATCGATGGTGCTGAATTGTTGACAGAAATCATTGAGCAAATCAAAGATGAAAACAACGCGCATAGAGAAGATTCACTTAAGTTTTTTATCTACAATGTGTTACCAGGAACAACCAGTGCTGCCGGTGTAAAAGCTCAGTTTCTAAAAAGCATTATTTTAGGAGAATTCACCGTTGCCGAAATCACTCCTTCTTTTGCTTTTGAGCAATTATCACACATGAAAGGGGGGCCTTCTATCGATGTTCTTTTAGACCTTGCCTTAGGTGAAAACGAGACCATAGCACAAGAAGCTGCAAGTGTTTTAAAAACACAGGTATTTCTATACGAAGCCGATATGGAACGCCTTGAAAAAGCGTACAAAGCAGGCAATTCTTTTGCTAAAGATATTTTAGAAAGCTACGCTAAAGCAGAGTTTTTTACCCAATTGCCAGAGGTAGAAGAAGAAATTAAGGTAGTTACTTTCGTAGCCGGTGTTGGCGACATCTCTACCGATTTACTTTCTCCGGGTAAAGAAGCGCACTCTAGAGCCGATAGAGAATTACACGGTCAGTGTATGTTCGAGTTCGATGAAGAAAAGCAAAATGCATTGAAAGAATTGCAAGCTGCACACCCCGATAAGCGCGTAATGCTTTTAGCTGAAAAAGGAACCATGGGGGTTGGTTCTTCGAGAATGTCTGGCGTTAACAACGTGGCTCTTTGGATTGGAAAACAGGCAAGTCCGTATGTTCCTTTCGTGAACATCGCTCCTATTGTGGCAGGAACCAATGGCATCTCACCTATCTTCTTAACTACCGTTGGCGTAACAGGTGGTATTGGGTTAGATTTAAAAAACTGGGTAAAGCAATTCGATGAAAACGGCAATCTAGTTGTAGACGAAGAAGGCGAGCCCATTTTAAAACAAGAATATTCGGTAGATACAGGCACCGTACTCACCATCAACACTAAAACCAAAAAGCTTTACGATAGCGAAGGCAAAGAATTAATCGATATTTCTTCTGCGCTTACCTCGCAAAAAATGGAATTTATTAGAGCAAAAGGTTCGTATGCTGTTGTATTCGGTAAAAAGCTGCAAACCTTTGCTGCTGAAACATTAGAACTAGATGCTCCGGCTGTTTATGCTCCATCGAAAGAAATTTCTCACGAAGGACAAGGTTTAACGGCTGTAGAAAAGATTTTCAACAAAAATGCAGTGGGCACTTCTGGTGCTGTTCTGCACGCTGGCTCTTACGTTCGTGCCAATGTAAACATTGTAGGATCGCAAGATACCACTGGTTTAATGACTTCTCAAGAGTTAGAATCAATGGCGGCTACAGTGATATCTCCAATTGTGGATGCTGGTTACCAATCTGGTTGCCACACAGCTTCTGTTTGGGATTTAAAAGCACAAGCCAACACGCCTAAACTGATGAAGTTTATGCACGATTTTGGTCTTATCACAGGTAGAGATCCTAAAGGGGTTTATCACCCTTTAACTGATGTTATTCACAAGGTATTGAATGATATTACCATTGATGACTGGGCCATTATTATTGGTGGCGATTCACACACTAGAATGTCGAAAGGTGTTGCTTTTGGTGCCGATTCTGGTACTGTTGCTTTAGCGTTAGCTACCGGAGAAGCTTCTATGGCTATTCCTGAATCTGTGAAAGTTACCTTTAAAGGTGAAATGGCAGAACACATGGATTTCCGTGATGTGGTTCACGCTACGCAAGCGCAAATGTTGAAGCATTTTAAAGGCGAAAACGTTTTCCAGGGTAGAATTATCGAAGTACACATTGGTACTCTTTTAGCTGACCAAGCCTTTACTTTTACTGATTGGACAGCCGAAATGAAAGCCAAAGCTTCTATCTGTATTTCGCAGCCAGATACCTTAATAGAATCTTTGGAGATAGCGAAAAGCCGCATTCAAATCATGATCGAAAAAGGCATGGATAACGATCAACAAGTTCTTCAGAGCCTTATTGATAAAGCCAATGCAAGAATCGATGAGATTAAAACGGGTAAGAAACCTCCGTTAACTCCAGACGAAAACGCAAAGTATTATGCTGAGTTCGAAGTAGATTTGAGCATTATTGATCAGCCAATGATTGCCGACCCAGATGTAAATAACGAAGATGTTTCTAAGCGTTACACGCACGATACAATTCGTGAATTATCTTATTACGGTGGCGATAAACACGTAGATTTAGGTTTTGTAGGTTCTTGTATGGTTCATAAAGGCGACATTAAAATTGTGGCTAAAATGCTTAAGAACTTAGAAGAATTGTACGGTAAAGTAGAGTTTAAAGCTCCTTTGGTAGTTACGGCTCCTACTTACAATATTATTGAAGAGCTAAAAGAAGAAGGCGACTGGGAAATATTGCAAAAATACTCTGGTTTCGAATTCAACGATGCTGCTCCAAAAACCTCTGCAAGAACAGAATACGAAAACATTCTGTACTTAGAGCGTCCTGGTTGTAACCTTTGTATGGGTAATCAAGAAAAAGCAGAAAAAGGAGATACGGTAATGGCTACTTCTACACGCTTATTCCAAGGTCGTGTGGTTGCCGATTCTGATCGTAAAAAAGGAGAGTCGTTGTTGGCTTCAACACCTGTTGTAGTGCTTTCGGCTATTTTAGGAAGAACCCCAACTATGGATGAGTACAAATATGCTGTTAAAGGAATTGAGTTAACGCAATTTGCACCTCCGAGCGATAAAATGACGAGTAAAGCAGGTCATTTACTTTCGTACTAAAAGTTGGTTACTTTCGATTTGTCATCTTCTGATCAATCGATAAAATACTGAATAAAAGAAGAAGTGCTCTTGTTAGTGCTTCTTCTTTTTTTTGCTCATAGGTTGGGTGGTTTTTCGCTTTCAAAGTCACGTAAATCAACAATTTCAGGCTTTTATTGTTTTTTTTTTGACAGTGTCTAACCTCATTGTCTTAAGAGTTGAAAATCATCTTTTTCGTTGTTTTCACGGTGAATCGTACTTTATTTTCTGGTGGAAAACCGTGTTCCTACGAAAAGAAACATACCTAAATCTTACCTTAACCCATGAAACGATACATCGTTCGATTTGCTATTTTCTTATCTATTTTAATTGCCGTAAATTTTGCGTTAGAACCCATTGCCAAGTATTACGTTAACAAAACGCTATCAGAAATTGACGGCTATTCAGGCAGTATTCATGATATTGATATTGCTCTTTGGAGGGGCGCGTACCGCATAGATTCTCTCAAAATTGATAAATTAGAAGGTAGTTATCGAGAGCCATTTGTATCGATTCCGGGGGTAGATATATCTATCGAATGGCAAGCGCTTTTTCACGGAAGTATTAAAGGAGAAATTGTGTTAGAACAGCCCAATTTAAATTTCACTACTTCCGAGTCTGGAGAAGTGCAAACAGGTAGCGATCAAGATTGGTTATCGACCATAGAAAACTTGGTTCCTATTCAAATTAATCGATTCGAAATTCAAGAAGGAACCGTCAATTACAAAGACTATGTCTCGTCTCCAGAGGTGAGCGTTACCGCACAAAAGATAAATGCGATAGCTACTAATCTTAGCACTATTCAGAATAAAGATAGTGAACTGCCCTCGCACATAGAGCTCACTTCTTCTACCAGCGGAAACGGTGAACTGGCCATCAATTTAGATATGAATCTTTTACAACCTCTCCCCGATTTCGACCTTAGTTTTGAGCTTCAACAAATGGATTTAACCTACCTAACTGATTTTACCAAAGCCTATGGCGGCTTCACTTTTAAGGAAGGAAGCATGAATGTATTTTCTGAAGTTTCTATGAAAGACAGTGCCTACGTGGGCTATGTAAAACCGCTGATGAAGAATATTTCTATCATTGGAAAAAACCAAAACGCTTCTTGGGTAAACAAAACTTGGGAGGCCATTGTAGGAACCGTTTTTGAAGTTTTCGAAAATCAACCACAAGATCAATTTGCCACCAAAATACCTTTTGAAGGCGATGTAAAAAACACCGATGTTGCCATCTTTAAAACCGTTGCCAATGTTTTGCGCAATGCCTTTGTAAAAGCGTACGAAAATCAAATTGACCAAACCATTACTGTGAATTCGGTGAAAGAAAAAAATGAATAAAAAACTATTCTAAAAAAGGAAACATCCAGTAGTTAAGAACGTAAAAATGAACAACCAATAACAACACGTTTTAACTTAACTATTCAGATGAAAATTCATGCCTTAACCCTTATCGCTTGTATATTTTCCCTTCTATCTGCTTCTCCTCTTTCGGCTCAGTTTGCTTCACCTATTCGTATTGATTCTGCTACTCACTTAATTACCAACATTGTAACAGCCGACATCAACAATGATCAACTTAACGACCTTATTGTTACCCAAAAATTTTCTGCCAATAGCTTAATTGCTTATTATCTTAACCAAGGTAATTTTAGTTTCGGACCAGAAACTACCATTGCTGCTGGTAATAGCCAAGTAACCAACATCGCTGTTGGTGATTTCAACAACGATAATTGGTTAGACATCGTTAGCATTGGTGATGCTAATAATGAGGTGACTCTTTACACCAATAACGCCCTTAATTTTACTCCCCAAGTGCTCGATTCCTTTCTTTTTTTCGAGAGCGATGTAGCTGCTTTAGACGTTAACAACGATAATCAGTTAGACATTGTAGCCGTTGGTGGCACTACTTTTAAAGTATTCAAAAACAATGGCTCTGGTAACTTTACTACTGAAACAGTTTCGGGTCCTATCGAAGATTTTTTTGACATAACAGCAGCCGATATAGACGCAGATGGCTTCACCGATGTAATTACTGGAGGAAGCAATATTTCTGTTTACAAAAACACCAACGGAAATCTGCAATACGATTCTACTCGAAGCAGCCAAATACCCAGCAGTAACAACCTGTTTCTACGGTTGGTAGATCTTGACAACGATGGAGATGCTGATCTTTTTAGTGAAGATAATAACTCAAGTGGCGCTCGATGGATGGAAAATGATGGAAATGGTAACTTTTCGAACTTACAAATCATCGATGCTGACGCTACTTTTATTCGCAGTGGTGGTTTGGTAGATGTTGACAATGATTCTGACATCGACTTACTATTGCTCAAAGATTTTAACGTTCACTTTTATGCCAATGATGGTCAAGGAAATTTTAGCACATCTACCCTCGTATACGATGCGCCTACTACAATTAGCACCTTACACGCCAGCGATTTTAACAACGATGGTTTAAAAGATCTAGTTTGGTCGAGCGATTTATCGGTTCAGCAAAATATTCTGGTTACATCAACCGCTGAGCACGCACCCAAACAGCATAAAATAAAGATTTACCCCAACCCTTCTAACGGTGAACAATTAATGCTTGTGAGTTCTCAAGAAGCCACCGTAACCATTTCTAATCTACAAGGTAAAATTGTTCGCCCTACTATTCAGGTTTTCAAAGGGCAAAACCAACTTCCACTTCACTCATTGCCTCCTCAGATCTATCTGCTTCAAGTTGAACTTCCAACCGAAATAGTTACGCAAAAAATAGTGGTTCGTTAAACGGTAGGAACCCAATCATCCTTAAAAAAACAGCTTGTTGTACCTTGCGATCATGTTTCAAATACGTAGAATACTTGCTCGGTTCGTTCCTTTTCTGTTTCTAATAATTGTGGTTTTAGTTAGCTCGTGCGGCAACCCAGCAGAAGAGGTAAAACAGTTCGACTTTCTAGTTGGTAAATGGGAGAGAATCGTTTATAATTTCCCGGCCAAAAAGCACTCTACACTTACTTGTAAACTTACCGAAAACAACGAAATTGTTTGCACATCTGAGGTTACCATCTTGCGAGATTCTTCTCGTTACAACGTAAATTATTACGTAAAAAAAGAAGGGAGCGATTGGGTTTTTGAAATTGAAGAAATGGCAATTGTTCGTTATCCTCGGGTATTCCCATTAGAAGAGCCGCGAAAAACCACTTATTTCATCCAGTCTATTGATTCTACAAAATTTACAGGTCAAAAAGATTCTTCTTCCCGCAGCGTAAAAGCCTTAACTGTTTCGAATTACGAAGAAAATCGGCTCATGATATTGAGTTCAGGCACTCCCCACGTTCACAACCCGTTTCACTACAAGAGAGTTGAGTAAACGTATTGCTTAAAAAGTTGCATATCAACACACTAACAGCACCAAAGATTCGTTATACCGCCATGAAAAATCTTCACTTTCTACTTCTTTTCATTTTAATGGGGAGCTTCACTTCTTGCAAAAAAGATAAAGAGAACCACTCAACGGTTCCTACCGATAAGCGTTTTACGAAAACCTATGGTGGCGCGGAGCAAGATTATGCCAAATCGGGTATTTTTCATGATAACAAACTTTTTCTAGTAGGAACCACCAAAAGTTTTAATGAGCCAAATGGCAACCATTACCTTTTGCAACTCGACACCAACGGCTCTATTGTTTTTGAGAAAAATTACGGTGGAAATGGCGCTGAAGATGGAATTCGACTTTTTTCAACATCAGACAATCACTTAGTTCTGCTGGGAACTACCGAAAGTGCTGGCAATGGAAAAAAAGACATCCATGTAATAAAGCTCGACTTATTGGGTAACATAATTTGGGAAAACACCTTTGGCGGACCCGAAGATGATTCGCCCGCCAGCATGATTGAAACTTCTTCTGGCGAGCTGTGCATTGCAGGAACAACCGAGAGTTTTGGCGCTGGATTGCGTGATATTTATATGATTTGGCTCGATCAAAACGGACAATTAATTCGAGAGGTTTTTCACGGTTCTACCGATTTTGACGGCAGTTCTGAGCTGGTAGAAATCGACAATCAAAACTTGATGGTATTTGGCTATACTAGAAACTACGGAGCTACAAGTCGTGATTTTTATTTGCTTAAAACCAATGCACAAGGCGATTCGTTGTGGTCTCAACGCTACGGTGGTAGTGAATACGAAGAAAGTCAAGCCCTTTTAAAAACGGCTGAAGGTGATTTTGTACTGCATGGTCATTCTGCTGAAAAAGACCCCAATCACAATATGTTTACAGTAAAAGTAGATGCAGCTGGCAACATTCTTTGGGAAAATCATTTAGGCGGAGCCATGCACGATGGCGGTGAAGCGGCATTAATTAATTCTGATGGAAATTACATAGTAGTTGGCCGAAGCATGAGTTACCAATCGGGAAGTAGAGACATTATTTTAGCTTCGATGGCTCCAAATGGTGAGGTTTTAAACTTCGATGTGATTGGCAATCATTTAAACGAACGAGCTAATCAGATTTTAGAATTTGGCGATTATTACTACCTCATTGGTCACGTAATGGAAAGTACCGAAGAAAGCAGCGATGTTTTATTGATTAAGCACAAAAAACCAACGAAGTAACTCGTTGATTGAAAAGTGGAAATCTTCATCTTTTCGGTTTATTTTAAGCCGAATTTACCATTAAACTTTTCGGTTTTCTATTCTCTTTTCGGTAGGAACCACTACTCTTCTATTCTGAGATTTTCAAAGAATGGAACATGGTGTTCCTACCGTGCAATTTACACGACAAAAATCTTGATTTAATCTAACTTACACTTCTTGGTGACATTTGTTACAGCTGAGCATTTTCTTTCATACTAATTTGCCATAAGATTACTTATTGAGCAATATGAAAAAGCTGATTTTACTCTTATTTTTAACCTCTAGCTCTTATTTATTCTCTCAAACTAGTCCGTTTCAGATAGCAATAGAACCCGTAGATATTGACGATTTAGGAGGCCTACAATCTTTTGCTGTTGGCCAACACAATGGCAAATGGCTACTAGTGGGTGGTAGATTAGATGGTTTACACCGCAGGCAACCGTGGGCATCTTTCGATTTAGCGGGTCATAACAACCAACTAATTGTAGTTGACCCTGTTTCTAAACAAAAATGGTCGGCTCCATTAACAGGCTTGCCTATTTCTGTTCAAGAACAATTGAGTTCTACCAACCTAAATTTTTACCAAGACGGTGATTACCTCTATTGTATTGGAGGCTATGGTTATAGCGCAACTGAAAACGATCATGTAACCTTTGCCAATTTAACTGCTATTCGAATTAGTGAGACGGTAAATGCCGTGATTAATAATTTGGATTTTAGCTCAGCTATTCGGCAAATTGTAGATGCAGAATTTCAAGTAACAGGTGGTCGTCTTAAAAAAATCAATAACGTGTATCATTTGCTAGGAGGGCAGAAATTCACGGGACGCTATAACCCTATGAATAACCCTACTTTTACGCAAGAATACACCAATTCTATTCGTAGATTTACTTTATCTGATAACGGAACAAGTCTAGTTGTAAACCACTTACCTCCCTACCAAGATGGGGTTAATTTGCATAGAAGAGACTATAATGCAGAGCCGCAAATTTTACCGAACGGACAAGAAGGGGTAACTATGTTTTCTGGTGTTTTTCAACCCACTATCGATTTGCCTTTTCTTAATTCAGTAACCATCGACAGTAATGGCTATGCTGTAGATTCTAATTTTCAACAATTTTACAACCATTATCATTGTGCTACACTGCCTCTTTACTCGACCATTAATAATGAGATGCACACTGTTTTTTTTGGTGGCATAGCTCAGTTTTACGATAGTCTAGGTGTTCTTGTTCAAGATAATGAGGTTCCGTTTGTAAAGACAATTGCTCGGGTAACACGAGATGCTTCTGGCAATTTATCTGAGTACAAATTGCCATTAGAAATGCCCACCTATTTAGGGGCGGGTTCTGAATTTATTGCCAACGAAAATATTGCACATTTCAACAACCATGTTTTAAAGCTTGACGAAATTACAGCCGATAGCACTTGTGTTGGCTACATTTTCGGAGGAATCAACAGTACAGAAGCCAATATTTTTTGGTCAAATAACGGAACACAAAGTTCTGCTAGCGGTCAAATTTTTAAAGTTTTATTGACCAACAACACTTCGTCTACTTATGTACATCAATTGAATACACAGAGTAATGGAACGCTTCAAATGAGGGTATATCCTAACCCGAATAATGGCCATTTAAGTATTAGCTACTATTTAAATCAACCTGTAGATGTTACTTTACGAATTACCGATTCAAAGGGAAAAATTATAGATCAAACAACAATAGCATCTTCTCAAAAAGGCCTTCAGTCTGCTTATCGTAAAATAAAGGGAAAAGCACTCAAAGGCATCTTTTTTGTAACGTTAGCCACTAGTTATGAAACAGCTACACGAAAAATTATTTTTCAATAAAGTAGGAACCACTACTCTTCTGTTCTGAGATTTTCAAAAAAATGAAGTGCGTGTTCGTACCGAGAAAAGTAAATGAAGAAGATGCTGAGTTTTGGAGTTGAAAAGGGTGAGGTTAAATTTTTAAATTTAGTTTGAGTGTTGCACCCAAAGCACTGAAAATGCGCATTACCGTTTCTAAAGTAACGTTACCAGTACAGTTTTCTAAACGGGAAATTTGAGCTTTTTTCACACCAACTAATTCACCAAGTTGCTCTTGTGTGAGATTCTTCTTCTTTCTCGCTAGCTTAATCATATCACCAATCAATTCTAGCTTTAACTCAAACTCATACTCTTCCCTTTCATTGGTTCCTTTTTCACCAATTAACAGATCTTCTGCCTGTTCTAAAGTATACTGTTTCATTTTTCGTTTAATTTAAAATAAGTATTTCGAGCTTTTTCAGCTCTCACAATTTGTCTTTTGTCTACTTTATTGGTTTTCTTAACAAATCCGTGAGTAGCTATTACCAGTGTTTTAGATTTACTCTCTTTGTCCCAAAACGCTAAGAGCCTAAATTGTACACCCTGACAAACTGTTCTAAACTCCCAAATATCTGATGTGAGTTTCTTAAAGAATTTTGCATCAGCATAACATTCTGCTCTTCTTATATTCTGCAAAATTTTCTTTCTGGTTTTTTCGTCTTGTTCTTTTATAAATTCAAAAGCTTCTTCTAATAAAATGGTTTCAAATTTCTTTATCATCTCAAGGTTAGTGAAATACCCTTCAAAAATACCAAATAGTTTCGCCTTATGTAAACTTTGTTATTCTTACTTATCTCCAAAAAGAAAGAAACAATATCTCTAAAACCAGCAGCTCTGCTACTTTTGTACTGCCGTAAAACGGATCATGAAGTATAAAATTAGTATCGCCTTTTTATTGATGGTAGCAGTGATTGGCACACTACTGCGATCGGTGAGTTATCTACCACTTCCGTTCGAATATGCCCACTTGGTACATGCCCACTCTCACACCGCTTTTCAAGGATGGGTCTACTTGGCCATGCACCTTTTATTAACCGATGCTTTTATTCCCTCAGAAAAAGTAGAAAAAGGGAAATACGCCTTGCAGTTTAAACTCACCGTTCCTATTGTGATGGGCATTTTGGTTTCGTTTTCGCTTCAAGGGTATGGCGTATTTTCTATTGTGTTTTCAACCTTGTTTCAGCTGTTGAATTACTGGTTTATTTTTCGATTCTTTAAAGACACTAAAAATGGGTCATCTGATGAAAAGCAGCCTCTTTCACTTCGCTTTGTAAAGGCAGGATTGCTGTTTGGGGTTCTTTCTACTTTATTGCCGTATGCCATTGGAGTTGCTTCTGCCAAAGGATTTAACGGAACAGAACTTTATCAATCGTTAGTATACACCTTTTTACACTTACAATACAATGGATGGTTTCTGTTGGTGGTTTTAGGTTTACTTTTCCATTTTTTCGATGAAGTTAGGCTTCATTACCATCCAAAACATGGAAATTTTTTGTTTTGGTTAACATGTTCTAGTGTGCTCCCAGCCATTAGCTTATCGTTGTTGGGGATGGATTTTGCCCCTTCTATTCTTCCCATTGCCTTTTTATCTGCCCTGCTTACTGGTCTTGCCTTGCTTTATTTTTTCAGGTGCATTCCATTTTATCAGTTGTTCTTAAAAACACGCAAGAAGCATTGGTTTAACCTTCTTTTTTACACGTTTTTAGTGGCCTTTATTGTAAAACTGGCCTTACAAGTTGTTTCGGTGTTTCCCATTTTCGAGAAGTATGCTTTCTTTAATAAATTCATCATTATTGCTTACTTGCATTTAACGCTACTGGGAGCCATTTCTAATTTTTTTCTAGCACTTTTCATTCAAAAAAAATGGCTTGTGCTGCACTTTTGGGTAAAACTTGGCATCTTGTTTTTTCTGGTTGGCTTCGCTATTTCTGAAATTCTTTTAGCAGCAACGGGCTTGGGCGCAGCTTATTTCCCACTGGTGCTTGCCTTTGCAAGCGGTTCGATGGCGTTGGGAATTCTCCTTTTTCTTCTTTCGCCTTCAAAAGCTCAGTAACTTCATTTTCGTTAAGCTAAATTCTCCCTTTCCGTTTTGTAACAATCATCACAAGACAAGTTGTTTTCTTATCAGAATTTTGTGCAAAATCACGGTAGGAACCGATTTTCGATTCTTTCGTGAAGTCGATAAATCGAAGAGATTTCGGTTCCTACAGAAAAGAAAAAAACAGGCTTATTATCTATGTAAAAATGACGTCCCATTCATTACAAAAAAGTTTATTGTTTCGTCTTTATCCCGCTTTTATCCCTGTAACTTTGCTGCATACACGCACTAATTATCAAGGCTTTGCCCTAACAAATACAGATTTTCAAAATCACCTTAAAGATTGCATTCACGACTCTAACATATAAAAATGGAAACAGAAATTTTAGCTCGAATTCAATTCGCTTTTACCGTTGCGTTTCACTACATCTACCCTCCGTTGAGTATTGGTTTGGGGTTGCTGATGGTAATTTTCGAAGGGTTATTCTTAAAAACGGGAAACAAAATCTACGAGGTGTTAACCCGCTTTTGGTTAAAAATTTTCGCTATTACTTTTGGTATTGGAGTGGCCACCGGCATTATCATGGAGTTTGAGTTTGGCACCAATTGGTCGGTATACTCCCGCTATGTGGGCGATATTTTTGGTAGTGCATTGGCCGCAGAAGGGCTTTTTGCTTTTGGATTAGAAAGTACCTTTTTGGGCATTTTAATTTTCGGTTGGAACCGCGTTTCTCCCAAAGTGCACTTTATTTCTACCATTGGAGTTTTCTTCGGTTCTATGTTTTCTGCCGTTTGGATTGTGGTAGCCAATAGTTGGCAGCAAACACCTGCTGGTTATCACATTGTGGGCGAAGGGATGAACGCCAGAGCCGAAGTCACCGATTTTTGGGCTATGGTATTTAATCCGTCTAGCGTAGATCGAATTATTCACGTTTGGCAAGGTGCTTTTTTAGCGGGCGCATTTTTAGTATTGAGCGTTCATGCCTATTATTTACTTAAAGGGAAATACGTAGAGCTTTCTCAAAAAGGGTTTAAAATTGCGCTGGTTGTAGCTACTGTTTTTTCCCTTTCTCAATTGGTATCTGGTCATAGTTCTGCAGATGGTGTGGCGGTAAATCAACCCGCTAAATTGGCGGCTATGGAAGGCCACTATGAAGCTTCTGCTCCTGCTGATTTGTATTTGTTTGGCTGGGTAAATCAAGAAACTCAAGAAGTAACGGGAATCAAATTACCAGGAGGCTTGTCGTTTTTAGTTCATCAAGATTTTGAAGCACCCATTACCGGATTAAATGCTTTCGCAAAAGAAGATCAACCGCCTCAAGTAAATGCTGTTTTTCAGTTTTATCACATCATGGTGGCTATAGGGTTGTTTTTTATTGTCCTTACTGTTTACGCAAGTTTTTTGTGGTATAGAAAGCAATTATTTCAAAAAAGATGGCTTTTAAAGATTTTCGCATTTTCTGTGCTCCTGCCCCAAATTGCGAATCAAGTAGGTTGGTTTGCTGCTGAAATGGGGAGGCAACCTTGGGTGGTATATGGTCATTTGAGAACGAGTGAAGCGTTTTCTCAAGAGGTTTCTTCTCAACAAATTTTGTTCTCCCTAATTCTGTTTTTTGTGGTTTACGCCATTTTGTTTTTGCTCTTTTTATACTCACTTAACAAGAAGATTAAAAAAGGACCTTACGGAGAAGCTAATTCTGATTTACAACTAGCATAACTTAAAAAGATGGAAACGATTTTAGGTATTGATTATCCTACGCTTTGGTATTTGGTGGTAGGGCTTTTATTTTCTGGTTATGCCATTTTAGAAGGTTTCGATTATGGTGCGGGTGCTTGGCATTTGTTCTTTCGGAAAGATTTGAGCAGAAGAATCGCTATTAATGCCATTGGTCCTCTTTGGGATGCCAACCAAGTTTGGTTAATTATTGGCGGAGGGGCCTTGTTTGCTGGTTTTCCAGTAATGTACGCTACCCTACTTTCTTCTATGTACATTCCGTTTATGCTTTTCTTAATGCTTTTGGTACTGCGGTCGGCAGCCATAAAGTTTAGAAGTGCCGAAGAAATGAAATGGTGGCGTAAAACGTGGGATATCATTTATTTTGCTGCCAATACACTCATTGCCTTCTTATTAGGAGTTGTACTTGGTAACTTGTTGCAAGGCATTGCCCTAGGCGAAAATTTCAGCTACCAAGGCGATGTTTTTTGGGCTTTTCTTAATCCATACGCTATTACGGTTGGCATTACTACTCTGTTTTTATTTATGACCCAAGGCGCTATTTTCTTGCTGCTAAAAACAGAGGGGAGATTGTATGCCCGTTTAACGTTCTTACTAAAAAAAGCGATGGTTTTGTTTATTGTAAGTTTTGTGATAACCACGATTTACACTTTGGCATACATACCGGGCGTTACCGAGAAATTTAAGCAGCACCCAACATTCTATATTTTACCCGTTTTGGCGTTTTTAGCAGTGGCGAATGTTCCTCGGTTGGTATCGAAAAAAAAGTACCTCGCTGCATTAATTTTCTCTTCTTTAACCATGGCCTTTCTCTTAATGTTAGTGGCTTTTCAATTGTATCCGGTTCTGTTACCTTCTACTTTAGACCCTGCTTATAGCATTACGATTTACAATGCTGCTTCTTCTGAAAAATCGTTGGGAATTATGCTTACCATTGTTGCCATAGGTGCACCTTTACTGGCGTTTTACTTTATCTTTTTATACAAAACATTTTACGGAAAAGTAAAACTAGACGATACCAGTTATTGATTAAAACAAGAGCTTATCATCTAAAACCAACATTTGAACTCAAAAACCTTTATAACTTATGCATTTAAAAGAACTTCATGGTAACCAAGGAGTAAGCGCAAAACCTCTTTCTTCTGCTATTAAATCGACTGTTATTTCTATACAAATTCTTCAAGATCAATTACTGAAGGAACACACTACTCCCACGCCTGCCATTCTCGTTTGTGTGGAAGGATGCGTAGAATACGGAGATGAAAACGGAGAGAAAACAGTTCTTCGAACGGGCGAAACGCAGTCTATTGAACCGCATGTAAAGCATTGGGTAACAGGAATTGAAGATGCTCAACTTTTGTTGATCAAATAAGGTTTAAAGTAAATGAAAAACTTAGCAGCGGTGATTTCGGTTCCTACTACACCTGAAAATAAAGGTAGCCAGCAATGCTGCTTACAAAAGCTGCAAAAAGTACCCAAAAGTTAAAACGTACCCATTTCTGTTCTTGCGTTTTTTGAGCGCTATAAAGGTTAAATACCAAGGCTAATAACCATGCCGGTAAACTGATGTACACATTGATTTGATACAACCAAAGCCAACTGGTTAATAAGCTCCAAATAGCCAAAATAGTAGCAAAAACATGCACTATTTTTAATGAATCGAGTTGTTTTCTTTCTGAAATCAAGAAGAAATAAGCAACCAACAGCAAAGAAGCAAATGCTGAAAAAATGAGTATTTTAGAAAATAGCCCTTGCATTCGTTTTTCATCTTTTTTGTTGATTGCTCTGAAAAAAACAGGAAAATCTTTGGGTCAATACCCCGTGTAGATGAATGGCGCCCAGAAATACGGATGTTGCTGGTCTCCGTATTCACCTTTTATAAAGTTGCGCTTAACATCGGCAAGAGCTGCGGTGGTCGACATTTCTTCGTTGAACATTCTGTTATAAAGTTGAACCGTTAAATAGGTAGTTCCTAAGTCGCTAACGCTCCATAGTGAGGTAAGCGTGCTGTTAGCACCAGCGTTGAGTAAGGCTTGGTTTAACCCTTTAATGCCATCACCTGCAGACTCTACACCTAAAGCTGTTTGGCAAGCACTTAGCATTACAAAATCTACCGAAAAGTTTAAGTTTTCGAGCTCGTGAACTACCAACATTCCGTCTTCACCGTTAACAGGTTGGGGTTTTACCGACATTGCAATGCTGGTTAAATCAAACACATACGGATGAACGCTAGCATGGCTCGACAAATGCACCGCTTTGTATTGAGCCAGTTCTCCCGATTGGCTCATTCGCTTAAGTTCATTTTCGGTCATCATTGAATCTAGACGTGTTGTTGAATTATCTACTAAATCGTGGATTAAAACCACTTCTTTTCTACCTCCTTGTAAGTAAGACATAGGCTCTTTGCCTTGAAAAGTTGCAAAAGCATAGTCGAGCGGTTGTTGGTTTTTAAGGTCTTCTCGAACCCGATACCTCAATTTTTCTAAATCGCCTAAAGATTCAATAGGCACTTTTGGCGCTGAAAACAACTCGTAAGTAGCTCCACCAAAAGCAATTACATTTTTCTGATATGTTTTTTTCGGCTGTTGGCGTAAGGTGTAAAGCAAGGCTGCATTGGGGATGTAACCAATTTCGAATCGCTCTGCTAAGTATTTCCCTTCACTATCGATTAATGCATCGAAGGGAATGGTTCCTACCACACCTTCTGGACTAATCATTAGTTTATCAACAGTGAATAAATCAACATCTAAACTGCTTATAAACGTATCGTAAAATCGGTTAAGCAAATCGTTTAGGTTTTCTGGTTGATAAAAAACATATTGCCCTTCTTCTACGCTTGCTTCTAAGTGCTTGCGCAAGTATTGTGTAATAAGCGTAAATTCTCCTGGTGCAAAGGTGTTTTCTACCCGTTTCTTGGTGCCATTGAGATAGTCTAAATTGGGTTGTCTAAATTCTATTTTTGCTCGCTCTTTTTCTAAGGCAATCAACTGATTTTTCTGTTGTGTTAAGAGATCTTGAAATGCGCCAGCAGAACGATTGTATTTGACTACCAAGTTGTTTTTGGTGACCAAACACATGAGGTAGGTTCCTTCAAAAGTGGAGCCTTTTGAAACATCGATAAACGATAAGTAGGCTTCTTTTTCACCTAAAATCGATTGTAACTCTTTTAGAGAAAGTTGCTTTTTCTCACTTCTTTTATCGTTTAAAAGCGCATACGAACGGTTCGATTCTATTGTGTTGTATAGCTTTTCAAATTGTTGGGTTTCGTAATAAATGCCCGCTAAAAATCCGTTGATTCGCTGAAATTTGTCGATGAACCCTCGCTGTGCCCATTGATCTTTTTGATTCAACACCTTTATCTCTATTTCTCTAGCTTTCTCAAACTGAACAGCTGCTTCTTTGTACTTTTTTTGTTCCATGAGCATTACGCCATCGTTGTATGCATTGCCCGATAAGGCTTCAGGATTTTGAGAGCGCAAATTTTGAGTAGTAGACAAACCGTTTTTCACATAATTGGTGTAGCTAAACTCTTCTATTCCGGGTGTTTTTAAGAAGTTTTCGGCCTTTTGAGCCACCGCTTGCGCTTTCTCAATTTCTTTATTAAAAGCATAGGCACGAAGAATTGCATAATAGGCTTCGGCTAAATACTCTGGAGACTTTATTTTAGGTAATTGAGCAGAGTAAGCATCTGCCAAGGCTGCTGCATCTGCATACCTCTTACTTTCTGTATAGGCCATAGTTTGGTAGAAATACATTTTTGCCAAAACAGCGGTAGACGGTATTTTACCGCTTAAATCTGAGCGTATTAAGTTGGATGATGCCTGCAAATTATCCCAACGTTTTAAAGCCGCTTGCAAGCGAGCCAACCTTTCGTAAGCTCTAAACCGAGATGCAATTGAGTAGTTAGTTCGATCGAATACTATCTTTTCTAAATGAGGCTCTAATTTTTGGCCAAATTCGAAGTTCACTAACTCAGCCATGCTAGCCAAACTCACTAAAGCATCTGCATACAACATTCTAGAGATTAAACCTTGTTGCACAGCTTCTTCCGCTTTAAGCCAATCTGCCAATAGCTGAGCTGCTTTTTCTTGATTAGCCACATCATCGTAAGTGGCGCCCAAAGTAGAAGCTAAATATTCGAAAGTAGCTTTAGCACGCTTTATGCCTTCTTGCTGGTAATTAGCCAAATAAGTTCTTGCTTTTTGTACCGTAGCCGCATGGTCTGGATAACTCGCCAATGAGTTTAAATAACCATTCATGCTATCGTAATCTCGCTGCATACTAGCTGCATCTTTTCCCACAGCTTGTAAGGTTCGCACATATTGTTCTGCTTCTAGTGGTCTTTTAGCAAATACCGAGAAAATAAAACCGTAAAAACTAGCAACATCATCATAACTATTGTAGGCAACCGACCAACTTGCATAATCTGCTGCATCTTGGGGTTTTTGGTGATCGTAAAAGGCTGTGGCCACTAATTCGTAGGTAAAAGAATTGCTTGGATACGTTTCAATTAAATTAGCCGCAGCCCGCAGTGCACCACTCGTATTTTTGGCCTTCTTCGCTTGTTGGTATACGAGGTAATCTGAATGAAATTCAACTTTTGCTGGTGGTATTTCCACTTGGGTTAAGCCTATTAAAGAGCAAAACAACAGCGATAATAAGAGTGAAAAAATTTTCATGGGTGCACGAGTTTTGAGTTAGTAAGCACAAACCTACCCTGCCCCACAGATGGTTACAATACGTAAATTGACGTATAATTTTTGAGAAATCTAGAAATACTATGAGATCTTCCCGTTTTAACGCAATGGATAGTTCTCTTCTCTGTTTTCAATGTATCGGTAGGAACCGATTCTCCCTCTTCTTAAAACTCCAATAAAAGAACTGTCTTTCTCCGTTTTGATTTAATTCTTACTGTTTTTTTTCATCATCAACTTATCGAAGAAAGAATTCTATTTATCAGCTTTCTCTCTTGCCATCCATCACACTTTTAGACTTTTCGAAATATTTTTCTCATCAGACTAGAAAACCTTCAAAAGCATGATTTAATGGATTGTTGACGCACCACTTTTACGAGTTTCTGTTTGCTTTCGAAATTGTGTTCCTACCGATATAAAAAGACCTAAAAAACGAGTTAAATCACTCATTTTGAAGCAGTCTAAATAACACCTATATTCGTTTAAACTAATTTTCACTCTCCATGATAAATATGAATTCGAACCTGTTTATTCTACTTTTTACTCTACTGTCGGTACTGACTAACACCACCACTTTTGCGCAATGCATGGTCTCTTTTTCAGGCGATACGGCACTTTGCGTAACCGATAGTTTGCCCACTTTTCACCTAGGCACAACGATTAACTTATCGGGAGGAACTGCGCCTTTTTCTTACTCATGGAGTTGTGAATACGATGCCACAATAGAATCGTTTTCTGCTTCTGATTTCTTAGACGATACTACAAGTGCGCAGCCTCTTTTAACCGATTTCACCTACGATTCTCTTCTGTTTAAACTCAAAGTAACCGATGCTTTAGGAGCCACTTGTACCGACTCAATAGTGGTTTATTTTTCTTCTTGGGTGTGGACACTTGATCAGAAAATTAGGTTCATTCACCCTGGCGATAGTGTGCAATTGTACAACAGTATTCACGGAGGACTAGGTCCGCTCAGTTTCGAATGGTCGCCCAGTGCAAGCTTAGAAAACGCTTCAGAACTCAACACATGGGCTTTTCCAGATACTTCTACCTATTATGTATTAACCGTAACCGATTCCGTTGGATGTGTGGGATATGATAATTTCGAAATTGTCGTTTATCCTACGAGCATAAACGAACAGCAAACATTCAATTATCAATCACTTATATACCCCAACCCTGTGAGAAACACAGCTAAAATATCGGTTGAAGGATTTTACCAGAATTCCTTTCTGTTTCACTTGTACAACTTAGCAGGGAAGCTGGTTCTTGAAAAAGAGATGAAAAATGGAGATATTTTTAATCGAAACCATTTACCGTCAGGAACCTATACTTACACCTTACAAAAGGAAAACACCTCAATTTCTGGTGGCAAACTGATACTTCAATAATCAGCCAAGCACTATTATTTAATCTCAAATACCTATAGGCATGAAAACCAGCAGCTATCTTACAACTCTTATGTTTTCTTCCTTTTTTACTCTAGGAATTTCTGCTTTAAAAGCACAAGAAACTAGAACCTTTTCTACCGATGAATTTTCTGTAAAATACACGGTTGAACATGGAAAAATAGACGGTAAATACCAATCATTTTACGCCAATGGAAACAAAAAGGCAGAAGGTGAATTTGAGAACAATTACCGCACTGGAACGTGGTCGATTTGGGATGCTGACGGCAATAAAATTCTTGACAGAACCTATTCGTCTCCACTTACTGCCCAACCTTTACAACCTGCCAGTGACGCTACCAATGCTCAATCTGCTTACCAAATAAGCTATAACTCTGAAGGGTATATAGAAGACTTTCACGTTGAAGAAAGCTCAATTGTGTGGAGCAAGCGGGTTTGGCGAACCCTCGAAGCCGAAAACAATGCGGTTTTGTTTCAAGATCAGTTGTTTTTCAGCTTACTATCTAATTTAATAACCAATTCTAAAATAAACACTTACAGCAATAAAACCGGTTTATTACAAGATAAAATAGAACTAGATGCTAGCGATTTAGAAAAAGCACAAGTGACTCAGTATAAAATTAAAGAAAGTTGGTTTTTCGATAGCGAAAGAGAAGTAATGGAATCGAGAATTTTTGGCATTTGCCCAG
This sequence comes from Salibacteraceae bacterium, assembly GCA_048267965.1. Classification (GTDB taxonomy): domain Bacteria; phylum Bacteroidota; class Bacteroidia; order Flavobacteriales_G; family Salibacteraceae. The sequence goes on from JBLWWK010000019.1 coordinate 24,070, forward strand.
TAGTAGAAATTGATGGAGAATCAAAAGATCTTTGCTGGCTTTATTTTCCAGAGTTAAGACCCTTTCTGGCCGATGTTTCTGTGGCTAAAAAAGCAACCCCAGAGCATATTAACACCTTAGATGATGTTTTCTTTTACCGATTTTTCAGCAGCACCATCTACAAAGAAACCAATGTATTTGATCGTGAATTAGCAGATTATGTAGAAGAAGATCAACTCGAACAAGAAGCCGTAAAAATTGAATTAGAATTAATCGAATTAGAGCACTCAACTTGGCTCCAAATAGCCACCAATTAATTGGTGGCTATTCTTTCTATGAAAAACGAATTTGCAGAAATTACTCATGGCATCGCGTTCTCGTTACATCTGCTGTTTTCTTTGTGATATGCCAGCAATTACGACTTTTTCAAAGCATTCGTTTTTCATTTTTTTCATCTTTTTACTTCATTAGGGGATTCTATCTCACAAAAGTATTGCGCAAGAGAAAGAACCTTTTCTTCCACTATTCTCAGCAGAAGAAATAGCGAATTTAGATCAGCTTCGAACCGACTTAAAACGTGCAGAAAACTCCATTCACATCGTACCCAAATGGCCCGAGGATCCCACTTATTCTATCTTTCTCGACAGCACGTACCAAGGCTTTAAATCGTATAGTTACTCAACAGGTAGTTGGGAAGCTACTCAGCTTAACCTATCTAATATTCAACATTTTGGAATTCCCAGCAACAACTATTCTGGCAAATCGCTCAACCAGCAATTAGTGTATGCAGTAGACAGTTCAGGATGTTTTAAAATTTACAATTCTACTGGCTCTGAACTCTTCGCTTTGCCTTTGGCAGATACCATAGAAAACGGCACAGTACGGCATTACCATGCGTGCTTTTACTTCTTAGATATTAAAAAATCGGTGGGTTGCTTTGTGGTTCATCGAGGAGATGGAGATCCTAAAAACCTTTACTGTTCTGGATTTTCTGGCAATACCGAGTACAGAATTCATGCTTTAGATGGAAAACCGCTTACTTCATGGAAAAAACGCCTATTCGAAGGTAAAATCGATCCGTATTTTAGGGCATACATCCAAACTAAAAGTAATCTTGATAGGCCGGCTTGGCAAGATGTTCAATTCATTGCGCTAACCGGTGAATTACTCCTTGAACAAACCCATTGCACACTTGCTAAAGCTGCGCCAGCCGCTATTTACGAGGTAAAAGCTCACCAAGAAGAAAGATCTTATCTCATTAATTTTCAGCTAAAAACTATCGAATTGGTTCCTTCTACCATTTACAGCAGAGCCGTTTTTCAACTTAAAAACAGCCAGTAAATTGTCTTAATTATTGTTCTTCTCGGTAGGAACACAATCTCCGTTTTAGTTCAACTGTACTTTAACCATTGCCCTCTCCCTCTCAAAAGCGATTAAAATCACTAACTTTCTGCAAATAAATTATTTAACCCACTAACGTATACCCTTCATTAATTTCATAACTATGAAAAACGCATTATCGCTTATCCTTTTAAGTTTATCTGTTTTTCCACTAACTCTACTTGCTCAAAAACCACTTGAGAAAAGAGTAGTTGGTTACGCACAGAGTTATCGAATTTTCTATGTTGGCGAGAATGCCCCCTATGTAGCCGAAGCCATTTTTGATCATTTTAAAACTGATAGAAATAAGTACATTACAAAAATCAAGAAAGTGAAAATTGAAGGGATCGATCAGCCCATTCACTTATTAATTCACCAAGGTTTTTCTGGCGAGTTAGAAAAGAAAGAAGGTCAATGTAAAAATGGACAGTATTATTCTACTTTCACTAGAAAGCGAACGGCAGATTGGTTTGTGGAAAACAGAAAAGACCACCAAACCTATTTCACCAGCATCATGCTCACCTCAAAATCTGCGAAACAACTTAACCAAGAGCAATTTAAATTGGTAGAAAGCTATATTGCTTCCATTATTTCGTAACCTTGCTTTCAAATTTAAATTACACAAAATGAGCTATATAGACGGGTATATTTTCACTCTTTCTCAAGAACATTTAGAACTCTATACATCTATTGCAGAGCAGGTTGCCACTATTTGGAAAGAGCATGGAGCACTTGAATATTCTGAGTTTATTGGTGATGATTTATCGTTAGAAGGAACCCGATCTTTCGTTGATTTTACTCAAGCCAAAGAAGATGAAATAGTTGTTTTTGGCTGGGTTACATTTCCTTCTAAAGAAATTCGTGATCAAGCCAACAAAACGGTTCCTACCGATAAAAGAATGAACGAATTGGTAGCTCCGCTTGTGCAAGATGGCCAGTTAATTTTTGATGCTTCTACTATGGTTTACGGTGGTTTCAAACCTTTGGTTAAAAGCCAATAATTCTATCTTAAACCGCTATTTCTCTAGAAGAACCACAACTTTTTAACACTCTTCGATTTTTAGATACTTTTGGCGCTCATTCACAAATTTTTGAAAGAGAATGCCACAAACATTGGTTTTTATAGCTGGAGGAATTGCAGGTGCCGTAGCCACTTATTTGTTGCATAAATACGGACTTTCAGTTGTGGTGGCTGCCTGCATTATTGGCTTGCACGGAGCAGCTTTAGAGTACTTTTTTAAAATTCACCATTTCAGCTTTGTAATTTTTGCAGGTGCTTTTGTAGGCATGACTAGCTCTTCGGTAGCTTCTCTGCCACTCATTATTCTAGGAGGAGCACTTGCCGGATTTTTATACCAGCAATCTACCGACTTGTTTAAAGGCTTTGGCGGCAGACTCGGAACCATTGCGTTTATAAGCACTATTGCGGCTTACTATTTCTTAATTCTGGTTAAAAAGTTGGTGGTTAAAGCTAAGTTAGCCTCCTACTTTAAAGGGTAATCGCTCACTCTTCTTTATTTCATTTCTTCCTACTATTTATCGCGCTTGAAACGGCTCAGATTCTTTTATAGCCCTAAAATCAACCTGTTTAACACTTTACGGCTTTTTATCTCCTTTCTCATTCTGCAACTTTTTTGTTAAGGGAACAGCTTGTAAAATTCTTTTATTGCAACTTTGTTGCATTTAAGAGAAGTACTATGAATAAAAAGTTGCCCGTAACAGTTCTGAGTGGTTTCCTAGGAGCTGGAAAAACCACTCTACTCAACCATATTCTTCACAACAAAGAAGGATTAAAAGTAGCGGTTATCGTTAACGATATGAGCGAAGTAAACGTTGATGCTGAATTAGTAAAAAACGAAAATACTCTCTCTAGAACCGAAGAGAAATTAGTAGAAATGAGCAACGGTTGCATCTGTTGTACACTTCGAGAAGACTTAATGGTAGAAGTAGAAAGACTGGCTAAAGAAAACCGTTTCGACTACCTATTAATTGAAAGCACAGGCATTAGCGAACCCATTCCGGTGGCGCAAACCTTCTCTTTTACAGACGCTGAAAACAACATTGATTTATCAAGGTTTAGTTACATCGATACGATGGTGACGGTTGTTGATGCTTTCAACTTTTTTAAAGACTTCGGCAGTCCAGAAACGTTACAAGACCGACAATTAACCGACATAGATGGCGATTATCGAACCATTGTAAATTTGCTTACCGATCAAATTGAGTTTGCCAATGTAATATTGTTGAACAAGACCGATTTGGTAGAACCTCAACATTTAGAATTGCTAAAAGCTACCCTCAAAAAGCTAAATCCTGGCGCGCAAATTATTGAAACTACCTACGGCAAAATAGAAGCAAAACAAATACTGAATACCCGATTATTCAACTTTGAAGAAGCCGAACAAAGTGCCGGTTGGATAGAAGAGCTTTCTAAAAAAGAGCACACTCCTGAAACCGAAGAATACGGCATTGGGTCTTTTGTGTTCAGAAGTAGATATCCGTTCGATCCTGAGCGTTTTTGGCAATACGTGCAGCACAGTTTTCCGTCTACCATTATTCGAAGCAAAGGCTTGTTTTACTTGGCATCTCGCGCCAATCAAGCATTAGTATGGAGTCAAGCTGGTGGCTCGCTAAAAGCAGATAACGCTGGTGTTTGGTGGAGCAGTATGAGCTTTCAAAAACGCACCCAATACGAAGCATTTATCGATCATCAGCAAGAAATTGAAGCCAATTGGGACACAACTTTCGGTGATCGAAAAAATGAAATCGTTTTTATTGGTCAAGACATGAATCAAGAACAAATCATAAACGACCTCAACCAATGTTTGTCTACACCAAAAGAATTAGCCACCGAAGCTTGGAAAAAAGGATACCAAGACGAATGGCCCATTCAAAGAATGCAATAAACCTACTTCTTTAACCGCTTTTTGTTTTATGAGAGTAACAGAAAATCAATTTTTCTGTTGCTCATCTTTAACCGCATTTTCTTCTCAAAAAGAACAAAATCTATTTGCCATTTATCTCCGTTTTTTGCCCTTTATACGTTAAAATTTCGGTTCTTCTTCGATTTACTTTCGGCTCGTTCTCTTTTTGTTTAACGTTGTAGACCATAGTTATAGAAGGAACACGAAACCAATGAAAGCAGCATTACGAAGAAACTATTGTACTCCTCAACACATTCAAGTAAAAGAGGTGGCTGCGCCTACTTGCAAAAAGAATGAAGTGCTGATTCGCGTGCATGCCACCACAGTAAACCGAACCGATTGCGCCAACCTCACTGCAAAACCTTTTGTAATGCGTTTCGTTTTGGGTTTTACAAAACCTCGAATAGCTACGTTAGGAACCGATTTTGCTGGCGAAATTGTATCTGTAGGTTCCCATGTTCACAATTTTCAATTGGGCAATCAGGTAATGGGTTTTTTCGATACGGGAATGGCTTCTCAGGCTGAAATGGTGGCGGTTCCTACCGATAAGGTGTACAAAATGCCCGAAAATATAGGTTTTGCAACCGCTGCAGCTAGTTTAGAAGGCGCCCATTATGCGTTTGCTTTTGTACAACGCGTAAAAATTAAGCCGCAACATAAAATATTAATCAACGGTGCTACAGGTGCCATTGGCTCTGCATTGCTTCAATTTGTAAGAGCACATAAAAACGTGCACATTTCTGCTACGGCAAGCCCCAATAACATAGAGATGGTGCGCTCGCTCGGTGCTGATAAAGTGTACGACTTTACGCAAGAAGATTTTAGCCAAACTACCGATCGGTTCGATTTTATTTTTGATGCAGTAGGTAAGAGTAATTTCGGCATTTGTCAACCTCTTTTAACTAAGCGAGGTGTGTACATTTCTTCAGAATTGGGGCCTTATTTTCAAAATCTCTACCTCCCTCTATTTACCCAGTTTACCTCAAAAAAAGTGGTGTTTCCTATACCGTATAAACCCAGTGAAAGCATTCCGTTTATAATCGAGCGCTTGGCCAAAGGCACTTATCAACCTGTGATAGATAAAACCTATTCGCTAAATTCTATTGTCGAGGCCTACGAATATGTAATTTCTGGAAAGAAAACAGGAAATGTAGTTATCGATTTTCAATAAGAGAACTCTCCACCTTGCAAAGGTTTTTCTATTGAATTTTCACAGAAGAATTATCGAATAATTTTTTCCCTAAACAAAAGCTCAAAAAGGGTAAAAAGATGAATCGGTCTTATTAATGGCTGATTCTTCATATTTTAAAAAACCTGAAATATGAAGAATTAATCTAATACAAACTACTCCAGAAAAGCACTCGAGCAACAGGAAATATTCCAATTTCAACAAACCTGCATCAACCTCCTTATATTCCTGATATGCAAAACCTTATCCTCATCTTTAAAGAAACCCCTACCGCGTAAGGATGAAAAACTAACTTTTCAATTATTTAGTCAAATCATTTTATTTTCGAGTCAACTTGATATAATTTAGATCACTCAAAATCAAAACAGATACCTGAAATGCTTCATTTATACCACTACCTTAAAACACTTTCTGCCGCTTTTACTCTGCTGATAATCATCTTATCTATTTCGTTGCAAGCGATATCTCAGCCCATCAGGTATGATTCCTTAACAGACTTCAACAATCGTATTATTAATGATATTCTTTTCACAACTAATAATAATCTAGTTATTGTTGGAAATGGTACTCAAGGAGCTGATGGTTCGTATTTTGGAGTTTATGATACTTCAAGTTCTTACTCTAAAATAGCTGAGGACTTTTATTTTGATTGGCAATGCATCTTCACAAACAATGAATTTCATGATGTACTTGAACATCCTGAAAATGGGTACATTGCTTCAATGACCTTCAAAGAATGTGGTTTTTATGAGATTGGTTTAGTCTGGTTTGATCAGAATGGTAGTCAATTGAAAAGATCCACAGTGCCTAGTTCTGTTTTTCACCCAAAGTATGGTGAGTATCCATTTTTCTCAGATATACTCATTCGGGAATCTGATAAACATATTCTGGGGATTTTGAATTTCGAATCCAGCTCACCTAATTATGATTCATTGGTTAATCATTCAATCATAATTGAGTTTGATGATGAACTAAACTTCGTCCAATCTACCGCTGAGGATTTACTTTTCCCTAATCACTATCTTGAATTAAAGCAATTGAACAATAAGGTTTTTGTCTTTGGCAAAGAGCTCAAGTCTCCTGAACAATATTACTCTAAGGGGTATATTGCTGAAGTTGACATAAATACATTAAACATAACCCAAGAAAAAGTATTTGAGTTTAACGAAGGTTCCGTAACAGATTTAACCGAATGGAATCAAAATATTACACTATCTATTTCATATGCAAAAAATGATTCTACTTTAACTTCGTCTTTAATAGAGATATTACCGTCTAATGTAAACCATGAGTTAAGGAGACTCGACTTACCTATGAATAGTGGTGCTCGAGAAGTAATTTCACATATAAATTTTCTTAATGATGATTTTGGAATAGTCTTCTCATCTCAAACAGATTATAGCCCCACCGAAGGACTTGAAAATATAATTCGACTTTTTTCAAGTAGAAATTTCGAATTTCTTGATTCTATCAGTATCAATATGAACTTAGAGAAAGGCGTTACCAAAACCCTTCTTAATAATCAGGGACTATACTTTTTAATCCCAAGAACAGAAACTAGTTCAAGCTTTAATAATGCTATAACTGAATTATTGTTCTTGAGAACACAATCGATTGTTTCTACAGGAGATCTATCTTTTTCAACAAGCGAATTGGTCAACCTTTACCCGAATCCAGTTCAAGAAGGAAATACCCCTACTCTTAACCACGTATTAAAACTGCCATCTGAAACCAATATTGAAGTTTACGATTTGGAAGGTCGTTTGCTTCAATCTTCCATTTTACCACACAATTCGCAATCCACAAAATTTCGAGTTGATTACCCATCTGGGGTGTACATCATACAACTTCGATCTGGCTCTAGGATCCACGCTACAAAGAAGTTGATTATTCAATAATCTTTTTTCTCTAAAACAAACTTCTAACGAGCATTTTGTGCGTTCTTGGAACGTAAACTTTCGCTCTAACCCCAATTTTTGTCAAGATTAAATTGTTCCTAATTTTATATCAATCGTTACAGTTTAAAAGTAGGAACCGGTGTTGCCGTAATTCCAGACTTTCTAGGCAGAGAAGCTATCGACCAAAAAGAGATTCAAATTCTGTGGAAAGGTTATCAATCACTATCTAACCAAATTTACTTTGCCCACCGTAAAAATTCAATTTACAGTGAGCAAATCAACTGTTTGTTGAGCTTTTTCGAAGGCGTTATCGAATTATTTTTTCCCTAAACAAAAGCTCAAAAAGGGTAAAAAGATGAAACGAAGCAAAATCGAGATCGTACCGATCAACTAAAAAGGTTGGTTTTTCGATTTCTTGATTTACTTTGCCCTTGAACATACTTTTGGCCCTTGCTATGATTTTTACTGCTATAAACCGACATAAAAACGGAGTGCTTTTTACTTGTTTGCTGGTATTGCTGCTTGCTGCTCGGTTAACCACTCTTTTTTATTACGGCTTTGAGTTTACAGGTAACGATGATGTGGTGTTTTGGCAAATGGCCCACGATTATGCGCACGGAGTTTTTCACGAGCCCTTTTTTTACGGACAGAATTACAACTTTGGTTTAGAACCTTTTTTGGCAGTTCCGTTGGTTTGGCTTAACGTTCCTATATACATTGGTTTACCAATAATATCTTCACTCTTAGGTATTTTCCCCTTTGTTTTTTTTGCGGTGGTTCTTTTTCGAAGAGGATTTGTTTTGCCTTCGTACTTCTTCTTGATAATACCGCTTACCTTACCCATCGAATACGATATACTCACCTCTGTGAGTCGCGGTTTCACTAGTGGTTTAGCTGCTACAGCTTTTCTGGTATTCCCGCTATTGCAACCTACGAGCAAAAAGTCGTTTGTGATTTTTGGTTTAGCTACTGCTGTGGGGTTTGTTCTTAACCCTAATTCTATCTTGTTCTCATTTCCCATTGGGTTGCTGCTGCTTTTAGAAAACTACAAGAAACCTGCTTTTTACTTGCTTTCCATTGGGGTGGGCATCCCCTTTTTAGCACTGAAATATTGGGCCGAACAATTCTATGAAGTGAACGATGAATACATCGTGCACTTCATGTGGGAACTCACATACAGTTTCAGTTTATTGCTAGAAGGATTATCGTATTTAGACAAATTCTTTCGCCATTTAACCCCTGTATTTTGGGAAGGAAATTGGTTCATTCTCATCATCTTGGTGATTTTGGGTGTCGTTTTATTGAAAAAAAACCAACAAAAAGGAATCATCATTTTAGCAACGCTTGTTGTTGCATTAGCTTTAATGGGTGTCAATAAAGTGAACGATGGTATGAAAACCGTTTTTCTCACTCCGGTAAGAATGTACCTTTCTGTTCCATTGATTTTGGCCCTTGCGTTTTTTTGGTTCCCTGTGAAAGAGCAATTGCAAAACATAGTACAGCTTGTGGTAGTTACCCTCGCCTTCTCGGTTTTTTTGGTGAAAATCAGTGTTTACCCTACTCTAATAAGTTCGCTTACCGAAAAAACCAATTACGGACCTGTAGCCATTCAATCGATTGAAAAGTTAAAAAATCAGTGTACCGATTTAGAGGCTATTTTAAACCAACATTCTGTTGATTTAGTGGTTTTTATGCCTACTTGGGACCGAAATATTCCAGAGATTGAGTTTCTTAATTACGGTTGTTCTCTTCTTCACCCCATGGAACTTAGTTCCGTAATGAATATATACGAAAGACGCACTTGGGTTTATCAAGATGTTAAATCGAATGCACGAAAAAACGTACTTCTTTTTAACCACAGTATCGAAAATATAGAAAGCTACCGAGACCGCGTAGAATTTGAAATAATTGGTCAACACCCCAACCTATTGCTTCTTAAAAACAACCACAAAACACTACTCGAATTAGCCGAACTATTCCATTTTCAATATCAGCGAAATGCCTACTGGTAGGAACCGTCTTTCGCTTTAAGGTACTTTTAATCTCCCCCACAAAACCTTTTCTAATTTTAGCGGCACAGCTCTCTCTTGAACCTATAGTTAATAATGTAGAGAATGAAAAAACGGGTTCGTACCGTTAAGAACAGAATACGGAGAAAGCGGTTTATCCATGTAGGTTGAAAATTCTACTTTTAGCGACCTTTAAAAATAAAATCACCTAAGAATTAATTGTTCTATGTCTATAATTGAAAAAATTCGAGAGCATTCTCCGCTCGTACACAACATCACTAACTACGTTGTTATGAATAACACGGCCAATGCTCTTTTGGCCATTGGCGCATCACCGGTAATGGCGCATGCGGTAGAAGAAGTAGAAGACATTGTTTCTATATCTTCTTCATTGGTTATTAACATGGGAACGCTGAGCGAGAAATGGGTAAACGCGATGCTTTTAGCAGCCAAAAAGGCGGCACAGCTCAATAAACCATTTGTTTTCGATCCGGTTGGCGTAGGTGCTTCACCTTATAGAACGCAGGTAGCTCAACAAATTATAGAAGCTGCAACCCCCACTATTATTCGCGGTAATGCTTCTGAAATTATGGCATTGGCGCAAGTTACCAATAGCACTAAGGGCGTAGATAGCACCGCTAGTGCAGAAGATGCTGTTGAAGCAGGAACCCAACTTTCAAAATCGTTAAATACAACGGTAGTTATTAGTGGCGAAGTAGACTTTGTAATTACTCAAAACGAAGTAACCAAAATAACGGGCGGAAGCGATTTAATGCCCAAAATCACAGGAATGGGCTGTACTGCTACGAGTATCATTGGTGCCTGTTTAGGGGTTGAAAAAGATGCTCACCAAGCGGGTTGTTCTGCTATGCAAATTATGGCTGTTGCGGGTTCTAAGGCTGAAGAGCTATCGAAAGGTCCTGGAAGTTTTCAAATGAATTTTATCGATTGCCTTCACCTACTCAAATTGTAATCATGAGAAATATCGATTTCTCTTTAATGTATGTTACTGATGATCGCATTAAAGATGATAGTTCGTTTTTCGGCATCTTAGAAGCTAGCCTTCAAGGTGGCACTACCATTGTGCAATTGCGCGAGAAAGAAATGAATTCACGCGATTTTTACCACCGTGCAGTTAAAACCAAAGCACTTTGCCGAGAGTATTCGGTTCCATTTATTGTAAACGATAGGCTAGATATTGCCCTAGCGGCAGAAGCAGACGGATTGCACGTTGGCCAAAAAGATTTACCGGCCTATGTTGTGCGCCATTGGTTAGGCGAAAACAAAATTGTTGGTTTGTCAGTGAGTAATCCTGCTCAAGCCAAAGAAGCCAACCAATTAGCGATAAACTACATTGGCTTATCGCCTATTTTTAGCACCGAAACTAAAACCAACGATTTAGATCAACCTTCGGGCCTAGAAGGGTTAAAAGCCATTAAAGCCATTAGTAAATGGCCGATTGTTAGCATTGGTGGTGTTCAAGCTCACAACGCTAAAGAAGTAATCAATAACGGCTCTAACGGAATTGCCGTTGTTTCAGCCATTTCTGCTGCTCAAAATCCGTTAAAAGCCACTCAAGAATTAAAACAAATTGTATGTCAAACTGGTACACACTAATCAATAGCCAAACCAATTCTATTCTGCAACAAATTAAAGACCACCCGTTTATTGTTGAATTAATGAACGGCACCTTGCCCAAAGAAACTTTTTACTTCTACATTCACCAAGATGCATTGTATTTAGCAGAATACAAAAAGGTTCTGGCCCAAGTGGGGATTCTTTGTAATAATGAAAAGCACACCCAATTTTTCTTAGATGCCGCAACAGGAATAATTCATGTAGAAGACGCTCTTCATCAACATTTTTTAAAAGACCAAGCAGCAGTAAAAGAGCTTTCACCTACTTGTGAATTGTACACCAGCTATTTATCTAAAATGGCCAACACCCGCTCGTTAGAAGAAGCGCTAGCTGCTGTTTTACCTTGTTTTACCATTTACAAAGAAGTGGGAGACTTCATCCTTGAAAACCAAACCAACGCTGATAACAATCCGTACCAAGATTGGATTAACACCTATGGCGGAGAAGAATTTGCCCATTCGGTGCAACAAGCCATTGCTATTACTAATCACTATGCCGCTGCGGTTCCTACCGAAAAAATAGAACGAATGAACCACGCCTTTCGCAGAGCCTCTCAACTAGAATGGATGTTTTGGGACAGTGCTTATCAACACGAAAAATGGAAAGTATGAGTAAGCAATATTGTAGCGTTTTAACCATTGCCGGTAGCGACTCAGGCGGTTGCGCTGGCATACAAGCCGATATAAAATCGATTAGTGCATGCGGTGCGTATGCTGCCAGCGTAATTACAGCCACAACCGCCCAAAATACGCTAGGTGTACACGATATTCATCCCATTCCGGTAGCGCATATCGAGAAGCAATTAGATGCCGTTTTAAGCGATATTAAATTCAATGCCATTAAAATTGGCATGCTCCACTCGTGCGAAATCATTGAGTTGGTAAAGACGAAATTGATGGAGTACGAAGCGAGAAATATTGTAGTAGATCCGGTGATGATTGCCACTTCTGGAGACCGATTAATCAACGAAAACGCTATTGAATGCTTAAAAAGTTTACTGTCGATAGCTACTGTAATCACTCCCAATGCAGATGAAGCGGCTTTGCTGCTAGGGAGAGAAATCACAGCTAAAAATGCCACAGAAGCTGCCAGCGAATTGGGCAAAATGTTTAACACATCTGTTTTGCTGAAAGGTGGTCATATCATTGCTGATCAAAATGAATTAACCGATGTGCTCTTTCTGCATTCTACCGAAAAGTTGTTACTCTTTGCTAACGAAAGAATTGATACCAACAACACACACGGAACCGGTTGTAGCTTATCTTCTAGCATAGCGGCTTTCATGGCTACTGGTCACCCTGTTTACCAAGCGGTTGAGAGAGCTTGTGACTACATTCACACCGCCATTTTCAATGGGCAAAACAGGCAATTGGGCAAGGGCAATGGCCCTATCAATCATTTTGGTTTATAAACAGTAAAGCTTCATTCTACTCTTTTTAACGGTAGGAACCGTCAACTTTTCATTCGATAAATTGCAATGTAACTTTGGTGCTCGGTTCCTACCGAAATGATTTTAAAAAACAGCAGTTAAAAACCGTACAATTTCTTCTCTATGAACTCGATGCAAAGAAAAACGCAAGGTGCTAAAGATTTGATTTGGTTGGCTTTACACCCTCATTTTCTAAAAGTTCATCAAGATGCCATGGTGCTGAGTTCGATGGAAAAATCAGGCACGAATTACGTTCGATTGTTTTTAACCAATTACATCTACAATTCGCTTTCTGGTGCAAAAGAGTTCGAAAAAATAGAATACGATCGCATGCACAACGAGCTGTTTAAGAACATCCGTTATTTTATTATTTCGAGAGAAACTCCGTTTTACCCTCCAACTATTCCTTTGCGGTTTTCTAATCAAGTAAGCTACAGTGATTTCATGTACGATCATGGTTGTTTTCTTGACAAAGCAGACAACAACACACTGATTACAAAGCTTTCAGGATTTCGTCTCACCCCAAAAAAAACATTGTTTTTGTACCGTAATCCGTACGATATTCTTATTTCTCGCTTTTTCTATTTCTTTAAAAACAGAATTGGGCGACAAGATCAAAAGCAGCATCCGAGAGAGTTAATTGATACCGAAATGCCGCGTTTTGCCAGAAAATATGCCAACATGAAAAGGCGATCTTCTACAGATTCTGGGTACGAGTTAATTGCGTACGAAGATTTAAAGCTGCACACCGAAAAAGCATTTACGCTAATTCTGCATCATTTTGAACTTCCCATCGATTTACCTTTGCTGCATTTCTCTATAGAAGCCGCTTCGGCCAAAAGCGTAAAAGAAACCGAAAACCGTATGGGAAAAGCCATTCATGGTCCTAAAACTGGTCTATCGGGTAGTTTTGTACGCTCCGGAAATATTGGGCAATGGAAAGAATATTTTAACCAGCAAGACAAAGAGAAAATTAACCAAATACTGAAAAATCATTCGATTGATATCAGTGAGTTTATTTTAGAAGATTAACCGTTTTCTACCCTACAAAACCGATCCCAATTGCTAGAAATTCAATCAGCTTCCAGTGAGCATTTCGTTTCGTATTCTATTTCGAACTACATTATTCTGTTGCTCGAAGAAGGGGGCGATTTCTCGATTGATTTTATTGACTACACTACTCCTGGTTTTACAGTTTTGTTTCTCACACCTTATCAGCATTTGCAGTGGAAAAGCAATGCATCTTCACTCACCCAACGTATCGAATTTCACGGAGATTATTACTGCATTGAATACCACAAGAAAGAAGTGGCTTGCAACGGATTGCTGTTTAACAACATCTATTTACAACCTCATTTTACTTTAGAAGAATCTACTTTTAAAGAGGTACAGTCTATCGTTAATAAAATGGAAGCCGAACGCAAAAACCGGCAAGCTTTTACCGATTCGGTACTAAAATCATACTTACAGCTAATTTTAGCCATTTGTAGCCGAGAAAAAGTGCAGCAACTTGATAAAAAGCTAATTCAACAACCTGTTTCACAAGATGTTTTGCAGTTTCAGCAATTATTAGAGCAGCATTTTATTTCAGAAAGAAACACTTCGTTTTACGCCAAAGAATTGGCTATTTCATTATCGTCTTTAAGCAAAAAGGTAAAGCAGCAAGTGGGCAAAACACCCACCGAGCTTATTCGCGAACGGGTGGTATTAGAAGCCAAAAAGCAATTGCATTTAACGTATAAATCGGTGAAAGAAATTGCTCGCGATTTGCACTTTGATGATGAACACTACTTTAGTCGTTATTTTAAGAAAGAAATAGGCTTGGCTCCTACCCAATTTAGAGAACAAGTTGGTATTGCTATGGTGGCAAAATAATCCATTACACTTCCTATTTCGTCCATGTAATGCAGTCGTTTGGCACTCTATTTTCGTTTTCAAAAGCCAAAAAACATGAACAACCTCATTACCTTTTTAAGCGCAAGTCAATCAACGTTTATTCATTTTATTCGCATTTCCATTTTCGTAGTAATGGCGTGGATTGGCGGATTAAAAGTGTTTCAATACGAAGCAGATGGCATTGTACCGTTTGTGACTAATAGTCCGTTTATGAGCTTTTTCTACCACCACTCTGGCGAAACAGCTTTGGATGAAAACGGAGTAGAAAAGCCTCAGTATAAATTACACCGAAATCCGGAGGGCAAGATGGTAGCCGAAAACATTGCTTGGCATCAATCGAACGGAACGTATGCCTTTTCGTACGGGTTAGGAGCTGTAATTGTAACCATTGGACTACTGACGTTACTCGGTATTTGGTTTCCTACAATTGGACTTTGGGGTGGTTTACTCACCGTTGGCATGTCTGTGGTTACGCTTTCGTTTTTGATTACCACACCAGAAGTATATGTTCCCAATTTGGGGGGCGACATGCCTACTCCACGGTATGGATTCCCTTATTTATCAGGAGCTGGAAGACTTGTTTTGAAAGATATTATTATGATGGGAGGCGGCTTTATTGCAGCATCAGATTGTGCCAAGAGGTTGTTGGCTAGATAATTTCAACACATAAAAAAACCGCCTGATTTCTCAAGCGGTTTTTGTTTGATAAGAAGTGTATTGTTAGTCAATTACAACTTCTAAAATGCGATCGTTTTCGCGGATATCGTCAATAACATCTAAGCCTTCGGTTACTTTTCCAAAGCAAGTGTGGTTACCATCTAAATGAGCTGTATTGTTACGACTGTGGCAAATAAAGAATTGAGAGCCGCCCGTATTTCTACCTGCATGTGCCATAGAAAGCACTCCTCTATCGTGGTATTGGTTATCCCCGTCTAACTCACAATCAATTGAGTAACCAGGTCCGCCAGCGCCAGTTCCGTTAGGGCAACCACCTTGAATTACAAAGTCTGGAATTACGCGGTGAAAAGTTAACCCGTTGTAGAAACCGTCTTTCGCTAATTTTACAAAGTTGGCTACGGTGTTCGGTGCATCGTTATCGTAAAACGAAATTTTCATTTCGCCTTTTTCGGTTTTAATAGTTCCTGTTGTCATAATTTTCCTTTTCTAACTGGCAAAAATAAAACGTTCCTTTTGGTTAATGGTCAAGTAAGCTACCAAAGCGCGGTAAAAGCCAATAATCATCCTTTTGGTATTTTTCTCGGCACAACAATTTCAAGTCTAACGACTTGATGAGGTTTTTAGAGATTCTGGGCTAGAATCTTTAGAAAAGGTTGAAAAAGAGGTTTTTACTCGTTTCGGTTTATTTTTAAAAAGTACTCGTGAGCTCAACACTACGTGTTTCGGTTCTCTCTTTCTTTTGGCTTGAACCAGGGCAACAACTTGAGAAGTTGTTGAGCCAGCTGGTGGGAGGAAACAAAAATTCAAGGCTGCGTATTAGATTTTGTTGAACTACTGGCGTTCGCTTCACTACCTCACCCGAACTCGCA
>JBLWWK010000020.1:0-22364 GCA_048267965.1 Salibacteraceae bacterium
AGGATTGAAAAAGACAAAACCCATCGTCTGAAGAAGTTCTGAAAAAATGAACTATAAAAAATGCATTTGAAATTGAAATTTTCACATTTGATATTTTTCATTTTAAATGTCGCTTTTCTTATTCGTTTCTGCTAAACCGATTCTTTTGATTTTTGCTTTTCTCAACTTGCGTCTTCTGTTTTTCTTCTGTTCTCTTCTGATGAAAAGAGGATGGACTATGAGAAATTCACTTAAAGGTTTTTGAAAATCAAAACAGAAAACGAGATCGTGATCCTACAGATAAAGCCGAAAGACTAAATTTTCATTTGTTGGACTGTCTTTAGTTGAAAAGAGAACTAACTACGAATAATTCATTTTTAGATTATTGAAAGTTAAATCTGTAAACATGAATGAAATACTACGATTAAAATCACAAGATTAAGATTTCAACTTTTGGACTATTTTTAAATGAAAAACGTTGAGAAAATCAAAAGAGAGGATTTCAAATTTAAAATGACTTTTGAGCAGAAAGGCTAGAGTTTTTCAGAACTTGCAAACTTTACAATATCTTTCACCAACAAACAACAATGGCTATAAAACATAGGGTTTTCGGCAAGTCGGTTCGCTTCTCTTCTACTTTCTTAGTAATTTGTTGGCGGACTGTTACGAGGTTCCAAACTCCCTCCGTTTCATAGCCGGAACGTTGGTCACAATTTTTAAAAAAATCACTTTTAATATTATAAAATATGGATTTACACAACCACCTAAACGCTATTGCAGACAAAGTTGAACAACTAAAGGATAAGATAGAAACAGAAGAATCTGCAAAACACGCCTTCACCCTACCTTTTATTAATGCTCTTGGTTATGACACTTTTGACCCAACAGAAGTAGTTCCTGAATTCACCGCTGATATCGGTCTAAAAAAAGGAGAAAAGGTTGATTATGCTATTTTCCAAAATGGAAACCCTATCTTGATTATTGAATGTAAGCACTGGAAACAAGATCTTAACGTGCACAGTTCTCAATTATTCAGGTACTTTCATGTCACAAAAACTAGATTTGCTCTTCTCACAAACGGTATACAATATAGATTTTACACTGACCTTGAAGAATCAAACAAAATGGATGAAAAACCATTCTTTGAATTCGACATTACAAAACTTAAAGAAATCACAATCAAAGAAATAGAGAAGTTTCACAAATCGAAGTTTGATGTTTTAAAAATTGTAGACAATGCAAGTAACCTAAAATACACTCGGGAAATAAAGTCCTTAATTGATGAAGAAATGGTAGAACCGAGTCCAGACTTTGTCAAACTGTTTGCTAGTAGAATTTATTCTGGTCGTTTAACCGCTAATGTACTTACTGAATTTACTGAAATTGTTAGTAAAGCTTTTTCTCAAATTATTAGCGAAAAAGTAAATGACAGATTAAATTCTGCCCTAAATAAGGAAGAAGAAAAGCAAAAATCCGAAGAAGCTATTGAAGAAGTAGAGGAAAGTAAAATAGAAACAACCGAAGAAGAATTAGAAGCATACAGAATAGTTGTTTCTCTTTTAAGAAGAAATGTAACTGTTGATAGAATTGTACATCGCGATACACAATCGTATTTCGGAATACTTTTAGACGACAATAATCGAAAACCAATTTGTCGACTACATTTAAATGGTAATAAGAAATACTTGGGAATATTTGATGAAAACAAAAAAGAGACGAAAGAACATATTGAGTCTATAGACGACATTTATAATTTCGAATCTGAATTACAACGGACTGTGGAATTTTATAAACAGTAAAACAGTGACCAACAATGGCTATAAAACATAGGGTTTTTGGTAAGCTGGTTCGCTTCTCTTCTACTTTAATAGTAGTTTGTTGGCGGACTGTTACGATGTTCTAAACTCCCTCCGTTTCATAGCCGGAACGTTGGCATTCATTGTAAAAAACGACCATAATGGAAGAAATTTACCAAATATTAGTTGAATATAAGAACCTGCATCCGTTGAGATTTTGGACAGGAATTGCACTGACATTGGTCGGATTGGGTTTGATAGTTACGTTTCTTAGAAAGAGAAGAAAAAGTGATAATCCAAAGAGTAGTTCCAAGAAAGCTATCTTAAAAACTGATTCTCCCAAAACAAACCAAATATCAACTGTTGAACCAGAAAATTCAAAATCAAGTTTAGGTAAAGCTCCCAAAACAATTCGGAAAGATTACGATTCGACCTCAAAAGATATAATACCGCCAACAGAAGTTAAAGAACCTACGGTTACCTATGAACCTCCCATAAAAGAAAAACCAATTCAGAAACCTGAAATTGAAGTCACAAGACCAAAACCCAAACCAAAAGAAGCTTTACCGCAAGCAAAAGCCGAGACTGAAAAATCAGAAAATGAAATTCTTAAAGTTAATTATACTTCTTCTAAATCAGACCAGACGGACGTTTATCCAATATTCAGATGTCCCAAAAAAAATACTGTCGTAAGGTCTTATCGTGTTGGAACTACAAAGCGAAGGGGATTTAAAGAAGAAGTGTTTCAAAGAGCGATTGAAGATGTTTTTGGTAATCAATTTATTGTTTCAGGTGAGCTTAGAATAAACACAGGAAAAGATACAAGACCATTTGAGCCTGATATAGCACTTATAGATAAGGCAAATGAATGCTTGAGAATAGATATTGAAATTGATGAACCATACGCAGGTATAACAAGACACCCCACACATTGTAAAGGGGATGATACTATGCGGGACATCTACTTTGTAGATAGGGGTTGGATTGTTATTAGGTTTTCAGAGTACCAAGTGCATATGTTTGAAAAGGAATGTTTGCGATTTATTTCAGACGTAATAAAGGGAGTTTCTTCAACCTATAGCATTCCAGCATCTTTAGCACATTCAACGTCAACCAAAAATGAAAAGCTTTGGGATATTGTTCAGGCTCAAAAATGGGAAAAAGATAAATACAGGGAAAGTTACTTAAACCACGAGTTCAGGACAGTCGAAGAACGAATTGAAACAATCGAGCGAGATTTTAATGAGCAAGAGCAGAAAGAAGAAAAATTAGTTAATCCAACCTTGATTGGAGTTGTAGATGAAAAACCTTCAATCGGTTTTAATCTAATCAATTCTCATCCAAGAGATAAAAGAATTGAATTCTACCCAGAACCTCATATTTATACAATAGACAAAACACCTGCACCATCTGCGAGTACGGTAATCTCAAAATTTTTCCCTGAATTTGATTCTTATGGTAAAGCTTCTTCATTAAGTCCAAGCAATCCATTATACGGTCTGCCAGTTGAAGAAATAGTTCGGACTTGGAACTCTCGTGGAATGGAAGCCGCCAACAAAGGAACATTTCTACACGAACAAATAGAGAAGTACTATTTGGGTGAACAATATGAGAGAACCGAAGAGTTTCACCTATTTGAACAATTCGTCTCTGATCACAAGAACATTAAACCACACAGAAGTGAATGGCGAATTTTTGATGAAGAACATCATATTGCAGGTACTATTGATTTAATTTCAAAAAACGGAGTAGGGTTTGATATTTATGATTGGAAGAGAAGTAAGAAAGTCGTAAATACGTACAGTGGCGAGCCAATAACAAACGATACTTGGGGCAATTTTGGAGTTGGTCAACTTAAAGATATTGACGACACGAGTTATAATCGCTATTGCCTTCAACAAAGTTTGTATAGGTATATTTTAGAGAAAAATTACAATCTAAAAATATCAAAAATGTACTTGGTTGTCTTATATCCTGACAATGATAGATACTACAAAGTTGAAGTACCTTATCTGAAAAAAAGAGCTGAATACATTTTGAAGACGATTTAAAAGAAACAACGAAATGCCAACAAAAGCTATACGTAATGCGGGTTTTGGTGCTAAATTGAAAGTAATTGAATATTATGAACCATATCGGTAGGCGGACAGTGAAGTGCTCTCAAATCCCGCACTACGCATAGCCAAACCGTTATGCCCAAGCTAAAACACGAAATAATATTGGATGACTGAAAAATTAACAAAAGGTACAATATACATTCTTGCTCCGATCTTGTTACTTACAGGAATATTGATTGGCTTTCATGATCTAGACAAGATAGGTTTAAAAGAAAAGAATGACGGATATGTGACTGCACTATTCTCTTTGACGGCAGTTTCACTCTATTTCGCAGCACTTATGTATCAAATAAAGGAATACAAACTTCAGATAATTGAACTTAAAAAATCAGTTGAAGCCCAAACTACTTCGAGTAAAGCACAAGAAGAACAAAAGCAAATTCTTCTTGAACAAAGTTTCACTAATTTGATATTTAGATTAATGGCTGATTTTAAGACATTCAAAATCGAAAGAGACATTCACATAGTATTGAGTGACCTAAAACAACATTTCCAAGGTAAATATGCTGTAATATGGCGAGACCTAACAAAAGAAAAGAGATTAAATCACAATGAACTCCATGAAAAATTTGCTCAAGAAATTACCGATTATTTCAGCGTTGAAATTTTTAAACGAAAAGAAATAAAATTATTTCAACAGTACCTTCAATTCTGTTTTAATATTCTGTTCATTATAGACGAGAATAAAAAGAATTTAACTACAGACTATTATACTTCAACATTTTTTGTTCAACTCACAGATGAAGAGACTTTACTTATTGCTCTTGCTGACCTAGTAGAACTTGGTTTACCTCCTTATCAAAAAATTGATTGGAAGAACAAATACACAGAAATACTAATCAATTGGATTAACGAGTCAAATGAACAATTTGTTGACCCCACTGAGTTAAATAAGATCATTTTGACTAATAAATTCAATGAAATAAAAAAAGCCAGGGCATAACATTGGCTATAAAACATAGGGTTTTCGGTAAGTTGGTTCGCTTCTCTTCTACTTTCGTAGTAATTTGTTGGCGGAATGTTACGAGGTTCCAAAATCCCTCCGTTTCATAGCCGGAACGTTATAAACAAGCGGGTTTGTCAATATCTAAATGGACGAAAAAGAGGATAAATCATCGTCTGAATAAGTTCTGAAAAAATGAACTATAAAAAATGCGTTTGAATTCGAAATTCTCACATTTGATATTTTTCATTTTAAATGTCGCTTTTCTCTTTCGTTTCTGCTAAACTGATAACTCTGATTTTTGCTCTTCTCAACTTGCGTCTTCTGTTTTTCTTCTGTTCTCTTCCGATGAAAAGAGGATAAATTATGAGAAATTCATTTTATGATTTTTGAAAATCAAAACAGAAAACGAAATTGTGATCCTACAGATAAAATCTAAAGACAAAATTTTCATTTGTTGGACTGTTTTAAGTTGAAAATCGTTGAGAAAATCAAAAGATTAAATTTTAATTCCAAGCAGAATTTTCGGCAGAAAAGCTAGAGCTTTTCAGAACTTGCCAGCTTTTGAATAACTTTCGCCAGTTTATAACAATGGCTATAAAACGTAGGGTTTTCGGTAAGTTGGTTCGCTTCTTTTCTACTTTCTTAGTAGTTTTCGGTGGACTGTTACGATGTTCCAAACTCCCTCCGTTTCATAGCCGGAACGTTGGGGCACATGCAAAAAAGACAACGGACACATTGACAATGACGAGTAGCAAAAGACATATCGTTTTACAAACCGACTATACGACCGGACTAACTCGACTTGACCAACATTGCAACAGGACAAGGACAATTATGTCTGACAAGAAAGAAAAAAGAAAAAGCCCCCGCTTCGCATTTTTGAAAATTTCTGCCAACGCGCATTTGGCACATCCCGCTTTTCCATCACACAAGGCCTACACCCAAAAGCGGGAAGAGCCAAATTTTTTCCAGCGCTGTAAACAAGAAAACAGTAAAATAATCATCATATTAAAAAATATCACAAGAATCATGAAAAGCGCATTGTAAAGAACTAAAGGCCAGGTTGAAAAATAATACGGATAGTCATGAATAGACTTTTAACCACTCACACACTTCATTGAACACCTCCAAAGGCCAACCTTCTTGCTGAATTTTTCATACTTACTGAAGCCTCAAAAGAGCCATCTCTGATAATATCTGCTGTTATTCTCCACTACAGGGCATGTGCCTCCAGCAGCTACTTTTTGAAATCTCAAGACCTTTCCTTATTTTTGCCGACTGTGAAATGGCTATGCTACATATTGGCAGTTTATTTTCTGGGTCTTTCGTTCATAACCTGCGCGGATGATCTTAGCAATAATTCCTCTACTGAAAATCAGCAGGTTGTGATGAGCAGTGATTCCCATTCCGGGCACGATAACGGGTCATCTTCCAATGACTTATGTAATCCAATATGCTCCTGCCATTGTTGTCATATCCATGTTATCTTCCCCAATGCAATGAGCGAAGCCAATCCACTTGGTAATCCATCGCATTACCCTTTTTATCATCAAAATTTCAAAAGCCTCGACCTCTTCGAGCTTTTTATTCCTCCAAGGGCATAAACCCGGGCAATTTCAGGATAGTTATGCCTTTTCATCTCCTCAGTGGAGTTGATAGAGCAGCTATTTCAATAATCCTGATTTCATAAGCCTTTTTTGTATCAGGCCGGAAAACGGCATTATCTGTAGCAAGAAATTTTAATTCAAGAAAAGGGCAGTTGAGTAAAAACAAAAAAAGGGCAACGAGAACTTTATCTGGCAAAAAGTGCTGAAGTGATTCTTTATTGCCATTGCTTGTATAATCCTGCTCTTAGCCACTATCGAACGGATACATCATTACTTCACTGTCCATTTAAAATAACATCAAAGCATTATGATAGACAAAATCATTTCCTTTTCCATAAGGAATAAATTTATTGTGGGCCTGCTCACGCTGGCCCTCATAGGAGTAGGTATCTACTCCATGTCCACGGTTAACCTCGGGTCAGTGCCTGATATAACTAATAACCAGGTTCAAGTGATTACCGTATCAGAAAATCTGGCAACAGAAGATATTGAGCAATTTGTAACTTATCCTGTTGAACTAGCAATGGGTAACCTTCCAGGTGTGGAGGAGATTCGGTCCATTTCTAGGTTTGGACTCTCAGTAGTCACTATTGTTTTCAAAGACGATATGGGTACTTATCTGCCAAGGCAGTTGGTACAGGAAAAATTAAATGACTTGAAAGAAACCATTCCAAAAAAATTTGGTAATCCCTCAATGGGTCCCATTTCTACTGGATTAGGTCAAATTTACGAGTATACCATCAGACCTCAACCAGGTTACGACACAGTGTATAGCCCAATGGAGCTTCGAACAATTCAAGAGTGGGTCGTGAAACGTCAGCTAACTCTCCTTGAAGGGGTGGTAGAGGTCAACTCCTTCGGAGGATACATCAAACAGTATGAAGTAGCAATAAACCCTGAAAAACTTAATGCTATGGATATTAGTATTTCAGAGGTGTACGATGCCCTTTCTCGTAACAATGTAAATACAGGTGGTGCATATATTGAAAAAGATCGGATGTCTAATTTCATTCGAGGGGAAGGCTTGGTACGTTCTCTTGATGATGTTAGGGATATTGTAATCCGAAATGAAAATGGTATTCCTATCACTGTTGATGATGTGGCAGAAAAGGTTCACTTTGGTCATCAGGTACGATACGGTTCTTTTACGCAAGATGGGGAAGAAGCGGTAGGAGGCATCATAATGATGCTTAAAGGTTCCAACCCCAATGCCGTTATACAAAATGTTAAAGAACGCATGGAAGAGATTGAAAAATCTCTTCCTGAAGGCCTTTATATCGATTCGTATATAGATCGGAGTGAATTAATAGACAGAACAACAGATACTGTAAAAAATAACCTGATTGAGGGTGCACTTATAGTTATTTTTGCTTTAGTAATACTCTTAGGAAGTCTTCGTGGAGGTATTATTACGGCTACAACTATTCCATTATCACTGTTATTCGCTTTTATTTTAATGAAACAGTTTGGAGTCTGGGCCAACCTGATGAGTTTGGGTGCTATTGATTTTGGTATTATCATTGACGGTGCTGTTATTATCATTGAAGGCACAGTCTATGAAATCCAGAAACGCATCCGATCTGGAAAAATTAAATTCAACCAGGGAGTTATGGATGAGGTAGCTTTCGACTCAGGCAGAACAATGATGAGTTCAGCCTTTTTTGGTCAAATTATTATATTAATAGTATTTGCTCCAATTCTTTTCCTTACTGGAGTCGAAGGGAAGATGTTTCAACCAATGGCCTATACATTTGGTTTTGCCATGATCGGTGCTATTGTCTTGTGTCTGACATACGTTCCAATGATGTCTGCCCTTTTCATGAAACCCATTCAGAACAAAAAAAATTGGTTTGGGAAGTTTGAAAGGTGGCTGGAAAGAGGTAGCAATAAAATCATAAACGGTATTCATTGGATTTACCTGCCATTACTAAAAAGTGCACTTCGATTTAAAATGATAGTAATTATTATTGCTGTCGTTCTGCTCAGTATAGCAGGCTATACCTTTTCCCGTATGGGAGGAGAATTTGTTCCGCAGCTTGATGAAGGTGATTTGGCCATGCAAGCATTAATACGCCCTGGAAGCTCACTTACTGAATCCACGGAATTATCCTATAAAATTGAGAACCTTTTACTGGAGAATTTCCCCGAAATCAAAACCGTAACAGCCCGTATAGGTGTAGCCGACATTCCTACAGACCCTATGCCAATGGATATTGCTGATATGTACCTCATCTTGGAAAAAGACCGCGATAAGTGGACTACGGCAGAAACCAAGGAAGGGCTTATTGACGATATCAAGGAACTGCTTGAAGAGCGATTGACTGGTGTCAACCTTGTGTTCACACAACCTGTGGAACTTCGATTCAATGAACTTTTGGAGGGAGTGCGCGAAGACATTGCTGTCAAACTCTATGGCGAAGATCTGGATGTTCTGGCTACCAAAGTGCAGGAAATGGCTGATATTATTGAGACCGTGCCGGGTGCTGGTGATGTAAATGCCGAACGTACTTCGGGTTTGCCTCAAATGACTGTGCGCTATAACCGCAAGAAAATGGCGCAATACGGATTGGACATTGAGAAAGTAAATGAGTACATCAGTTCTGCTTTTGCAGGCGGAAAGGCAGGGGTGATTTTTGAAGGTGAAAAACGCTTTGATCTGGTCATACGCTTTGATGAGGCACACCGCCAAAGTATCGATGACCTCCGTGCATTGTACATCGACCTTCAAGAGGGTACACAAATTCCCATCAAAGAAATAGCCGACATTAGCTATAAACCTGGTCCAATGCAAATAAGTCGTGAGAACACTTATCGTAGAACCTATGTAGGTGTGAATGTTCGTGGGCGAGATGTTGAGTCAGTAGTGAATGATATACAAACCAAATTAGACGAAAAATTGGACTTACCATCTGGCTATTACATCACCTATGGTGGAGAATTTGAAAACTTACAGAGTGCCAAAAGTCGTCTGGCTATTGTAGTACCCATTGCACTCTTTCTCATTTTCGTTCTTCTTTATTTTGCCCTCAAATCTTTCTCGCAATCCATTATGATTTATATTGCCATCCCTCTAGCAGCTATTGGAGGTGTATTTGCGCTTTGGTTACGTGATATGCCTTTTAGTATTTCAGCAGGAGTAGGCTTTATCGTACTATTTGGGGTGGCTGTTCTCAACGGTCTGGTACTCATTAACCGCTTCAATACATTGAAAGAAGAAGGTGTTATGAGCATTAGGGAAAGAATATTAACAGGAACCAAAGAACGAATAAGACCGATTATGCTTACGGCAACCACCGATATTTTTGGTTTCCTTCCAATGGCTTTCTCTGCCTCTGCGGGAGCGGAAGTACAAAGACCATTGGCTACTGTAGTAATTGGAGGTATGCTTACTGCAACCTTACTTACACTGGTTGTGCTTCCAGTGCTATACACTTTTGTAGAAAAGCGAAGTGAAAAGAAACGCGAGAAAAGTGGGCGCAAAACAGCTCTGAACACCATTGTTCTGCTGATTGGTATAGGTAGTTTTCTCGGATTTTCTCAACCTTCTCAAGCACAAGTAATAAACACGGATACCTTGCAAAGCATTTCCCTTGAAGATGCTCAGCAAAGAGCGGTTGAATATTTCCCGCAGGTGAAGACCAAAAGGCTGCAAATAGAAAGCGAAGAAGCCCTGAAAAAAACAGCTTGGAATTTTGGTAACACCCAAATCTTCACAGGAGCGGAAGAAGCAAGCAGCAATACTGATGGAGTTTATACGCGGATAGGGGTGCAACAACAAAATATTGATGTTTTCGGCATTGCTCCACGTTTACGTTTGCAAAAAGAGCGTATTGCTCTTGCCGAAAGCGCTCTTGACCTATCATTAACAGAACTTAAAAGGGAAGTGAAATTGGCTTGGGGTCAGGTATACACCGCCAAAAACTCCTATCAGGTGTACCACCGTTTGGATTCACTCTTTACCGATATAGAACGAGCGGCAGATGTGAGATTGGAAGTAGAAGAAACTTCTAAACTGGCCTATTTGGCCACTAAAAACCAGGCCAATGAAGTGCGCATCCAAAAGGAACAGGCCTATCGCGATTACCTGGGCGCTTTGCAGCGGCTCAACTTATGGCTGGTCAGCGATACCCTTTATACAGTACCGGATGTGCCCAGTGAGCAATTGACCGGAATCCTTAATTATGACTTGGATTCCCTAAGTACTCACCCTTTGCTTAATGTGTATCAACAGCAAATAAAAGTGGCCGATGCTCGAATAAAGGAAAGAAGATCGGAGTTTTTGCCCAAGTTACAAGGACAGTATGGCTGGCAAGAAGTTGGGGGGCAAACCGGGTTTTACACCTACCAAATAGGCATACAAATCCCCTTGTTTTTTGGGCCCGAGCTGGGCCGTACGCAAGAGGCTAAAATCCAGCGCGAAATTGCCACGGAAAATCTCAGGCAAAATCAGCTACAACTCAATGCCGAGTACCAATCCATGCGGGAAGAATACCTGAAATGGCGTAACTCATGGATTTACTATCGAGACCAGGCATTGCCGCTGGCACGCGAGCAAAGACAAGGTTCGATAACGGCTTACCGAGAAGGTGCCATTGATTATGTCACATTTTTGCAAAACATAAGGGACGCTATCCGCATAGAAGTGGATTCATGGAATGCCCTGGGCAATTACCTGGACAGCCGCTATGAACTCGAATACTATTTACAAACAACAAACTAAAACCGGTAACGGATAAAAATAAACGACATGAAAAATCAGATCATAAAATTATTTGCACTGCTATTTATAGCAGGTTTTGTTTCGGCCTGTGGCAACGAAACCGATGGCGATGGGCATAATCACGAGGAAGGTGAGCAGCACGAATCGCACGAAGGCCACGGTGAAGAAGACGGCCATGAGGGGCATGGCGATGAAGAAGGCGGGCACGAAGGCCACGGGGATGAAGGCATGGGCGAAGTTCATTTGTCCAACTTAAAATTTAAGAGCCTGGGGATGAAAGTGGACACTATGCCCACTCGCCCCATATCGGGCGTGGTAGAAGCCAATGGCCAGTTGGAAGTGCCACCACAACACGAGGCCACCGTTACAGCGATAGTTGGAGGCAATATCACTTCCATCAAAGTGATAGAAGGGGATAAGGTCAGTAAAGGCCAGGTGCTGGCATACCTGTCTCACCCTGATCTAACCGAGATTCAAACCAAGTACATCACGGCCTACAACCGCAGTGAATACCTTGAGCAGGAATACAACCGGCAAAAGAAGCTGTACGAAGAAGAAGTAGGTTCCGGCAAAACCTTTCAGGAGACCAAGTCTGACTATCAATCCATGAAAGGAGAAGTAAAGGGCTACGAAGCCCAACTGCGCCAGTTGAACCTGAAGGTAGAGAAAATCAGGAATGGTGATGTATATGAGCAGGTGCCGGTGGTAAGCCCCATAGATGGCTACATTGAAAAAGTGTTGATCCAGTTAGGTCAGTACATTCAGCCGCAAACGGGAATGTTCAAAATTGTCAATACCCAGCACATCCACGCAGATTTAATGGTATTCGAAAAAGATGTATACAAAGTGAAAGAAGGGCAGAAAGTTTCTTTTACTGTGGAGTCCGTGCCCGGTTCACGCCTTACAGCCGAAATTTATTCGGTAGGGAAACAATTTGAACAAAACCCCAAAGCGGTTCACGTCCACGCAGAAATTGAGCAAAAGAAGGAATTCCTGATACCAGGGATGTACATCAACGGAAAAATCCACACGGAGAATAAAGCTGTAAACGCCCTGCCGGAAAGTGCCATTATCGAGGAAGAAGGTAAACCCTATATCTTCATAGCTGAACAGCACAATGAGGATGGTGAGACGGAGTGGGCATTTAAACCCGTGGAAATACGAACTGGTGTTATTGATGAAGGTTGGGTGGAAATAAACCTGCTGGAACCACTTCCCAAAGGAACTAAAGTAGCCTGGAACAATGCCTACTACCTTATCTCAGAGATGAAGAAAAGTCAGACATCGCATAGTCATTAAAATGAAAAAATCCACTTTCATAATTTCAAAAATGGACTGTCCCTCAGAAGAACAGATGATCCGTATGAAGCTGGAACCTTATAATGAAGTAAAGCAGCTTTCATTTGATATCCCCAATCGCAAACTGGAAGTATATCACACAAACGAAGTGGATAAGATCCATCAGGCCATTAGTGAACTTAAGCTCAGTGACCACTTGGAAAGTACGGAAGATGAAGCTGAGTTGCCGTTGGCTACTGACGACTCCCAACAGCGAAAAATACTTTGGTGGGTGCTGGCTATCAATTTCAGCTTATTTGTAATAGAAATGACTACCGGATGGATTTCCAGTTCTATGGGCTTAATAGCCGATTCTCTGGATATGCTGGCAGATTCCATCGTTTACGGTCTGAGCCTATTTGCTGTAGGTGCTGCCATGTCTCGTAAGAAAAAAGTAGCTAAAATCAGTGGCTATTTTCAGATGGGACTGGCACTATTAGGCTTTTCAGAAGTATTGCGCAGGTTTTTCAGCGAAAGCGGAACGCCCCTGTTTCAGTGGATGATCATCATATCAGTACTGGCACTCATAGGCAATCTGGTTTCGCTTTGGCTGATCAATAAAGCTAAGAGCGATGAAGCTCACATGCAGGCCAGTGCCATATTTACTTCCAACGACATTATTGTTAATGGCGGAGTGATCCTGGCCGGTGTTATGGTTTATTTTCTAAACAGCAAATGGCCTGACCTGTTAATTGGTGGAATCGTGTTTGCCTTTGTGATGCGGGGCGCTATTCGCATTTTAAAACTTTCTAAATAATAAGAGAATTAAGCAAATAATATGAAACTCAACACCATTATGCCTGCCAGGTTACAGCCCTACTTCGAACAGGAGCTTAGAGCATATCGGGCGGCCCTGGAAAAGAACCAATTCAGCATTGCCTGGAGACACCTTGAACGGGCACATATAATAGGCCAGGCTTATCCCTGGGAACACAGCTATGTGCATTGGAAGATGCTTTTCTTTGGTATCAGAATTAAAAGTACCAAAGAGGTGATAGGACAAATACCACGATTACTGGTGGGAGGCGTAAAATCTTTTGTTGGAAAAATTCCTGTAGGCAATACAGGCGGGGCCAATGTACCACCTTTAAAACCCTTGCCAATCGACAAAGATATTCTCGAAATATTCACCAAAGCAGGCTTGCATAATTATGGCTCATGATCATTCACATCAGCATGGAGGCGGCACCAAAAATCTGAAGATTGCCTTCTTCATCAATGTAGGCTTCACCATACTGGAAATTATCGGGGGTTTTTTCACAAACAGTATTGCCATAATCTCCGATGCGCTACACGATCTGGGCGATAGCCTATCATTAGGGCTCGCTTGGTATCTAGAAAAGAAAGCTTCCAAAGAAGGCTCAACCAATAAATTTAGTTTCGGCTATGCTCGTTTCCGGTTATTAGGTGCTTTAGTAAATGCGCTCGTGCTTATCGGAGGTTCGGTTTATATTATTATCGAAGCAATTGCCCGGCTCCAAAACCCTGAGCCGGTGAAATCGCTCTGGATGATCGGCATCGCTATTATTGGAGTGGGCGCAAATGGCTATGCTGCCTGGCGGACAAAAGGTGCCACCTCTCTAAATGAAAAGGTCATAAGCTGGCACTTATTGGAAGATGTATTGGGTTGGGTAGCAGTGCTTATCGTTTCAATCGTTTTACAATTTAAAGATTGGTATTTTCTCGATCCTGCCCTTTCTATTGGTATAACTTTATTCATCCTGTATGGTGTTGGCCGTAGGTTGTGGGATACGGTTCATCTTATCCTGCAAGGAGTTCCAGAAGAAATTGACCTGGAAGAAGTGCAATCGATACTACGAAATGTAGAACACGTGCAGTCTATCCATCACACCCATGTCTGGTCACTGGATGGGGAGCATCATGTACTTACGACACATCTCGTACTTGAGAACATTTCTGAATACAGACAAATAGATGAAACAAGGCAAAGAGCTCTTGAAGCCTTGAAAGAATATGATTTTTCTCACTATACCATTCAAGTGGAATTAGAAAGCAATACCTGTAAATTAAATAAAAGAGAATAGCCAGCGCAGCAGTCACACACATTGGCTGGCCGCTCAAAGCCCCCCGCAGACCAAAGCCAGCCAAAGAGTGTGCCTGCCCAGCCCAGAAAAAGAAATTTTCAAAAATGCCCCACGCGCGACAGAAAAAAACGAAATGACACGAACTGACAAATATGAACTTCTTAAGCGGTTGACATTGTGGGCAGAAGAATAAAAAGCACGATGCCCCAACAAAGTGTATAAGCAATAGCGGGTAAAGTGGTTAATTGAAAGTCTGTGCATTTAACTAACTTTGGTGGTAGCCGGACAGGTAATTGCCTTGAAATCCGCTACTGCTCATACACAGAGCCGTTAGGCACCATTTCATGAAAAACATTTCCTTAATAATATTCGTCTTATGCTTTTCTAGCACTGTAAAAGCACAAGAATGGAAATTACCTCTGATAATTAACAATATAGTTCCTCAAAATCCTTCGATTCAATCGGATTCTATAATTGTCGTATTTTTATTAAATGCTTTTCCTGACTACGTTAATAGAGTAAAGTATCCAACTAAAACTACGAATGGAGTAATATCATTAGATCAAATTTTAAATATCCCATCCTTTGTAGAATCTCTAGGAATATATTTCAATAAAAATGGATATATCCAGATAAACGACATTCAACAATTGAGAGGAGATTCTCTGACAATAGATATTTTACCTCTATACTCTGACTGCATAAGAAATGGAAACTTAAAATCAGAACGTATCTATCACTACAACAAAAATGGAGAAATTGATTTTCTTAATTATGAAGAAAAATTAGTTTCAAATGTTGATGAAATCTCAACAACTTGTCAAATACCAGATACGCTTTCATTGACAGTTAATGATTCAAAATATTTATTCGGTATTACTGAAAATAAAGTTATTACGAATAAAAAAACAGGGCAAGGAAAAATAAGAAAGCATATTTTCGGAAAGAAATTTCATTTTTCATTCCAAGAAATTGAATTTCAAATTATCTCAACCGCAAATATTAATGTTAAGTAAAACGGTGCCTAACAATGGCTATAAAACATAGGGCTTTCGGTAAGTTGGTTCGCTTCTCTTCTACTTTAATAGTAATTTGTTGGCGGACTGTTACGAGGGTTTCTAATCCCTCCGTTTCATAGCCGGAACGTTGTGCATAATACTACCTTCGTATTCCAAAATCAGATTTACGAATCTTGCACATTTTATCACTTCCAGAATCGTGAAATACAATTCCTTCAATATCTGTTACTTCCAAAAAAGACCTCAATCCTTCAAAGGTAAAATCTGTAATATCCAACACTTCGCAACCGTGTTTAATTAGTTTATGTCCTTCAATCTTTTCAGGGTTTCCTTGTACTTTTTCACCGCACAACTCGTAAGTTCCATCCTCTTTCTTATCCAAATAATCAAAGGCCACAAAGTGCCATTTATTACTATTATCATCACGTTCACATTTTACCCAATGTGGGTGGTGTCCACTTTTACTGTCAGGCTCTTGGCAAGGCATGGCGTTTGGTGGTAAAGCTCTGCCTTTCTTCAAATCAAACCTTTTGTAAAGTTCACCATCAATAATGGCACAAGAAGTCCCGTCAAATTTTCGTGTTGGTATTCCAGATTTAAAAACCCATTCGTTTTCAGGGTTTACCTCGTTAATCACTCGCCTTAAATCGTTAGGGTCTTTTTTATAAAGAGTGCTTAATTTTTTCATTTGTATTTCAATTTTTAGTTATTACCAAATTCACCGTACTATACACAACAATGGCTATAAAACATAGGGTTTTCGATAAGTTGGTTCGCTTCTCTTCTACTTTCTTAGTAGTTTTCGGTGGACTGTTACGAGGCTTTAAACTCCCTCCGTTTCATAGCCGAGACCGTTGTGGCACATATAAAACGACAATGAGACAGATCGCTCTGATATTGACTTTAATTATTTATTTCAGTTCTCGTGGACAAACAAAAGATACTGAAATAGAATCAATTCTTCTTGACTGTTTGGTTAAGAGTTATAAGGAACAGCAAGTCAATATTAACCAAGAACTTGACGAGCTCGAAAAGTATTTAATTACTAGCAATTCAATTAAATCTTCCGCAGGCCAATCATATTTTGATTTCTACCAAGAAATAGCAGAACTCAACGATATTCGTGCAACTTTGAACTATGACAGATTTGAGAACATTTACAAATTGACACCCAACGAATTCTATTCAATTGACTGTTTGGAAAAGCTCAAGAGTCTTGACTCGTCAACAATTGCTGATTCAAAATATAGCCAAATGACGATTGCAATACAAAACGCAGCTCAAAACGAACTTTCACCTTCAAGTATCGCAAAAGCAATAACAAGCGTTTTGACACCTTTGGACTTTGACAAGCAATATTATAGAGCAGTCGCATTATTAACAATTGCATATACAGCTAATTCAGACGTTGGACTTCCAAGAAAATTAAAAACTAATGACTACGAAGACTATAGTACCTATGATTCAATATTGGTGACATTGTCAGAAGAAAATCACATTATTCTAAATGAAAACGAGATAAGTCAAGAAGAACTAAAAACTACCTTAATTGAATTTATTAGGGCAAATGGCTCAAAACACGTAATTAACTTTCGAGCTGACAACGGAACTTCCTACGACTTTTACTTAAAGATTCAAGACCAAATTGGGGCAGTCTATAACGAACTTAGAAATGAATTGGCAATGACAAAATATAACCAAACATTCAAAGAATTGACTAACGACCAACAGACTGAAATTAAAAGGACTCATCCGACAAGAATAAAAGAATAAAGTGAACAGCAGATTATTGCTTTCTATGATTTTTGCATGTGCAAGTCTGATTACAACAGGACTAATTATCTATCAAATTGACATCCAATCTAGTGTGAGATTAAATTTTCAATTCGGGGAATACTTCTTGGAGAGCCTTGTTCGGCCTACCGTGAATACGATCCTACTGGGAATGAGTACATTCGCTTTTTTTCGACAGAAAACCTTTGCGGTTCATCTTTCTGTTCTTGCTATTGTATTCAACTTCACTAATATCACTTACAACTTGATTTTTCAAGTGAGGTATGAGTATTATGATTTGACCGAATTGATATTTGCTATCATAGGATTTTATGGAGTTATGGCAGCCACTGCATTCCTAACATGGAAATACTCCCAAGACATAAAAGAAATTAAAAACGTGCCACAACAATGGCTATAAAACATAGGGTTTTCGGCAAGTTGGTTCGCTTCTCTTCTACTTTCATAGTAATTTGTAGGCGGACTGTTACGAGGTTCCAAAATCCCTCCGTTTCATAGCCGGAACGTTAGCGACAAATAGAACTAAACATGAAAATAACACTTTTGATACTGACCACATTGACACTTCTTTCATGCAATTCCCAAAAAAGGAAAAATATAGAACCTACAAGAACAGTTGATGAAAAAGTAGAGCTGGCCGATAAATTAACTGATCAAGGAGATTATCAAAAAGCTATTCAGGTTTTACTCACAATTGATCAGCCTACAGCTGAGTCTGACTACCTTTTGGGATTCTCATACCTTAGAATCCAAGAATACAACAAAGCCATCTCTGCTTTCGAAAAGGTTTACCAAGAAAATCCAGAGTACAGAAATACTTGCTTTAACCTTGCTCAATGTCTTTTGGAAAAGACAAATTGGAATCAACCTTCAAAGGAGTCGGTAAAGACAAGTCGTATAATAATAAAATACCTGACGGATGGAATTAACTACAAAACAGGCAATATACCTGACGATTATCTTGCACAATACCATGCTAATCGGGGACAAATGCTGCAATTAAATTCTGAATACGAGCAAGCACTTTCAGACTTTAATATTGCGATAAAATTAGATGCTCAAGGGGATTATTATTCAAGGCGAGCAATGACCCACCATTTTATGGGAAACAATGATATGGCTTGCCAAGACTTCGAGACAGGTAAAGCACTCGGAGAGACTTATGTAGAAGAAGAAATAAATAAAATCTGTCGCTAACAATGGCTATAAAACATAGGGCATCAGTGCGTTACGCCAAATTACTAAATCTAAACAAAGCTGCAACGGTAGGACAGCTTCGCTGCTTTCTATCCCCTA
Organism: Salibacteraceae bacterium; assembly: GCA_048267965.1. Taxonomy (GTDB): domain Bacteria; phylum Bacteroidota; class Bacteroidia; order Flavobacteriales_G; family Salibacteraceae. Next base: position 18,658 of record JBLWWK010000020.1, read on the forward strand.
CAGTTTCATAGCCGAGACCGTTGTAGGTAATTTGGAAGATCCAGAAGATATATATTATTTGAATAGACAAAAGTTTAGATTGATTAATATAATTTCGGATTATATTGACTGGTTTAAAGGGGTCAAAACATATAGGCATTGACATTATAACAATTTTGAAGAAAAATATTCAAAATTTAAATGAGACCAGAATTTGATATAGCAGTAGATTTTTTTAAGAGATCATTAATTGATAAGGGATTCTCTGGAAATATACAATGGTTGTTTAGAGAAAATATACTTGTGAAAAAAGGAAACAGAAATAGATATTCTTTTACCTTAAACATTGAACTAAACGAACCGAACAAACTAGTTAGAACGGTATATGATAGATTAAAAAAAGATAATCGAGAAATATTTTTCTTTACATTTATTAAGGCTGATGACCTGACATATGTGACAATTGCAGGTGAAGATTATGATTTTGAAATGGAAGATGGAGACATTTTTAAAAGGGAATGGGATTTAAAGCTTGGCTATAACTGTTTCTGGGATTTCAAACAAGACGAAATAAAAATACAAACCGATACACAGAAATGGACAAAAATGAAAAATAATGAATCAAAAGATATTGGACCATTTGACTATTTTTATGTGAGTGGATATATCAAATAAAAACTACCTACAACACTGGCTATAAAACATAGGGTTTTCGGTAAGTTGGTTCGATTCTCTTCTACTTTCTTAGTAGTTTGTAGGCGGACAGTTGCGAGGGTTTCTAATCCCTCCGTTTCATAGCCGAGACCGTTGTGCATTATTTCAAACACCAGACACTTGATGGACAATAAATATCGATTATTGCTTTTTATCCCGATTCTACTTCTGAGTTGTAACTCGACTGAAGTTAAAAATTTGAATAATGAGACAGTAAAATATTCTGAACTTCCTCAAGAGGTCAAAAAAGTTGTATTCGAGCCGTATTACTCTGACCCAAATGATTCATCTAGGTCTACATTTTTTATTGATTTAAATAATCCTCCTCGATACACTGAAGTTTCAAAGCAATCCTTTTTGCCTTGGATTTATAATTCAGAACTTCATAGAATAGATGATGGCAAAATTTTCAAACTCAACTTCAGTGATGAATTTGGATATAGGATAATAATATTAGAAGATTTCTTATTTATTCCTCAACACTCGAGTATTTGGAAACATGACAGTTCAAACTATACCTTCTCTAAATTTAACCTGAAGAAAGAATAAAAAACAATGCACAACAACGCATATAGCTTATGGCGGGTGAACGGCTACCAGCTTGGTTTTCGCTTCGTAGTCAGCTTTGGTTTCGGTGGACAGAAAAGTGCTTCGAAACCGCCACAAGCCATATGCAAACCGTTAGCTGCCATTAAAAAAAACACTTATGCCCAAAAGTCGAGTTAGAAAAAAAAAGAAGAAAAACAAAAGAAAAAACTCTTCAAAAAGAGATAGAGAAGTCTTTAAGAAAGATGGCCTTGAAATAATTAGAGATGGGAAAGATGTAATATTCCGTAACAATAGAACTTCTGAGCAACATTCAACATTCATCGAGAAAATCAAAAATAATCGTCCACGACAATTAGAAGAGATTGAATCTCAAATTGATGAAATAATTAATGTTTTTGAAAATTATGATAACATAAAGTTACTTGGAGGTCTGGCCTTTCATCAATTGGCTAATCAACATAACCCATCAGATGATGGTTTGTCCGAATTGACAATGGAACTTGGGTTTAGTTTCTCATTGGCGACAGAAGGAAACCCCGATAAAGAACCGTCCAGAAAAGTAATAAGTCATTTGGTTGGTCTTTTAATAGACCTGAGACATGGTTATAATGGATACGTAATGTCTGAGAATGTTACGGGTAAATACTCTGAAATAGAAGGTAAACTTAGGTTTAAGACTATTATGGAGGCCCTTTATATAAGAGGAGACGGCTACATTGAACACCTGTATACCATTTACAAAGAACTGTATGCGGGCCATGATGATTTTATTTTAGAGCATTATGGTTTCAAATCCATAGATATTCTAAATACTATTATTCAATTGGAGGATTCCTATTGTTGTAGATTAGTTTTACCAAATGGAATGCCTCACCCAGCATCCCACGCAAGGTTTGTTGACTGGTCTGAGAAAAAAAATAAAGACGAAATAATGAATGCCGGAGTTCATTTCATTGATTTATTTGGCAAAGAAAATCCGGATTTAATAATTGAAAACTCAAAAATTAATGGATTTCTAATCGACCAAATAGAGACTTATCCAGAATTGTTTAAAATTAGATATAGGCATGAAATACAAAAAAAGGTAGTTTCTGCAATTTCTAAACCATTTGGTAGTAACGCTAATTTTTTAAACCCTAAATTTAAGGGGCTTCCATTAAATGACACTTTGATTTCAACAAACCCAATAATTGAACATAACGGGGATTCCTATTTATTTGCATTCTCATTACCTTCAAGGCACCTTTTTGATATAACTGAAAAACTAATAAAAGATGCAGACAAGGATTATTACAATCAAAAGTTCTTAGGTAATAAATATGCTAAATCAAGAGATAATTTCCTTGAATCAAAAACAGCTGAACTTTTCAAACAGGTCATCCCAAACTCTAAATCTTATTTAAACCTTAAATACAAACCAGGCATTACAGATGATTTAGGAAACCTAATCGAAACAGAGTTAGACTTATTAATTGTATCTGACAAGGCAAACTATCTAATTGAAATGAAGGCAGGTGGGTTGTCCTCTCCAAGTAAACGAGGAGCTCTAAAAAGTCTTAAGGGGCAATTAAAAGAAACAGTAGGTTATGGTGCCTATCAGAGTTATAGAGCTCTAAATTACCTTTTGGAAAATCCACAACCCAGTTTTTATAACAAACAAAATGAGGTAATTGTGGACAAATCAAAAAAAATGTTTCGCATTACCATAACCATGGAACACTTGGCTGACCTCATTACCTATATGTATGATTTAAAAGAGATTGGCGTCATAGATAGTAATGTCGATTTCGCTTGGACCTGTAGTATATTTGATCTAATGGTTTTCTCAGATGTGTTAGAAACCGAGCAAGATTTTATTGACTACCTTGAAAAAAGAATACCTCTTTATAGGCGTCCAGAACTTGAGTTTCGTGATGAAATTGACATACTTGGTTACTTTTTAGAACATGATTTAGAATTTGACGAAAAATTCATCAAAGGCTTAACTCATTTTCAACTAAATAAATACTCAGCTGATATTGATAATTATTTTGAAAAAGGAGCTGTTAAACCCAAAAGAAAAAACGGCAGCTAACACGGTATATAGCAAATAGGGCGTTCGGTGGTTTACGAAGGTTCGGTGCTATTTACCAACACCGCCAAATTGTTGATTTGGCTTTTAAAATGAATAAGATAAAAACAAAATACAACGTTTTGGCTCAGTGCAAACTCGAAAGTTTATTGCTTTCTACTGCCCTACTTGCCATATACTAACCGTTATAAACAAGCGGGTTTGTCAATATCTAATTGGACGAAAAAGAGGATAAATCATCGTCTGAATAAGTTCTGAAAAAATGAACTATAAAAAATGCATTTGATATTGAAATTATCACATTTGATATTTTTCATTTTATAGGATTGGACACTTAGATAGCAGACCGTAAATAGATTACGTTATCACTTTATAATGTTGTGTAAAACAATAG
>JBLWWK010000021.1:0-20989 GCA_048267965.1 Salibacteraceae bacterium
AAACTGATTTAGAACCAAAAGATGGCAAGTTTATGTGTTGTAGTGATGCAGGAATTATTAAGTGGTTTCCCGGTGATTTAGTCGTTTTAAGATTGAACGGAGTTTCTGCCAATTTAAGATATTTATCAAATATTCAGCATGCCTAATACAAAACACGCTATAATCAGATACCAAGCATTAGATAAGTGTTTCAGAAATAAATCTAAAAGGTATTTTATTGATGATTTAGTAAATGCTTGTCAGCTTGCTATTGAAAACTTCACAGGAAAACCTGAAGGTGTTCAAAAAAGACAAGTATATGATGACATAGCATTTATGATAAGTGAGAACGGTTATAATGCTCCAATTGAAAAAGACAAAATAGGAAGAAAGGTCTTTTATTATTACGAGGATGTTAACTTCTCTATAAATAACCAGCCTTTAAACGAATCTGAAGCAATAGAATTAAAAGAAACATTAATAACTTTAAATAGATTTAAAGGCTTACCGCAATTTGAATGGATTGAAAATATAACTACCAGGTTAGAAGCATCCTTTCAACTAGGAGAACAAGCAAACGAAATTATTGAGTTCGATCAAAATGAATTTTTAAAAGGAAAAGAATTCATTAATACCTTATATCACGCCATTATCAACAAAACGGTTTTATTAGTCACTTATGAGAGTTTTAAATCGGAAATAAACACCATTATAGAGTTTCACCCTTATTACTTAAAACAGTATAATAACCGTTGGTTTTCCTTTGGTAAAAATCCAAACTTTGAAAACATTACTAATCTGGCTTTAGATCGTATCATTAATATTGAAATATCAGACAAGCAATATGCAGAAACCAATATAGATTTTAAAGAATACTTTGAAGATATTATTGGGGTAACATTTGACGAAAACCAAGCTCCTATTGATATAACGATTAGGATTGAAAAATCTTTATGGCCATATATTAAAACAAAACCAATACACGGTTCTCAAAAGATAAAAGAAATAACTAATGACTATACTACTATTACAATAGAACTTATCCCTAATTATGAGCTTGAAAGCTTATTGCTTCAATATGGAGAAGGATTAACTGTAAAATCACCTCAATCTTTACAATTATCTTTAGCAAATAGAATATTTAAAATGAAAGAAAATTACAACTGTGCACTTAAATTGCACACATAGATTACAAATTTGCAGAGTAATAAAAAGATTGTATCGTTATGAAGAAATTTAATTCAATGAGTGATAGAGAAATAGTTTTGCAAAATGTATGGAGGCTTTTTGATGTGTTAAGACATGATTTGAACACTGAGGACTACTCAGTGATACTGCTATTCCTATATTTGCGTTCAACGAATACAATCACTGAACAGCTACCTTATATGCAGGAGCATAAAGAAGCTTTAGTTCAAATGTTGAAGAATACAAATGATATTTCTGTAAAAAGAGTATTTCAAATTTTCCTACCTTCCCTTGAGAGACTAAGTGAACAAACAATAAATGATTTGGTTGAGGTGTTGATTTCCATCGACTCAGAATGGCTACAACAAAACATTTCAATAGTTTATGATGAAACCTTGGAGCGTATCGCTTTGTCGAAAGGCAGAAAAAGTGGTGAATTCATTCAGCCCAAACAACTTACAGAATTTATAAATACTTATATTGGGTCTACAAAAGGACTAAAAGTATTCAATCCTTTTGCTGGTGTAGCATCCTTCATCATAGATCGTGAGGATTCTGATTTAGTATATGCTCAAGAATTGAATCAAAAAACTTGGGCCATAGGACAATTAAGATTAATCGCTCATAAATCTTCTGCAAATTTTAGATGTGAGGATTCTATTATGGATTGGCCTAATCATGAACAATTCGACTTAATTGTGTCAAACCCTCCATTTGGGATGCGACTAAATGGTCTATACAAGAAGCAGTTCCCAAATTTCAGAACAGCTGAAGAGTTCTTGTTAAATATGGGAATGAATTCATTATCGAACTTTGGCAAGTTGATTGCAGTTTTTCCACATGGAATTCTGTTTAGAGGAGGTTCTGAAAAAAAACTCAGAAAGCAGTTAATTCAAGAAGATTTAATTGATACTATTATCTCTTTACCTGGAGGCCTTCTTTTTCATTCAGGAATCCCTATCCTCCTTCTTATTCTGAATAAGTCTAAAGATTTTCCTGGCAAAATAAAACTTGTTGACGCTAATTCTTTTACTACCAAAATATCTCCAAAAGAGAGTGTAATTGATGTGGATAAGCTTTTACATGCCACTAATTCACTTAAGGATAATAAAGATGTTAGAATAATATCTAATAAAGATGTAGCCGATAATGACTTTAATCTAAATATTCCACGATATTTTCAAGAAGAAATTGAAGGTGTGAAGCTAAAGAAGCTTTTCACTGATTTTAAAGGGAATAAAAGAAATTTACCCGAAAACGGTAAAATAATACGTATTCGTGATCTTAAGGACGATCTGTTAGACTACTTATTGAATATAGAGGAGTTAGAAGAAGCACCCTTAAAGAAAATAAGTGCTCAAGAAATTAACACCTCCTGTCTGCTATTAGCTGTTAGGGGAAAATACCTAAAACCATCCTTTTTTCATTTTGAAAAAGAGCCTGTTTTTACTACCGCAGAAATACTTCCGTTTCAAGTAGACGAATCTAAAGTAGATATTACCTACTTAATTAATGAACTGCATGCTGACTATGTACAGCAACAGTTAGAAAGTTTAAGAGTAGGCGGTTCTATTCCTTATATCAGTAAAGATGATTTATTAGAGATTAAGGTAAAGTTACCCTCTACAGAAGTACAACGTGCTAAAGTATCTGTACTAAAAGAAATTTCAGACAAAATTAAGCAACTTCAATTAGAACGAAATGCACTAGCACATGATGTGAGTACAAGTGAGTTTGATGAATTTGCTTCTCTAAAACATACACTAGGTAGACCTCGCCAAAATATACTTGGTTGGTCTAAGAATCTTTCAAAATTCTTTATCCGAGAAAAAGAAGCCATTTCAGCTTTAGATGCTGAGTTTAAAGAATTCTTTAATTTAGGAATAATAGAAGCTATTTCAGAAATTAATAGAGACATCAAATTTATTTCTGATGTACTAGAAAAAGGTGAAAATGGATTAATTTTAAGTGATTACCAAAAAACGATCATACCGCTTACAGAGGTTAATAGCATATTTAATGAGATATCAAATAATGAATTTAAGTTTTCAATTAAAAAGCAACTGCTAAAAGTTGATGAAAAGAAAACTAGAGGAATTCTTATCAATAAAGTTCTGTTCAAGACACTTCTTGACAACCTCTTAACCAATGCAAACAAGTACGGCTTTAAAGAGAAAGAGAAAGGAAATCATGTAATGATGGAATTGAGTGAGATAGAGAATCAATTGATTGTTGAGATACGGAATAATGGACTGCCTTTTCCGAATAATTTTGACAGAGAAAAATTCATTATGAAGTACTCTACTGCCGATAGCATTAATGGATCTGGCCTTGGAGGATATGATATCAATCGAATTGCAACATATTTTGAAAATGAAGATTGGGAACTAGCTTTAAATTCAGATCCTATTTACCCAGTGATTTTTCGTTTTTCATTTCAAATTAAATCAATATAGTAAGATGGAAAAAAAATATTATAACATATTATGGATAGATGACGAACATGAGGGTATGTTGGGATTCAAGGGTGATGCAAAATTTAATGACATACAGTTAGTTCCTTATAAATCGTTGAATGATGGGGTTTCCGAACTTAAAAAAAACCACCCTATTTATGATGGTGTTTTGTTAGATGCAAAGTTTTTTGAAAATGAAGACGATGTAAAAGGTTCAGAAGATACCGATAATGTGCATCGTGCTAAAGAGGAGTTATTATTACTTCCAAAAAAGTTTGAAGTTTTTGTTCTTACTGGACAGGCGGAAGCCTACGAAGACAAAACTTTTAATAAAGCTTTTAAAAAAGTTTATAAAAAAGGAATTGATGATGATATTGAACAGCTCTTTGTAGATATTAAAACTGCAGCAGACCAACTTAAAGACACTCAAATCAGACACGAATATAATAGGGTTTTTGATGTATGCACTGAAAGATATATTGGTGAAACTGCAGCACATGATCTTTTAGAACTTCTTAAATACAATGGTTGTGATACAGGAAAATTTAATCAAATTAGAAAAATTATTGAAGATGTTTTCCTTGCATTTAATAAATACGATCTACTACCTTCAGATTTCATTCAGCCTAAAGTTGCTCTTAATCAATCAAGTAAATTTTTATGTGGAATAGAACAAGATATTAGAACATCAGATATATATAAAAAACATATATTAAATAAAGAGTCCGTTGTACCAACACAAATTGCTAATTATTTTAGAAACATTTTGTCTGTTACTCAAGATGGCTCGCATCGTGCCAAGGTAGATACTTATGTTAGTACAATAAGAACTCCCTACTTATTCAAAAGTGTCTTATTTCAATTATTAGATGTATTGGTTTGGTTTAAAATACATGTAGACTCTAACCCAAAAACAGAGAATTGGAATAAAATAGATAATGATTTAAAAGAAGAAAGTAGTATTGTTAAGAAAGGAGAAGTAATTAATTTAAATGCATATAAAGGCTATGCTTTTTTACAGCCCGATGATGGGACAGATAATATTTTTATCCCTCCTCACTTAGTTACAAATCACTCTTTAAAAGAATCTGATATTATTTCGGTTGAAATCGAAGAATACATATATAATAGAACACAAGAATTAGAAAAACGAGTTAAAAATCTCATAAAATAAAAAATGACCAACAAAAAACTAACGCTGTCATGGCTAGAAGGTTTCCTTATGGATGCCTGCGACATATTAAGAGGTAACATGGATGCCTCAGAGTTTAAAGAATACATTTTCGGAATGTTATTCTTAAAACGTTTAAGTGATAAGTACGAGCAAGATCGTGCGGCTCGTTTAAAAGAATTACAAGCCAAAGGACTTTCTGAAGAAAAGATAAACGAAGCTCTTGAGCGAGCAAACGCTTACCAATACTACGTACCAACTCGTGCACGTTGGAATTATAAAACCAACAACGAAGCAGGACAAGAAGTAAACGATGGAATTCTTCACCTTAAAAAAGATGTGGGTGACCATTTAAATAAAGCTTTAGAGGCATTAGAAGAAGAAAATCCTGATAAATTATCTGGTGTGTTAACCAACGTCAACTTTAACCGTACCATTGGTAAAAACAAAAATGCATTGAGTGATGAAAAACTTATAGAATTCATCACCCATTTTAATAAAGTAAGTTTAACCGACGATCGTTTTGAGTTTCCAGACCTTTTAGGTACTGCCTACGAGTATTTAATAAAATACTTTGCAGATAGTGCTGGTAAAAAAGGTGGAGAATTCTATACACCAAACGAAGTCGTAAAGTTATTAGTAACACTTTTAGAACCTGAAGAGGAATCTTCTATTTATGACCCTACTTGTGGTTCTGGTGGTATGCTTATCGAAAACAAAAACTATGTAGAAGCACGTTATGGTGATGCATCGCGTTTAAGTTTCCATGGTCAAGAATTAAGCGGAACAACATGGTCTTTGTGTAAAATGAACATGCTGTTTCATGATATTTTTGATGCCGAAATCCTACAAGGTGATACCATAGCAAATCCATTACATGTAGAAAATGGAGAATTAAAACGTTTTGATATTGTTATTGCCAATCCACCATTTTCTGCAAATTATAGCGACATTAAAAACTTCCGTGATCGTTTCCATTATTGGATGCCTAAAAAGAAAAAAGCCGACTTTATGTTTGTGCAACACATGGTGTCTGTACTAAAAGATAACGGTCGTATGGCAGTAGTAATGCCACATGGTGTATTGTTTAGAGGTAGCGAAGAAAAAAGCATGCGTCAATGGTTGGTAGATCGTGGCTATTTAGAAGCTGTAGTTGGTTTGCCATCTGGTTTATTTTATGGAACAGGGATTCCTGCGTCTGTATTAATCATCAACAAAAAAGGAGCAGCACAACGTAACGAGGTGTTGTTTATTAATGCCGATAGAGAATACAAAGAAGGTAAAAACCAAAATAAACTACGTCCAGAAGATATTGCTAAAATTAGCTACATCTATAAAAATAAAGAGAATTTAGAAGGCTATGCTAGAAATATCTCTAAAGCCGATTTAGAAAAAGAAGACTACAACTATAACATACGTAGATATGTTGATAATAGTCCGCCAGCGGAACCGCAAGACGTTAACGCACATTTACATGGTGGAATCCCTACTGCAGAAGTAGATGAATTACAACCATATTGGAACAACTACTTGCGCTTACGAACAGCCATATACCATAATTCACCTAAAATAGGGTATGATATTTTGGCAGATAATATTACTTCTAAAGAACAAATAAAAAATATTGTTTTAGAACACGATGATGTTATTTTAAAAAGAGAAGAATACACCAATGGTGTTAACCAATGGTGGACAAACAATGTACCGAAACTAGAAGCCTTACCGGAACAGAAAAATGTGTATGATTTATTCAGAGATTTCTCTGTGAGCATTGCCAACGATTTTAGTGCTCTTGGTATTTTAGATTTACACAAAAGTAGAGGTGCATTTGCGTCTTATTGGGATACCTTAGAAACCGATTTAAAATCGATTGCAGCAAGTGGTTGGAATGCAGAATTAATTCCTGCGGATGATATTCTACAATCACAATTCCCAGAAGTATTAGAAGAATTAGCCACTAACGAAGCCAGACGCGACGAGTTAGAAGCGTTATTTAATGAAGTAAACGAACTAGAAGAAGGGGAGTTTGACGAAGACAATTACGAAGTCTTCCCAAAAGAGGTTTTAAAAGAATTAAAAGACAACATAAAAGTATACAACGCAGATATTCGAGAATTAAAGAAAGAAATTAAAGCTTTAAAAATTAGAATCAAGGCAAATGCTAATGTCACCCTGAGCATTCACGAGAAACATAATGAATTATGTTTTGAAGGCACCGAAGCGAAGCTTACCGAAGGGTCTCCTTTAACAGAAACATTATCCCAAAAACAAAAATCCCAAACCCAAGCCGAAACTAAAAAAGCAACCATAGAGCAACAATTAGCCAAACACACAGAATTAACCAACGAGCTAAAAACCTGCAAAGCTACCATTGCCGAAATAAAAGCCAAAAAAGAAGATTTGGTTGCCAGAGCACGCGAAAAAATAACTCCAGAAGAAGCTAAAGTTTTAATACTTGTTCGTTTTAAAGAAACATTACATAACACCGTAATGGATTATGTAAACCGTTACGAACATGCCTTAATTGCTGAGTTAGAAACACGTTTTGTTAAATATCAAAATACGTTGGTAAGCATTTTAGACAGTAGGGAACAAATAGCTTCCCAATTAAATAACTTTTTAATGGAATTGGGTTATGATAAATAATTGGAAAGAAATTAGACTTGTAGATTTAGCATTGTTCCGTAGAGGAAGTTTTCCTCAACCATATGGGTTGGATAAATGGTATGATGATAATAACGGAATGCCTTTTATTCAAGTATATGATGTTGATGATAATATGAAGCTTAAGCGTGTTACTAAACGTAAAATTAGTAAGCTTGGTGCACAAATGAGTGTTTTTATTCCTAAAGGCTCATTAATTTTAACTATTCAAGGATCGATTGGTAGGGTTGCTATAACAGATTATGAAGCATATATGGATAGAACACTTTTAGTTTTTCAAAAATTCTATGAAGAAGTTGATTTGAAGTTCATTATGTACATAATAAGAGAACTTTTTAATGTAGCGAAAGAAAATGCAAATGGAAGTACAATAAAAACTATTACAAAGGAAGAACTTAGTGATTATACAATAAAACTACCACCACTACCACAACAAAAAAAAATAGCCAAAATTCTATCTACAGTAGATAACGTTATAGAAAAAACGGAAAGCGCTATTGCCAAATACCAAGCCATAAAACAAGGTTTAATGCACGATTTGTTTACACGTGGTATCGATGTAAACACAGGTAAACTACGCCCAACACCTCAAGATGCACCAGCGATGTATAAAGAGAGTGCTTTGGGTTTGATTCCTAAGGAGTGGGAGGTTGAGGAGTTGGGTAAAGAAAACGAGACTTATGCTGGAGGAACACCAAACAGAGCAATTGAAGATTTTTATAAAGGAGATATTCCTTGGGTTGCTTCTGGCGAAGTGAATAAATCATTCATATATAAAACTAAAGAATCTATTACAACAGACGCTTTAAGGTTTAGTTCAGCTAAAATGGCACCAAAAGAAAGTGTTTTAATTGCTATGTATGGAGCAACAGCTGCTCAAGTTTCGATGTTAAAAATTGAAGCGTGTACGAACCAAGCAGTTTTAGCAATTATTCCAAATAGTCTATGGAATAATTATTTCATCTATTATGGTTTAAATTATTCTAAAGATCGAATCTTATTTTTAGCACAAGGTAGTGGTCAACCAAATTTAAATAAAGGTATGATTGATTCAACACAATTTTGGAAGCCAAAACTTGATGAACAAAAAATAATTGTCGATAGATTAAATGGAATTGAATCAAAAATCCAAACCGAACAACAAGCATTAGCCAAATACCAACAATTAAAAGCAGGTTTACTGCAAGATTTGTTAACGGGTAAGGTTGCCGTTAGTGTGGATTAAATATTATTGTTATGAATACTAAAACACGAATAGAATTAAAAAAAGTCATAGAAATTATTAATGACTTAAAGCATATAGTTAGTACTATTCAAGAGGAGGAACAAGAGAAATTTGATAACCTACCTGAAGGCATTCAAGGTTCTGAAACAGGAATGAATTTAGAAGAAGCGGCTACGACTTTAGAAGATGTACTTGCAAATTTTGACGAAGCTATTGATAATATCGAAACGGTAATAAATTAGAGGATATGTTTGACTTTAAATTAATCGTACAAGAAGCAGAGAAAGCAGCAGAGTTTTGGTCGTTTTCGCAAAATTGGTTTGATATTCTCTCATTGGTATTAACCATTTTAAGTTTATGGTTAGCATTTTGGCTTGGAGAAAGAGGTTATAGACGTGATAAAAAAGACAAAGCTAAAGAGGAAAAGCAGCTCATTAAATCGGAAGTTAAACTCTTTAAAAATAATTTAGAACAATTATTAAAGGCAATCGATAAACAATTGGCTGCATTAAAAAAATATAAAGCCGATAAATCCTTCAGCCTGGAGTTTCACCCTGAATTACAAGTCGATTTTTTAAAGTTTATTGATGTCAAACATGTTTATGAAGAATTTGGGTTTAAAAACCAAAAAGCTCTAGATACCATAAATGAGTTATTTGCCACTTTATTTGCGCTAAATGATTTTAGAAATTCACTTCGTGATTCTGTTCGTACTTACATAAGTCGTTATACTGATTTTGAGAAAGGATTTTATCTCTACCGAAAACTGATGTATAAAATGATGCATGAAATAGCTAATAAAAAGGTTATAGAATTAATTCCTGGAGAAGGTGGTGTTCATATCAATTTTGGTAATAATCATTTTGCTAGAGAATTTTACCATTTAAATCAAGGTGCTTTATCGAATCCAGAGCTTTTAAATGAAAAAGGTGTTGTTATAAGACCAAAATTGATTGAATTATTTATTATGCCAGCGATAGATTTGAGCAAGAAATATATTCCTGCGGATGAAGATGCAATCCAAGTATCTGATGTAGCGAATGAGGTAAATTCCTCTTGGATTAATATGGAAGTTGTTACAACTGCTCATTTTAATGAGATTGATGGGCATATTGCTACATTAGAAAAAGTGAAAGAAAAAATTAATGAATTTTTAGAATTAAAGAAAAATTAATTAGAATGAACTACTGGCATTTACAAATGCATCCAAGTAATCGTGGTAAGTTTAACAAAGAAAAACTTATTCAAATACTTCAAGAAAAAGAAGTGATTGGTATGGGAGAATCTTGGAAGAACCAAAAAGGGGAACAAGTTTCTGATCCATCTGATTTTAAAAATCAAATGCATGTAGATGATGTTGTACTCATCCGGGATGGTAGTAGCCCAATTGCATTGGTGCAGGTAAAAGATGCTTGGTTTATTGAAAACAATATAAATGAAGACTTAGATTGGTTCCGCTTGCGCAGGCCTATCAAATTACTCAAAATCTATGGAGATAATGCTAAGACCCTAAAAGATTCCGCTCTTACTGTTTTTGGCAAGAAACACATACAGGCACCTGGGACTTTAACTCTCTGTAATGGAAATAATGCAACCAATCAATTTATTAAAAAATGGTATTTACAAGTACAAAAACAATTGGTAATGGATAATATTAATTTAAGCCCAGAACGTATTGAAAATATTAAAAGTTTGTGGCAACGTTTTAAATCTAGCTATACGGCTAAAGATTTAAAAAAAATAAATAGTAAAATTGAAAAGTTGCAGAGCGATTGGCAATATTATCGAAACAAAATTAAAGATGGTACTTTAAATTTACAAGATTATACAAATCGGCTTGAGAATAGCAGTGAAAGAGGTGGTTATTTATGTAATTTTTTAGAACGAGCTACAAGTGAAATCTATGGTTCGTCAAAACCTGGCAATGCGAGTAATTTTGAAATTAAACTTAATGATGATAATACAACTTACACCTTTAATGAAAATCTGAAAAGAGGGGATGGTAAAATAAATTACAATTCATTAGAAGATGCTACTGAACGATTTAATACTATTCTAAAACCTTTATTGCAGAGTATAGTTAATGGCAGTTCAGCTATAGAAAAAATTCAAATTATTGAAGAAGCTAATTATGCTGCCAAGCAGATATTAAGAAAGATGGCTGTCTTAGATAATGTAAGTGATTACTTAAATATCTATTCTGATGATGCCATAAATACATTACACAGTGATTTTTTAGATAGTGAAACAGCTACCAATTTGGGTAAGAACCATGAAGTGCGTATCACTATAAACAAATTACTAAATTTAGAGGATACACCTATAAATGCATTTTTAGTATCTCGTTTCCTTTGGAAGTATGCTACGTCGAGTGCTGTTGCAGATGCCAATACACCAAATGTCATTTTATATGGACCACCAGGTACAGGTAAAACCTATACGGTAAGACAAAGCTTAGATTTCATCTGCATGGACAATGATAGTCGTTATGAGTTTATAACGTTTCATCCATCTTTTACTTATGAAGACTTTATTGATGGTATAAAGCCTAAAGGTGTCACAATTGATGGGAATATAAAATTTGAATTAACCGATGGAGTCTTTAAAAAGTTCTGTAAAAAGGCCCTAGCGGAATGTGTACTAGCTAAAGAAGAGAAACGTGATCCAAAATCTTATTATTTTGTTGTAGATGAGATTAACAGAGCTAATTTATCTGCAGTTTTTGGAGAAACATTAATGTGTTTAGAAAAAGAGTATCGTTATGATATTTTTAAACCTAAGCAGAATTTATATAAAACACAATACAGTCCGCTTATAGAAGCTATGGTTGCAGATGCTAAGAAAGAAGGAAAAGATATAAGTGATTTGGCTTTTATTTTCGAAGATGACAATGCTTATTTTGGTGTGCCGAATAACGTTTACTTTATTGGTATGATGAACGATGTAGATAAAAGTATTGATGCTTTTGATTTAGCACTTCGAAGACGTTTTAAATGGGAGCGAATGGATTATAATCAAGATGTTTTAGAACAGGAAACAAAATTTAAAAATGGCGATGATTTTTTAAATATGCCACAATACAGCGTTGCTTGCACAAAGTTAAATGAGTATATAAGTCAAACGCTTGGTTTAGGAAAATCGTATGAGTTCGGTCATTCATTTTTTATGAAAATCACAGGTATAGCTAATTCAAAAACCATATCTAAAAGCAATATGGAGAAACTATTTCATTTGTATTTAGAACCTTCATTAAAAGAATATTTACGCGCATTATTTTCAGAGCAAGAATTAGATGGTAAAATAAAGGATGCTTTAGAATTATATAAAAATAATCTTAATTAATGAAAATTAGTATTCCAACAAATCATCATTACTACGAGTCAACTTTTTTTGACGAGAACAGTTTGTGGAATGAATTTAAAATAAAATATAATAAACATAAAAAAGCTTTACAAAAAGACTTATTTACAGATGTTTTTGTCTTGTCTACAAAAAGTCAAGATTTTTCTCAGCTTCAAATTATAGGGTTTAAAGACAGAAGAAATAAATTAGAAGACGAAGAACAATTAGTTTTAAAGTTGTTTGCTCAAAAACGCCAAGAAGAAAGACGTTTTGCAATACAAACAGGTTTGTTCGCTGGTGTCTTATATCATAACGGATATACATTTAATATTCAAACCAGTTATGGAAATATCCTTCTACATAGGATGCTAAATTTTGTAAACGATATTTACGTAGACACAAAAGATGTAAATGCGGTAGCACACAAAAAATGTAATGAATTTCAATACATTATTTCGTATTTATTCATTCAAGCTTTAGAAAAAGCGAGTGTGTTAGGACTTCCAAAAAAATATACTCAAGTTACCAAAAGAAGTTCTAAAGTTAGAGGTAAGATAAGTATTAATGAATATTTAAAAAGAGATATACCTTTTCAAGGTAAATTAACATCAACCTATAGAGTTCAAAAATATATTCAGGAAATAGTGGATGTTTTGTTTGCAGCAGCAAATAAAGTAGAAGAATATTTAGGAGTACATTATAAATCTAAAATTATTGGTGTTTATCAAACATTAAATGAGCATCATTCTAAAAACTATGTTTCTCAGCGTGTCATAGAGAAAGCTAAAAATAATGCAGTATTATACAATCCGCTTTATAAACCTTTTGCTGAGGTTTTAAAGTATGCCGAGATATTGCTTAAAAACCAAGAAATAGAATCAAGTAAATCAAATAACCATCTTAAAACCTACGGCTATATGTTCGATATATCTCAATTGTTTGAAGTGTATTTAGAAAAGTTACTAAGTAAGCATTTTTTAGATTGGGTAATTAATGGACAAGAAGAGTTAAACGTATATAAGGGGTTATTTTTTGGACGTAGAATGTTTCCTGATATAGTGATGAAGAACAAACTAACGCAAGAAGTTATTGTTTTTGATGCCAAGTTTAAAAAAATGATTGGCAGAAAAGAGGATTTAGATCGTTCAGATTTTTACCAAATACATACGTATATGCAGTATTACATGCCTAATATAATTTTTGGTGGATTAATATATCCTTTATCGAAAGAGTTGAGTAAAGAGAGATCCGTTTCTAAAGGATTATTTGGTGATAGTGTAAACATACCAAACTTTATAGTTGATGGTATCTACATTAACGATATAATGGATATGACTACATTAATAGAAAGTGAAAATAAATTTTTAAAACGTATAGAATTACAAATTGAAAATTGTAGAACTATACATAAACAAAAAGCAAGTTAATCATGGCAGAATACAAAAACGTAGAAAAACCATTTTTAAAAAAACTAAAAGACCTTGATTGGCGCATTATAGACCAAGGTAGTTTTGGTATTCCTCAAGATCCTGCCAAAAGTTTACGTTCTAGTTTTAAAGAAGTCACACTTAAACAGGAGTTTATAAAAGCGGTTAAAAAAATAAATGTTGTTGATGGTGTGGAATGGTTAACCGATAAACAGTTAGAAGACTTATACAAAGAAACCATTGCTACCGAAAAAGCAAATTTGTCTCTTTTAGAAGCCAATAAACAAGTTTTTGAAAAACTAATTGGTGTTACCAAAACAACCGTTGCAAAAAATGAAGTCACAGGAGAAGAGAATCCATTAGTAAAACTCATAGACTTTAAAAATTGGGATAGCAATGAGTTTATTGCTGTCAATCAGTTTCGTATTGACACTCCAGGCGCTGCTAGAAGTGCTATTATTCCAGATATTGTATTATTTGTAAATGGATTGCCTTTTTCTGTTGTAGAGTGTAAAGATGTAGATGTAGCAGATCCAATTTCGAGTGCAGTAGACCAAATTATGCGTTATGCCAATACACGTGAGGATGATTTTGGAATTAAAGAAGGAGAAGAACGTTTATTTTATTACAACTTATTTAGCATTGCAACACATGGAGAAGAAGCACGTGTAGGTTCTATTTCAGGAGATTTCGAATATTACTTAAACTGGAAAGATATCTTTCCTGAAGTCTATAGAAATATAGATATGCTAAACTATGCCGCAGAAGAAACGGCTAGATATCAAAACAACGGATTGCAAAGCGATCCAAGAGTACGACAAGAAGTTTTAATAAAAGGCATCTTAAATAAAGAAATCTTATTAGACATTTTGCAGCATTTCACTTTATTCATGGAGATAAAGGAAGGTATCGAAATTAAGGTGGTTTGTCGTTATCAACAATACAGAGCTGTTGGTAAAATATTAGATAGATTACGTAATGAAACTACTAGTAAAAGTCGATCTGGAGTAGTTTGGCATACGCAAGGTTCTGGTAAGTCGTTAACCATGGTATTCTTTGTTCGTAAGTTACGTTCGCAAGCAGATTTGAAAGATTACAAAGTCATTATGATGGTAGATCGTAAAGACTTAGAAAAACAACTCTCTGCCACAGCACGTCTAACCAATGAGTTTAAAGAAGCCAATATTGTTGGTTCTCGTAAAGAATTAGTGCCAAAATTAAGCGGTAATGCCTCTAACTTAAACATGGTTATGGTGCATAAATTTGTGCAAGAAGAATTAAAACATTCTAAAGCACTTATGAAAGCTTTTGTGGAAGAAGGCAAAGTGCCAGAATTTAAACCTTTTGACGTGGTAAACACATCAGACAGAATTGTTATTTTGATTGATGAAGCGCATAGAACACAAGGTGGTGATATGGGCGACAATTTGTTTACTGCATTCCCACAAGCCACAAAAATTGCTTTTACAGGGACACCTTTGTTAACAGATAGACATAAACAAAAAACACACGAACGTTTTGGTGGTACTGGTGAATTTATTGATACCTACAAAATTAGAGAAGCTGTAGATGATCGTGCTACCTTAGACATTATTTATATTGGTAAAACCACCAACGATAATATAAAATCGAGAGAAGCTTTTGATGCTGAATTTGAAGATGTCTTTAAAAAACAAAATAAAGAGGAAAAGGAAGAAATACAAAGACGTTACGGTACCATGCAAGCCTATTTGGAAAACATGGATCGTTTACGAAAAATTGCTAAAGATTTAGTAAAGCATTATGTAGATGATATTTTACCAAATGGTTTTAAAGCGATGGTAGTTGGAAGTTCCGTTTTGGCAGCAGCACGTTATCAATATTTAATTGATGAAGCTTTAAAAGAGCGAGCAGAATTAGAAAGAAACAAACCAGAACCAGATGAAGATTTAATTAAAAAAATTGAATTTTTAAAGATTGGTACAGTGGTTACCAAACAAGATAATAACGAACAGGCATTTATTAGTGCAGCAAGAAAAAATGCAAGAGAAATAAAAGCAGTAGATAACTTTAAAAAAGATTTTGATTATAGTACCGATGAAGAAGGTAATTATTTAAAGCCAGAAACAGGTGTTGCTTTTTTATGTGTTTGTGATAAGCTATTAACAGGTTTTGATGCACCCATTGCGCAAGTGATGTATTTAGATAAAAGCATTCGAGAACATGATTTACTGCAAGCTATAGCACGTGTAAACCGAACTAAACAGGATAAAAAACATGGTATTTTAGTCGATTATTATGGAGTATCCAATCATTTAAAGGATGCTTTAAATATTTGGGGAGCAGAAGACGAAGAAGATATCAAAGAGCTGTTAGAATACTTTAGAGATATAAATAAAGAAATTCCTGTTTTAGAGGCACGTTACAATCGTATGCTTCAGTTGTTTACAGACAAAGGAATCATAGAATTCAAGAAGTTTGCAGAACAACGCATGCCAGATAAAGATGCGGAATTCCAATTGGCTGAAGATTGTATTGCTTTAGCAGAATCTATACCGTTTAGAGCGCAATTTGATACGTATATTAAAGCCTTTTTTGATAGTTTAGATTTGTTATTCAATTCAGAAGCAGCAAGAAAGTATTATATTCCTGCCAAACGTTTTGGGTATTTATTAGTGCGTATTAAAAATCGTTACAAAGATCCGAGTATGGATTTAAAATGGGCGAAACCTAAAGTGCGTAAAATGATTGATGCGCATCTGGAAACCTTAGGTATCGATAGTCGAGTAGCACCTATAAGTTTATTGTCTAAAGATTTTGCTAAAGAAGTAGGTAAATTAGGTGGCAATTCAAAATCAAAAGCATCAGAAATGGAGCATGCGATTAGAAGGCATATTAAGGTGAATATTAATAAAGATCCTGCCTTATACAAACGTTTTCTTAAACGTATGGAAGAAATCATAGAGCGTTACCAAGGGAATTGGGATGCTATTGTAGAAGAATTTGAAAAAGTAAGAGAGGATTTAGCAAAAGGAAGACAAGGAGAAAATGAAGAAGAAGGTTTAGATGAACAAGAATTACCATTTTATGATTTTATAATCTTTAGTGCTTTTAAGGATGAAGATGTAAGAGAAGAAGAAAAAGAAGCTTTAAAAGATTTAACAATTGAATTGGTAAATCTTTTACAAGACGCTATAAATAAACCTAATTTTTGGGGAGGAAGACCAGCAGAAATTAGAAAATTACAAGGAGAAGTAGAAGATTTAATTTCGTTTAACGACGTAGATAAAGTATCTAAATTGCATGCTAAATTAAGTGTGGAGTTAATGAACTTAGCAAAACGTAGACATCAAGAATTAATCAAATGATGATAGTATCTGGAGTAGACATAGTTATTCAAAAAAGCGACCGAAAAACAGTAAGTATCTTTATAGAAAGAGATGGCTCTGTTTCTGCACGTGTGCCTGAAAAACTTAGTAATGAAGAAATTAGAGATATACTAAAAGCGAAGGAATACCAGATCTTTAAAAATTTGGCAGAGTGGGAGCAGCTTAATGAGAATGCGGTACAAAGAGAATATGTAAATGGGCAATCGTTTTTATATCTAGGACGTAATTATCGATTGAAATTAGTAGATGAAAAATTGGAAGGTGTTCAGTTTAAAAAGAATGAATTCTTCTTAAACAAAGGAAATAAGCATAAAGCAAAGGAGCTATTTGTTAAGTTTTATAAAGACAAATTGAATAGCAAAATCCATCCAATAATTGAACGCTATAAAAATCAATTAGGAGTGGTCCCAAATCAAATTAAAGTAATGGAATTACAAAATCGTTGGGCTTCCTGTACTCCAAATGGAAATGTGAATTTTCACTGGAAATGTGCGATGGCTCCAATAGATGTTTTACACTATATCGTAGTTCATGAGCTTGCTCATCTAATACATATTAATCATTCACCAGCTTTTTGGAATGAAGTTGATAAAATATTACCTAATTATGAGAAGCAAGTAAATTGGTTAAAGCTTAATGGTGTTGGGATGAGTTTATGATTTTTTTAATGGAACAATATAGAATTTGTATATATTTAAAAAATAAATTAGTTTTGGTATGTCTTACGTTTAAATATGATCTTATATGATTAACTAAATATTTAAACAATGACAAAAAATAATAAACCACAATATAATTTAGATAAACTATTAACGACTACAAATTATAATGAAATTCGTGTTTATTTAATACAAACATCTTACTTAAAAGGCAGTAAAGATTCCAAATTCTTTTGGCAATCTACGATTCCTATTACATGGTTTAATCAAATCTCTAAAGAGCCTTTTTTTGAGGAGTTACTACTTAATTACTTTAGAAAACAGACGGCACCAAGTGAATCGTTTTTAAAGCAGTTCTTTAATTCTAATAAAAAATATACGCTTTCAAAAATTATTAAGCTCAGCGAAGCATTCAATCATGCTTCACACTGGGAGAGCTTTTCAATATTTCAAAACGACACCCAATTAAAGGTTTTTTATAAAGAGCTGGAATACATTAAATTGTATAGAGATTATTGGAATGCAGAAGAGGAAAAACATAATACATTTATTAAAACTTTAGCTCTAGAAGACATTTTGTTTCAAATGATCATGTGTTATGAGGATTTTAAACAGTATTCATCAAAAACTGTTGGAAATAGGAATAAACGAGTGAGCTATGAAGCAATTTTAATCAATTTATTAAACACCTTTATAAAAATTAAAAAAGTAGACCTTAAGCAAAAAGGGATGGTGGTAGTAAATAAATATAATGTCAACTACTTTAAAACGATTCCTGTTGAAGATTATCAACTTTTAAAAGATAAATTTAGAGAGGTCGTTGAGTTTTATTTCACAAAATATGATAATGAGTATCAAATAAAAAAATACTTATCAGGTTTTGCAGAGTTTGAGTCGATTGAAGGATTAGAGTCTGTTTTATTAACTAATAACAAGCATAGTTTGTATCGTAAAACTCTAGAAAAAGGAGTTTATGATGAGGTGTATTTTACAAATAGAGTTATCAATAAAAAAGAACTATTAAAAAGGTTAAAAGCTATTCCTGAGCCCTGGGACAAACAATTTGAATTAAATACTTTGTCCTCTATTGAATATTTCAAGTTTTTAAATATACCGACAGAAATTTTTATAAAAAAGAAAAATATAAACATTGATATATCCAAAGTTTTATATGTACTTAAGTCCTTTTCTATTTTCTTTATGCTGCAGGAATCTATAGGAGTTGGAGATAAATATATTTCTCGAATTGTACCAAAAGCGTTTAAAGACCTATTTTATTCAGATTACATGGTATGTTTTGATGAAATTAATTTTATAGATAATTGTGTTACTTACTTTAAGTATTCAAAAGAGGAAATTATAAATATCCTAAATTTCATCACGCTAGATTTAAATGATGAAATAACTTCAAGTATTGATATTAAACAAAGTCCTTTAATAAAATTAGGGAATCAATATTTCTGGATGTCTAGCTTTATGAAAGACAGACGTTGGGAAATAAGTTTGCACTACAAATTGGTGAAAGAAGACTTAATAAATCCAAATAAAGTATCAAATCAATCAGAAAACTACCTTGCTAATATCTTTAAAGAAGCGAATTTCAAAGCAATATCAGGACACATGTATAAGTACAATAATAAACGAGGAGAAATTGATCTTTTAGCTTATAGGGATGGTGTGTTGTTTATAGGAGAGCTTAAGTCTACTTATGCTATTGAAGATATGCTGAAAAACTCTAAATATGAAGTTAGACAATTTAATAAAGCTTCCAATCAATTAGATTTGGCAAAAGAATATATCAGAAATAATTTTGAGAAGATAAAAAACTTAGAAGGATTAACTATAGACTGTAATTTAAATGACTTACAAATTCAAACTTTAATTATTTCAAACATCTATCAATCAGATCATACAATGATTAATGATAAACATTTAAAAGTTAGTCTGTTTGAGCTATTAATTATTCTAAAAAATGATTTATACAATATGCTTGTGCCTAAAATAGGAGAAGCTTTGTTCGACTTTCAATTGGATTTACCTATAGATATAATATTAAACTTGTTTAATATAAACAATCCATATACTAAATCAAAAAGCAATCATTTCTCAAAAAAAGACTGTATTTTATGGGGGAATCAACAAAAATGCACCCCAAAAGATATTATAGAGGCAATCAAAGAAAATAAAGTATGGAAACATCAAGATGCTAATAAAAACTTTCCAATAGAGGAAATAGAGTTAACAGGAGATAATATAAAGTATAAATATTTAAGCTAATAAATATAACTCGTTTGTGTATAGCTACATGCTAATTTAAACACATAAAGTTATGATTGATTTAGTAAATAAAAAGTTAATTCCAAGTATCAATTTCCATTTATGGGAACCGTGTAATATGCGTTGTAAGTTTTGTTTTGCAACTTTTCAAGATGTTAAACAGACTATTTTACCAAAAGGACACCTACCAGAACAATATGCTTTAAAAGTGGTGGAACAAATTGCTGCAGCAGGTTTTGAGAAAATAACCTTTGCAGGTGGCGAGCCTTTACTCTGTAAATGGTTGCCAAAATTAATTAAGAAAGCAAAGCAGTTGGGTATGACTACCATGATTGTAACCAATGGTAGTCAATTAACTGACGTATTTTTAAAAGCTAATACTGACTATTTAGATTGGATTGCGGTAAGTGTTGATAGTTTAGAAGATGATAATAATGTTAAAATAGGTAGAGCAATTACAGGAAAAAGACCATTAAGCAAAGCATTTTATTATGATTTAGTAAATACTATTAAAAAGTATGGCTATGGCTTAAAGATTAACACTGTAGTAAATAAAGTAAACTATAAAGACAACTTAACAGAATTTATATTGTACGCTAATCCGCAACGTTGGAAAGTGTTACAAGTATTGCCCATAGTGGGGCAAAATGACACTAAAATTGATGAGTTTAAAATAACAACCGAAGAGTATAATTATTTTTTAAAAACACATTCAGATGTAAAAACAATAGTGCCAGAATCTAATGACGAAATTAAAGGAAGTTATGTAATGGTTGATCCTGCGGGACGCTTTTTTGATAATGCACAAGGTACACATAATTACAGTAAACCCATTTTAGAAGTAGGCATTGAAGAAGCTATTAAAACAATGGAATATAATTTAGGTAAGTTTTTAAATAGAGGAGGTGTTTATGATTGGGAGAACACTACAGATTAACTGTTAATAAGAGGGGGTTTAGAATAAATCAAATAGTAATCTTTTATAAAACAAAAGGCTTTTCGGAGTAAGTGCTTCGAGGACTCTTTAGAGCGTTTTTTAGAACTTCATAACGTGTATCTAGATATTGTAGAATGGTTCAGAAAGAACAGTAATAATCTTTAATTAATTTCAGTATTTACGATTTTTTACAATAAAAGCGGGAAAATATAATATATATTGTTTTGACATTATTTGTAGCGTATTTAGCCTTTATTATATGCAATAAATCTTCCATACCTTTTACTTGAAATGTG
>JBLWWK010000022.1:0-11892 GCA_048267965.1 Salibacteraceae bacterium
AAATCGCTCCAAGGCTTCGCGATTTCTTCACGTTTTGGGTTACCTACACTGCCTTATGATTCAGGTATTCGTTTTGAGAACGAATTAGGTTTTTTACGGATTCTGAGTTAGATTCTTTGAAAAGGATGAAAAAAAGAGATTCTTCTCTTTCTTTTGGCTTGAACCAAAAGAACCAAAAGTTCAAGAATCATAAAAAGGTGTTGCTGCGCACCGGCAACAACAAAACTAAAATCGCTCCAAGACTTCACGATTTCTTCACGTTTTGGGTTGCCTACACTGCCTTATGATTCGGGTATTCGTTTTAGCAACGAATTAAGATTTTTACGGATTCTGAGTTAGATTCTTCTTGAAAGATGAAAAGGGTTTAAATAGGCAAGGGAAGTAGGTTTATTGGCTATGAGAAATTCAATGGAGAAGTGAGAATCTCTCAAAATAGAAAAGTCTAAAAACAAAAAAGCCGGTTGACAACGTCAACCGGCTTTTTTTATGGTGTTTGAATTTACTGAATTTTAGTAAACAGTTACACGGTGAGTAGATCTCTCTCCGTCTATGATTACGTTGATTAGGTAAATTCCAGAACTGTAGTTTCCTAAGTTCAAGTCTACTTGATGTTGAGTTGAAATGTTATTCCATTTCTGCTCTTCCATTAGTTGACCGTTGTAGTTCATTACTTGAATTGTAACCTCATTAGCTTGAAGACCTTCAACGTTAACCGTTAATTGGTCGTTCGTTGGGTTCGGATACATCTCGATAGATGATGCATTGTTTAAGTTTCTAGTACTTAGTAATACATCAATTACGATAGTATCGGTTCCTACACAACCTTCTGGAGTAGTTACTTCTACCCAAATTGTAGAGTCTTGAGTTGCTGTAACATCAATTGTTTCAGTTGTTTCGTTGGTACTCCACAAGTTGTTAGCTGATGGGAAACCTGAAGATAGTGTTACTACTGCATTAGGAGCAACCGCTTGATCAGGACCTAAATCAACTACAGGGTTCGTGTTATCGAAGTCTACAACTTCGGTAGCTACTTTTTCACAACCTAATTGATCAGTTACAGTAACTGTGTAAGAATCTGCAGTTAAGTTACCAATTGCGTCTGTGGTAGCACCTGTGTTCCACTCGTAAGTGAAGGTTCCAGCACCACCTGTAGCAACCACTGTGATATCTCCATTGTCTCCACCTTCACAAACTACGTTGTTGGTAGTAAATGCGATAGTGATACTATCGTTTTGATCGATAGTAGCTACTTCTGTGTTTGTACAACCGTTAGCGTCTGTAACTGTAACCGTGTAGCTGCCTTCAGTTAAACCTGTGATAACTTCTGTAACCTCACCGTTAGACCATGCATACGTGTAAGGAGCAGTACCGCCTGTTACACCACCCGTTAATGAAGCTTCACCAGTTGCATCACCATAACATCCTACATCTGTAGTGTTAATTGCGATAGCAATAGCGGTTGGCTCTGTAATAGTGTCTTGTGCAGTTGCTGTACATCCAGTTGCGTCTGTTACAGTAACAGTGTAGATACCAGCTGTCATTCCTGTTATAGAAACAGTACTAGCAGAGTTGTTCCACTCGTAAGAGTAAGGAGCAGTACCACCCATTGCAGAAACTGTTAAACCACCATTAGCTCCACCGTTACAAGTAACGTTAGAATCTACTACGATAGTAGGAACAATTGCAGTTGGTTCTGTAATTACCACCATGCTTGTATCAGATTCACCAATAAAATCGGTTACTGTTACATTGTAAGTACCAGCAGCTAAACCTGTAATAGAAGCAGTAGTTTCACCATTACTCCAAGCGTAGGTTAAAGGTGCAATACCACCTGTAACGGCTACAGTAGCTCCACCGTTAACTCCACCATTACAAGTAACTGTAGAATCTGCAGTAGCTGTTGCTACAACAGGAACAGGAGAACCGATAAAGATATCGTC
Organism: Salibacteraceae bacterium; assembly: GCA_048267965.1. Lineage (GTDB taxonomy): Bacteria > Bacteroidota > Bacteroidia > Flavobacteriales_G > Salibacteraceae. The sequence goes on from JBLWWK010000022.1 coordinate 1,941, forward strand.
TAAGTGTACATCGTAATCTTCAAGATCATTAACTGGGCCGTCTGTAGCTAAGAAAGCTAAAATTGCTTCTTGACCTACGTAAGCACCTAAGTTTAATGTTCTGGTAGTAAGTGTTAACGGAATATTGTCTGATGCATCGATAGTATCTAATGCAGACCAAGTTCCTCCACAATCTGTAGAGATCATTACTCTTACCATATCGTCAGAACCCATAGTTCCACCAACTGTTACAGAATTGTAATCAGAAATGGCAATTTTATAGGTTAACTGATCATTGGCTCCTACTGTAAATTTAGGACCCACTAACCATTCGTTTCTGGTAGTAGTATACAAATTGATTTTAGCAGTAACGTTACCTACACTACCTAAATCGTCTTGATCTACCCATGCAGAAGTTGTTCCTGAAGGGGCTGCTACACCGCTTGCTTCACTCCAATCACTGAAAACAGTGTTCAAGTTAGCACCTGTGAAACCATCAAAATTAACTTGAGATGGAATGGTACCTAACGGAAGTGTAGTTAAAGAAACTACAGATGCAGTATCGTTACTTGTATCAACATCGTTAGCAACACTTACAGAAACTTCGAAATCGTAAGTTCCAGCAGCACTCATATCTAACGTAGTAGGCATAGTAACTGCCAATGTGTTACCGAAAGAAAGAGTACCTGTATTAACTACAGTAGATAATGTAGTTGGGTTAGTACCTGTTACATCTACTGTTACTGTTACAGAGTCTACTGAGAAATCAATATCGTAAAAACCGTTATTAGAAATCTCTGCAGTAATGGTTTCAGTAGCGCCAAAACAACCAGTTGTAGGAGCCGTTAACATTTCTGCTTGCATATCGATTGCCACAGGAGGAACACCAATAAAGATGTCGTCAATGTGAAGATCGTAATCTTCAGGGTCATTAACGGTTCCTTCAGAAGCTAAGAACGCGATAGTAACATCTTGACCTACATACGCTGAAAGATCAGCATAACGGATAGCTAAACTAGTTGTTAAGTTGTTTGATGCATCTACAGAGTCAATGGCTGTCCAAGTTGATTGGCAATCTGTAGAAACCATAACATACAATTTATCATCAGAACCCATTACATCGCTTACGGTTGTTGAGTTCCAATTGGTAACGGCTACTTTATAAGAAACCGCATTGTTAGCAGCTACCGTAAACTTAGGGCCAACTAACCAATCGTTTTTAGAATTACCATACAAGTTAATTCTAGCAGTAACGTTTCCAGTTGCGTCTACCCCTGTTTGGCTAAGCCAAGTAGAAGTTGTTCCTGTAGGAACCATAGCTCCAGTTGCTTCGTGCCAATCTGGGAAAGAAGCTGTTAAATCTGCACCGGTAAATCCATCAAAGTTAACTTGAGAAGGGATTGTTCCGAAAGGAATGTTCTCAATGGTTACAACAGAAGCTGTATCGTTATTGATGTCTCCATCGTTAGCTACGTTTACAGCTACTTCGAAGTTATAAGTACCAGGAGCACTCATATCGTAAGTAGTTGGGAAAGTAACCAATAATGTGTCTCCAGCTGCTAATGTTCCAGAGTTAAGTTCTGCAGTTAACATTGTTGGATTAGCACCTGTAATATCTACAGTAACTGTAGTAGTATCTGTGCTAAAGTCCATAGTTACAAACGTAGAGTTAATTACGTATGCAGAAACGGTTTCAGTTGCTCCGAAACAACCTGTGTTAGGCGTTTCAAGCATGTGAGCTTGCATGTCGATAGATGGAGGTGTACCGATAAAGATGTTGTCTAAGTGTAGATCGTAATCTTCAGTATCGTCTACTGGGCCATCTGTAGCTAAGAATGCAAGAGTAACTTCTTGACCAACGTATGCAGCTAAATCTACCATCTGAGGTGTTAGATTAATTGATAAGTTGTGTGAAGCATCAATTGTATCGATAGCAGACCAAGTAGCACCACAATCTGTTGAAATCATTACTCTCAACATATCGTCAGAACCCATTACATCACCAACTGTTGTACTGTTGTAATTGGTAACAGCTACATCGTAAGTTAAAAGGTCGCCCGCGCCTACTAAGAAACGAGGTCCTACAATCCAATCATCTCTTGTATCAGTGTATAGGTTGATTTTTGCTGTAACATTACCAGCAAAACCTAATCCTGTTTGGTCGGTCCAAAGTGAAGTTGTTCCTGAAGGAGCTGCAGTACCTGAGCCTTCTCGCCAATCTGGGAAAGAAGTGGTTAAATCAGCACCCGTAAAACCATCGAAACTTACTTGTGATGGAAGAGTTGCTAAATCGTAAGCGATAGAAGCTGCAATTGTATCGTTTGATGTATCTGCATCGTTAGCAGAAGTTACAAACACATCGAAATCATAGATTCCGTTAGCAGTCATATCATACGTTGTAGGAATAGTTACAGAAAGTGAACTTCCTGAAGTTAATGTTCCTGTGTTGATTACTGTAGAGATAGTTGTTGGGTTAGGGCCAGCGATTACGGCTCCTACCGTTGCACTATCTACAGAAAAATCGATGTCGAAATAAGAATTGTTCGAAATCTCAACTTCTACTGTTTCTGTAGCTGTGAAACAACCATTACCTACTACTGGAGTAATTAAAGCGTTTGCCGCTAAATCTACTGCAGCAGGCGTGCCAATAAAGATATTATCTAAGTGTAGATCGTAATCTTCTGAATCGTCTACTGGGCCATCTGTTGCTAAGAAAGCGATAATAGCCTCTTGTCCAGCGTATGCAGAAAGGTCTACTAACTGAGTAGCTAAAGTTGTAGTTAAGTTGTTTGACGCATCAATTGTATCGATAGCAGACCAAGTACCACCACAATCTGTTGAAATCATTACTCTCAACATATCATCAGAGCCCATTACAGCACTTGCTGTAGAAGAGTTCCAATCTGTTACAGCCACATCATAAGCAACGTAGTTACCTGCTGTAACCATAAATTTAGGACCAACAATCCACTCGTTTCTAGTGTTAGTGTAAAGGTTTATTCTCGCAGTTATGTTTCCTGTGCTAGAAACACCAGTTCTATCTGTCCATGCAGAAGTTGTGCCTGTAGGAGCCGCAGCACCTGAGCCTTCTGACCAGTCTGCAAAAGCAGTAGTTAAGTTAGCACCAGTAAATCCATCGAAGCTTACTTCTGAAGGTAAAGAAGCTACTCCTGAGTTTACAATGGTGGTAGTAATAAGTGATGTATCGTTCGGTAGGAACCCATCGTTAGCTGTATTTACGAATACTTCAAAGTCGTATGTTCCAGCAGCAGTCATATCGTAAGTTGGTAGAGTTACAGCAAGTGTATCTCCTGAAGCCAACGTACCTGAGTTTACAACCGTTGTTAGTGTGGTAGCATTCGGGCCTGAAATAACGGTTCCTACAGTTGCACTATCAACAGAGAAATCGATAGTAGAACCTGCGGTATTAATAATTTCGATAGTAACGGTTTCTGTAGCTGTTAAACAACCGTTTCCACTTACTGGAGCAGTTAACAAACCAGCAGCAAGATCTACTGAAGGCGGTGTTCTGATAAAGATATTATCTAAATGTAGATCGTAATCTTCTGAATCGTTTACTGGGCCATCAGTAGCTAAAAAGCCAATTTGAACATCTTGACCTGCATAGGCAGCTAAACTAACCGTACGCTCAGTAAGCGTAATTGTTAAGTTGTTGCTAGCATCTACAGAATCAATCGCTGTCCATGATGCACCACAGTCAGAAGAGATCATAACGTACATTTTGTCGTCAGAACCCATTACATCACCTGTAGTAGTAGAATTGTAGTTAGTTACAGCTACTTCGTACGATAATTCATCGGTAGCGGTGATGGTTGTTAAGGGGCTAATAATCCACTCTTCTCTTGTGTTTGTGTAAAGGTTGATTTTAGCAGTAACATTACCCGTTGATCCTAAATTGGTTTGGTTAAGCCATACAGAAGAAGTTCCTGTAGGAAGAGGGAAACCAGAAGCTTCTCTCCAATTCATAGAAGGAACACTAGAGAGGTTACTACCGGTAAAACCAGTGAAATCGATAAACTGAGGAGCAGCTTGTGCTACTAAATCAGCTGTGATTACCACTGTGGCTACATCGGTCATACCTGCATCGTCTGTAATGGTTACGGTATACGTACCATCAGCAACACCTGTAATGCTTGCTGTGTTATCACCGTTGCTCCACGCATACGTGAAAGGAGCAGTACCTCCAGTTGCAGAAGCAGTTGCCCCACCAGTTAATGCACCCGTACAAGTAGCATTAGAGTCTGCAATAGCAGAAGCTACAACAGCTGGAGGAGGAGTTGCACTGTATATATGCATGCCTAAGCTATCTGCAAAATCAGATTGGAAAACATCCCATTGAGATGCACTAGAAAGAGCCCAATCTGTAGTTCCTTCTGCTACAGTTGATTTTCTTACTAATGTTCGGTCTTTAGTGCTTCCGGTTGCTACTGGCCAGCTACTGCCAGGATCTGTACCTACTACACCAATAATATCTAACGTGTCTCCGGTTGGAGTGTGGATCAACACAACAGCATCATCTCCATTGAAGTCTGTTATGTTGTTATTGTCGTCTGCTACACTTGTAAATGGTGTAGTAGCACTTGTGTGTGCGATAACAAACACATCGTCAGCAGCTAACATTCCATTTGGAGTGTAAGTGCCAGAAGCAGTTGCGCTACCATTGTTGAAACGTAGCACTTCGTAATCTGCCAGGTTAACGGCAGCGCCAGTAGGGTTGTAGATTTCTAGCGCCTTGTTGAAGCTTGATCCTTCGACATATTCCGAGAAGAACAAGTCGGGGGATTGAGCGTGGGCGAACAACCCGGAGGCGAGCCCAACAGTTAAGGATAAAATTTTTTTCATTCTATTAACGGATTTAATTGAGCGCGCAATATACAAAGAGAAATAGGGGTCTCTGCAAAAGTTTTAGAAGCATTCCTAACTGGTAATTTTCCTAGACGGGCTGTGGGATTCGCTACGATTTGACTATCAGTTGATTCGGCTATTTTTGTCGTTTTGAGAACGGTTGAAATTTTACATTAGAATGATAATTCTAGACGCTGATTTAAGGCTTTTTAACAAGTCGAAATACTTAAAAATGTAAGGTTTTGACGTTTTATTGATTGATTTCGGGGTGGCTTTTAAGATTTGACAGAATTGCTTCTCTTCGGTCTCAAGGAACCAAAGAGCCGAAAGGTTAGGTTAGGCTAGTGGTCAAAGATTTTACAGATTCTGAGTTGGATTCTTTGAAAAGGATGAAAAAGAGTTTTCTTAATTTCTTTTGGCTTGAACCAGGGCAATAGCTTTGGGAGCGATACAGCCAGTTGGTAGGAGGGAACAACAATTCAAGAATCATAAAAAAGTGTCGCTACGCACCGGCAAAACCAAAACGGCTACAAGGCTTCGCGATTTCTTAACGTTTTGGGTTACCTGCACTGCTTTATGATTAACCTATTCGTTTTAAGAACGAATTCAGGTTTTTACGGATTCTGAGTTAGATTCTTCTTGAAAGATGAATTGTGTGTCTTTTGATACCAAGTGCATATTGAGAAAGTAGAGCACAAAAAAATCGGCTAGAAAAAAACTAACCGATTTTAGAATCATAAACAAACAACTTAATTATTTATCCTAAATAAGCTTTAAGCAGTTTACTACGCGATGTGTGTTTTAACCGTCTTAATGCTTTTTCTTTAATCTGACGAACTCGTTCTCGGGTGAGGTCAAATTCTTCTCCAATTTCTTCGAGGGTTAAGGGTTGGGTTCCTTGTAAACCAAAATACAATCGAATTACATCTGCTTCTCGAGCAGTTAAGGTAGAGAGTGATCTTTCAATTTCTCTACGTAACGACTCTCTCATCAATTCGTATTCCGGGTTGGGAACATCATCATCTGCCATGGTGTCGTACATGTTACGACTTTCATCATCGGTTCCTACCGGAGCATCCATAGAAACATGGCGATTATTGTTATTCATCGATTGCTTTACTTCTGCATCTGAAAGATCGAGCATGTCTGCAATTTCTGAAGAAGAAGGCGCTCTTTCGTATTCTTGTTCTAACGAAGAGTAGGCCTGGTTCACTTTATTGATGGCACCAATTTTATTGAGCGGCAGGCGAACTATTCTAGATTGCTCTGCGAGCGCCTGCAGTATAGATTGGCGAATCCACCAAACGGCATACGATATAAATTTGAACCCGCGTGTTTCATCGAAACGTTTGGCCGCCTTGATTAAACCTAAGTTACCTTCGTTAATTAAATCGGGTAAGCTTAAGCCTTGATTTTGGTATTGTTTAGAAACCGAAACCACAAATCGCAAGTTCGCTTTGGTTAACTTTTCAAGAGCCGCTTTATCGCCATCTTTAATTCGTTTTGCCAATTCTACCTCTTCTTCAGCTGTTATTAAGTCAACTCTTGCAATCTCTTGTAAGTACTTATCTAACGAAGCTGTTTCGCGATTGGTAATCTGTTTTGTGATTTTTAACTGTCTCATATCAAGGCTTTTTTGTGTTTTCTCACATTAGTAATTACGTTTAAAGCCAGAAATGGTTTCCTACAAAACAAATTTTAACACCTAAGTTGTAAGCAAAAAAAAGCCCGAGGTTACTCGGGCTTTTCTGTATGTTTTTTACCGTTTTTACTTTGAATAAGCGGGTAAAGATGAAATTTGCATATTCCAGAAAGAGAAGGCTAACTCGTCTGCTATCTCTGCAATAATCATGTCGGTTGGTTTCCCAGCACCATGACCAGCATTTACGTTAATGCGCGTTAACACTGGGTTTTCGCCAGTTTGTGCAGCTTGTAATGCAGATGTGAATTTATGAGAATGAGCAGGAACCACGCGGTCGTCATGATCGCCTGTCATTACCATAGTTGCCGGATATTCAACGCCTTCTTTCACGTTGTGAACAGGCGAGTAACCGTACAAATAATCGAACATTTCTTTGCTATCTTCAGCGGTTCCGTAATCGAAAGCCCAGCCTGCACCTGCCGTAAAGGTGTGGTAGCGGAGCATATCTAAAACACCAACTGCTGGTAAAGCTACTGCCATTAAATCTGGACGTTGTGTCATCGTGGCTCCTACCAATAAACCACCGTTAGAGCCGCCTTTAATAGCCAACTTACTGCTAGAGGTATATTTTTGATCGATTAGATATTCGGCAGCAGCGATGAAATCGTCAAATACATTTTGCTTTTGCATTTGGGTTCCTGCAACGTGCCATTTTTCGCCATATTCGCCACCACCACGAAGGTTAGCTACCGCCCAAATTCCACCATTTTCTAACCACGGAATGCGCGTTACAGAGAAAGAAGGAGTAAGGCTAATGTTGAAACCACCGTAACCATAAAGCATAGTTGGGTTGGTACCGTCTAATTGGAGTCCTTTTTTGTAAGTAATAATCATTGGAACTTTGGTTCCATCTTTAGAAGTATAAAACACCTGTTTTGATTCGTAGTTTTCTGGGTTAAAATCTAGCTCAGGAGCGAAATATTTCTCAGAAGTTCCGTTTTCAACGTTGTATTTAAAAATGGTGCTTGGGTAAACGTAGTTCGAGAAACTATAATAAAGAGAAGTTTCTTCTCTATCGCCACCAAAACCACCAGCAGAACCAACACCCGGCAATTCTACCTCACGCACTTTCTTGCCAGCTTTGGTATACTGAACTACCAAACTAGTGGCATCTTTAAGGTATTTAGCAAACAAGTAACCACCGCCCTGACTTACAGATAGAGGCATGTCGTTTTCAGGAATAATTTCTTCCCAATTTTCTGCAGTAGGATTGTTGGCCAGTACTTTTACCAATCGTTTATTAGGAGCGTTATGGTTGGTCAGCATCCAAAAGCCATCTTTATCGGTATGGATTACGCTGTTATCGCTTTCGAAACCAGAAACAACCGGAGTGATTTTACCATCTGGCAAGCGTTTCATGTATAACTCGTTGCCCGTTGTAGAGGTGGCAGCAGTAATAAACAAGAAATCTTGAAAATAAGAAACACCGCCACCAATGTATCTTCTTGGGGTTTCTTCGCCACCGAAAATGAGTTGATCTTCAGCTTGCGGAGTTCCTAGCTTGTGATAAAACAGTTTATGATTTTGTGTTTTGGCAGAAAGCTCGCTTCCTTTAGGCTTGTCGTAACTACTGTAGTAAAAACCTTCGTTTTTGTACCAAGAAGTTCCAGAGAATTTAACATCTACCAACGTATCTTCAATAACCTCTTTGGTTTCTGCATTCATAATAATCACTTTTCTCCAATCTGAACCGCCTTCAGAAATTTGATAAGCGCAAAGCGAACCATCTTTGGTAAAGCTTAAACCAGCGAGAGAAGTGGTTCCGTCAGAAGAAAAACTGTTAGGATCTAAAAATACTTCAGGATCGGTTCCTTCTTTTTGGCGGTAAATTACGCTGTGGTTTTGCAACCCATCGTTTTTGTAGAAATATTCCCAATCGCCTTCTTTAAAAGGGGCGCTGCGTTTTTCGTAGTTCCAAACTTCTTTTAAATGAGCAGCAATAGAGTCTCTATATGGTATGTTTTTTAGGTAGCCAAAAGTAACCTCGTTTTGCTTTTTTACCCAATCTTGAGTTTCTGCAGACATATCGTCTTCTAACCAGCGGTACGGATCTTTTACATCGGTACCAAAATAGTGATCGGTTGTGTCTACTTTTTCAGTGGTGGGATAATTGACCGGAAACTGCTGCCACTTCATGGTGGTTTCTTCTTTGGGTTGAGTAGTGCACGCAGATAAAAGGGCTGCGGCTCCTACGGTTAAGGATAAAACTCTCATTGTTTAATAATTTGGGTTCTGTCAAATGTAATAAGTAGCAAGTGATTTTGGGCGAGTTAACTACACAAACGGGCGTTAGACATGATTGGTGGTAACGGGTGATTTCGGTAGGAACTCGTTTTCGGATGTGTCGAAAACTTCTATCACTTATTAAATGCTGGTTTTAACGATGGATACACTTTTTTAACGGAATCGTTCAATAAAAACGATGAATATATGCGTTTTCAGCTTAATACAGCTGGTGTTGCCTGTTTTACAGAATCAATAAGAAAGAAAAGCAACCCCAAGAAACTTTGGAGCAGAGAATTGATGAGTCACTTTATTAGGAAAAAGACGACTATTTCAAATAGTTGATTTTAGTAATGAAGAGATGAATTATAATCTGTAGAATAGTAGTTAATTCTTATTGTTATTTCTACGAAGAAGATAGTTGATTTTTGTAATTGATTTTACGGAAAAACTATTTATCAATATCTAATTGAAAATAATTCGATTATAAGTATTACAAGTATACCATGTAGTATAGGTAGGTAAGGTGTGTGGAATAATTTCGTTTCCAGAAGGTTATGGTAGATGGTGAGTTTTGATTAGTCGTTTTTTTTTTTAACTTTATAAAACTGCTAATTAAACCGGTTTACCACAGTAGTCAGGAGCCACCCGAAAATCCTGCATCAATCGAGTAGGGGTTAACTTATTCTTTGCTAATCAAGCGGATACAGATCCAGATGATGGATTGGCAACTGTAAATCTATGCGCTTATAAACATTCTGATAATCAACAAATCTATAGAAGTGATTTAAGCTTAGGAGAGGCATGTGATTGGGTTGATGTTTTGAATACCACAGATGGGTATTACGATATTATAATTGATGGAGTAAGTTCATCAAATGCTTGTATTAACACCTAATTTTATCATTATGAAATCATACATTTTTTTAACGCTAGTTTGCCTTTTGAGTTTTTCAGAGCTTACTGCCCAAGTCGAGCAAGATAGCTCGTTAATTACAAAAGCGGCTCAATATGAAAACAAAGGAAAATTCAAAAAAGCAATGAAGTTATACGAGAAATTGGCTGTCCGTTACGGGTCTTCTGATCTACTCCACAAGGCTGCATTGAATTTTGAAAAAATGCATGACGGTAAAAAAAGTTATTGTACCTACTTTGAAAGGGCTCAGAATAGAAAAATTTACC
>JBLWWK010000023.1:0-11009 GCA_048267965.1 Salibacteraceae bacterium
ACCGTCCCTTTTTTAATTACCCTTCCCAAAATCTTGGGAATTTTGGTTCTGACTTTAAACATTTAGCGTTAAGTAGTGGTCGTAGTCTTTTATTTTAATGAGTTAGTGGTTCTGTGCAAGTTTCTTACTGGAGCTTTATATCTTCAATAATCGCTTCGTTTTGGATCGAAAAGTTCTCTTGGATTTCAATTGCCTTTTTCTATTAGTGTAGCTAATGGGGTATTTGGTTGATGTGATTTTTTTGGTTCCTATTTTAAGTTGATATAGATTAGACGTTTTAATTTTCGGTAGTTGTATATTTTCTTCAGAGTATCGTGGATCAGGAATATACGGTTCCTTCTTAAGGCTTTCTACTTCTATGTTTAACATTCCATACTCTTCGATAACGGTTCCTGTTATTGAATAAACTCCCTTGCCTCTAAAAGGATATGTACTGGCTATTGGTGGAAAATGCACGGTATCAATCCAATTCCCATCTTGATCTATAAATGTTCCAAAGTGCATGCGTTTACCGTTAGATGTAGAAGTGTTTTTTACAGTGATTAAATATCCTTGAATTTTTACTTTTTCGCCAATTAGATAGGTCAAATCTTTAGCTCGTACAGTGGTCGTTGTTGGTTTTTCTAATATTAGCCAAGGTGAGATCAATGGGAAGCCCAACAGTTCTATTTGATCAAATAAATCTTCAATGGCGGAAGAGGTTAGATCGGGTAGTTGAAAAGTTTTAGACTCCGCTTTAAATAAGCTGCCTGTTATGTTTTCTTCTTTTGTGCTTGAAATAATACTATGCGCTTTCCACATTAAGCTACGTTTTAACTCACCACAGAACTGAAATGCATTAATTCTAATAAGGCTTTCTATTTCATCTATGGTGGGAGCTACACGATCTAAAAAATCTTCGAAGTTTTTAAATAAACCATTTTGTTCTCGTTCAGTAAGAATGGTCTTCGCTAAGCTTTCGGACATTGCATGTATAAACGAAAAGCCTATATAAATTTCATTTCTGTAAATAGAACATCCTAAAAAACTGCGATTTACGCACGGAGGATGTATTATGGCACCTTGCATTTTAGCTTCATGTAAGTATAATTCGGTGCTATAAAATCCTCCGCCATTATTAATTGTGGCTACGAGATATTCTAACGGATAGTGAGCCTTTAAAAATAAGCTTTGGTAACTTTCTACAGCGTAGCTAGCAGAGTGTCCTTTGGCAAATGCATATCCTGCGAAACTCTCTATTTGTCTCCATACATCAGATGTGAGATTTTGAGTATAACCTTTCGCTCTGCAATTAGAAAAGAACTTCTGTTTAACGCTTTTAAACTCTTCCCTAGATCGATATTTACCGCTCATTCCCCGCCTTAAAACATCTGCTTCACCTAACGTTAAATCAGCGAAGTAATGGGCTACTTTAATTACATCTTCTTGATAAACCATTACGCCAAATGTTTCGGGCATAATTTTCATCATTACAGGGTGTGCTTTCTTTCTTTCTGCTGGATTGCGGAATCGTTTAATATATTCTTTCATCATACCGCTTTTGGCTACCCCAGGTCTAATAATAGAACTAGCAGCCACTAATCCCAAATAATCGTCTACTTGGAGTTTGGTCAAAAGCATTCGCATAGCAGGAGATTCAACATAGAAACAACCAATTGCTTTACCTGATTTTAGCAATTGCTTTACTTTTTTATCTTCTTTAAAACGCTTGATGTCATGGATGTCTATGGTTGAAGGGTCTTTTTGGTTCTTGCCAATTACTGTCAAAGTATCTTTAATCTTTGCTAGTCCTCGTTGACCTAGAATGTCGTACTTATAAAGCCCAATATCTTCAGCAATCACCATATCGAAATGCGTAGTTGGGTAGCCTTTAGGTGGTAAATCGGTGGCAGTGTAGTGAGTTATGGGAGATTCTGAAATAATAATTCCTCCGGCATGGATACTCAAATGACTTGGAAAACCCTGAATGTATTGTCCATATTTCAAGACTAATTGCCCTAACTGATCAAGTTGATTGTGTTGGATTTCACCTTCGGCTATACGATCAATTTCATGCTTGGGTAAACCAAAGACTTTTCCTAGTTGTCTTACAATTGCCCGGTATTGAAAAGTGACATACGCCCCCAATAAAGCGGTATACTGGTATCCGAACCGATCAAAAATATATTGGGTCATGGAAGGTCGGTCTTTCCAAGAAAAGTCGATATCAAAATCAGGTGGGTTTCTTCTGAAAAGATTAATAAAACGCTCAAAATAAAGATCTAATTCTATGGGGTCTACATCAGTAATGCGCAATATATAGGCAACAATGCTGTTGGCACCGCTACCTCTTCCTACATAGAAAAAACCTCTATTTCTAGCTTCTTTAAGAATATCCCATGTGATTAAAAAGTAAGCTAAAAAGCCTTTGGAGCGTATAACCTCTAATTCCCGTTCGATGCGATCGAGAATTAATTGATTGGTTTCCGGATAACGATAGGCTAATCCATCTTTACACAATTGATTAATTAATTGCCAGTCTTCTTTTTCTGATTTTGTGTAGGTTTTTCGGTTTTTATGCGGAATTTCTTCTCCAAATTCAAATTTGATAGAGCACTGATCGAGTAATTGTTGGGTATTGTAAATTAGTTGAGGCCATTCGTGATAAATTTCTAACAACTGTGCTTTAGAAATGTAACGATCAGCAGGATGACCTTCTTGCGCTTTATCAAGCTTGCTTAACAGTGTATTTTGATCTATGGCTCTGAGTAAGCGGTGCGCATTAAAATCGCGTTTATGCCGAAATGTAGCCGTTTGTAAGATCACTAATTTTTCTTGTACGAACTGTTTTTTAGAAAACGTTAGTTTAGACAAATCTGCCGGACGCACGCCAATAAATTCATGTTGATGCAGTGGCCGTTCTGGCATATTCGCAATAGGATAAATCACAAAACAATTTTGCCAATGCTCGGGAGCTTCTGGGGCAAATTTCTTTTTGGAATGCCGGTAAAAAGAAAGGTGCTGATTTAATTCAGCAAACCCAGCATTATTTTTTGCTACACCTATGTAAAGTGGGGTGGCTTGATTTCGAAAATCAATTCCTAAAATAGGGCGTAAGCCTTTCTTTTGTGCTAAACGTACAAAATTGAGTGAAGCTGATGTTGAATTCACATCGGCCAATACCAATTCTTGGTACCCTAAATCAGCCACTATATCTACTAAATCGTTAGGAGCTACCGTGCCGTATTTAAAACTGTAGTAAGAATGAGCAAAAAGCAATGTTTGATAATTTAAATGTCATAAAATAGACGTATAAATTAGCAAAACACGTTTAGCGAAGCACGAAAATGGAGTAAAAAAACAATGAACCTTCTAAATGAAATTGCAATAGCTCATAAATCAGAGCATTAAATAGAAACATGAGAACCTTGAATTACAGTTCTAATTTCCCTTGCTCACCCCACTCCCGTTTGCGTGCAGAAGTAGTTCCCATTCCTTCTAATTTCAGCGATTGTAGTAGATTGAATTCATATTCTTTTTCTATTCTTTCACCGGTAGGAACCAATAATTCAATACCGTTAGCTCTTGGGTTTTTAATTGCAGGATGAACAGGATAGGCATTCATTTCTTTGTGTGGAAAAGGGCGCAGCAATTCGGTAATTCTCCCTAAATCGGTAGAAGAATCTATCCATTCTTTTTCGTTATCGGGATGTAAAATTACTGGCGAACGATGATGACCAATTTTTTGAATTAGCGGGTTGGCAACTGTAGTTATAATACTAAACGAATGAGAAATTTCGCCAGTTTCACGGTTTGCCCACTCATCCCAAATACCAGCGAAAGCAAACGGACGCACATTGTTTTTTAGGTAAACTACATAAGGTTTGTTGAGTTTCTCTTGTTGGGGGCCTTCAATAAAACAATCTGCGGGGATGAGGCAGCGCTGACTACGAATGGGTTTTCTAAATGCTGGTTTATGAAGAATTCCTTTTGCACCATTATACTTAGGGTCGTCTGCTTTGTTTTGGTCACCTTCTGCTCGGGCATTAAACCAGTACATTTTTTTCTGTGCCCACGAAGGAGTTAAACCAAATTCAAAAAACTGCAACTTATTGGGTTGATTCGAAGCAATAACTGGTGCCTTAAAACCAGGACCTACGTTGGTGTTGGGTTGATATAATTCTGGGCTACCTGCTTGAACATTAAATCGTTTTTCAATTTTTGATAACTTAGAAACTATCGTATATCGTCCGCACATAATAGAACTAAAGTGTAAGTTTTATTTGAAAAAATTCATCAGAAGTGAGTTTTTTTACGTGATAACTACAGCAAAAAAACACCTCATGGAAAGTATTCATCATCTTTTCTGCTTGGAGAAGTTCTTTTATAAATTCTGAAGAAACTTTTGTAGCACTGAGTAAAACTATTCGTTCGAAAAAAGAATACTATTTACAGTATTGCAACTGGCAAAGGGGTAACTTTTTGTAGTTGAAAACCTTGTTTATAGCTGTATTCAACTTACACGTGAAATTGGTGCCTGTTCATCTTTTAGAAGAAATCTGTTGGCATTTGGGCTAAATAGTTTGAGCAATTGTTAAGCAGAACTATTCACTGTTGGTGTTAATTTTAGTCAGAAAAAATGGAGAACTTCTCTCAATGGATGAGTTATGAATAAAACGGTTTCGTGTTCCTACCGTTAATTAGAAGCTTTTTTGGGTTATTAGGCAAAAAAAAAGCGAGAATTGATGAATAATTCTCGCTTTGATGTTTTTGAGAGGTTGATTAATAGAAAGATTCTCTTTCTCTCACCATTTCGCCCAATAATACGCTTGGTCTGTAACGATCGTCTAGATAGGTTTCGTAAAGGTCTTCTAATTCGTCTAAGATGTAGTCTAGCCCGTATTCGTCTGCCCATTTAAGAAGTCCTTTTGGATAGTTAACTCCTTTAGTCATGGCCAAATCAATGTCTTTTTTAGAAGCTACTTTTAAGAAATAAGCATCAATAGCTTCGTTGAAAAGCATGATTAAGATGCGGTTGAGTATTTCTTTACCTAGTTTTTCGTCTTTATTAGGTTCTGGATTTTTGCTTTCGTCTTCTCCGTAATAGTAGAAACCTCGGTTGGCTTTTTTACCAAATAAGCCAGCCTCTTTTAGTCTTTTTTGTGTGATGCTAGGCTTGTATCGAGGGTCAAAATACATTTGAGTCCATACGGTTTCGGTTACTGTATAGTTTACATCGTTACCGATTAAATCCATGAGTTCGAAGGGACCCATTTTAAAGCCGCCTAGTTCTTTCATGGCCCAGTCGATTGTAGGAACATCAGCAACGCCTTCTTCTAACATTTTAAGCGCTTCACCATAGAATGGGCGGGCAACACGATTAACGATAAAACCGGGAGTATCTTTGGCTAAAACGGCTGTTTTTCCCCAATCTTTCATGAGTTGAAAGGCTGCATCTACAAACTCGTGACCTGAGGTTAAAGAAGGGATAACTTCTACCAACGGCATTAGCGGTGCGGGGTTAAAGAAGTGCAAACCGAGTACTCTTTCTTGGTGTGCAGCTGCAGAGGCGATGCTAGCAACAGAGAGTGAAGATGTGTTGGTGGCTAAGATGCAGTTGTTGTTGGTTACGCTATCTAGTTGGTGAAATACAGATCTTTTCACTTCTAGGTCTTCGATTACAGCTTCAATTACTAAACCGCAGCTACTGAATTGGCTTAAGCCGTTTACGTATTGAATTCTGTTTAAAATGGTATCAGCTTCTCCTTGAGTGTATTTTCCTTTTTCTACTAATCTGTTAAGGATGCGCACGAGTGAGTGGCGTGATCTTTCAAGAGCTTCTTCTTTTTTATCGTATACAAGTACACGATGCCCGTAAGTAGCGGCAATTTGGGCAATTCCAGTACCCATAGCTCCGGTTCCTACTATACCAACGGTTGTGTGTTTATCTAATTTCATATAGTTACTCTCCTTTAAAGTTTGGTTTTCTTTTTTCTAAAAATGCGTTTACGCCTTCTTGGTAATCGTAGGTATTTCCAGCTTCGGTTTGAATTTCGTCTTCTCGCTGTAGCTGTTGATCGAGTGTGTTGTTGAAAGATTCGTTTAATAATCTTTTAGTTAACCCGATGCCTTTAGTAGGCATTTGAGCTAATTTTTGAGCAATGCTAAGTGCTGTATTTTCAAATTCTTGATCTGGAACAGATTGGTAAATCATACCCATTGATTCAGCTTCTTTTGCAGAAACTTTATCGCCCAACATCATAAGAGCGGCCGCTTTTTGCATACCAATTATTCGCGGTAGAAAATAGGTTCCGCCACTATCAGGAATAAGCCCAATTTTACTAAAAGCCTGAATAAAAGCAGAAGATTCTGTAGCAACGGTAATGTCACAAGCCAAAGCAATATTGGCTCCTGCGCCTGCAGCAACACCATTTACACCACAAACTATTGGTTTTTCGATGTTTCTGATTTGCTTTACGATGGGGTTATAGTGTTCAGAAACAATTTTCTGAAGTTCTATTCCATTATCATCAATAGCTTCTGCTAAGTCTTGGCCTGCGCAAAAGGCTTTTCCGTTACCAGTTATATAGATCGCTCGTATTTCACTGTTTCGCTCACATTCTTTTAATGTTTCTTGAAGGGCTAGAGCCATTTCACGAACAAAAGAGTTGAATTTATCGGGGCGGTTGAGTGTGATTTTTCCGACTTGGTTTTCTATTTCGAATTGGATGAATTGAGACATGAAATATACGTTCTTTGGTAAGGTTTACTAAAGTAAAAAAATCGTCTTTTTGTTATGAAAATGAGACAATTTCTTTTACAAATATTAACGCTTAGCGTTGATTTTTCAGCGCATTTACCTCGCGCTGTAACTGAAGTATTGAAGAAGCGATTTGCTCTTGTTCTAAATTAGGGGTAGGAAGATCTGCACTGATGTAATGAACAAACTTCCAAATTTCTAATATTTCGTGTGTTTTAATGGAGTAGGGTTCGTACAGTGGATTAGTAGAGTAAAGCGTAACGGAGCCATTTTGTTCTAGGTGATTTTCAATTATTTTAAAAACAATTCCGTCTTCTCTAGTAACAACAATAACTGGGGTAAAATCTTTTATGGCAATCCAATCTTCTATGTATTCGGCAATTACAAATGAGTTTTCACTAACAGGAGGCATCGAATCTCCTGAAATGGGGAATACGCGATGCTTTTTCTCTTTCGATAAAAAGGGGAAAGAAACCCTGGGCAAATCTTTTATAAAGTCGGGGTCTGCATAACCAGCAGTGTATCCGGCTTTTGCCTTTTGAGGTATAATCTCTGCTTGCTCTTCGTTATTGTGGTCTACGGTAGTGGCCAATATTCGAAGGTGTTTTCCTCTAAGGTCTTGATCGTAACCGTTTTCAATTCGATTGAGCTCAAAATCGGTTAGCGAGGTAATGTCTTGCCTTATTAAGCGATCTAAGCTAATCTTAAAATAATCGGCTATGCGCAACAGCGTGCTAATGTTGGGCTCTGCTGAGTTGTTCTCGTAAGCGCTTAATGTTGAGCGTTTTAATTGAAGTTGGTCTGATAAGCTAGCTTGAGATAACTTTTTATACTTACGTAACTTCTTGAGATTGTTGCTAAAAGGGTTCATACCGATAAGAAAAAACTAAATGAACTAAAATTTCTTTTGCTCAAAGATATTAAATTGATAATTTATTTGTCGAAATAATGACAGTAAAAATGTCAACAGTAAGAAAATGGAGAGAGTTAGAAGGTCTGGAAGTAGAGAAGGAGCAAGCAGCGAAGGGCAAAACCTAGCGAACCGATCAATTGTTCACATGGATTTAGATTCGTTTTTTGTTTCGGTAGAAAGAACGCTCAACTCAGAGTTGAACAACAAACCTGTTTTAATTGGCGGAACCAGCGATAGAGGCGTTGTAGCATCTTGCAGCTACGAAGCACGAGCCTTTGGTGTGCATTCGGCAATGCCCATGAAACAAGCCAGAGAGTTGTGCCCTGAAGCCATTATAATTAAAGGCAACAGTGCTACCTATTCGAAATTCTCTGATGTAGTAACAGATATTATTCGAGAAGAAGTTCCGGTGTTCGAAAAATCATCAATCGATGAGTTTTACCTTGATTTAACAGGCATGGATCGCTTTTTCGGATGCCATAAGTTCGCTACAGAATTGAGGCAAAAAATTATAAGAGAATCAGGATTACCCATTTCTTTTGGTCTTTCGGTGAACAAAACGGTTTCTAAAGTAGCCACAGGAGAAGCCAAGCCTAACAATCAAATCAGAATAGATTTTGGGCGAGAAAAATCGTTCTTAGCCCCCCTGTCTATTCGTAAAATACCAATGGTAGGCCCCAAAACCTATCAGTTGTTAAGAAATTTAGGAGTAAAATACGTTAGAACCATACAAGAAATGCCCGTAGAAATGCTTCAGCAAGTAATGGGGAAAAGCGGGTACTTGCTCTGGAAAAAGTCTAACGGAATAGACAATACACCTGTTATACCATTTAGCGAAAGAAAATCGATAAGCACAGAAAGAACCTTTGAGAGAGATACTATAGACGTTCAACGGTTAAAATCACTGCTAATTGCTATGGCAGAAAACTTGGCGTTTCAGCTGCGAAGAGGCGATAAACTAACCGCTTGCATAACAGTAAAAATCAGGTACTCAGACTTTAACACGCATACTTTACAAGCGCGAATTTCTTACACCTCTGCAGATCATGTAATAATTCCTAAGGTATTAGAACTTTTTAAGCGGTTGTATAGCAAGAGGTTACTTGTTAGGTTAATCGGTATTCGTTTTAGTCATTTGGTAAGTGGCGGTTACCAAATCAACTTATTCGAAGATTCTGAAGAGCTCATTAATCTATACCAAGCAATGGATGCTTTACGAGAGCGATTTGGTGATAGAGCAGTAATTAGAGCTGCCGGTAAAGAGGCTAAAACCATTGGCAGAAGCAACCCTTTCGATGGGAGTGCACCTTTACTACTTCCGAATCGAAAAGCCTAAAAAAGATGGAAAAACCCTAAAATCATTTGTAGAAGGAACCCGCTCTCGTCAACAAAAAAATAACCAATAAGAGATGAATACCAAAATAAGAAGAGGAACTACCCACCAACCTGTAAACCGATTTGAGAACCGAGAATTAATCGAAAATCCAGACTTTAAAGAGTTTTGTTATCGAGAAGATGAATGGGATCTTACCGATACAACGCAGTTTATTGAGGTTTTTCCAAAATCAATAGTCAACAAAGTAGAAAGCACAGATATTGGCCATTCTTGGAGCATGAACCCGTACCAAGGTTGTGAGCACGGTTGCATCTATTGTTACGCTCGTAATAGTCACGAATATTGGGGGTATAACGCAGGTTCAGATTTCGAAAAAATAATACTTGTAAAAAAGAATGCCGCAGAACTACTAGAAAAGAAAATTACTTCTCGCGCTTGGCAAGCCAGCCCCATTATGCTCTCTGGAAATACAGATTGCTATCAACCCATAGAAGCCAAACTGAAAATTACTCGAGAACTACTAAAAGTGTGCTTAAAATACAAGCACCCAGTAGGCATTATCACTAAAAATGCCCTTGTATTAAGAGATTTAGACATTATAAAACAATTGGCAGAACACCGTTTGGTGCACGTTGCTTTGTCTATTACAGCACTTGACGATAACATTCGCCAAAAACTAGAGCCTAGAACGGCTAGTATTTCAAAACGACTTTGGGCTGTTCAACAACTCAGTAAGCACGGGGTTCCGGTAAATGTAATGTTAGCTCCTATGATACCGGGCATTAACGCCCATCAGCTTATTCCATTAGTTAAAAGAGTGGCAGAAGCGGGAGCTCATCAAGTAAACTATTTGGTGGTGCGCCTCAACGGGCATAACGGAATTTTATTTGCCAAATGGTTACAAGAGCATTACCCAGACAGACAACGAAAAGTGCTCAATCAAATAAAATCGTTACACGGAGGTAAAGTAAACGACTCTCGCTTTGGTACACGCATGAAAGGAGAAGGGGCTTGGGCTCAAGAATTGCGGAGTCAGTTTTTAACAGCAAAGCGATTGTATATGAAACAAACCCATTTATACACTGATTATAACTTAAAGGCATTTAAAAAAGAAAACTCTCCACAAATGCGGTTATTCAATTAAGCTATTGCTATTTTATCCCTTGATTGTTAGGTGTATACCAAACTCTCTAAGCCAAAAAAGTAGTTCAATGCCGAACAGAAAGAGGCCACAATACGCCCAATAATTTTAATAGTCGAAGAGTAAAAGACATTCTTGAAAAATTGAACCTTCGAAAGGCTATTTGCGTTTAGCGGTGTTAATACCAGCCAATTTTTATGAAAGAATTCTCACAAGAAAAACGGAGCCTCTTGCTTTTACCAGAATTGATAACGAATGGGTACTTTATCGAGAAATCGAAGAAATCAGCTATTTATTGAGCATCAATGCCCATGCATTATTTTTCATCTTAATTATGAGAAGGTGAAAATAAATACGTTTACTCATCTCGGTAGGATCACAAAACTCATCGAAACGCACCTTCCATCAAGAAATGAATACTTATCTCATTGAACCTACAATAAAATGCCTGAGAATAACAAAACGGGGTTTATTGGTTCCTACAGAAGAACGTATTTAAAGAGAATACAAATACGATTTAGTGCAGAACTTACAACGATAAAATAGGAGTGCCTCTACTGTGCGCAAACGAGAGTTGGAGAGTAAGCAATACCAAAATTGTAATTCTATACGCTGAGCCACTAGGTACAGTTTTGAGCTAAATAATCATTCAAGATTACGCTATACAGCCTTCTAATTGGTTGATTTGGAATTTTGTAATTTCTTTTTTTTTACGATTACACTGCTAATTAAGCCGGTTACCACGAGTAGTCAGGAGCCACCCGAAAATCCTGCATCAATCGAGTAGGGATTTAATAAATTTTTAGGATTGGACACTTAGATAGCAGACCGTAAATAGATTACGTTATCACTTTATAATGTTGTGTAAAACAATAGATTA
>JBLWWK010000024.1:0-10975 GCA_048267965.1 Salibacteraceae bacterium
TAGAAAATTAATTACTCCCTACAACAATGGCTATAAAACATAGGGTTTTCGGCAAGTTGGTTCGCTTCTCTTCTACTTTGTTAGTAGTTTGTAGGCGGACAATTTCGAGGGTTTCTAATCCCTCCGTTTCATAGCCAAGACCGTTGGCACACATTAATAAAACAGACTATGAGTAAGAAAAAGCACACGAATACTTCAAAGCCGTCCTCTAATGCGAAAATCCCTGGAAGCAAAACTAAACTTAGCGATATAACTCGCGGACAGAATAGACCTCCTAGAACTGGATCAAACAAACCCAAAAAAGAAAATTAATATAAGAATCAAGCCAATAAACATAATAACTATTGAAGATGAATTAAACCATGTTGTAGCAACATCCCAATTACCCGAGATGCAATCATACCTTTCGGCTTTTTTTTCATCTTTTTCAAGTATAGCGCAAGACATCAAATAGTCATAATAGTTTGTTTTTTTACCTGTTATTTGACTAATAAAATTTACAACGACAGCTAAGACAAACATTAACCCAGCTATCTTGATTAGTATTGGGCTTTGATTGAGCTTTTCTTCGACTATAAACTTTAATGTTTCTAAACAGACATAAACACCAGCACCGCTTACAGCAATTATTAAAAGGTCTATTCTTTGAACACTATAAAACATGTTTTGATGAGCTATGTTCTTCTCTTTTTCAATTTGGTCTTTGTCGATATTTTTCATTTGAATCGAATTTAAAATAAAAACGTGTGCCAACAATGGGTATACCGCATAGGGCAGTTCGGTGGTTTTTTGGCGTTTACTAACTTTAGCAAAAGTTATTACGGGTGGATAGTTTCGTGGGAATCAAAAGCCCTACGCAGCATACCCGAAGACGTTAGCAACAAGCATGAGGACGAGCTTCTGACGTGTTAAATAATGAGAAGATTTTGTCTTGAATTTTTAAAGAAAAAACGGAGAATAAACTGAAAAGATGAAAAACTCAGATTTCTGTTTTTGAAAAATGATAAAATCAGATTTTTCACTTAAAAATTGAGATTTTCACTTCTATCGCTTCTGTTTTTCTTCCGTTCAAATTGACGAAAAAAAAGATCAGATTGAAATTTTGAGTTCTTGACTATCCAACAGAAAACGATAAGATATTCACGTTTTTGTGATTTTGATTTTAAGATGAAATCCCGTTTTTAATCTTTCGAGTCGAAAACAACAAAAACATTGAATTTAAGAAAGAATGACTTCCGTTTTTCTTCCGTTTGATTTTGAAGAAATCAAAAGAATTGATTTAAGATGTTCGTTGAGATATTGATTTTCAAAAGCAATGGTTTTCAAGAATTTTTCTTTAGAAAGAACAAAATCAAATCAAATGATTGAAAAGTCATTCTTGGACATAAATTCAAGATAATTCATCAAGAATTCAGAATTTTAACTTCTATTAAATAACAATGCCAGTTGCTAACAATGGCTATAAAACATAGGGGTTTCGGTAAGTTGGTTCGCTTCTCTTCTACTTTCTTAGTAGTTTGTAGGCGGACTGTTACGAGGTTCCAAAATCCCTCCGTTTCATAGCCGGAACGTTGCCACACATTAAAAAGAAATGGACAATACAGCAAATAGCTTACTGAATTTCTTCCTTGACAAGTCAAAGTCGATAGGAGTAAAAACTGCTTTGACCATTTCAATATTAGGTTTGTTATTACTTGTTGACGTTGGACTAAATTTATCGTACAATTTAAGTTTGAACAACAAAATATCTCAACTCGAAAGAATCCAGAATTTAAAGAAAAGCTATCAAACTGACTCATTGAAATTTGCTCAAATTATAAAACTTGAGAATGAAATTTTGACCAAAAATCACTATTCCGACTTTTTACGTTTTGACTTCTCAACTGAGAACCAAATATCAAATACTAAAAACCAAAACGCCAACCAGAGCAAAACCGCAACTAAAACACCAAATAACCCTAACCCTACCACGATTTCGACATTTTGGATGATAGTTTCCTCAAACTACTCATTGATATTAATGTGGCCTTTTTTGATTTTACTTCCAATCCTTCCGAATCAAGAATATAAAAAGGGCTACTTCTTTGGTTGGATAGCCTTGAACGTTGTTTGGATAGGGCTAATTGCTTTGATTGCAGTGATAGCTTTTCAAATACCAATAATTGCCGATAATCCGACTTATAATTATTGGTTAAATTTTGGAATTCATTCATTGTTTTTGATTTTAATAGTTTTAGTGAGTAAAAAGAAAAAATAACGTGTGGCAACAATGGCTATAAAACATAGGGTTTCGGTAAGCTGGTTCGCTTCTCTTCTACTTTCTTAGTAGTTTGTAGGCGGACAGTTGCGAGGGTTTCTAATCCCTCCGTTTCATAGCCGAAACCGTTGTAAGCAAGCTGAAGAAAACACCACCGCACAAAGCAAAGAGTGCTACGCACACATTGCTTTTTCCTTCGCACAATGACATTACTTTATTAACTTTGCATACTAAAATTGAAATTTATTAAGTGCAGCTAAAAGAAAAAATATCGATTGAAAGTTTTGGTGATAAAAAATTCAAAATCAAACTCATAGAATCCCAAAAAGACACCGAAGCCGCTTTCACTCACTACCTGCATAACCATAGAAATGGTGTTTCTCAGTTTTATCGACCAGATGCAATTGAACACGTAAAGAGTTTAATTGAATACAAATTCCCTGAAGAACCTATATCTGACAAAACAGCAGAAGAAGCATTACAATACCTATTATTCCAACAGACTGAAATACCTTTCCCCGCCCCTAAGAAACCACAATTTAAGTTCATTGACTTATTTGCTGGAATTGGCGGTTTTAGACTTGCTTTTCAAAATCTTAATGGAAAATGTGTCTTTACAAGCGAATGGGATAAGTACTCTAAACAAACGTATCAAGCAAATTTCGGGGAAGTTCCATTTGGAGACATCACCAAAGAAGTTACTAAAAACTATATCCCTGACGACTTTGACGTGTTGTGCGCGGGATTTCCTTGTCAAGCATTTTCGATAGCTGGAAAACGTGGTGGTTTTGAGGACACAAGAGGTACTTTATTCTTTGATGTTGCTGAAATAATCAAAAAGAAACAACCAAAAGCTATCTTCCTTGAAAACGTTAAAGGTCTAAGAAATCACGATAAAGGGAAGACCTTAACAACTATTTTAAACGTTCTTAGAAACGACTTAAATTATTACGTTCCAGAACCACAAATCATTAATGCTAAAGATTTTGGAGTACCTCAAAACAGAGAAAGAATTTTTATAGTTGGCTTTCATCCAGACACCCATATTACTGACTTCAATTATCCCGAACCAACAAATCAACCAGTTTCATTTGAAGATGTAAAAGAGGAAAAAGAAGTATCAGTTAAATATTACCTATCAACAACATACATCGAAACTTTAAGAAAACACAAAGCACGACATGAAAGTAAAGGCAATGGTTTTGGCTACGAAATAATCCCTGACGATGGCACGGCTAACGCTGTTGTTTGTGGTGGTATGGGTCGAGAAAGAAACCTAGTCTTTGACGATAGATTAACAAATTTCATTCCTGTAACAAAAATTCAAGGAGAGGTGAACCGAGAAGGAATAAGAAAAATGACACCACGTGAATGGGCGAGACTCCAAGGTTTTCCTGATAATTTCAAAATTGTGGTTTCAGACGTTCAAGCTTACAAGCAATTTGGAAATTCAGTTGCAGTTCCAGCTATACAAGCAACTGCACAAAAAATAATAGATAAGTTATC
The DNA here is from genome assembly GCA_048267965.1 of Salibacteraceae bacterium. Lineage (GTDB taxonomy): Bacteria > Bacteroidota > Bacteroidia > Flavobacteriales_G > Salibacteraceae. The sequence continues at coordinate 3,764 of JBLWWK010000024.1, forward strand.
CTTTATATGATTACAGGAAATAAAGGAGAATGGAGTGAAGTTTATGCTCTATTCAAATTGCTTGGTGATAAACAATTATTCTTAGGAAATAAAGAAATTGAAAAGTTAAAAGGTATTGTTTACCCAATTTTAAGAATTCTGAGAACAGAAAATAATGGGAATTTTGAATATTCTATAGAAGATGAAATCATTATAACTTCAGAAGAAAAGCCAATCTTGAACATTCCTATAGAAGAGTTCAAGGAAAAAGCTATTCTTTTATTGGAAAAGATAAAATCGAATAAAAAAAGAACGTTCTCTATCCCAGAAATCGAAAGCTTTATGCAATCGATTAATTGCTTGTCATTAAAAGCAAGCTCTACAGCAAAAACTGATATTACTATCGTTGTTCACGACCAAAGAACAAACCAACAACCTACACTTGGGTTTAGCATTAAATCTCAACTTGGAAGCCCTTCTACTCTGCTAAATGCTGGTAAAACAACTAACTTTATTTTTAAGCTTTCAAACATTTCTTTAGACAATTCAGAAATTGTAAAAATTAACAACATTGATTCTCGAAGTAAAATTATGGACAGAATTAATGAAGTTTTGAATAAGGGCGGACAATTTGATTTCGTTAGAACTGAAAAACCAATTTTTTCAAACAACTTAGTTCTTATTGATAGTAAGCTACCTGAAATTCTATCTCAAATAGTATTTGATTTTTACTCTTCAGATAAATCAAAATTGGTTGATTTAGTCTCTAAAACAGCAGAAGTAAACCCAATTCAATTTGATATCTCAAATGAGCATCAGTTCTATGAATACAAAATCAAACGATTCTTAACTGACGTTGCTTTAGGAATGATGCCATCGATGGTTTGGACAGGTCAATACGATGCAACTGGTGGTTACTTGGTTGTAAAAGAAAATGGAGATATCCTTTGCTACCATATCTACAACAGAAACGAGTTTGAAGACTACCTATTTAACAATACAAAACTAGATACCGCAAGTTCTTCAAGACACGGATTTGGCAGAATTTATCAAGAAAATGGAGAATTATTTTTTAAGTTAAATCTTCAAATAAGGTTCATTAAATAAAATCCTTCGTTCAGTTCTAGCACATTGCAATCCTCGTTCCTGCGGTTGTAAAGAGCTTTCACTCCAACCCACAAACAGAACGAAAAAAAAAAGAAAAAGCCAGCTTACAACAATGGCTATAAAACATAGGGTTTTCGGCAAGTTGGTTCGCTCCTCTTCTACTTTCTTAGTAATTTGTTGGCGGACTGTTACGAGGCTTTCTAATCCCTCCGTTTCATAGCCGGAACGTTATAAACAAGCGGGTTTGTCAATATCTAAATGGACGAAAAAGAGGATAAATCATCGTCTGAATAAGTTCTGAAAAAATGAACTATAAAAAATGCGTTTGAATTCGAAATTCTCACATTTGATATTTTTCATTTTAAATGTCGCTTTTCTCTTTCGTTTCTGCTAAACTGATAACTCTGATTTTTGCTCTTCTCAACTTGCGTCTTCTGTTTTTCTTCTGTTCTCTTCCGATGAAAAGAGGATAAATTATGAGAAATTCATTTTATGATTTTTGAAAATCAAAACAGAAAACGAAATTGTGATCCTACAGATAAAATCTAAAGACAAAATTTTCATTTGTTGGACTATTTTAAGATGAAAATCGTTGAGAAAATCAAAAGATGAAATTTTAATTCTAGGCGGACTTTTCGACAGAAAAGCTGGAGTTTTTCAGAACTTGCCAGCTTTTGAATAACTTTCGCCAGTTTATAACAATGGCTATAAAACATAGGGTTTTCGGCAAGTTGGTTCGCTTCTCTTCTACTTTCATAGTAATTTGTTGGCGGACTGTTACGCGGTTCTAAACTCCCTCCGTTTCATAGCCGGAACGTTAGCTCTAATTTGATGAAAAAGAAATACCAAATATTCGTTTCTTCTACATATGAAGATTTAAAAGATGAAAGAGATTTAGTCATCAAGGCTATTTTGGAAATGGGTCATATCCCAGTTGGAATGGAAATGTTTAGCGCAGGCGATGAACAACAATGGAAATTAATTCAAACTCAAATTGATGATTGTGATTATTACGTTGTTATTTCTGCGTTTCGATATGGCTCACTGGATGGAGATATAAGCTATACTGAAAAAGAATATGATTACGCATCAAGTCAAGGAATTCCAGTTCTTGGGTTTCTTGTTAATGAAGAAGTAAAATGGCCAGCAAGTAAAGTAGACAAAAGTTCTGGAAAGATTAAAAAGTTAGCTCTATTCAAATCTAAAATTCAAAACAAAATTGCAAGCTATTGGGATGATAAAAATGACCTCTATGGGAAAGTTTCTATCTCGCTAATGAAACAGTTTAATACCAATCCAAGAACTGGTTGGGTAAAATCAAATGAACAAACTGGACCAGAAGTACTCAAAGAAATTTCAAGATTAAGTAATGAAAATTCTGAATTAAGAAATAAAATAAACTTGCTCAAGAACCAAATAGATGAAGATGATAAAGAAGAATTTGAAAAAACTCTTGACACTCTTAAACATAATAAAAGGGTCCTTTATTTCTTCTATAATGATAGTACCGAATGGGAATATGGAGATAAAGAATTCACTCTATTTGAAATTTTCAACTTGTTAGCACCTGAACTAATGATTGAGAATAGTACAGAATATTGCTCTTATTATTTAGGAATAATGCTAAATCCTGACGAAGATGAGAAAAGAAAGGTTAGACACGATTGGCCAACACCAAGGAATACTGTTCGAAAAATTCTTGCGGATTTCAATGTATTAGATATTATTCAACCTTCTAATAAAAAACATAGTGTTAAGGACAAGAATGAATATTGGTCGTTAACAACAGAGGGCAAAAAATTATTTAAAGAAGTTAGAAGAGAAATACTCAATGAGAATATGGAGTTTGGATTATTGGACATCCCTGAAAATGAAGCTGAAGAGCAAGAAGAAGAAATTAAACCAAAAAGGAAAAAAAATAAAAACTAGAGCTAACAATGGCTATAAAACATAGGGTTTTCGGTAAGTTGGTTCGCTTCTCTTCTACTTTCTTAGTAATTTGTTGGCGGACTGTTACGATGCTTTCTAATCCCTCCGTTTCATAGCCGGAACGTTGTATGCAATTTGACCAATGAACAGATTTCAAGATAAAAATATAAGCATTTACCATTTCGAAGATGAAATCTTTGTTGAATGTCCAAAATGTGAAAAAAGAGCGATTATAACAAAAGATAATCCGAAATCATACTTTTCCCAGAGAACATTGAAATGTCCAAATTGCTTTCATTCCCAAAATGGCAGAAAAGAATCTTATGCGATTGAATTAAAATGTCATTGCTCACATTGCGCATCTGAATTGAAAGTTGAAATGCCAAACGTGAACGAAAAAAAAGAGACAATTGCTGTTAAATGTTCAAGTTGTGGAAAAACGGAAAACTATTCACCTCGGAATATAGCTCAAGAATGGAAATACGAAAGTACTGGAAAGCCTTCTGAAAATTACTTTGGACTACCTTTATGGCTTACCGAAACTTTCAGAGGAAATAACTTTTGGGCATTTAATTATGACCATTTAGAATATTTAAAACAATACATTTCTGCTGAATTAAGAGAGAAAAACGGCAGAACTCATTGGACAATGGTGGAAAAACTACCTGATTGGATGAAATCAGGTAAGAATCGAGATAAAATAGTAAAACTGATAACCGAATTAGAACGGAAATAAAAAACTGCATACAACAACGTGTATAATTAATGGCTAGTTCAAGCCTACTTACGAAAATCCTCGCGGATTTTCTATTCGGTTTTTATTTGCTAAACTAGTTACTTAAACACGCCACTAATCATACACAAACACGTTAGGTGGCATTGCTCATAAGAGGACAAATTCAATATCAAAATAAAAATTAAGTTAATGCATAAATTCTTAATTAATATGTATCAAAATCAATTTATAATTTTTGAATTCAACATATAAGCCTAAAAACTTTAGATGATTTATATTCTTGATTTTTTTTTCCAGACCATAACAGTTACTTCTAGCGTTTTATAATGCATAATACAATCCACTTCACAGTATACACTCCAAGCGTAATTCCAATAAAATCTATGGTCATTCTGCATCATATTCGAACTTACAAACTAGATAAACAATTAACCAAAGTTCAATAAGGGTAAATTAGATAAGGTTTGAGCAAAAACCCAAAAGATTAAAATTACTTTCAATGACTCTAAAACAAAATATTTTAGCTACAAAAGCTCAAATGCTCACCCTGATGAATTCTTAATAAAAAAAATAAGATAATATGAAAACAAATCAAATACTCGGACGAGTATCAGAAGTTATTGACGCAGCTCTGAATGACTCAAACTTCTTTTCAAACAATGTAGATTCATTGATAGCGACAGGTGAAAGAACAGTGGACTATTCTGCTTATTGTATTGAAATTGACAAAGATAATTTCTTAATACTTGACTTTGTTGATTTTGTTCTGGACAACTTCTCTATTATAAATAAAGAACATATAGAACTAGTAATTAACTCATTAGAAAAGTAAATACGCCACCTAACAATGGCTATAAAACATAGGGTTTTCGGTAAGTTGGTTCGCTTCTCTTCTACTTTCTTAGTAATTTATTGGCGGACTGTTACGCGGTTCTAAACTCCCTCCGTTTCATAGCCGGAACGTTGTAGCACATTAAGCATTCGATTCACTCTTTGAAGAAATCAAACTCACCTGATTAATTAAGTCAATTAGTAGATTAAAAAATGTGATTAGTTTGACAATTACCGCTTTAAATACTGAATATTAATTACTGAAATTTGATTTAGGAAAAATTTCACATTCCATTTATTTAGAATAACCAAAATATATATCTCATGGAAGATAAAACAGAAAATTTAGTGACATCACATTTGACGATCTAATCAATGATATTATTTGAGACTCACCACAAACTCTTGTAATGAACAGATTCAATTTTTTTCTAATAGTATTTTACGTCATAATTCCTTGTTACTGCCTTACACAAGAGAAACCGAATTGGTTTTCAGACTCCCTTAAATTACCAGAATTGGGAAGAGAGTTTCGTACAAAAAAGATAGTTCTTGAACGAATGAAGAGCACTGGAGGTATAAGAAGATATCCAAAATTTAGAACTATGAAACGTAGATATAAATATAAGTTATCAAAAAATTCAGAAAATTCTATACAATTTTTAGCAGACAGTTTATACCAACTTAGATTTGATACTATTCTTTTTACTGACACTTTATCACATCAAGCGCTTTATGAAATAACACATGAAAGGCAGTTCACCGATGGAACAATTCTTTCTTCTCAGTGCAATTTCAAAAGATACCTAATTATAATAAACACTGACACTATAGGCTGTACTGTTTTAGATAACTATAAGAGGGGAGAATTTGTGATTGCCTTAGAGAATTATCATTTTATGATTAAACCTTCCATTGACATGAGTCTTCCGCTTTTTTGCATTCAAATTTTAAACCTTCCGAAATCCACCAAATTCAAGTTAATAGGAAAAGGAGAATTTTATAAAAGAAAAATCACACTAGATTACTGTAATCTAAAAGAGTACAGCTTCGACTACTCCAAAAAAAATCTTCAAAATAGAATTGATTCTTTGATTAACGAACTGCCTCACATAAAACGAGATACGATTAAAAAATATGTTTATTTAGAAGATGAAAATGGGAAAATAGATACTCTTTGGAATACTTATTATGGGAACGGTAGGAATCTTGAAACGATAAATATATATACTGAAAGCAATAAATTCCAATATGTAATTAGATATAAAGGCTTTCAAGAGCAATGGAAACAATCTGAAGTATCTCAAATTTTCATAAATTTTGCTTCTTACGAGCATTTCGACTATGACTGTTCAAGTAGAGATGACAGGAACTTTACTCATCAATCCAAGTTGATAGAAATAATTGATAATGAGTTTATTGATAAGTTATAAACGTGCTACAACAATGGCTATAAAACATAGGGTTTTCGGCAGGTTGGTTCGCTTCTCTTCTACTTTCTTAGTAATTTGTAGGCGGACTGTTACGAGGTTCTAAACTCCCTCCGTTTCATAGCCGGAACGTTGTAGCTCATTAAAATGGAAAACGAATACGGAAATTGGAGAGAATGGATTTTAGACCGATTTGGTGACACTGAATTATTCAAAATCGAAATTGACAAGGACGATATTAAATATGAAGTCCGTTCAGCTAATTCTAAAAACAACGTCAAAATAACTTTTCATTTTATGCGTCCCGATGATAATGAGACATTGTATGACATTCATTTTGGAGGAATTGATGAGACAAAAAATAATATTTGGCTCTCCCACTTTACAACCGACCCAGAATACACGCCAAAATCAAGGAGAATGGCAACCTCACTTTTTATGACAAAAGATTTCATAGAAAGACTTGAAAAAGAGTGGTTAGAAATTCCCTTAAAACTCGGTTGGACTGAGGAAGTCCATTATGTTGGAAATAAGATTTATCGAGCTAAACTTCGAAAAGGGTTGAATGCGAGTAATATTTGGGACAAAAATGAAAAAGTACCCTTTGACCTTAAGGGTTTTGACTACTTGAAAATTCTTCTTCGGATTGGAACGAGAAAAGAACAGTTCAGATTTGAACCAATTGAAAAGTAAAAAACGAGCTACAACAATGGCTATAAAACATAGGGTTTTCAGCAAGTTCGTTCGCTTCTCTTCTACTTTCTTAGTAGTTTTCGGTGGACTGTTACGAGGTACCAAAATCCCTCCGTTTCATAGCCGGAACGTTGGCGTGCATACAAACAAAACCCTGCAAAATGAGAACATTACTTATAATTTTAGTTGGCTTAATAAGCGTAACGGGATTTTCCCAGACCGATTCTGATTTACAAACAACTTATTTGTTGACAATAAATGAAGCGACAAGCTTGAATTCGATTTTTAGCAAGGAAAGAAAAGATTTTGATTTCAATGGAAAATCAATAGCCTTTACAGTTGGAACAACTGGTACACTGATCGAAAATAAAAATGGATTTTTTGAAAAGTATATAAATCCAGTAGTTGAAGGAAAAAGTAAGAATGTTTGTTCATTGATAGTTTTGACTAAAGAAGAGAAATCTAAATCAGGCGGATTTGATGCCGTTGTAATGTCTCCAGCAAAGA
>JBLWWK010000025.1:0-9351 GCA_048267965.1 Salibacteraceae bacterium
CTGACTAAGCTCGCTAGCTTTGCCGCTTTAGGTATTTTAAACAAATTACTTGGAGGGGTTTTTGGAGCTTTAAAAATAGCACTGATTTTAAGTGTTGTATTGAGTGTTTTTAACACCATGAATAACACCTTGCCTTTTTTATCTGAAGAAGAAATCGAAGACTCAATGCTTTACGAACCCGTAAAAAGTATAGCGCCCTTAGTACTGCCCACTATTATTAAATCTTATGAAGACCAACAAGAGGAAGACAGCTTAAAAGCTGGAGAAACGATAGAACCAGATGCTGACCTAAATACAGAAAAGGATTTTACAAACTAACAGTCTTGATTTTGAGTTTACTTCTCAGTTAAATCACCTTTAGTTTAAAAAAAACCTATAATCGATATCAACTACAGTTAAAAATCTGCTACTTTTTTTATTCAGTATTAAGTCCTTTAGTTCTTCAATTTCGAAACGATTAAACATAAGCACCAAATTCTCTTGCTCCGATGGTATTGGAATTTTTCTATTAATATCGGCATTGGCGTATTTCGTTTCCCAATACGTACTATCTACTTTCAATAAAAAACACCTAAACTGTTTAAACTGCTCGTTATTAAACTCAAAATAAAGATTATTAAATTCTAAGTAGTAAATATCGCAATCTTGGCAAACAGAAAGACTTCCACTTTTCCCTTTTGATAAAATTTTTAGACTATGGCACATCACGATAATTTTTAGATGATTAATAACAATCCATTTTTAATTGCTTTTTGCTCTGGTAATAGCGCAATGGCTTTTGGTTGTACTTCTCGCAAATCACATTTAAGACTTGTAAAACCCCCTTTTGCATCGCTAAGGATCCGCAAAGCATTATAACCCCATTATCCCTAAGAGTTTCGGCGACAAATAGTGCATTTTCATGTAACAAATCTTGCACATAGCGTTTGTTCTCTATCTTAGAATATGCCAAATGTAATTGTGTTAATTGTTTATTTTGTAAAACCTCATCTAGGTCCTTTTTATAAATGCTTAAAGACGATTTTTCTCGTATACCATAATATAAATGGGTCTCAATTTTAGCTGTATTTTCAAATAACATACCTACAAAAGGTGCAATACCCGTACCGTTTGCAATTAAAATAACGCGCGATGCTTTCGACGGAAAGTGAAATGCTGAGTTTCTAATAATTCGCGCTTTAAGAACGCCGTTTAACTGAAGCGAATTAATATAATTAGAACCAAAACCGTTACTGTAATGTTTTACGCTTAATTGAACATTCCCATTTACTTTACCTATAGAATATAAACGTTCACGATAATCATTTTCCGGATATACTGCTAATAAATCTCCCGAATTAAAATACTGTTTTCTAATCGGTTTTAGAGAAATAATAAAAGTATTATCTGGGTTAGCTACAACTTTTGTTTTACTGACAACTCTAAATGACTTAGTCTGTTTTGGTGGTGACACTAATTTTTTATCCGGAATCTTTAATGCTAAACTTGAGGCTCTGCTAAAGGAATTAATCCACTGATTAAAAGCTTCTAAAGAACGATCGTTAATTTTAAAAGGCGGCAAAAACTGATGTGCTTGCTTGGCTTTAAACCCACGATCGACATCTAGTGCAAATTGGCAAAAATCAGGGTAAGCGTACGATCCAAAACCAACCACCGAAAAAGAAAAAGACTGCAATTGCTCTGTTCTTTTTAATTGCTCTAAAAAAATGTTTGCATTGGTTGGCGGCTCGCCTTCGCCATAAGTTGCCGTAAAGACTATAATATGTTTTACTTTTTTAAAGGTCTCGTATTTATTAAGTTCGGTGATGTATACTTTTTTCCCTGCTTTTACTAATTGCTTGTAAAACGCATTAGCAAAAGGAATAGTGCTACCGTTTTCTGACCCCACCAAAATAACATACTCACATTTGTGTTTTTTAAACTTGTTTTTCAGTTTAGACTTCTGACGCTTAAATGTCATTGCAAAACCAGAATAGATAAAAAACAGAATATTTATACTAGAAAATGCTAAAATTACAGACCATACAACACTTCCTTTTCCTGTGTGCAGATTAAGGCTTAACGCTGAAACAATGGTAACTAAAGGGTACTTAACCTCACTTAAAACCTCACCAGTAAACTGGTTAACAACAATTTCTTTGTCTTCTAAATAAATGGTGTAAAAATCTTCGATATCGCTAGAAAACGGAAATTCAACGGATTTAACATCGGCAAGAGGAATGTTTTTAAAAACAGTAAATGCTTCAATTTCTTGTATTGGAGTTTCCGAAATAGATTCGTAATCTACAGTATGCGAAACTTTACTTTCGGGCAACAGATTAAATTTTAACAGCGATAAATACACACCAGTAATCGTGATTACTATAATAGGAATTAAAGATAATCGACCTAAGACCACGTGCCAATACTGAGCGAAGTTATCGTTTACAATTTTTGAAAAAAACTTTTTAAAACTCCGTTGTCGTTTAATAATTAAAATAGCGCCAGAAACAGCTATTAAAAACAATAAAAATGAACATAATCCTACAAAAAAGCGCCCAACTCCTTTTAAAAATAAAGAACGGTGCAGTGTCGTTGCAAATTGAAAAAGTTTTGAGGGTTCTACTTTTTCACCGAGATACTCGGCTGTAATGGGATTAAAATAACCATTCAAATTTTTGTTGTCTTCTGTAATTACCGAAGCAGAAACAAAATCATTTTTGTCTATTTCTAAAGCTGTTACTTCAGGGTATGTTTTTTTAAACACCGATAAGGTCTCAGCTAAAGAAGCGGTATCAAAACCTTCACTTTTAAAAGGCTGAAGTTGTTCTGATATTGGCTGAAAAGCTAAAACGATTCCAGTAACGGACGCAAGAAAAACAAACACAAAAGAAGATACAGCTAACGCAAGGTGGCTGTATCTCCAAATTGAAATAGTCATATTAAATACCGTTTAATTTAGTTTTATTAATTAGGCATCATACGTACGTAACGTATAAATCCGGTGCCCTGTTGTTTACTTTTTACGGTCTCTGAAGTTAAAGGAAACTCGACATCTTTAGTATAGTATTCTTGATCTTCGACTGCGGTTTCAAAACGAATACTATAGCCAGAATCAATTTTGGAATCCTCGATATCGACAATACTTATATTTCGAGCACCACCAGCTATTGTTGCGCCAGTAATAGCATCAATATTAGTGCGCTTTTTTCCGTAGAATTTCCACCATTCGGAAATATCGTGGTACCACTCTTCATCATCCCCCTGCACATACAACGTTTTTTCGTATTCCCCATTCGGGTTGATTAATGAAACGACCACATACGCAGACTCACCTGTGTAATTTATCATCTGAATCATACATTTATATTTGGTGCTTTCCGATGCTATCGTAAAAGAAAGGAGGCCGAATAATACCACTCCTAAATTGAGTAACTGCTTAAAAGCTTTCATTATTTATTGTTTTTTAAAAATTCGATTGCAATATTTTTCGTCTTTAAAATTTCATTCTCGGACGCTAAGTCGTAAGCCGTTTCTCCAAAATCGGTTACAGCATCTTTTTTAGCACCTATAGATACCAAATACTTAATCGTTTTAGTATCTTTAGCTAACATAGCGGCTTTATGCAATGGCGTTAATCCTTCGTTATTTTTAGCATTTACATCGGCATTAAGGCCAGCTGCAAACTTGACTAGATCAAAATTATTAGTATTTAGAGCTAAGTGAAATACAGAATCACCATTTTTTTGAGTTTTTGAAACCTCTAACCCATTTGCTGATAAAACGTTCAGTTTACTTTCAAAATCATTTTTTCTTGAAGCTTTATATGAGTTTAATAAATACGGTGTTAACGAGTTTCCATTGGCATCGGTTACCATAACATCAGCTTTATTAGCGATCAAAAACGCTACGACTTCTGGTGCATTGTATGCCACTGCCAAAGTTAAAGCAGACTCTCCTTTCTTATTTTTATGATTAATGTTTCTGACTTCTTTAAAAAGTGTTTGAACAATCTCAATATTATTACGTTGGGCTGCATTTAAAAAAGCCGTAGCACCCGATTTATCTTCTTGATTTACATCCACTCCCTTATCGATAAAATAAGAAATGGTAGCTACATCTTTTGATCTTGAAGCCAAGGCGTGCAATGGAGTTTCTCCATTAACAGAAGTTACATTTGGGTTTAAGCCAATACCTTCTAAATACCTAAATACGTCTAAACCGTTTATTTTAGAACGCGTACCTTGACTTGCTGTAATAAAAGCATTATCGGTACCGGTTAAGCCTTTATTTGCTAATTGCTTTAACAGCTCTATATTTCCGCTTTTAGCAACATAATTAAAAAGACCGTTACCATTTTCGTCAACACTATCTACACTTAAACCCTTTTGTATAAAGTAATCGATTAAAGTAAAATCTTCTGTAGACTGACCTACTAACAGCAAAGCGTTTGCGCCATTTGGTGTGAGATCTTTCTGAAGATTTGCTCCGTTAGCTAAACAGATATCGTACACTTTAGTGTCTCTCTGCCCTGCTCCAGCAGCAAAATTAAGAACCGTATTCCCTTTATCGTCACGTATATCTGTTTTCGCGCCGCGACTCAAAAGAAACTCCATTATTTCTGTATTCCCTTTATATGCTGCCCAAAAAATATAAGTTCGTCCATCGTGTGTTAACTTATTAACAGCATTACCTTCTTTAGAAATGATGTGTTTAATGCTTTTGTTTGAGACCCCTTGTAAAATAGCAAATATTACAGCATCAAAATTATTACTATTGGCTTCTGCTATATTATTACCTTCTCTAATTTTTAAATCTATTATATCTATTGAAGGGTTTCCCTTCCAAAAGTCGCGATTTAAAAAAATATTTTCTTGTGCTTGCGCTGTAATCCCAAATTGAAGAATTAAAGCAATAACAAGTCGTTTTATATTTTTCATTTTACTTTTTTTACAAATGATTCTATTACTGGATTTATTTGTTCTGCTGTTTTATAATTCTCGTCGTCGAACAAATATTTAAACAATACTTTATTATCCACTTTCTCTGCTAATATTAAGTCTTTATTTCTTGCAAAAATAGCGTCCCATGTATTACGAACAACAGCCCATTTTCCAGCATTCTTTTTCCAATATTCTTGTGCAGCAACACATTTACTATCTGCTACTTTTACATATTTATTATATCCTTTCTCTTGAGCGATAATAACATCTTTCTTTCCTGTTTCACGGAAAACCTTGTCATTATCTTGGTCGTGAACCCAGCCTGAATCTGTTATCTCATGTCTATTTGTTCTTACTGTTACATTGTAATCACTTCGTTGTGTATACTCGCGTCTTGGTAATGGTGCGGAGGTCGTGTTTTCCCAATAACTTTTTCCGTCCACGTGAACCCAGGAAGCCGAACCTTCGTAGCGCGGACTATCGTCTACTTGAAATACTTTTTGGGTCCATTGCCCTTTTACATCTTTCTTAGGACGTTTTTCAAAATGCCATTTGTTATTGTGGTCGTAGGTATATAACTCTGTGTTTTCGAATAGCCAATCTTGCCTCCAATGTTTTACTATATATGGCCCTTGCTTAGTTTCTACAATTAATAAATGTTGCATTACAATCTCATCTTTATCATCTTTTACCAACTCAACCCATTCTAATCCACGGTCGTGTTTTACCCTAGAAGGCATATACGTAGAGTCTGTAACATAATTAAACGTTTCTGCGAAATTAAAGGACACTTCATAGCAGCCACACATATCCTTTATGGCTTTGTGGTCTTGTTTTTTCTTGTTTTGAGCATTTATATTAAATATAAAAGCAATACTAAATAGGGCAAAAATTGTTAACTGTTTCATTTTGAAAATGTTGATTTATTAGTGTGAAAAAAAATTAAAAAACCCTATTCTTATTTAGACTGAATTAAAATAAGATTTTATATTTGCGGCAAATATAAAATAGAATGAGTCTAAATAAAAATTATAATTATACTTTTTTGTTGTTTTTTTTAAGCCTTTCGTGTTTTTCACAATCCATAGAAAAGGATTCCACACAGGCTGAGTCACTTAGAGAAGTTATCATCACCGGACAGTATAATCCGCAATCCATAAAAAAATCTATACATAATGTTACTGTTATTAAAAGAGAACAAATTGAAAGTCAAGCAGCAAATAACCTGGCCGATTTATTGAACTTTAATTTAAATCTAACAGTAATCCCTAATAGTCAAACCGGAAAATCTACCGTGTCTTTCTTCGGATTAGACTCTCAATATTTCAATATTTTAGTAGATAATATTCCTTTAGTTAGCGATAACGGCCTTGGAAACAATATCGATTTAACCCAAATTAATCTTGATGATATTGAACGTATTGAAATTGCCGAAGGTGCAATGGGTGTAGAATACGGTGCAAATGCTGTTTCGGGAGTAATTAATATTATTACTAAAAAATCTATAGATACAGATTGGGCTATTACCGCATCTGTTCAAGAAGAAACCATAAGTGACGAGTATGAGTGGTTTAATGAAGGTAGACATATACAGTCGTTAAGTGTAGCACATAATATTAACAACAAATTACTTGCAATAGTTGGTGTTAATCGCAATCAATTTGCTGGTTTTTTTAATGGTAAACAAGGGCGGGATTATTATAAAAACGACGGATTACGTGGGTACGATTGGCAACCTAAAACACAAATTAACACCACTGGTTTTTTAAACTATAAGTTAGACCACTTAACGGTTACTTATAAATTTGAATACTTAAATGAAGTCTTAAATTTTTACGATGCTTCTGTGAGACAGAATATTGATGTTGTCTCCCAAACAAGCAATCCATTGGCCATTGACAGAATATTTACCACCAATAGGTTTATAAATAATTTAAATGTAAACGGACATCTTGAAAGCGGAGCAAACTACAGCGCTGCTTTTTCTTACCAAACGCAAAAACGCGATTTAAACAAATTTACCTATTTTATTCTTTCCGGAGATAAAACAAACGAAACTGACGACACCTACCAATCTAGTGAGGTCTTTTTTACAAAAGGGCGCATAAATAATCTTGTAAAAAGTGATTTCTATAATTTTGAACTCGGATACGAAGCCCGCTACATAAAAGGCTACGATACTCAAGCTTCGGGAGATATTACGAAGTTAGAAAAAGAGCGTTCGCAAAGTAATTATGCTGCTTTTGCTTCTACAGAATTGAACGTAACCAATACACTCTCTCTTCGTCCTGGTGTGCGTTACGAATACAACTCTAAATTTAAATCGAAAGTATTGGCCTCTTTTAGTGCACGCTATTTATTAAATAAGGGTTTCGAGTTACGTGGTAATGTAGGTACCTCCTATAGAACACCAAACTTTGAGGAACTCTACTATTATTTTGTAGACTCCAACCATGATGTTCAAGGAAATGAAAACTTAAATCCTGAAAAGGGGTTTTCAGCATTTTTAAACCTAAAAAAAAGAAGTTGGTTTAATGATATATCGCTAGTAAACGCCTTAAAATTAAGCTATATAGATGTTGAAGACAAAATTGACTTGGCCATTGTTAATGCAAGCCCTTTACAATACCAATATATAAATATCGATGCTTATAAATTATGGAGTATAAGCTTAGAAAACACTATTAAAAAAGGACATTGGGCTTTTAATTTAGGAGCAACGTTACAAGGTGCTTCTAGAATAGCAAACAACGAAGTCAATGCTGTAAACGATTTTCTATACTCTTTTCAAGTAAATACAAGCGGAACGTATGCCATAGAAAATTGGGACACTGCTTTAACCATCTTGTTAAAATATAATGGTGAGCAAAAAGACTATGTCGCCACCGGAATGGACACCTATGGAAACTCTTTATTTTCAAAATCTTCAACAGAAGGCTATAGCTGGTTGGATGCTTCAATAAAAAAATCATTTCTAAACAATACAATTCAAGCCACAATTGGTGGCCGAAACTTACTGGACGTTACCAATGTTAACATAAGCACACAGGCATCTGGAGGTGCACATAGCGTTTCAAATAACTCGCTTTTATTAGGCTACGGACGTTCGTATTACTTAAAACTATTATATAATTTAAATTTTTAAAACTTTATTACAATGATTAACAAATTATTTACTCTATTCTTATGTGCATCAGTACTTGCTTTTACAAGTTGTAGTAGTGATGACGACAGTATTACGGGCACTGGCCCAATCGATGTTCTTGTTGAAGGGGCTTTAGTGTCTCCACAAATTGGTGGTCCCAACGAACAAAACCAAGTGTATATAGATTTAAGCACTAACGTATCTACAAATGTACAACGCGATACTTGGGATCTTGGCTTTTATTCTGGTGATGACTTTAGGGTAACCATTAATGGTTCTATTTATATGGCAGCTGCTGCTTTAACCTCTACAGATATCGATGCTATTAATTCGACTAATACTGAAGTCCAGAATTTACAACCCGATGTGAAAGTAGGTACTTTTAATGCTATTAGCGGTACGTATATTGACGCACCAAATGGAGATATAAACGGTACTGCGATTTCAGAAATTTCTGTTTCCAATAGTGACAATCCTGTTTACCTTGTAAATTTAGGCAATGAAGTCGGCACAACAGTTCCTGCGGTTGGAAGCGTAAATACGCAAGGAGATTCTAGAGGTTGGAAAAAAATTAGAGTATTAAGAAACGGAGACGATTACGTTTTACAGTATGCAGATTTAGACGCTACAACACATGAAGAAGTGACTATTTCTAAAACTCCAAGTTATAATTTCACACATTTTAGCTTTAATACCAATAGTATTGTCAGTGTAGAGCCTATAAAATCCGAATGGGATTTAAACTTTACTGTATTTACTGATATAATTTCCGGATATGGAGCCTATGGCTATAGCGATTTTGTAGCTATTAATTCTAAATCTGAAGTTCAATCCTATAAAATAGAAACAGAGGCTATTTCTTACGATGCGTTTTCTAAAACAGATATAATTAACAATAATTTCTCTAATGACCAACGTATAATTGGTACGCATTGGAGATCTGGTGGAGGTCCTAATTCATCTCCTGCACTATATGAAAACGTATTTTTTATACTCAAAGATGGTGATGGAAACTTCTATAAAATTAAATTTATAAGTATGTATAACGATGCTGGAGAACGCGGACACCCAAAATTTGTATACGCATTATTACCATAGATGAACAATCATCATGTAATAAAAAAGTCGTCTTAACATACTATTTAAGACGACTTTTTTATTTTAATCTAAGTGATAAATCTCTCTAATTTCATCTAGAATTTTTTCAAAATCAATTTTTAAATCGATTAACTTTCCAGAATGAATATCGAAAACCCAACCGTGAACCACGAGCTCACGATCTCT
>JBLWWK010000026.1:0-9212 GCA_048267965.1 Salibacteraceae bacterium
TAAAGGGCAGGTTTACACAACCGATTTTACCCAATTCTATAAAATGCCTGTTCAGATAAAAGCGATGTTTCAAACCTCTTGCTACGATTGCCATAGCAACAATACCAAATACGTTTGGTACGATTACGTACAGCCCGCAAGAGCATTGGTAGAAAACCACATCAAAAACGCAAAAGAAGATTTGAATTTCAATGAATGGGGTACATACTCAAACAGGAAACAAGAAAGATTATTAAACTCAATCAAAGAACAAATAGAAACGAAGCAAATGCCCCTGTCCTCATATACATTGATGCATACTGATGCAAAACTGAATGACGAGCAAATCAAAACATTAACCGACTGGCTAAAAGAACAGGAATGAGTTTCATTAATAAAATATCAAAATGAATATACCCATAAATAGTAAAATGAGGTTGCTGCAAGCGGTATTTATACTGCTGTGTTCGCAATCCGTTTTTGCACAAAAAGTAGTGAGATATGAGCTGTATGTAAAAGATACGCTTGTAAACTACGCAGGAAAAGAAAAAAGGGCTATTGCGGTAAACGGTCAGATACCGATGCCAACGCTCACATTTACAGAGGGCGATACAGCGGAGATTGTAGTGCATAACCAGTTAAAAGAAAGTACATCGCTGCATTGGCACGGCGTGTTTTTACCCAACAAAGAAGATGGTGTGCCCTGGCTTACGCAAAAGCCTATTGAAGCAGGAGCAACATACACCTATCGTTTTCCGATTATCCAACACGGAACGCATTGGTATCATTCCCATTCAGGTTTGCAGGAGCAGATTGGAATGTATGGCAGTTTTGTGATGAAAAAGCGTGATGACGATAAAACCTTTAGAAAAGGAATTGATGATTTACCTACCGTACCCATCATTTTAAGCGAATGGACAAACCTAAATCCCGATAACATTAACCGTATGTTGCACAACGCCAATGATTGGGCAGCGATAAAAAAGAACGCTACACAGTCCTATGCGGAAGCCATCAGAGAGGGAAATTTCAAAACCAAATTGACCAACGAATGGAAACGTATGTTGGCAATGGACGTAAGCGATGTGTATTATGACAAAATATTAATCAACGGAAATCATACTACCGATTTAAAAACAGTTGATGGCAAAACACTAAAAGCAGGAGATAAAGTAAGATTAAGAGTATCAAACGGCGGAGCATCATCCTATTTTTGGTTACGATATGCAGGCGGTAAAATTACAGTAGTAGCCAATGATGGTAATGATGTAGAGCCAGTAGAGGTAGATAGATTAATCATTGCGGTTTCCGAAACTTATGATATTGTGGTAACAATTCCTGACGATGGAGTTGCCTACGAGTTTTTAGCCACAACCGAAGACAGAACACAATCGGCAAGCTATTTTGTAGGCAATGGTATCAAACAGTTAATATCGCCACTCCCAAGATTGAAATATTTTGAGGGGATGAAGATGATGAACGATATGATGAAGATGAATGGAGATTTGGACGATATGGGTATGAAAATGAGCCTGAACCAAATGGATATGAATGTGGTAATGTATCCCGAAATTACTGGAGAGGCTAAACCTAAAGAAGACCATAGCCAGCACAATATGAATATGGATAATGAACCCAACCGTTACAATGCAAATGCTTTGGGAGAAATAAAAACGCTGAATTATGCAATGTTACAATCTCCTTACAATACGGAACTCCCTAAAGATGCTCCGGTCAAAGAATTGAAGTTTACCCTTACAGGAAATATGAACCGATATGTATGGAGTATGGATAATAAAATACTTTCTGAAACCGATAAAATACCTGTAAAAAAAGGAGAAATTTTACGCATCACCATTTACAATAATTCGATGATGCGCCACCCGATGCACCTGCACGGTTTTGATTTCAGGGTAATCAACGGTAAAGGCGAAAAATCACCACTTAAAAATGTTTTGGATATAATGCCAATGGAAACAGATACCATCGAATTTTTAGCAAATGAAGAGGGAGATTGGTTTTTCCATTGTCATATACTTTACCATATGATGTCGGGGATGAACAGGGTATTTGCTGTTGACGATTATCAAAATCCGTATTTGCCCAATAAAAAGCAAGCCTACAATAAATTACAGCGAGAAAGCAATATGCCGCACTTTATGGCACAGAATGATTTTGCAACCAATGGTAACGATGGCGAAGCAATGTTTCAAAATGCAAGATGGTCTTTGGGTACAGAATGGCGTTTAGGCTACAACGATATGCACGGCTATGAAGTAGAAACACATTTAGGAAGATACATCGGAAAAATGCAGTGGCTTATGCCCTTTATAGGTTTTGACTGGCGTTACCGTAAAATGGGAATGGACGAACACGAAACCAATTTATTCGGACAAAAGAATGAAAAAGACACACGAAGAGCCTTTAGCTTAGGGTTTATGTACACCTTGCCAATGCTCGTTAATTTTCAGGCAGAAGTTTATCACGATGGAATTGTACGATTGTCGTTGATGCGTGAGGATATTCCGATTTCAAAAAGATTGAGAGCGGGCTTTATGGTCAATACTGATATGGAATATATGGGAGAGCTTAAGTATATTATCAATAAAAACATTGGTATTCGTACTCACTACGATAGCGATATGGGTTTTGGTGTAGGGCTTGCGTTGACTTATTAGACCTTATAAACTAACCCCTCCGAAATTTCAGAGGGGTTTTATTTTCACTTGTTTAAAATTTGAAGCATCCTACCGATTTCAATATCCATTCTCGAAAAGGCAAACCATTTTTTGCCCAGGTCTTTCAGTGATGCTCCGATATGGTACAGTTCCGTACTGTCAATAATCAAAAATCGGTCGTGTGCATCGGAGAAAATCTCTACTTCGATAGACGGATATTGACTATTGTAGCGTTGCAGGTCTAACCGTAACTGATTGCTGATGCTTTTTGTGTAGATAGTAGCGGTTACATTGGTATTGCGTTTTCCCAATAAGGTCAGCACCGTATCGTCCACATAATTATCAAGCAGGGTAATGGAGCTTTTGGCACTTCGGATAATATCGGAAACAAAGGTATAGGCATCAAATACCTGCCCATTGTAGAAAATACCTTTTTCGGCGTGGAGCTTGTCGCTTTCAAGAGCCTTAAATATTTCCTCAAATTTTTGGTCGGCTTGTAATTGTTTCAGTTCTATATTGTCCAAACGATGGAACAGCGAAGCATTGCTGATGAGCATTTTTCGCATTTCTACAAAGGCTTCCATAATTTCAACACTGACTTTAACCGCTATATCTGAGCGGAGTATGGCAGAAGCCATTGCGACCCCTTGTTCAGTAAAAACATAGGGCAAATACCGTCTTCCACCGTAGCTTAAACTTGAGGTTCCAATTTGGAACCTCAAGTTTTCAACTTCCTCTTCGGTCAGTTGAAAGCAAAAAGAAACGGGAAACCTTTCAATATTTCTTTTTACGGCTTTGTTGAGGTTTTTTGTTTCCACTTGATATAAGGAAGCGAGGTCGCTATCCAGCATCACTTGCCTTCCACGTATGGAATAAATCAGATTTCTGATTTCCTTTGTGCTAATGGTAGGCTTATTTTCCATTACTTTTTGTAGCTTTTATTTTTGGCAAACTCAAAAGAGGTTTTGCAATCCTCATTCAACACGATATAAGCATCGAATTTCTTTCCGGCTTTGCTTTTCATTCCTTTGATAAGTGAAGTTTTCTTTTTATTGACAAGGTTTTCAATATCGGCTAAGCCGATTTGTACGCCACACACATTGCGGAACTGTACCCAATTACAAACTTCATCAGGACACTTCACTATTTTATCACGGATAATGAGTTGCTGGCTTTTGCATTTCGGGCAAACCAATTTAGGCAGGTTGTTTTGGGCAATGGAAGCTTGTAACAATTCATTGGTAATAGATGAGGCGTAAGTTTCCATTTCTTTTTGAAATGCCTCTGCATCTGTTTCGTTATTTTCGATTTTTTGCAAAGCCAATTCCCATTCGGCGGTCATTGCCACATCCGCAATTTTACGGTCTTTGACCAATTCGTACACCTGCAATCCTTTTTCGGTAGGGATTAAGGATTTCTTTTCCCGTTGGATATAATTGCGGGTAAACAAGGTTTCAATTATTGCGGCTCTTGTAGCCGGAGTGCCAATACCGATATTTTGCAAGGCTTTCCGTTCGTCTTCATTTTCGATTTCCTTTCCTGCACTTTCCATAGCCGACAAAAGCCCTGCTTCGGTATATAATACAGGCGGTTTCGTTTTCTTTTCCAAAACGGAGGCTTCTTTTATTTTAAGTTCATCGCCTTTTTTTATTTCGGGCAAATCCTGTACAGGTTCGGTATCATCATCGGAGAAACTGCCTTTGATGGAACGCCAGCCTGCTTCGATAACCTTACAACCCTTTACTGTAAAATCATAATGCAACGCTTGTAAACCTACATCGGTTATCTCTTTGATGCAGGCTTGTGAAAGGGCTTCGAGCAATCGAAAGGCAATCATATCATAAACGGAGTTTTCCTTTGCGTTCAGGGCTGATGGGATTTTATCAGTAATCAATAATCCGTGGTGGTCGGTAACACGCAAATCGTTTACAATACGTTTATTGAACCGTCCCCATTTCAATTTCCCTACGGCTTGCTTGCAGGTTTCGCTGTCCTGCAAAGCCCTTACGAGGTTGGGGATTTCTGCCCACACATCTTCAGGAATGTACTTGCTTCCGGTGCGTGGATAAGTAATGAATTTCTTTTCGTACAAACCTTGGGCAACATTGAGGGTTTCTTCAGCAGAAAGATTGAGTTTTTTATTGGCTTCCTTTTGTAATCCCGTAAGGTCGAACAATAAAGGAGGTTGCTCTGTAATACTTTTACTCTCCACAGAAGTAACGGTAACGCTCTTAACTCTTTCAATAGATTTCAACGTATCTCCTGCCAACTTTTGGTCATCCCATTTGGTTTTGGAAAGACTATTGAAATCAATAAATTCTTTGTTGTGTTGCAATTGTATTTGCCAATACTTCTTCACTTTAAAATCCCTGTTTTCGAGATAACGCTTACATATCAAAGCCAGCGTAGGTGTTTGAACTCTCCCAAGCGAATAGATGCCATTTCCTGCGGCAATGCTTAACGCCTGGGTAGCATTAATACCGACGAGCCAATCGGCACGACTTCTTCCTTGTGCTGCCTTACACAGGCCGTCAAATTCTGACCCATCTTTTAATTTATCAAAACCCTGCTTAATGGCTTTTTCGGTAAGCGAGCTGATCCATAGACGTTCAAATGGCTTGTTGCATTTGAGGTATTCGTAGATATAGCGAAATATCAATTCGCCCTCACGGCCTGCATCTGTTGCTACAATAATGCTATCGCTTTTATTGAATAGTTCTTTGATTACTTTCAGTTGCTTTAATGCACCAGCATCGGCAGTGTAAACTTTGTCTTTTTTCACTTTACGAACTGTTAATAAAAAAGGGTTAGGCAGTATAGGTAAAACCGCTTTATCAAATCCCGAAATGCCGTAATCTTCCGGCATTGCCAAGCCTACTAAATGTCCTAATGCCCAGGTAACAAAATAGCCGTTGCCTGTGAGATAGCCATCCTTTTTATCGGTTGCACCTACAAGTCCGGCTATTTCCCTTGCTACGCTTGGTTTTTCTGCAATAATTGTCTTCATACTTTATTACATTTTTCTGCCTTTTGATTTGGCAGGTGTTTCGGGTTTCTCTTGTTCCTCCTGTTGCTTTTTATTTTTCGGAGCTTGCTGTCCTTTCTGTAGAGGTTCTTTAATCTTTTTGGTCGCTTCATTGGTTTTACCCTCCGAATTGACAGCGGTTTGAGTTTTGTGGGCTTCCGTAGGTTTTGCCTGTTCTTTGAGCTTGTCAGGGTTTTGGAAGGAAAAACCAGTTTTACCAGTTTCTTTGTTCAGTGTGATATACCCTTGGTATTTCTGACCTTTTTTATCTATCAGCCCATCTACATAAACAGTCTGACCTGCTATGAACTTATTGTATTGTTCATCATCCAATTCTTTACCTCTAAAAGTCCTTGGTGCTTCCTGCGACTGATTTTGCTGACTTTTTTGTTGGTTATTTTGCGACAGCTGATTGTTGCCCCTTCTGTCAAACAGGAACTCTACATAGCGTTTGTCTGCATTGAACTGTACCGTTGCCGAAAATTCTGTTCCTTTTTTAGAAATCATACCCTCTAATTGAAGCGGTTTACCCTCCATTAAAGTTTGCTTTTGGGTATCATCAAGTTTTACTCCTTTTATTTCGTCAGGTATCTTAATGAAATCTGTTTTTAGGGCAACCAATTCATTTGTCAGTCTGTCCACACTAATGATAGACGGAATGGTTTCTCCTGTTTTCGGATTTGTCAGGTTGACTACACGCCCCATATTTCCAGTATTTAGCAAGTTGTCCTTGTCATCTTGATTGAATTTATGTCCGAAAAATTCAAAGTTGAGGTTGGGTTCTTTACGGATACCGTGAATGGCAACCACGATTTGTCCCTTATCATTCGGCTGTAGCGACAAACGAGCATCCATACGGGTAACGGCTGTCCCGAGGTTCAGGCTCACAGGAACCAGTTCATTGGTCTTGTAGCCTTTTAGCAGCGGGTCAAGAAGGTTCATTTTTTCAAGTTTTTCTTTACTCAACCCAAGATTGTTCATCGTTTCCCAATCTATCTGTTCCGGTTTGTAGCGGTATTCGCTTGTTTCTGGTGTTGTCTGTGATGTTTCCATATTGTCTTGATTTTCTTGTTTTTTATCGAGGTTTAACTCTGGTTTTAATTCTTGATCTTTCATCACTTTTTCTCCCTCGGGAGTTGGATTGTTTATTTGTTGCTGCATTTCCTGTGCTTTCTCAACCGCAAGAGGTGCAGGTACCTTGAAGAATGAAAAATTGCTAGGGTTCTTTAGCTGGCTAAAAAAATTGGAGAAGAAGTTGGAAAAGAAGTCTCCATGTTTGTCCACCCGCATAAACTGGTTCTGATTTTTTTTCGTAGGATCAACGGTTTCCATATTCCCGTTATCATCAATACTCTTTACAGCCTGAATTTTCTTTTTCTCTTTATCCAATACTAGAAGTATGTCTGAAAATTGTTCGGGCATTTTTTGTGTTGTTGTTTCTTCACTCATACTATCAAATATTTATTATTCATTGCCGAATGTATAAGAAGCGTTCATTGGTTTAGGGCAATTGGCAGTTAAAGGCAGCATTTGTCACTGTTTGGCGTTATTTATTTGGGGGAGGATTGAAACTTTCCCTGATAAACTGGTGTACATCGGATAGTTTGTAATAGAGTTTTCCACTAATTGTATAGTAAGGTAGCTTACCGATGGAGCGATACCGTTGTAATGAGCGGTTACTTATTTTCAACATCTGTAGCAAATCCTGATTATCCAATAATTCTTCACCGTCTATACTGTTACGGCTTCTCTTGCTTTCATCTATATGCTCTTTTAATAGATCAAGACGTTCTAAAATACGTTCCATCCACGCTATAAATTCAATTCTGTCTATATTCATATGGATCTGTTTTAATTCTCGGATTATTGTTTGCCAGTCTTCAATTTTCTGCCTTTTTCGATATAACTTTTGCCTTTTGCCATTAGCTCTTTTACATACTCTTCACTGGTTTGTACAGCATTGGCATTAAGCATATCCTTGATAGCCCCTATAGTATAGAAATATTGTCCATAAAACTTTGAATAAGCTATCTCACCCTTGGTACGCATTCGCCATAGGGTTTTCTCGCTGATATGCAGATATTGGCATACCTCATGGTTATTCAACCATAGCTCATCGAAACTATTTTCTTCCTCTTTTTTTAGATAATCGGCAATGGCGTTGATGCGATTGTTCAACTGTTTCCATGCCTCTTCTTCAATTGTTATAATTTTCATTGCACAACTCTTTAATGTCACTTATGCAAAATTGAGAAGTTTGGCAGGGTTTGTCTGCCAAGCCTTACCAATTGGTTTGGCTGTTTTTTTTAAAATTTTCACAATTAGGAAAAGTCCTTGTTTTATAGTGCTTTCAAGGCATTAGAGGGGTTTTAGAAAGGAGTTTTGCTAACATTTGCCAATTGGCACATATGGGTAAAAGAAAAAGCAGTACGTTTTGGTACTGCTTTTAACTTGTTTGAATGTAAGCTGTATAAAATGGCTAAAGATCTTTATCCATGTATTCTTCGAGGGAAATTTTGAGATGATCTAAAAATGCTGTCCGGGAACCTGCTCTTGTTTTCATACGGTGAAACGCATGATGAAGATCACCCAACGAAACACTAAAAACTATCTGCGCTATCATGCTTAGTTTTCTTATCCCCACTTTTCCATGTGACACAGCTCCTGAAGCATACATCGCATATATGAGTTCTACAAGGGCATTTTTACTACTCGTCCAAAAAATGTCTTTAGTGGCTTCTTCATCCTTAAAGTTACAGTCCTCGATTGAATCTATTTTAAGATGCAAATAATTTTGGAGCAGATCGTTGGCTATGATGCGTGCAACTTTATAATCATAATAAGTGGAAAAGTGATGGTCGATTTCAAAAACAAAGCTGTTCAACCCATCATAGAGATTAATATTGCCCAATCTGAACAAGGTTTGATCTCGGTCATTTCTTCCCGACCGATAGTATCGGTAGAATTCAGAATTAAAAATGTGCTCTTCAAATTCCTGCTTAAGTTCTTTTATTTGGTTGGAAAAATAGTTCCTGTATATTTTTCCGCTACCTAGAGGACAGGCACATTCAATTCGATAAACCTTGTTATAATAAATCAGTTTACCGAGAACACCAGGTTTGACGTTCCTGAAAAAATTGATTTCTTCCCATTCGCTCTCGAAACCTTCTTTGACGACAGATGCTTTTAATGCGATAAGGACTTCTTGTAAATAGCTAATCATTTTGAGTGCCTCGTCCAAAGATCCAGATGCCTCATTCACAATTTTGCTTTCATATTGACTTACATCGTCAATGATTTTATGTAAAGAGTATTTCATGGCAATATAGTTTTTGTTAGAATACTAATTGCAATTGAAGAATTGCTCTTTACAAAGATTAGGATTATCAATCGCTCTTTTTCCCAAGTTACACCCAAGTTGGGTAAGATTTTTTTTCTTATTCAGGTTTACTTTTCTTTATATAATACTGAATGCGATTTGCTTTATATCAAATTTAAAAAGCAAAAAAATCTGCTTAGCACAAAAGATG
>JBLWWK010000027.1:0-7421 GCA_048267965.1 Salibacteraceae bacterium
CCGTTTGCGAGTTCGGGTGAGGTAGTGGAGCGAACGCCAGTAGTTCAACAAAATCTAATACGCAGCCTTGAATTTTTCGTCCCTCCGCACTAGCTGGCTCAATAGCTCCCCAAGCTATTGCCCTGGTTCAAGCCAAAAGAAATTAAACAAAAACCTTCTTCCCTTTTCCACAGCACCAGCTGGTTCAACAACTCCCCAAGTTGTTGCCCTATTTTAATACAAAAGAAAAAAAACATCGCTCAGTATAATCAAACAAAAATGGCCCGTAAAAAGTGCAACTTTTTACGGGCCATTTAGCTTCAAACAAAGCCTATTTAAGATACATTGTTAAAAGCTACCTGAACATCATCGTCTTCTTCGATTTTATCAAGTAGCTTTTCGATGTCTTCCATTTGTTCTTCGGTAAACTCTACCGGAGAATTCGGTATTCTTTCTAAGCTGGCTTTCTGGGTTTCAAGTCCTTTTTCTTCTAAAGCTTTCGATAAATCGCCAAACTTGGTATAATCTGCATATAAGGTTAATTCGCCCTCGTTTTCTTCAATTTCTTCTAAACCAGCATCAATTAGTTCGAGCTCAAGCTCTTCTAAATCGATTTCGTCTGTTTTTTCAATTTTAAAAACTGCTTTCCGGTCAAACATAAATTCTAACGAACCATTGGGTACTAAACCACCGCCAGATTTGTTAAAATACGACTTAATATTCGCAACTGTTCGGGTGGTATTATCGGTAGCACACTCTACAAAAACGAGCACTCCGTGCGGACCTTTACCTTCGTAAGTAATTTCTGAGTAGTTAGCTGCATCTGAGCCTGTAGCTCTTTTAATGGCCGAATCGATGTTGTTTTTCGGCATGTTTTGCACCTTAGCATTTTGTATAGCTGTGCGCAAACGTGGGTTCATGTCCGGGTCAGGTCCTCCTTCTTTGGCTGCCAAGGTAATGGCCTTGCCCAGTTTTGGAAAAACCTTCGACATTTTGTCCCATCTTTTTTCTTTTGCTGCTCTTCTATATTCAAACGCGCGACCCATTTTACATCTTTCTTTTTAGTTGAGTGTTCAAAAGTAATGAATCCTAGAATTGAAGCGGTAATACCCTCTTATTGATTTTAAAAAGGGTGTATTTATAAACAAATCCTCGATGTTTTTTGGGCTTTTTAAACAATGTTTTCAGCTTCCAGCTTTTTGATGTTGCAGTTGGCAGTTGATCCACAAAAGCCTTCGTTTTTCTCTACTGGTATTGCCATTTTTATCGGTAGGAACCCGATTTCAGTTTTATTAAAATTTCTAACATCATCGAAAGGGGTAAAATGCATGGTAAATCACTATTTCGAAGGAGAAATCATAATAAAATGGATTATTCTGTGAACATTTTGACTTCTTGTAGTACACTATAGATGAAATTTAGATACTTCATCAATAATTGAATTAGACTATGGAGAAAATTAAAACGTGGAAAAACTGGCTGTGTAAATCGTGCGGTCATTTATTCGAAGTAAGCATAAAAGTAGAAGATAGGCACAGAACGCTTAGTGAACTAAAGATTAGTTGTACCCACTGTAAATCTTCGTCAGTAATTTACTCTTCGGTACTAGACCAAGCGCTGCAATCGAATGCATCAGAACAAGAAGTGAGTCTCTTAATTAACGATGCCATCAATGGTTATGATTCGCAGCCACTCTTATCGGTTTATAATCCGAAAAAGGCGTATTCACAGTTTGAACTCGAAACCCTTTTAGAGTGGGTTTCTACCGAAAAAGCAAAATGCGTTAAACAAAAGAGATACGAAGCTGCGGCACAACTTAGAGATGTGAGTAATGCTATGCTAAGGAGAATTACCCAACTAAAATCGTCTAGTTAAAAAAGTAGCTTGTTTTAACCATCAGTTCATAATTTGATAGAGTGAAAGAGAGATTGTTTTTCGCAGGGTGATTTCAACTTGGTTTCGCCTGTAAAGACGAAGCAGAACCGGGTTCCTACCGTGAAGAATAAGAACATAAAAAAGCCACTCTGGAAAATCCAGAATGGCTTCACAAATATTGCTAAGGCAAGTTTTTAGTGCTTGCTTAAGTAATCAGCTACACCTTCGTGAGATTCTTGCATAGCCTCTTTACCTTTTTCCCAGTTAG
Organism: Salibacteraceae bacterium; assembly: GCA_048267965.1. Classification (GTDB taxonomy): domain Bacteria; phylum Bacteroidota; class Bacteroidia; order Flavobacteriales_G; family Salibacteraceae. The sequence goes on from JBLWWK010000027.1 coordinate 2,123, forward strand.
CTGGGCAAACTTCGCCTTTTTCTTCAAAATGCTGAAGGGCATCTACCATACGCAATGCTTCAGAAACGCTTCTTCCTAATGGGAAAAAGTTAACTACTTGGTGCATTACAGTTCCAGTTTTGTCGATTAAGAAAAGACCACGGTAAGCAATCATTGGGCCGTCTGCCACTAAATTACCTTCTTCGTCTCCAGCGTAATCACCTGCTAAAACACCGTAGTTAGATGCAATAGTTTTTGTTGTATCGGCAACAATTGGGTAAGTAATACCTTCAATTCCGCCTTTGTCTTTTGGCATTTGTAACCATCCCCAGTGAGATTCTGGAGTGTCTGTAGATGCTGCAACTACTTTTACGCCTCTTTTTTCGAATTCTTCAAGAGCCTCTTGAAAAGCGAAAAGCTCAGTAGGGCAAACAAAGGTGAAATCTTTTGGATAGAAGAAAAACAATACGTGGTTTTTACCAATGTACTGATCTAGTGAGAAATCTTCTACAACTTCGTCTCCGTTTACAACCGCTTCTGCTTTAAAGCTTGGTGCTTTTTTTCCTACTAATACTGACATATGTGTTATTTTTTGATTTTGACTTATTGCAAAAGTATATCCATTGAATAGTTTTTCGCTATAAGATGGATTAATAGATTTTTATCTATCAATTATTTCTAGTTATTAAGCGAGTAAAAGGTACACTGCCATTCCGGTTAAAATGCTTAAAAACTTCTTTAAGTTAAATTGGTGTCCTTCGCTAGATTCAAACAAAATGGTAGTGGCAATGTGTAGTAGGATCCCGATTACAATACTGGTCGAGATACTGTAAAAATTGATGGCTACTTCTTCTAATTCGTGCGCAAATAAGAAAGACACATAGCTTCCGAGTGGCATGGTTAGCGCAAAGAAAATTAAGTAAAGGAAGGTTTTTAACTTAGAGAGACCAGCGTGTAACAAGGTGCTAACTAAAACAATGGTTACTGGGATTTTGTGCAACAAAATGCCAATAATTAATTGGTTAGAAGCAGTGTGTTCATGAATTTCAGGGCCGTGATGATGTTCAATTACCGGCATACCTTCTAAAAAACTGTGTATGCAAAGACTGAGAAATAAGGCCAACGGAAATTTCTTGTCAGATTCTTTTAAATGTAAATGACCATGTTCTACCCCTTTGCTAAAGAATTCAAGGATGAGTTGAAAAACAAATCCGCCAAGAATAAAATAACCCGCCTGTAAACCAAGCCCAGCATAGGCTTCTGGCGCCAAGTGTAAAAACGATAGCGCAATAAGATAACCACCACTAAAACCTAAAAGCAATTTAAGCTGCAGTCGAGAAATTTTATTGAATAAGCCAACAAAAGCTCCGCTAGCAATTACTAGTAGTATAAATAGGGCGTAGTATCCAAGGTTTCCGATCAAAATTTCTCAGCAATTAGTATTAGGCGAGGAGATGCTTGTTGGTTGTAAGGTGAAAGATCATAATCTCCAAATTCGTGCAAAATATGCAACCCTTTTGATTCGAGCATAGAAAATAAGTCGTTTCTTGTAAAGGCTGTTACTCGCTCTTCGTAGTGGTGTTGGGTTCCTTCAGCTACAAAATCAATGCTTTTTACAATGGTGTGGTTTTCGTGCTTTCGGGTAATGTGAAAGTCGATATCGTCAACAGTTTTAGTTTCATCAGGAACCAAAGAGTTAATAACTTGATAAGCGTTTAAGAAATCGAGAACAAAGGTGCCGCCAACTTTCAGTTCTTGGCTAATGGCTTCAATGGTGGTTTCGTTGTCTTTCTCATCATCGAAGTAACCAAAACTGGTAAACAAGTTAAGCACATAGTCGAATTGGAAAGGGAGTGGTTTTCGCATATCGTGCTCTACAAAGTGCAACTGATCGGTAGCAAATTGCTGGGCATATACTATGTTTTGCGGTGCTAAATCGGCACCTGTAACTTTATAGCCTTTGTTGTTTAGGTATACAGAATGTCTTCCTTTACCACATGCTAAATCGAGAAAATGACTGTCTTTTTCTGGGTCGAGAAAAGTGATTAATTTATCGATAAACTGTTGTGCTTCAGTATAATCTCTGTCTCTGTATAGTTGGTGGTAGTAAGGAGAATCGAACCATGATTTAAACCATTCCATAGCTAAGTATTCAATTATTTTTGAGGGATGAAAACGGAAGAAAAAGCAATTGTTAAGAATTGGCTTTTACTTCTGAAGCTGGAATTTTCTCTACAATGTATCGATCGTCAAATTGCTCTGGGAGCTTCGTTTTTAGGTGATTCACCAAAACTTCTAATCCTTTTCGGTAATGAGAATTATTGGTTACAATTATGTGGCAATCGTCTCGGTACGGACGTAAAAACTTCTTGTAACTGGGCATTACGTGGTTTTCCCATTGGTAACGCACTTCTTTTTCAGGGTAACCACGTTCTTCACGATCACGCTTTAATCGCCTTTCTAACTTTACGTTTTCTCTTGCATCGATAAAAACACGCAAATCGAGCGATTTTCTAATCTCTTCGTAATGAAAGATAAAAAGCCCTTCAAGAACAATTACCGGGGCGGGGTTTACCACTAATCTACCGGCTTCTTTCTTCTTATTGTTAAAGGTGTATTCTTTGATGTTTAGAATTTCGCCTTTTCGAATTTTTCGTAAATCTTCGTAAAATTGATTTCGATCTATCGATGTGGGCAAATCAAAGTTGATATGTCCATTTTCATCTTTTTCTTGCTCTTCAATGGGTTTGTAGTAATTATCTTGCGATATAATACATACAGACCCTTTTGGCATTGATGTTTTTAATTCTTTTAAAAACGATGTTTTGCCCGATGCACTTCCACCGGCAATTCCTACTATATACGGCTCCCACGACATTGGGGCAAAGGTATTGTTATTCGTTAAAATTTCTCAATTTTTGTAAAACATCACCTTAAATAGATGGTTTCAATCAAAAACGATTTTAAAATGAAAAACGGAGTTCTCGTTCTAATTGCTTTTTTCTTTTCTTTAGCTCTACAGGCTCAGGAAAAACCAGCTTATTTATTGTTCGATTCTGACGGTAATGAGGTAAAGTATTCTAAAATGCTCAAAGTGATGGGCAAAGCAGATGTGGTTTTAATTGGTGAACTTCACAACAACCCTATTTCACATTGGTTACAATTTGAAATTACCCGTGACTTGTTTGCTGTAGAAAAGAATATGGTTCTCGGAGCAGAAATGTTCGAATCAGATGATCAGGTAATTTTGAACGAATACTTGGCTGGGAAAATAAAAGAGAGGCATTTTGAAACCGAAGCCAAGCTATGGGACAATTACAAAACCGATTACAAACCATTGGTCAACTTTGCTAAAACCAACGAATTACCTTTTATTGCTACCAATATACCAAGAAGATACGCCAGTATGGTGGCCAGAGATGGATACTCGGTGTTAGATCCGTTACCAAAATCGGTAAAAAAATGGATGGCTCCTTTGCCTTTTCCTTTCGATGCAGATGCTCCTGGATACAAAGAAATGATGGAAATGAGCATGGGGCACAACATGGGAATGGAACCCGAAAATATGGTAAAGGCACAAGCGATTAAAGATGCAACCATGGCGCATTTTATTCTTGAAAACCGAGAGAAAAGAGGAATTTTCGTTCATTATCAAGGAGATTATCATTCTGCTTTTCAAGGGGGTATTTATTGGTATTTAAAGAAATGGAACAGCAAATTAGATGTAGTTACCATCTCAAGCAATTCTTCAGATACCATGGAGTGGAGTGCCGAATACAAAGGCAAAGCAGATTACATTTTGTTGATTCCTTCAAGCATGACAACTACGTACTAGTTTATGGCAGGCAATACGTTTGGGCAATTACTTAAGTTAACCACATTTGGCGAATCTCACGGTAAGTCAATTGGTGGAATTATCGATGGTTTTCCGGCTGGTATAGAAGTAGATACGGAACAAATTCGCCACGAAATGGCCAGAAGAAAACCGGGTCAATCTTCCATCACTACGCAACGCAAAGAAGACGATGAAGTAGAATGGCTATCGGGTATTTTTAATGGCAAAACCACAGGCACGCCCATCGGTTTTAAAATTAAAAACAACGATTCGCGAAGCCGAGATTACAGTCATATCGAGAAAGTATACCGCCCGTCTCATGCAGATTTTGTCTACGATCAAAAATACGGAAACAGAGATTTTAGAGGCGGAGGCAGAAGTTCAGCTCGTGAAACGGCATGCAGAGTGGCCGCTGGTGCACTTGCTAAGCAATATCTGCAACACTTGGGCATATCTATTCAAGCGTATGTGAGTAAAGTAGGATCCGTATCTTGTTCACTACCATATCACCAACTCGATTTAAAGAAAGTAGATCAATCGATAGTACGTTGTCCGGATGCTACATCGGCCAAGAAAATGATCGAAAGGATAGAGCAAGTAAAGGCCGAGGGCAACACGTTAGGTGGAGTTGTGACCGGAGTTGTAAAACGGGTTCCTACTGGATTAGGAGAGCCTGTTTTTAACAAACTTCATGCGGTGCTAGGCCAAGCTATGTTAAGCATTAATGCTGTGAAAGGTTTTGAATATGGGAGCGGTTTTGAAGGAACCGAACTCACCGGAAAAGAGCACAACGATGTGTTCGAAATGAAGGAAGGCCAATTTTCTACCCAAACCAACCATAGTGGAGGAATTCAAGGCGGAATTTCGAACGGGCAAGATATTTATTTCAATGTTGCATTTAAGCCGGTGGCTACGCTGATGATGGCGCAAGAATCGGTAAATAGTGATGGCGATTCGGTAAAGGTACAAGGCAAGGGCAGACACGATCCGTGTGTGGTGCCAAGAGCAGTGCCCATTGTTGAAGCAATGGCCGCACTTGTGATTATGGATTTTTTGCTGCTTTCGAAAACGGATAGAGTGTAAGATATTTTTTCTTTTTACCTACATTGCCTTATGATTCGAGTATTCGTTTTTGACAACGAATTCAGGTTTTTACGGGTTCTGGGTAAATTCTTTAAAGAAGATGAAAGTCTGGAATTTTCATTGTTCAAAACAATAAGTGCTCAAATCTAAATTCGATTGAAAATCGGATGCCGTGCTTTTGTCAGTGATAGATGTTTTTGCCACCGTAGTTGCGATTTTTGTTAGAAAATCAAAGCACGTAGGTGAAGCAAATAACATGGTTTTTGAAGCGTAGCGGAAAAAAACCACCCCCAAAAGCACAAGGAGTTTTTTGGAACTTTTTTTCTCCTCAAAAAAAGTGGTAAAGAGATTCTTCTCTTTCTTTTGTCTTAAAATAAAAGAAACAAAAATTCAACAATCATA
>JBLWWK010000028.1:0-7137 GCA_048267965.1 Salibacteraceae bacterium
CAGGTTCAATCGAAGATGGTCTACTAACTTTAACTTTGAGCGAATAATGAAGAGAATGCTTGACCCTATTGTAATCAAATACAGCGACTTACTAAAGCTTTGCGCTCTAAGCGTATAATCCTACATTATTAATTGTGATATTATGTCTGATATAATTTTTCATATAGGCTTTCCTAAATGTGCTAGTTCCACTCTTCAATCTAAGGTTTTTAAAAACGAAAAAGGTTACTTGGGGACAGCTATAAATAAAAACAATTTTGCAAATGAATTACGCGAAATTTCCCCTGCGGGTCCAAAAGTAAGCTGGAGTAAAAAAGAGCTTAGGCGTTGGAGTGATAGAGTAGCTTCTCATCGACATAATAATTTCCCAAATGAAAAGAGGTTAATATGTAGTTCAGAAATGTTAAGTAATAGAAATGTTTTAGATGAATATCCAATCATCGAATTTCTAGAGTATTTTGATAAACATGTTTGGAAAGAAGGGTGTGTAAAAATTCTTTTAGTTATTCGAAATCCAGCAGATAGGATTGCTTCTGAATACGCTCAAATATCATATTCAAAACCGGAGGCTAGTCAAAATGATTTTGAAAAGTACCTAAGCAAGAAGTTGAAAGCAAAAAAGCAAGTGAACTATGCTAAATGGATAACCAAACTGAATCAATCATTTGGTTCCGAAAATGTTTGCGTTTTGGTAATGGAGGATATTCAAACTATTTCATTTTGGAAAGAACTAAAGGAGTTTTGTCAGATAGATAAAACGGAACCTGAGAAAATAGTTACGGATACTACTCCGAAAAATAAGAGAAGTACGAGGGAAAATCACTGGAATATTAGACCATATGATAGTTCGCTTGCTGCAAGAAGTGTAACAATTAAAGTGTTCGGAATTTTTTGGCCAATTTCGATTCTCAGTGCCTTACGCAAAAAAATGTTTTATTCTTTCGAAGAGCTAATTTTCCGCTATAATGAAAAGAAATATAATTCTGTAATCGGACAGGATAGAGGGAGTATTCATTTGACACTCGATATGCGGAATCAAATAGCTAAAAAATTTAGTAAACAGACTGCTCATCTTTCCAAACTCTTGAATAGAGACATGAAAAGTTTAGGGTATTAATCCGATTTTCTATTTTTCATTTGAGATCAATTCGAATATGTTCAACAAGTGTCATGAAATAAGTGGATAAAAAAAGCAGAGAAATAATTCTAGTTATTTCATCACTCACTGCGGGAGGTGCCGAAAAAGTAATGGCTCAACTTGCCAATCAAGCATGCCTAACTCAGAAAACTAGCTTAATTATTCTTTCTAGAAAAGAGCACTTTTATAATATTGATTCTAGGGTTAATATAGTGGAGCCTGATTTTGTTATAGAAGAGATGCCCCGCATCCTTTTTATGTGGAAGAACTTTTGGTGGTTGCGTAAGAAGCTGAATGAAAGTGAGGGGCTTTCAGTACTTAGTTTTAGCGGTAAATACAATGCATTTGTGTTATTGGCGAGTTTGGGATTGGGTAAACAGGTTTTTGTTTCAGACCGCAGTAGACCTGGAATTAGTTACGGTAAATTTTTAGATTTATTAAATCCTCTAGTTTACAAAAGAGCCTTTGGCATCATTGCCCAAACAGAAGAAGCTAGAAGATACGCTCAGAAGCAAACGCAGCATAGAAATGTAAAGGTGATTCCCAATCCTGTTTCCTTACCAAAAAACACAGACACCTTCCAAAAAGAACCAATTGTTTTGAACGTAGGTCGTTTTATCGCCTCCAAGCACCAAGATCAACTGGTCAATTATTTTAAACACTGTTATAAACCCAGTTGGGGGTTAGTTTTTTTAGGTGATGGAAGTCGTTTTAATGAGGTAAAAGAAGTGGTTGATTCATCTGAAATTGCTAAGCATATCGAGTTAAAAGGAAATGTTAAGAATGTTAGTGAATGGTATAAGAGAGCTTCTATTTTTGCTTTCACTTCAACTTCTGAAGGGTTTCCTAATGCGCTAGCGGAGGCTATGTCTCATGGGTGTGCTTGTATATCTTTTGATTGTGTGGCGGGTCCTTCTGATATTATTGATGATGGTATAAATGGGTTCTTAATTCCTGAGGGGAACCATAAATTGTATATGGAAAGACTTAGGGAGTTAGTTGAAGATGAAAATTTAAGGAAGAAGTTTTCTATAGCAGCAACACAAAAAATGCAGCAATTTGATAAAAATATTGTAATAGAAAAGTACATCAAATTTATTAATAAATAATGGGTTTTAATCATGCTTCTTAGTCAAAAAAATAATATTCTTTTTATTGCAAATCCCAAAACGGCTACAACATCTATCCAAAAGTGGTTGCAATCTCAAGATAGTTCTTATGTTAAAACCAATCACATAGTTAATAATAAGAGTTTTGTGTTGCGTGAACATATTACGGCTAATGATGATGCTAAAAAAATTCTAGGAAATGAATTTTATAATAAACTGCATACAATAGGTTTTGTTCGCAACCCAGAAGATAAACTTATTTCTGCGTGTAATTTTTACAGACAACCGGGTAAAAATAAGAAATTATGGGATGAAAAAACACATGATAAAAGTAAGAGAATTATGCATGTTTTTCAATACACATTTGCTAAAGTGTTTCCATTTAAAGCATGGGCTTTAATGTATCTATCTTTACAAGGATAATTATAGATACTTTAATGACGAAAATGATCAGATAATTGTTTCGAATATAGGACGTTTTGAATATTTGGTTGATGACTTAAAAACGATTGTTTCTGATTTGAATTTGAACTATGATGTTGATAAATTGAAGGTTGTTAACAAATCTAATACTTTGAAGAATAAAAACATATTAAAATCTTGGTTTTTAAAAGTCTTAAAGATTAGGCATAGTAACTTTAAAAAAGATATTCAGTTCTATAACGAAATTTTAAATAAATTTAGTCAATGAAAATATTGATTAATACAGCTCATCAACGGTTTGGAGGAGCTATCCAAGTAGCACTATCTTTTATTCATGAATGTAAAAATTTTACAAAACATGATTTTTATGTTTGGATAGGGCCAGGGGTTTCAAAATCATTAAATATTGAAGAATTTCCAGAAAATTTTAGCTTTAAGAAGTTCGATTTTGGAACTATTTCGTTAAAAAAAGCTTTTGAAATCAATAAAGCCCTTCAAACTGAAGAGTCTATTATTAATCCAGATTGTATTATTTCTACCACAGGACCAACTTATTTTCATTCAAAAGCCCCTCAAATAATAGGCTTCAACTTGCCATTATACATTTATCCGGAGTCACCATATGTTCAACAATTCAGTGGCATAAGCAAGTTGAAATTTAATCTAAAAAAAAGACTTCATTTCTATTTCTTTAAAAGAGACGCTTCTGCTTTTGTTTGTCAAACTGAAGATGTAAAAGATCGTGTACAAAAAGCTCTTAAAGCAAATAAAGTTTATACCGTTACTAATACAGCAAGCAACTATTATTTAAATAGAGAATCATTACCTAAAAAACTCCCTGTTAATAACGGTTTGAAAACAAGGGTCTTAACAATATCTTCTTACTATGGACATAAAAATTTAGAAATTATCCCTAGTGTTGTTAGAATATTGAGTGAACGAGGAATTAAAAATATTGAATTTATACTGACTTTAAAAGAAAACGATTATAAGTCGTACATAGGAGAACAAGAAGAGAGAATATATAATGTTGGACCGATTAAGCCTAACGAATGTCCTTCATTGTATGATGAGTGTGATATAATGTTTTTACCCACGTTGGCGGAGTGTTTTTCGGCATCATACCCTGAAGCTATGATTATGGAGAAACCAATTGTAACTACAGACTTGGGCTTTGCAAAAAGTATATGTGGAGAATCGGCATTGTACTTTGAACCTAAGAATGCTTATGATGCAGCAGAGAAAATTGAAAAATTAATAAATAATTTAGAGCTACAAAAAAGCCTTGTGAAAAAAGGTAAAGAGCAATTAAAAAAATTTGATACACCTTCAGATAGAGCGAGAAAGTATATTTCCCTTTGTGAGGAAATAGCACAAAATAACATAAAGTAAACTTAGATAAAAACAATGAAAATATACATAGCTGGACATAGAGGTATGGTAGGTTCTGCAATATGGAGAGCATTGGAGAAAGACCACGAACTGATAGGTTTGTCGAGTAAGGAGTTAGACTTGAAACAACAAACAAAAGTTGAAGATTTTATTTCAAGTGAAAAACCTGACGTTATTATTGATGCAGCTGCAAGAGTTGGCGGGATTTTAGCAAACAATAATTTCCCGTATCAATTTTTGATGGAAAACTTACAAATTCAGAATAATCTAATTGATGCAGCGCATAAGTATGATGTAGAAAAATTTATTTTCTTAGGAAGTTCATGTATTTATCCCAAACTTGCTAGTCAACCCTTAAAAGAATCTTGCCTCTTAACAGATTCATTGGAACCTACCAATCAATGGTATGCTATTGCAAAAATTACAGGCGTGAAAGCATGTGAAGCAATTAAAAACCAATTTAATAAAGATTTTGTTAGTCTAATGCCTACAAACCTTTATGGGCCGTTTGATAATTTCGACCTAGAAACATCACACGTTTTGCCAGCTATGATTCGAAAGTTTCATGATGCAAAAGAAGAAAACCATGCCCCTGTAACTTTATGGGGTAGTGGAACCCCCATGAGAGAGTTTTTGCATGTTAACGACTTGGCAGATGCGGTTAAGTTTAGTTTAAACAATAAATTAGAAGATAGTTTATTTAACGTTGGTACAGGAAAAGATATTACTATTGCCGAGTTAGCAGAAACAATTAAGAAAACAATTGGCCATGAAGGAGAAATTATTTGGGACAGCTCAAAGCCAGATGGAACTCCACGAAAACTCATGGATGTTTCAAAAATGAAAGAACAAGGCTGGAAATATTCCATTGAACTAGAGCAAGGTATAAAAGATACTTATCAATGGTTTCTTGAAAATCAAAATTCTATAAAAGAGGTTAAAATTCATTAAAACAAAAGCTAGATTAAATTTTACAACGATATGAAAACCGCGTTAATAACAGGAATAACAGGGCAAGATGGGTCTTACCTTGCGGAACTTTTGTTAGAAAAAGGATACATAGTTCACGGAATAAAAAGAAGATCATCTCTCTTCAATACAGATAGAATAGACCACTTGTATCAAGACCCTCATGACCCTAATCAAAGATTGAAATTGCATTATGGAGACTTAACAGATTCCATGAATTTAACGCGAATTATTCAAGAGTGTCAACCCGATGAGATTTACAACTTGGGGGCAATGTCACACGTTAAGGTATCATTTGACTCTCCCGAGTATGTTGGGAATGTAGATGGTTTAGGTACTTTAAGAATTCTTGAAGCTGTTAGGCTTTTAGGCTTAACTTATAAAACAAGGATTTATCAAGCTTCTACTTCTGAATTGTATGGCGGAATGTCAGAAAACAAAAATGAGAAAGGATTCTATGATGAAAACTCTCCATTTTATCCAAGATCACCTTATGGTGTAGCCAAAATTTATGGGTTTTGGATTACGAAAAACTACCGTGAAGCCTACGATATGTTTGCTTGTAATGGTATCTTATTTAATCATGAATCTCCTAGAAGAGGAGAAACTTTTGTAACTAGAAAGATTACAAGAGCAGTAGCAAAAATAGCACTTGGTTTACAAGAAAAAATTTACCTAGGTAATCTAGATGCTAAACGCGACTGGGGACATGCTAAAGACTATGTTCGAATGATGTGGATGATACTGCAAGCCGATAAACCAGAAGATTGGGTAATAGCTACAGGAAAGACAACAACTGTTCGCGATTTTGTAAAGTTAGCTTTTGCTGAATTAGGGGTAGCTTTAAGATTTGAAGGAGTAGGAGTAAATGAAAAAGCTTATGTAGTAGAATGCAGCAACAAAGATTATCAACTTGAAAAAGGAAAAGAAGTTTTGTCTATTGACCCTTCATACTTCAGACCAACTGAAGTAGATCTGTTAATTGGAGACCCATCAAAAGCGAAAGAAAAATTAGGTTGGGTACCTGAATATGATCTTCAAGGTTTGGTGAAAGATATGATAGAAAGCGATGTGAAATTGATGAAAAAAGATATTGATTTACTGAAGGCAGGACACGTAATTCTAAAACAAGAAGAGTAGATATTGATGCCTGAAAATCGGAAATTAGTCATTCTGAATCAAGCAACGAATTACCTCACCATTGGTTTTGCAAATGCTTTCAATGAAAAGTTTGATGAAGTAGTATTGGTTACTGGAAGCATTCATGCACAAGGTGAAGAGTTAAACCAACAAATTCAGGTCCATTTCATTAACAAATGGCAGGAAAGTCCAACATCTAAGAAAATGCTATCTTACTTGATAGCCTTAGTGCGCATGTGGTGGCTATTGATGTTCAAGTACAGAAAGCACGAAGTTTTCTTTGTGTCCGTTCCTCCTATGGGTTACCTACTTAATTTATTGGTTCCTCATCGATTTAGTATGGTTATTTGGGACGTTTATCCTGATATCTTCAAAATTACAGGAATGAGAGAGACTCACATGCTTTATAGGTTGTGGACTACACTAAATAAACATTCGTTCAAAAAAGCTTACAAACTTTTTACAATTAGTGAGAAGATGGCTGAATTGCTCGGGCAATACGTAAACGAGAGTAAACTCATAATTCAACCTATTTGGTCTATATTTCAGGGGAATGAGCGCAAGGAGAAAGCATGCAATCCATTCATAAGAGAGCATAAACTAAAGGATAAGTTTGTTGTGCAATATTCAGGCAATATAGGCTTGACACACAATGTGGAATCCTTGGTAGATATTGCAGAAATACTGCAAGGAAATGAAAATGTTATCTTTCAAATTATTGGAAGAGGGCCACGCAAACATGTTTTAGAACAACTCGTTAAAGAGAAGAATTTATCGAATTGTCAATTTTTGCCCTTCCAATCAGATGAAATGTTTCCTTATTCTTTAAGTGCTGCTGATTTAGGGGTAGTGATTTTGGATGAAACAACGAGTAAAGGCAGTGTACCAAGTAAATCGTATAACTTAATGAGTTATGGAATTCCATCATTATATATTGCTTCCAGAGACAGTCAGTTAAATATTTAT
>JBLWWK010000029.1:0-7054 GCA_048267965.1 Salibacteraceae bacterium
AATGACCGTAAGACTCGCTTTTGCAGTAGCAGCCTTCTTAGAACCTGAAATATTAGTCATTGATGAGGTGTTAGCCGTTGGTGATGCCGAATTCCAAAAGAAAGCCATAGGTAAAATGCAAGACATAAGCCGCGGTGACGGACGAACAGTTATTTTTGTGAGTCATAATATGGCGGCAATAAGAAGCTTATGTGATAGAACAATTTTGCTAAAGAATGGAAGTGTTTTAATGAGTGGAGAGACAGAAGATGTAGTAACTAGTTATCTCATAGATAGTTTTGAGAATATAAATAATAAATCCTTAAAATCTAATTATTTAAAGTCTATAGAGCTTGATAAGGAAATTATATCGATAGGAGAAAATTTAATTTTAAAGTTGAATTTTAAAGATAAATTTCCAATGGATATTGATTATTGTTTTATAGGTGTTGAAGATGAAAATGAAAATAGAGTGTTTTCTGTAGGAACACATTTAGACAATACATTTAGTCATTCTTTTATTCCCAATACTTCTGTATATTGTAGATTAAATAATCTTAATATAGTTCAAGGAAAGTATAAAGCTTTGGTTGCATTGGGTACAAATTTACCTCGCGCAAATCTTGAAGTAATTAATAGCGCTTTTAGTTTTGAAATAGTTGACGATAATTATTTCAAAAACGGAATATCACTAAATAAAAGACAAGGAAATGTTATTATAAGGTCTAATTGGTATAGATATAATGAATAGATTAGTTGTTATACCATCAGATCCAATTCATGCCTATGAAGCAAAAGGTATATCTTCATGGTTAAAAGATTATTACAATCCTAACTCTTTTTTTGATGAAGTTTATGTTTTGTCTCCTAGAGAAACTCAGGCACGAGAAATTTACGGTTTAAAAATTATTCCAATTAAATCTGATAGACATTATAGAAAAACTTTAAAAAAAATTAAACCCTTATGTGTGAGGGCTTACGGAGGGTATTGGGCAACAGATTATGCAAATTATAATCGAGTTGGAGAAATACCAGTGGTTTCAAGTATTCATGATACCAACACAAAATTAATGTATGAAAGTTTAAAGTTTTCAGATGATTATTTTACTATGAGTAGAGTAATTAATGATATTTTAAATGCTGAATTAAATATTAAAGATGCTAAAATATTAGGGAATAGAGTAGATACTTCAATCTTTAAAAATATTAGTATTTCTAAAAACCCTTTACAGAATAAATACAAAAATAAGAAAGTTGTCTTACATGTAGGACGGAAGTCTTTCGAAAAAAATATTGAAACAACTATTAAATCTATGGTCTACTTGAATGAAGATTTTTTTTTGGTTTTAATAGGAAAGGGAAATATAGACGCATATAAACAAATAGCAGAAGAATGTAAAGTAACAGAAAGAATAGAGTTCATAGAGAAAATTGAAAATAATGAATTGGTAAATTGGTATAATATTGCTGAAGTACTATGTGTGCCAAGCCGATGGGAAGGTTTTGGTTTAGTGTTTGCTGAAGCAGCTAGTTGTAAAACGAAAATAGTTACTTCTAATATAGCACCAATGAATAAATATTTATTAAACGATAATATTATGAATTTGTTAGTAGATAACTATGAAAACCCAAAGATGATAGCTTCAGCTATTCTTAAATTATCAAAAGACTTTAGAACAAATGAAAACACAAGAGATATAATTATAGAAAAGTTTGATAAACAAACAGTTTCTAATCGTGAAGTTTCATTTTATAAAAGAGTAGAATATAAAGGAAAAGAAAAAACGTCAACTTATAAAGAATGGCATAAAAGGACATTCTATAAAAGTCGTTTCATTTTAACTAATAATAAAGTTCTAACATTATTTAAAAGAATATGGAAAAAACTACGCTCGTTTCTATAATTCTACCAGTTTATAACGGTGAGAAATATATTAAGCAATCTATAGAAAGTTGTTTAAATCAAACCTATAAGGATATTGAACTTATTATTGTAAATGATTGCTCAACAGATGGAACACAAAATATTATTAATTCCTATGCAAGTAAAGATTCTAGAGTTTATATTATTAATAATAAAGAAAATAAAAAATTACCAGCCAGTTTAAATATTGGTCATAATGCAGCAAAAGGTGAATTTATTTCATGGACTAGTGATGATAATATATATACATTAAATGCGATAGAATTTTTGTATAAATCTTTAATAGATAATAAAAAACATTTAGCTTATTGTAATGTAACAGTAATTCATGAAAATGGAGAAGTGAAAAGAGAAATACAATATGAAGAAAAAGAAAACCTTTTATTCGGTAATTGTATTGGTTCTTGTTTTTTGTATAAAAAAGAAGTGTTTAAGAGAAATAAAGGTTATGATGAATCTCTGTTTTTAGTCGAGGATTATGATTTCTGGTTAAGAGCATCATTACATAGTAGTTTTTATCATCTAAACAAAACGTTATACAAATATAGATTACATAATAACAGCTTAACTAATACCATTCATATTAATAATGAAAAAAAAACTTTATGGAAGAAGAATATAGAAACAATGTATTCAAATTTTTCAAAAAGTGTGATGACTAAAGATTTCAAAGTTATAGCTGAATTTCAAGGTAAAATATTAATGCATCAAAAAATTGAATTTAATTGGCTGAAATCAAATTTTGAAGTATTAAGTACTTTTATTAATAAAATTAATGAGTATTCAAACTATAATAATAAATCAAAAGTTGAAGAAGTATTTTTAAAACAAATAATGAAGGTTATTACGTGCAGTAAAAATGATAGTTTTAAAAATTCACTTTTTGTTATTAAAAATTTCTTTCATGTGTTAGATTTAACAACATGCAAAAAACTAATTAAATATTCTTTTTTTAAAAAATAATGAATCCCATTGTAACCATAATAATAGCCACTTATAATCGAGCAAATTTCATTTTAAATATGCTTAAAACTATTCGTGAGCAAACTTTTAAGTCTTGGGAATGCATAATTGTAGATGATGGTGGTACAGATAATACAGAGGAAGTTATTTCTAATATACTTAAAGAAGAAAATAGGTTTAAATACTTGAAGAGACCAAGTAAATATAAAAAAGGATTGTGCGGTAGCCGTAATTACGGTTTAGATATAGCTAAGGGAGATTATATAGTGTTTTTTGATGATGATGATTTGGTGCATCCTAAAATATTAGAAATCACACAAAATATAATTGTTAAAAACAATGTTGATTTTTGTCATTATCAAAAGCAATCCTTTGTTAACGAAATACCAGAATTCCATAATACAAAAAACGAAATTATTAGTAATATAAACACAGATAATATTGAAGCTGTTGTTACAGGTGAAATTGGTCTAGCTTCTTGTACCGTTTTATGGAGAAAAGAGTGTTTTAAAGGTTGTCGTTTTAACGAAGACTTACAATATGCCGAGGAATGGGAATGTTATATAAAAATTATTAGTAATGGTTTTAAAGGGATAATAATAAACAATGTTTTATATTATAATAGAAAGCATCAAAACTCTAATACTGGCGAGTTTTGGTCTAATAATCCTAAAAGGGTATACTCTAAAAAGGAAGCCATTTATTTAGTTTTAAAAAGCATTAAAAAGAATCAATTACTTTCAAAAAATATTGAAAATTATTTAATAAATGAATCCATTCATTTTAGAGATTTTAAATTTTTTAAAAAAATCGTTTCCGAAAGTAATTTATCACTAAAAGAAGAAAATGCAAGAATAATAAAATATTATTTATTCCCTTTTTGGAAAATAGAGCAGAAAGTAATAAGAAAATTAATAACTGATAATAGTTAGTGATTGCTTCAAAAAACATATTAGTAATAGCAGAATCTATAGATGTTAATGCAACAAGTGGTGCTAAGGCTAATATGGCATTAATTAATGCTTTTATAAGTTGTGGGTATCGCGTTAGGATTTTGCATTATACACGAAAACATATAGTAATAGAGAACACAGAATGTATAGCTGTACGAGAAGAAAAGGCGAGTATAAATTATGTATTAAGTAGAGCGCAACGTGTATTTCAACGGTTTACTAAAATTAATATCTCGAAACCATTAGAACGAGTTTTTGGACATTCGTTTACCTTTTTTAATGATTCTTTAAGTATTTCGAAAGCACTAAAAAAAGAAAATGCTTCCCAATATAATTTAATTGTCACGCTTAGTCAAGGCGCAAGTTATAGGCCACACCACGCGTTGCTAAGTTTACCGAGTTTACATGATAAATGGTTAGCCTATGTGCACGATCCATACCCGTTTCATTTCTATCCAAAACCTTATGATTGGGTAGAGTCAGGTTATAGGCAGAAAGAGGCGTTTTTTAGAAAAGTTTCTGAAAGTGCTAAATATTCTGCATTCCCAAGCCAACTACTTAAAGAATGGATGGGACAGTTTTTTCCAAACTTTTTAAAAACAGGGTTAGTTATTCCACATCAACAATTAAAAGTAGCTTTATTACAAGAACTAGGAGAATATAAAGATTTAATACAGGCTAATAGTTTCGTTTTACTTCACGCCGGTAATTTAATGAAACAACGTTCTCCAACATATTTAATTCAAGCTTTTAGAGATTTTATAGAAGCAAATCCATCGGCTAAAAGTAAAGCACAATTAATATTATTAGGACCAGGAGGATATCATAAAGAACTTGTAGAGAATGAAGCAAGAACGTTAGCACAGTTGCAGTATCGTTTAAAAAATATTCCATTTGCGATAGTAAATACTTTACAACATTTGGCCTCTGTAAATATTATTTTAGAATCTGTTGCAGATTTCAGCCCTTTTTTACCAGGCAAATTTCCGCATTGTGTTTATTCTAATAAACCAATTCTAGCTTTGGGACCAGTAAAAAGTGAAACTAGATATTTATTGGGAGAACATTATCCTTACTTTTCAGAGGTGGAGAATATCAATAAAATTACTTCTCATATAGAGACACTCTATAAAAACTGGGAAAAAGATGAATATCAAGTATTAAATCGTCCAGATTTAGAATATTATTTATGTGCAGATTATGTTAAAAAAAAAATACATCAAATACTAGAAAATTAAAATTATGCAAATGGCTACGTACTCCATACTTATTACTACAAATAACAGACTGGAGGAATTAAAATACACGCTGAATACTCTAAAGTTTTTAGTAGTACGTCCGGATGTACAATGTATCATTTGCGATGATGGCTCTACCGATGGCACTTCAGGTTATATCAAAAAAAATTATCCAGAGATTACTTTAATTCAAAACAAAAAAAGTGTAGGTTTAATATATAGTAGAAATAGGTTGCTAAATTTAACCAAAGCAAAATATGCAATAACTTTAGACGATGATGCTAACATATTATCTAGTCACCCATTAGAAACAATCGACTCATTTTTTTATAATAATAAAAAGTGCGCAGTGATTGCCACTAGAGTTTTTTGGGGAAAACAATTACCAACTAATTTAACACATACATTAGACAGTACTAGAGTAAAAGGTTTTGTTGGCTGTGGCCATATTTGGCGTATGGAAGCTTGGCGAACAATAGATAATTATCCAGATTGGTTTATTTTTTATGGTGAAGAAGAATTTGCAGGTTATCAATTATTTAAAAATAAATGGGAAATATGGTATGTTCCAAATATTCTCGTGCAACATCGCGTAGATATTAAATCTAGAAAAAAAGATAAAGATTACGGAATAAGATTAAGACGTTCATTAAGAGCTGGCTGGTATTTGTATTTTATATTTTATCCTATACAATTAATACCTAAAAAGTTTTTATATACTTTATGGATGCAGTTAAAATTAAAAGTGTTTAAAGGCGATTTAATGGCTTTAAAAGCAATTCTGTTAGCATTAACAGATTTGGTTTTTAATAGTCCTAAATATATAAATAAAAATAAAAGGTTAACCTTAAAAGAGTATAAAGAATATCAAGAGCTAATAGATACCAAAATATATTGGAAATAAAAATAGCATTAGCATATAAAAATTTAAATAGGTTTTTAATATGATAGATAAATCTAAAGTAGCAATATTATCAACGGTAAATAACTTTAAGCTTTACGAAAAAAGCGCAGCACTTTATCCTGAAGATATACAAAGCTATGTTATTGACGGTCGAAACGGAATGTTTGGAATTCATAGTATTAAATACATGATGAAAATATTCAAAAACAAAGATATAGAATGGTTAATATTAATGGATGAAGATGCATTGTTTGTTGATTCAAATTTAGTTTTTCCTCTAATCGAGTATATGAAAAATCATGATTATATAATAAGTGGGATAAGAGATGGAGGTTCTTTGCCAGAAAGATCAGGTAACCCTTATGTTATGAATCCGTTTTTTTCGGTTATTAATTTTAAAAAATTAAAACAGATATGGAATAAAAAAGAAATGCTATCAAACCATTATATAAAAGATGAAGAGTTTGCTGATGATTTGTCAAGTCTAAAACATCCTTATAATGTTAAAAGTATGAGCGAACCTTATTATTGTTTTTACTTTTGGTTAAAAAGAAAAGGGCTAAAACTTTTATATCTAGATGTTGATTTGCCATTTAAAGATGATCAAATTACAAATACTGTTAAAGATTTAGAAGGTAATCCAATTGTATACCATACATGGTTTTCACGAGAATATGGTGACAAAAGAGGCAGGCATACTGCTAGGATTGATAGAGTTTTTAAGCAGTTCGAAACTGCTGAGAAAAGTAATAGGAAACCTATAATATTTAAAGATGTTTTTTTTCCTTTAAAAGATAGAATAAGAAGATTTAAAAAAAATATGAGAAAACGTGTTCGTAATCTAAGAGTATCAAAACAAAGTATTTAATACGGTTGTTTATTAAAAAAAAAAAACATTTAGAATTAGAAAAATGAAAGCGCAAAGCAGTAAAAATCTACAAATGAAAAAATATTTTTCATATAAAATTTTACAAGAAATATTTTCGCGATTAGAACTAAGATTAAAGATTTTATACATAAATTATTTATATTCTATCTTTAATAAAGTGGTGAAAAACCAATTAAAAGATTATAAAACCATTCCTATTATAAT
>JBLWWK010000030.1:0-6926 GCA_048267965.1 Salibacteraceae bacterium
GTCGCCGAGGCTTTGGGAGGTTTCGGCCTTGAGTGCTTCGGTTCTGGTCCGTGGCTGCTTTCAGGTAGTCACATCAACCCCGGTGCCGTCAGTTGGCGCATCAGGTTTGGCAGTCACAAAATGGTCGGCGTGGGGCGGCTTGAAACAGGGAGAGTGCCGGTGTTTGATTCTCCGTTCTTTTCCTCTACTTTTCGGGCTTTGTGCGGAATTTGATTTCCATAACAAGGTGCTCAAGATCGTTCGTTTCACTCAATGGGACCTCCGCAGCTACGCTGCTCCGGCCCCTTAGCACGGCGTTAGCCACATATGGAGGAGTCTGTGCAGAGAGAAAAATTGGCAATGGTAGGTAGTGGAATTCTATTTGGGTTGGCGATAGTTATTTTCCCCAATCAGTTTCTATTCTCAAAGACCGTGCCCACTTCATTTTGGACAGAGTATTTCCCTCTGCCTTTTGGAGCGGGTTGGTTCATTACATTCGTTGCTTTAGTTCCGGTCGTCTGGATGAATAAGTCAGTATTGAGTGCTATCAAAGGCTCTATCTCATCCTTGTTGCCGTCCATGTTGGTGGCAGTTCCAATATCTCTATCGGTTATCGAGGGTGCGCTGTCACCCAATAACTTGCTAAATCAGTATCTTTGGGTAGGTATCATTTGTATTCCGCCTTTGCTTTTCCAAATAATTTTTCGGTGGTTCTCATGTTTTTACGCGGACAAATGGCTAACAAAGCACTGAAAATCGGTCGCTGCGCTCCCTGGGACCTCAATAGCTTCGCTATTTCGGCCCTTTAGTGCGGCGTTATGTGAATAGGAGGTTCCAGTGAACAAGGTAGTCAAAGAACGCTTCGATGAATATCCGGAAAATGCTCGTATTAGGCTAGAGGAACTACGAAATCTAGTCTTTCAAATCGCATCTGATTTGGAGCTGGGTGAAGTCGATGAAACTCTAAAGTGGGGTGAACCTAGCTATAGTGTAAAAACAGGCAGCCCGTTAAGAATGGACTGGAAGCTGAAATCTCCTAACAATTATTACCTGTTCTTTAATTGCCAAACTAAGTTAGTCGATACATTTCGAGAATTGTATGGTGAAGAACTGGTGTTTCAGGGAAACAGAGCAATAGTTCTGTCCTTATCGAAAGCGTTACCAGAAACGACGATCAAGTCCTGTTTAGAGTTAGCTTTAACCTATCAACAGCGTAAAAATTTGCCTCTTTTGGGCGCGTGAAAAAATTCACATAACAAAGCGTTTAAGAGGGATTCTCAACGCTTGGCATTTTCAGTTTGATTCAGCTTTAGTGTTTACGGCACAATGGCTTAGGTTTGGTGGTGGCGTTGCTCACCCCTTAACGCGGCGTTAAATCAGTAGTGATATCGTAACTGAGCAACGAGAAGAGCGTCATCCGTGATCTTGTAAACGATACGATGTTCTTCGCTAATGCGGCGGGACCAGTAACCAGTCAAACTATGCTTGAGGGCTTCAGGCTTACCGATTCCCTCGAAAGGTTCCCGTTTTATTTCCTTAATAAGCTTGTTAATTCGGCTCAATACTTTCTTGTCAGTTTTTTGCCAGTACAGATAGTCTTCCCAAGCGTTCTCGGAGAAGATGAGTTTCATTCAAGGAGCTCCTTTTCCAGGCCTTTGCCTTGCTCCAGTTCGTTGATGGAGTCCAGCAAACGCCGGACATTCTTGGGTGCGCGTAAGAGGTAAGATGTCTCTTGCAGGGCTTCGTAGTCTTCAAGAGACATCATCACCACGGATTGAGATTTACTTCGGGTAATGATCACAGGGGAGTGGTCCTCACAGACTTGTTCCATGGTTTTTGCTAGATTGGTTCTAGCTGCGGTGTAACTGATGGCATCCATTAGACTGTACCTGTACATTATGCTGTTCATGTTCAGGATATAGTACATATATGGATTTAACAAGGTGCTCAAGTTCGTTCGCTACGCTCACTGGGACCTCAAAAGCTACGCTTTTTCGGCCCCTTAGCACGGCGTTATGAAAATCGTCGGGTTTGTGGTTTTATGGGTGCTATCGCAGGCTAAGGTGGCAGCCACGAAATCGTGCCAGTGTTCTCGGTGCGGCCGAAGGCTTGGACAGTCGCCGAGGCTTTGGGAGGTTTCGGTCTTGAATGCTTCGGTTCTGATCCAGTGGTTGCGTCCGCTTGGTCACATCAATCCTGGTGCTGTCGGTTATCGCATCAGATTTGATAAACCACGAAATTGTCGGTGTGGGGCCGTTTGAAACAGGGAAAGTGCAGGCGGTATGGTTTCCAGCATTTTTCCTCTATTTCTTGAGTCTTGTGCGGAATTTGATTTCCATAACAAGGCGCTCAAGATCGTTCGTTTCACTCACTGGGACCTTCGCAGCTATGCTGCTACGGCCCCTTAGCACGGCGTTATGGCTATTAGCATCTGACAGTCATTAGTTATAAATCATTTATCCTGGAATGCAAATGGATTTTGAAAAAAGTCAAATAGTAGGTAAAATTTGCTCTGCAGAATGTTTAGTTGATTCTTTACGATTGTTTGATTTCTATTCTGAAGACCTTAAAAGTTGTAAATTCATATTTGCATCAAAAAGTGGTGCAGTTCCAGGCCACTCGATTGACAGAGACTTTTCTGATGGCTCGGTTGTTAGAAGCCTGTTTAGTTCACAGCAAGTATTTGTTCTTGATTTCGAGATTTCGCAAGTAATGAAGCATGGTGAAGTTACCTATCCATTAGATTATTCTATCTCTCTCGACACACAAGCTCTAAGTTATCTTGAGCCATACATTGATGGAAGAACTAATCGTCTGCCTAAAGATTTTGAGGAAATATTTAATTTCATTGCTCGAGATGATGTGTTTGTCGATCCTTTACCCTATTTACAAGAAAACCTGCTTAATCTTGCCGATCCTAAAAAAGCAGAACGTATTTTCGAAAAAATTAAAGCTTATGAGATATTACGCTCACTCGATAAAGATGCATTAAAAAAGCACAAGATGATCAAGTCAATCTTTTCGGAGTCGGAGCTGTTAAAAAAATCTCAGGAGCATGTATCTCGGATGTATATAGATTTAGGGAACTTCGCTTTAATGAAAAAGATTGAATTTAACTTCAAATTCGTACTTTGGCATTTATTGGCAATGATATCAATTCAATTTAACAACAAAAAAGCGTCGGTAAATTATAAAATAATACAGCTATTGGAGATGTGTGATACAGAAATTTCAACATTGAGTTTAAGAGAAATATCAGTAGCCAAAGCGTACTTCGAAAAAGGGCAGGAATTGAATTTTTTCGGAAAGATTCAACCTGGTAAAAAAGACCTGTTCAATGTTATTAATGGAATGGCCTGGGATATGTGGCATATAAGACAAATGGAAAAGAATTTGACCATAAGGCCGTCCTGTGAAGCAAGATACTTTTTCCCTTCATTTTTAACGTGTGATAAGCGATTGGTGGAAATTATCGATCTATATCCTTTGAAAGCATGTGTATATGATGAAAAAGATCTCGTGCCATATCCTATTTTTGATGGGGATTGGTTGCGAAGCATAGCTTCAGATAGCGAGCTCCAAGACGAAATATATTCTAGATTTTTTTCGAAAAACTCATGTGATTCCAGAGATAGAAGAAGAGTTTTGGCGAAAGCTATGATTGACGAAGCTATTTCGAAGCTTGAGAAATCTGTGAGCAAGGCCTCTGGTGTCAAAGTAAATAATTAGGTTTTCGCATAACAAGGCCAAGCAGAGCGACCCATTTTCTGTTCCGCCTCTGGCTCCACGACAAATGGTCGCCTGTTGGCGGCGTTATGAAAATCGGGTAGCCTTGTAGTTTTGATGGTTGCCATAGTTGGCAAAGCAGTAGCCGGTAAATCGTGCCAGCGTTCTCGGTGCGGTCGAAGGCTCTGGCAGTGGCCGAGGCTTTGGGAGGTTTCGGCCTTGAATGCTTCGGTTTTGGTCCAACAGTTGCGTCCGCTGGGTCACATCAATCCTGGTGCCATCGGTTGGCACGCCGGGCTTGGCGGTAGCGTGCCTGTTGGTATGGGGCAGTTTGAAACAGGGAAAGTGCAGGGGGTATGGTTTCCAGCATTTTTCCTCTATTTCTTGAGTCTTGTGCGGAATTTGATTTCCATAACAAGTAATTAAATTATAGTCGCCCGCAAGCGGGCTGGGACCTGCGCTGCTACGCAGCTCCGGCCCCTAAATAAGGTGTTATAAATCAGGGAGAATGTATGGCTTTTGATATGTACATCGGTAACCAGCATGATTCGATTGATGTTCAAGAAGAATACATACTATCCATGATCGATGGCGACGAGAAAGAATATCCTCAGCTAAATAAAATGCATTTGAATTTTTATGGAAATGTTGTTTTTTCTTCACCTGAAGCAAGCGAGCTCATATTTGAATTGCTAAAATTGAATTCATTAAATATTCATTCAAATGCACAATTCAAATTACTTATCCTTCGCTTATCAAGCTTTTTTAGTATTGCTGTTAGAAAAAACCAAGAGATAATCTGTGCAGGGGATTAGATTTTATAACAAGGTGTTCAAGTTCGTTCGCTGCGCTCACTGGGACCTTCGCAGCTGTGCTGCTTCGGCCCCTTAACACGGCGTTATACCTGAGAAAAGGGTAACTATGGAAATCGATGCAAAGTTGTTGACAGTGCTACCTACGTTCTTTGGGATTTTCATTCCACTTTTTGCTTTGTACGTATTTTTATACTTTGAAAAAAGAAATGCCATCAATGTTATTTCACATTATGATAACTTGCTAAAAGAAAAGTTAAGTCAACGAACATTAGATCAAGTTACCATTTTAGAGCCTGATGCACATGGCAAGATAAAATATACTTTAAAGTTCATACCCTATGCGCCAATCCTGCCGTTTGCAGGTGTGTTAAAACATTTAAAAAATGCGCTAAAGCTAAGTGAAGGTTTTGTAAGTAAGTGTAATGAAAATAACGGTTACATTTTCGAGGCGAGTGTGCAGGATATTTTGGATCAACGAGACTCTTGCATTACGTTCTATTTTATGGCCGAGATGTTAACTTGCAATCTCTTTAAGTATCGCAAAAGGTATAAGGAGTGGGAGCAAGATTCAAACTATGTAGAAAGATATTTTACTGGCCTAATTCCTAGTCTCGTGAAAATTAGGCACGGCAACTAAAGGTATAACAATCCAAGGCAGCGGGACACATTTTGCTTCGCTGCGCTAAAAACGCAAAATATACCCCTGCTTGGGGCGTTATATTGAAGGGTGAGGGGTACATGGATCGAAAAGCATACAAATCAAGCTTCCAAAATTCGGGACTTACGCCCTTCTACTGTCCAAGTTGTGGAAAAGGGCGGCTAAAGGTAAAGCAAAGCTCGTTTTCACAGTGTGAAACGAGGCCTTCGAGAAGGGCGCATGGCCATGAAGCTTTTGATTTCGATTGGGTAGAGTACGTCTTTTCCTGCATTCTTGAGTGTACTAACTCGAACTGCAAAGATGTGGTTTCCACCACGGGCAGTGGTGGTGTCGATCAAGACTACATCCATGATGAAAATGGCGAAGTTGATGTTGATTACTACGACTATTTCAGGCCCAAGTTTTTTCATCCCCATTTGAAAATATTTGAGCTTCCACAGCAAACGCCAGAAACGGTATCCACTGAAATAGATACTTCTTTTTCCTTACTATTTTCAGATCCACCATCATCAGCAAACCATATCCGTATAGCTTTGGAAAACGTATTAACAGACCTAAGAATAAAAAGGTTTGTTACACCGAATGGCAAAAGAAAGTTTTTAAACCTTCACCAAAGAATTGACTTGCTTCCAACAAAATTTGACCACGTAAAAGAGCTTTTCTACGCCGTTAAGTGGCTAGGTAACGCAGGGAGTCACAGCCATCAACAGGTGACATTTGATGATGTTTTTGATGCGTATGAAATCATTAGCCAAATTCTCGACGAAGTCTATGATAATAGGAGAGAAAAGGTTGCGGCTTTAGCAAAGAAAATCAACAAAAAGAAGGGCCCGAGATAATATAACAAGTGCGTCAACGGGACCGTTTTGTTCCGCTGCCGCTCCACAAACCGGCCCGTTACGCCAGCTTTATGAAAATCGGTCAGCTTATGGTTTTATGGGTGCGATAGCTGGGCAGGGCGGTAGCCGGTAAAGTGTGCCAGCGTTCTCGGTGCGGTCGAAGGCTTGGTCAGTGTCCGAGGGCTTTGGGAGGTTTCGGCCTTGAGTGCTTCGGTTCGGATCCAGCGGTTGCGTCCGCATGGTCACATCAATCCTGGTGCCACCGGTTGGCGCGCCGGGCTTGGCGGTAGCGTGCCTGTTGGCATGGGGCGGTTTGAAACAGGGAGAGTGTCGGTGGTTTGGTTCCCCGTTCTTTTCCTCTATTTATTGCACCTTGTGCAGAATTTGATTTCCATAACAAGGCGCTCAAGTTCGTTCGCTGCGCTCACTGGGACCTTCGCAGCTACGCTGCTACGGCCCCTTAGCACGGCGTTATGAAAATCGGGCAGCCTGTGGTTTTATGGGTGCCATAGCAAGGTGATGCGGCAGCTTCGAAATCGTGCCAGCGTTCTCGGTGCGGTTGAAGGCTTGGGAAGTCATCGAAGGCTTTGGGAGGTTGTTTCGGCCTTGAGAGCTCGGGTTCGGGTCCAGCGGTTGTATCTGCTTGGTCACATTGTTCCTGGTGCGTTCGGTTATCGCATCAGGTTTGGTAAACCACGAAATTGTCGGCGTGGGGCAGCTTGAAACAGGGAAAGTGCAGGCAGTACAGCTTCCAGTTCTTTTCCTCTATTTATTGGGCTTTGTGCGGAATTTGGTTTCCATAACAAGTGACTGTGGTGTCCAGCATAAATAATCAGGCTGTTTTATGACGCCAAAGCTCTTCGTTTTTGAGCATGGTGTTCAGCACCACAATGAGCTTGCGCATGCAGG
>JBLWWK010000031.1:0-6872 GCA_048267965.1 Salibacteraceae bacterium
TTTGCATCCCGAAACAAGCTATTTATAGCAATTTTGTTTCAAAATGGCCTCGTGGCGCAACTGAATAGCGCACTTGATTACGGCTCAAGAGGTTACAGGTTTGAATCCTGTCGAGGTCACGAATAATTGGAAAAAGGACAAAAGGAATTGAGTTTACTCAAAATTCTTTTTGTCCTTTTTCTATTTTCACAGCGGAGCTGTGAGGGATGCGCGCAGCGAATCCTATTCTTGAATTGCTAAAATTAGTTCTAAGGCAGTTTTTAAATAGTTTGAACTCCGTCCGCTTGAAGTCACTACTAAAACCAGCACTTTGTAAAGTGTTGGTTTTTTCATTTGCAGAATATTTGCAGAAAAAACCAGAGTTAGGAATCAGGTTTTTATCACTTCACTTAATTTTAATTCTCACGATATTTTTTAGTATTTACGATTTTTTACAATAATATAGAAAAAGTAATTTCTATATTGTGTGTTTATATATATAGTGTTTGTTATCTATAATGAAGAGGTGTCTGGTTGATGATTTCGGTAAGGAAATGGTCTTATGACTATTTCTAAAGGAGGACAGAATATCCTATTACCCTGATAGTAATAACTGTAAAAGCGTATGTTGGATGCTATATAACACGTTGCCAGCAATTTGAGAAAAATCGTGAAATCAATATACTTTTTGCTATTAATTAGCATTTTTACTTCTTGTGCGAGTTTAAAATCGGACAAATTTGTTGACGGACAAATCGAACTGACCAAACAAAATTTGACTTTAATAAACGGAAAATATGCTCGAAATCCTGTAAACCAATCTGAAAATTGGAAAGGAGATTTATTTTGGAATTTCTATACGAGAGGATATAATGTTGGAGCAGACAGTTTGTGCGCTGTAGAATTAAAAGTTATTGATGAAAAGCACTTGGACGTGACCCTAATGAAAAATGATAGCATCATCAAATCTAAAGTGCTGAAAGGAAAAATTAAGAATGGATACTTCGAAATGAAGCGTAGAGTATTTTTTGTGCCAGCACTTTACTTAAATGTTTTTAGAACCACGAAATTCAGGATTGGATTATTAGAAAACGAAAACTTGACTACAGATTATAAGCAAGTGGCTTTCGGAACTGGATTTTTTGTAATACCTTTTTTTAATAAAGAAAAGGAATTTGATTTTGAATTTGGTAAAATTGATAGTGCGGAAAAAACTGCTGGCAACAATGCATATAAAAAATAGCGCGAGCATTTGCAAATACAGAGGTTCGGGCACTTTTTTGAAGTCGCCAAATTTTTAAATTTGGCTATTTGAGAAAAGAAAGATAAATCGAAAAATTTAAAAATTCGGCTTGAGTTTAACCGAATGGATAGCGCCCTTTTTCAGCGCTACTTTTCATATACTCGACCGTTGTACTCAAGCTGAAAAAACTTCCTTTTCAACCTCAAATATCATCTTCTACATTAATAATTTTCCACTCCTTAAAATGCTAACTATAGTCTGTGGTATATTTTGAATACTACAGTTAGCTTTGTGCATACTAAAATTAGCAATGAAAATTAAGCCATTAGTATTAATAGAGTTTGGAAATCGTGTAAAACAACTGAGGAAAGCAAAAAATATTTCTCAAGAGGAGTTGGCTGAAAAAGCGGGATTACATAGGACTTATATTGGTATGATTGAAAGAGCAGAAAAAAATATTACTCTATTAAACATAGAAAAATTAGCTCTTGCACTAAATGTTGCTGTAAAAGATCTTTTTAATGGAGAATAGAATTCAAGAAATATTTGGTTTAGAATTAGATGAGAATCAAAGAAAAGCAAGTTATGATTTTATAGAAACATTCATAGAAAATTCTGTTTCAGATTGGAGTACAGCTCCTGACACAGAAACTATTGAAATTGCATTTACTGTAGCATTAAAGGCGTTATCTAATAATGAATTAGCATTTTTATTAGTTCACTCAGGCTATATTCCTGAGTTTTATTCTCACGATTCTTCTCAAGAAACACTTTATTCAAAGTTAGTAGAATCTTTAGTTTGTGAATGGGCACAGAGAATCGGATTTACTGATTCTGTCTTACAAAAGCAAAAATCAAATAAAGAGGATGTTACAATAAAAGTAGAAAATAGCACAATTGTTTGTGATACAAAAAGTTTTCGTCTTGGAAGAAGTCAAGCGGCACCTAATGTCAAAGACACTATAAAACAAGCGGCTTATATAAGTTGGTTAAATCAATATGAAGAAAATGATTGTCGTGCTGGCTTAGTAACTTTTCCATCATTAATGGACTGGAAAAAAGGTAGCGAAGCATATAAATATTTTTCTGATTATACCTTACCTATTCTATTTTTATTCTACGAGCATTTATCTTTCTTTTTAATTTCAGATGAATTAAATCATCAAACTATTATAGATCTATTGAATAGCTATGAAGATGTTTTTCCAACCAGTTCTAAAAGTAGAGCAGATTATATTGATGGCTTAGCCAATACAATATTTTCTAGTCCGATTAAAGAAGTACTAGATGATTTTCTTCAACTTACAGATTTGATAATAGTGGAGAAAGTACAACATTCAATTACTCGAATTGAAGAGAAAGCTATAGAAACCAAAGAAGTCATTGAATATAAAATCAATGAAATGGAACCAGATCAAGTTAAAGAAATAGCAGTAGAAGCAAGTTATGCTAACGAATATGGACAAACTTTAAAACAATTGAAAAATATCAAAAAATTCAGACCTCATTAAATTTTGGAAAGTATTAACCTTGAAACTTTAACAATTTCATTACTACTTCTTTTTGACACAGTATTAAGATTTAATCCACTTAAAGTTGAAAATAATTGAATAATAACATCTCTTTCGTTTTTATCAATTAATGCTTTGGTTTTACTATTTTTTTTAAATTCTTCAAATAAAGTTATTGCTTTGTACAATTGAGTTTCTTTAGACAATAATTCTGTATCTATTTCATTTAATTGAAGTATTTTATCGTCCTTTTCTGTGTAAAGTCCATTTGAAATTAACAAATTTAAATCCAAATCAGTTTCGCCCAAATATTTAGATAAATATGTCCTTGTAATTTCATCAAAAATATCACTATTACGCTTTATTGTAATTTTAGAATAATACCTTATCACATCTTTATATGCTATGTCAAAACTTTTTGAGTTAAGTATCATATCTTTACAAGCTAAAGAGGCCAAATAAATAACTTTATGACTTTCTAAAATTTCGCCCTTTTGAACTTCAATATCAAGATTTTCAATATTCTCTTTAACACTTTTAATATTAGCATTTCCTTTTTGCATCTTAAAAACAATAACACCATTTAATGCTTCATATGACATAGCTCTTGGTCTAGCTATTCTTTCCATTTCAAGGGGTAAACATTCATCAATAAATAGTTTTGCATCTTTAATTGCTTCTCCTATTACTTTCCAACCTTCAAAGGTTTTATGAGAATATAGCATAAGAGCTTTTCCGTCTTGCTTTAATACCCTATTTATTTCTTGTAAAACACCTTTCATTAAACCTTGATAATGATCCTGATTCTTTCCGTTTTTACCTCCATTTGCTAAATCAACAATAGCTTCAGAATTATGATCATTCTCTAAATCTGCACCATCTGAAAACGTGTTTCTTAAAATAATTTCAAACCAAGGTCTAAAAAATTCGCTAAGTCCAGTATAATCTATTGAATCAAAATATGGTGGGTCTGTCAGTACAATATCAATAAAGTTATCTTTGATTGGTAAGAGGGTTGATGAACCTTTGATAATTTCAACTTTATTTTCCAAGCCAATAGCTTGAAAAGTGTTACAAACCCTGTCTAATTTAGATTTTAAATTAGATCCTGTTTTATAAAAAGGATTAACTTCTATAAAATCCCATTTCATTCCAACTCCTGGTCCAGCCAAACTTCTTCCTGTTTGTTCATTTTGTGAAATCCACATAGTACCTTTGCTATTCCAGTCTACTAGAAATTCTACCAAAGATGTTAGTCCCAAAACAACTTGTTTCGCAGTTTTTAAATCATATATATTTAATAAACGATTATACTCTTTACTAATTTCATCAATTAAACCTAATAAAATCACTAACTGTCTATCAGTAAAAAAATCATACGGTTTTTTCAAATCATATAAAGTTGGATTAATTACTCCTCCCTTTTTAGTGACTTCATTTTGTGGTAGTAAATGATTTAAACTATCTAAATCAGCCTTTATAGATTTTTTATATTTATTAAGAACAGAAACATCATTAGTATTAATTTTTCTATAAATCTTTTTTCCTTTCTTATTATGATAACATATAGCAAAGGGTTTATAGTCTAATTTATTGTTAACACAAAAATCCTTAATATCCTTATAAGTATTAACTAATTTACATTTTGGACATTCAAATCCTGTTTTCTTTTCATTTACTGTATTATCCTCTGTGCTTTCAATTAGATTTTCAAATTCATCAAAATAAATTGTTTTATTTTTTCTCTTACTCAAATACTTTAATCGTTTTAAATCAATTTCAGTATTACAGTTAACACATTTGGATGTTTTTGAACAATAAATAACATAAGGAATATCATCATTTATATTAAAATATTTTGAATATTTTTCATTTAATTTTTCAATAATAATATCACCTGATTTCCTGAGTTTTTCAGAATAATCAATTATTTCAACGGATTTAAAAATAGTTTCTTGCAATAAAGATGCAACAGGATTTAATTCTGCTGAAAATGTTTCAAATCCTAACCTAGAACTTTCGAAAGGTATAGAACCGCCACCTGCAAAGACATCAAGGACTTTAAAATCAGGTGTATTATAATCCTCAGCGAATTTTTTAAAAACTTTTGGTGAAGGATTAGTATCAGAAATCAAATTCGCTTCAACTTCTGGCAATTGATTTTTTCGTTTCAGCATCTCTAGTATAAGCAATGATCTCATTGCAGTTGTTGGTCGTCTTGCCCACCAAACTTTCAAACTATTATAATGATTTTTTCTGAGATACTTTTCTTTTACTCCTATTTCACTTATTATCTTACTTGTCAATCTAATTTTCATCTACACTAATAATTATTTTTCAAATATAGTTTTTTTATTCAAAAAAAAGCTTAATTTAAGCTTTTAAAAAATATTAATGATGATTGTTTTAGAAATTAAAAAAAGGAATCGAGAATACGGAATTATTACTTGGGCTTATTCACAAGATTATGATATTATGACCTTATTCAATAAATCTGAATACTTAGATTTTGAATTTGAGGACAAATTGTTCAAAAACAAAAAAGTCTCTTATAAATATCGTAGATTTTCTATTGGCAAAAAAAGGCTTGAATCAATTAAAGATTTCACTAAATTGTCATTAACAAAAAAAGGAAAAGTGATCTTAATAAAACCAATAGAATAAGAATTCAAATTTTAACCTGAATAAAAGCCTGCGTACAACAACGTGTATAAAACATAGCTATCATAGGCTTTTCGAAAGGTTTTTACTTATTTATAAAGTACTTCAAATCCGAAAAGACAGCATTTATTTACACGCTACGTTTCATACACAAGACCGTTGTGGTTAATTTACCAGACCAAGAAACAGAGTAACTACCGAGAAAGTATCGTTTACTCACTCAAAAGAACTGTTTACTCATTATTGGTCCCGGAATAGTTAAACACACTTTAAATTTGAATTATTAATCAATTAAACCAAAACGGTATGAAGAAAACCAAACTAAATCGCTTACTCAAAGTCGGAATTCTCCTGTTCGGCGCTTCCCTTTTTATTGTCGTCTGTTAAAAAGACGACGACTTTAAACAAAATGAACAAACTTTAGAAAAAGTTTACTCTCCATTCAAAATCACTAAAATTGGAAAAGCAGAACTTGAAAACAACAAAGAAATTAAACGAAAACTAACTAAACTCCAGGAGATTGCAGAGAAAAACAAAAATAATTCTCAAAATAAAACCGTAGTTTCTAGTGAGTATGGATTCTCGATAAATACAGATTACGTAAACTATATGGAAAGTGCAGATGGCAGTTATCATTCCTACACTTTCCCAATAGAAAGAACCATAGAAACAGATTCTTTAGAAAACCTTGTTCTATCTCTTAGACCAGATGGTAGTTACAAAACACTGATCGTTACATATAACACAACTTCTCAAGAAAAGCTAGATATTGAAAATAGAATACTTGTAGATTTAACCAACAAAGTTACCAAATACGAAATTAACGATGATGGTTTAATTACTGACATTTTTAATAAAGCTACAGAGTGTATAGAAATTGTTTTCGCCTTTTGTAGTTATGGAAATCACGAAGATGGCTACCTTGATAATGGAGCAAATTGTCCAGGTTACACAGAAGACACTATTGCTTCAATAGGAAACTGCGGTGGTTTTCCGGGAGATGGTGGTCCCTCGGGTGACACAGGTAGTAATGATTCTGGCTCAGATGGTGGAGATACTGGTAATACATCTACTAATACAGGTAACAATACGAATGGTGGACAAACCAGTAATGGTGGTAGCGATAATGACACTAATAATGACGCTACAACTCCTACTACAACTTGCAAGAGAGATTGTCTAGAAGAGTTTGACCCAATTCACGATGAAAATTGTCAAGAATTACAAAAACTATTAGATATAGATACAGACTCTGTTCCTTCACCTTACAAAACTCTTAAAGAAGCAATCGCAGATTTAAAAGGTGATTTAGACGAAGACAGTGAAGAGGGGTATACTTTTATACATAATTCTCATTTAGACCAATTACTTGCTAAAGTTAGCTCTAGCAATACAGGAGAAGGTTATTGTAATTATTTAGCAACACCAAATGTTTATGGTGGTATACATTTACATGTAGATAATGAGCATCCAAATGT
>JBLWWK010000032.1:0-6746 GCA_048267965.1 Salibacteraceae bacterium
GCTCCGTGAAGCGGGCGGCAAATGTAACCTTAATATTTAATAAAACAACTAGTAACATTACTTTTTTATCGGAATTTAGGGATTTGAGAGCACCATTCTCGTGTTTTTCTCCAGCAAGAAAACACATTACTACTTGATTCATAAGCAACTACAATCAAATAATGGTAAAAGTATCTTTTTGAACGTTTTTAAAGGATTCTCTTGAAAAACTTCTTTCCGTGGAAAAAGGTTAAAGCTCAATCACGATTATAAAGGAGAGCAATACTTATTCTGTTATAAGATGTGCTCAGCGTCATCTATGACAATTACGCTAACTATGACACTGATTACCAACCACTAACAACTACAAATAACGTTTTTGACGTTTCTTATTGCGATCGTAACGTGTTTTATTGTTTTGTTTTTGATTTCTACTACCCCATCGAATAGAAGGTGCTGTACAGTCGTTTACTCGCCAGTCTACACCTTTTCGCAAGCACTCTTTACTATTAAACGTGAGTATACGAATAGTAAAATAGAAGTCGGCACCATATACATCTGAATCGAAAATGTAAGGTATAAGGTTATCGGTTCCTACCGTTATGCCTGCCCAACGCAACATTAACCCTACTCTGGGACGTTGAAAAACGGTATTTATAGAAACAGGAACCGCAGCCTCGAAGCGCAATCTTTCGTAACGCGGAATAACAGCGAGGTAATTTGGACGCTCTACGCCAAACGCGTTGTTCGCTGGAAAACCGAGGTTAGCTATGGCTCCTACTCGAAAATCGTTTTCTAGGTTGTAATCGAATTGAACATTTAGACTGGTTGGTAGTCGCATTTTGAATTCATTGCTCTCTTGAACCCGACCGGCTACCACTCCATTATCTAAATAAGCAGTGACATCTTCAGAGCCTTGCGGATCGAAACCTTCTAAGTCTTGTAATTGAACACCTACAGCATCGTACCTTCTATAAAAACCACTTGGTGTAAAATTGAGCGAACCTACATCTATAATAGCAACCCCTAACTTCCACTTATAATCTATGTAATTACAACCACTCTTTAAAGAATGCGTGTTATACCTTTTTGTATTGTCTAACTTTCGTTGATAGGTAAGTCCAAAATCGAGTCCCCACCCCTTACCCGAGTTGATTTCTATTTTGCTTAATCCAAACTCACTTGTTGTTTCTAATACCGAAAGCGCTGTATCGTTCTGAATATTGTAGCTCAACGATTCTGCATAGAGCCCCGAACCCGCAATACCTATTAAACGTTGCACCGAAACACCAGCTGTAAGCAAATTCTTTTTATCTCTTATAAGTATGGTGCCTATTTGACCTCCGATTTCTAACCAAGAAGAAGCACTTAACCGAAAACTGCTAGAAGAAAAATCTTGACCTTGTATATCTTCATACCCTACTCCTTCTTTTATCAATTGAAAAAGATGGTAGGGTATGTCTTTGCCCACACTAAATGTTCTGATATTGGTTCGTAAACCAAAAGCCCATTGATTATGAGATGTAGAGAAAGACGGTAGGAACACATTAGCTTGTGCAAATAGATTTCTTGGTTTTGAGTTTAAGTTATACTCTGTTTCTTCTGGAATTTGTGCGCGAAGGATCGAAATATCTTCGGCTGGATAGAACATAAAATCATTCATGAGGTAAGCACCTACTCCAAAAACTTCGAAATCGCGGTAAGGTTTCTGATCTACAATGGCGCTAGGGTTTAACCGAGACATTTGTGTAGGAGCCATGTTACTCAACTTCATGCCAATTTGATCTTGTGCACGTAATTGGGTTCCTACCCAAAGAATAAAACAGACTATAAACGCTAGCTGCCGCATAAATTGTTAATCTGAGAATAAAACTACAACGAGTTTTACACGTTTGAAAGTGTAAGAATACAATATTTGTTGTGGTAAAATAAAGAGAATGACGAAAAATAGAACCCAGGCTGAAAATATTGTAGCTCACATGCTCGAAAACGATGCTTTTAGCCAATGGCTCAACGTTGAATTGGTTAGCATAACTCCGGGTGCTGCGATTATTCGATGTGAAATTGCCTCAGAAATGTTAAACGGTTTTTCCATTGCACATGGCGGCATCTCATATTCACTAGCCGATAGTGCTTTGGCCTTTGCTGCCAACGGTTATGGCGCGCACTGTAAAAGTATTGAGACCTCCATATCACACTTACTGCCTTGTAAGCAAGGTGATATTCTCACGGCAGAAGCTACCGAATTGCAGCGGGGGTTTAAAACTGGACTGTATCAAGTAGAAGTATTTAATCAAAGTCGAGAGCTAATAGCCTACTTTAAAGGAACGGTTTATATATCGAGCAAGCAATGGAGTATTGATTAGCGAAAAAATTGCGCTCTTTTTCGGTGGTTTGCTAGCTTTCTTGCTTTTGCCCTATTACTGGCTAATTCTAATTTGCCTTGGTGTTTTTTTCTTTGCAACGAAGGAGCCGTGCAATCTTTCACTCTCCACATTTTTCGCTTTCCAGCACAATCATCGTTATACAGTTTAAGAATCCGAACCGAACAATACGCTTGTAATTCATGAACATCTACCAATGAAAAAAGAGGCAAGAAATTATCAGAACCCAAGGTAAAAGGCCCTACACGCAGCATGAAACCAATTCGTGGTCGTAAAAAGCTATTGGTAGAAACAGGCAAACCAAATTCTATTTGTTCTCTTTCGTAACGGGGAATCACAGCCACATAATGCAGACGTTTTACTACAAAATCACCTGTATTGTTTACGGCCCAGTTCCCAATGAGACCAATTCTAAAATCGTTTTCTAGATTGTAATCGAATTGTAGGTTTACCGCTGCGGGCAGCGCAACAGAATACGATTGACCTTGCTGTATGTCGCCATCAACAAACGAAGAATCTACCCAGTTAACTACCTGTTCAGCATTGTCGAATTCTAATTTACTAATGTTAGTGGCTGGTAAGCTAGCATTTTCGATGGTACGGGAATACGACTCGGTTCTAAACCGAATACTACCTATATCTATAAGTGAAAGCCCCAATTTCCATTTATAATCTATGTATTTGCAACCACTTTTTCTAGAATGAGGTGTATATCGCCTAGTGCTTTTAAGCTTTCGTTGAAAAGACATTCCAAAATCGAACCCCCAACCTCCGCCAGAATTTAAATTGGGTGACGTGATTCCTAATTGACTATTCAACGAAGAAATAGTTAGATTTCTATCGCTTGCTACATAATCGAGATCATTTACTTCTATTCCTGCGGCTCCTACCCCAACTAATCTACGTATTGCCAAACCGCCCGACAATTGATTTTTATCTTGTTGGTGAAGAATGGCTCCTACCTGAACACCTAAATCTAACCAAGCTGCCGTGCTCACTCTAAAATTATTGGCTTGCAGCGGAATATTTTCGAGTGCAGTAAAATTAAAACCTTCTTGACCTAATCGCGCAAAACTGTACGGAATGTCTTCGCTCCATTGATAAGCTCTCAACTCTGAGCGAAACCCTAAAGAAAATTTGCCCAAAGATTTTGTAAAAGAGGGTAAAAAGATGGTTGCTTCACCAAATGATTGCACCCTATCTTTTTGTTTGGCCAACTGCGAATCTGGCCATTTCCACTGAAAAAGCGAGAATTTATGCTTACTTAAACGAGCAAAGTTATTGTCGCCATACAAAGACGCACCAAACAATTCAAAATCTTGAAACGGTTTTTGATCCACAATAGCACTTGGGTTTAACCGAGCCATTTGTGTAGGAACCGAGTTACTCAATTTTGAACCAATTTGATCTTGAGTTTTGCCCAATAAAAAGGTAAAAAACAGTAAAAGGATGAAAAGAATCTTTTTCAATTTGCTTCTGTGTCAAGGGGTTGAAAGAAGCAGGCATTAAAGCGGACAGTAAAAGTGAATCGAAACTATTTCTCGTATTTTAACTATTGAGTCGATGTTTTCAACGCGAAGCAATACTTATACTATAAAACGTATTAACAACAATTTCACTTTTTAGAGCACGTACCCATTGACAAACCGTTTCTTAAATCGGCTCATAATTCTCTTTACAAAGAGCTACTCGAATAATTACCTTTGAGCTCTAATTCTTGAAAATGATGAAAAACGAAGCATATATAATAGATGGTATACGCACCGCAGTTGGAAACTTTACGGGAACACTTTCTTCGGTAAGAACCGATGATTTAGCTGCGCATGTTTTAAAGACATTAATGGAGAGAAACCCTACGGTAGATCCACATTTAATCTCTGATGTAATTATGGGTTGCGCCAACCAAGCGGGCGAAGACAACCGCAATGTTGCTCGCATGGCTTCTTTGCTTGCCGGTCTTCCTTTTCAAGTCCCAGGAGAGACCATAAATCGCTTGTGTGCTTCGGGTATGAATTCTGTAGCACACGCTTATCGCGCCATTAGAAATGAAGACGGAGATTTCTTTATTGCTGGTGGAGTTGAAAACATGACTCGTGGCCCTTGGGTAATTTCTAAAGTATCGAAACCTTTTGGCAGAGATGCTCAAATGTTTGATTCAAGCTTTGGCTGGAGGTTTATTAACCCCAAAATGGAAGAGCTTTACGGAACAGACGGAATGGGAAATACGGCCGAAAACTTAGCAGAACTTTACGCTATTAGCCGAGAAGACCAAGACCAGTTTGCTTATTGGAGCCAAATGAAAGCTACCGAAGCACAGAAAAACGGCAGATTGAGCGAAGAGATTGTTCCTGTAGAAATTCCTCAGCGTAAAAAAGACCCCATTGTATTTAAAGACGATGAATTTATAAAACCTACTACTTCTTTAGAAGTGTTAGGCAAGTTAAGAACTGCTTTCAAAAAAGACGGCTCTGTAACTGCGGGTAATGCTTCTGGACTCAACGATGGCGCAGCTGCCCTACTTTTGGCCAGCGGAAAAGCGGTAGAAGAACACAACTTAACTCCTTTAGCACGCATTGTATCTAGCGGTGTAGCTGGGGTTGAGCCTCGAATTATGGGAATTGGTCCTGTTTACGCATCTGAAATGGCGCTAAAGAAAGCCGGATTAACCTTAGATGATATGGACATTATCGAGCTAAACGAAGCTTTTGCAGCAC
Organism: Salibacteraceae bacterium; assembly: GCA_048267965.1. Classification (GTDB taxonomy): domain Bacteria; phylum Bacteroidota; class Bacteroidia; order Flavobacteriales_G; family Salibacteraceae. The sequence continues at coordinate 5,078 of JBLWWK010000032.1, forward strand.
AGGTTTTAGCCTGCACCCGCAAAATGGGATTGGCTGATAACGACCCAAGAATTAATCCCAATGGAGGCGCCATTGCTATTGGCCATCCGTTAGGCATGTCGGGTACTCGCCTTCTACAAACAGCGGCTATCGAACTACAAAAAACAGGTAAGCGATATGCTCTTTGCACCATGTGTATTGGTGTTGGGCAAGGTTATGCTGTAGTTATCGAAAACGCCAAATTTCAATAATGGTCGATTCGGTAAAAAGCTATTTCGATAAACAGCCTACTGATTATCAAGCTATTTTACTGCAATTAAGAAAACTAATTGTAGGAACCGAACACCCCTTTACTGAAACCTTAAAATGGGGTACGCCCACATACGTTGGTAAGAAAAACGTGTGCACCTTGGCGGCTTTTAAAAATCATGTAGCTCTTTGGTTTTACCAAGGAGCTTTACTTTCAGACTCCAATCAGTTATTGGTAGCTTCTACTGGAAAAACCAAAGCAATGCGGCAAATAAAGTTTTCTTCTCTTTCAGAAGTAAATTCTGCCGAAATAATGCCACTGGTCGAAAATGCTTTTCAGTTAGATGCTCAAGGGTTAAAGGTAAAACATGAAGAAAAACCAGAATTGGTTCCTACCGAAACTGTAAAGAGTTTTTTGGAAGAAAATCAACTTTGGGAAGCGTTTATCAACTTGAGCAAAATCCATCGAAACGAATACATTGAATATATAAACGAGGCAAAAAGAGACGAAACGAAACAGCGTAGAATGTTAAAAATGAAATCGCTGCTTTCTCAAAACCTCGACCTCAACGCAAAATATCGCAAATAAAATGAGCAATATTTTCGAATTTAACGGCATTAAGCCTGTAATAGATGCGAGTGCATTTATTCACCCGAATGCCACCGTAACCGGTAACGTAACCATCGGCAAAGACGTTTACATTGGCCCTGGAGCTGCCATTCGTGGAGATTGGGGCGAAATAATTATAGAAAATGGATGCAATGTGCAAGAAAACTGCACCATTCACATGTTTCCGGGAACTACAGTAGTGCTTAAAGAAGGAGCCCACATCGGACATGGTGCTATTGTGCATGGAGCGCAAGTAGGCAAAAATTGTTTAATAGGTATGAATGCTGTATTAATGGATGATGCTGAAATTGGCGATGAAAGCATTATTGGTGCTTTGGCTTTTGTGGCAGCTAAAACTGTAATACCGAAAAGAAGTTTAGCGGTGGGTAACCCTGCAAAAGTGATTAAAGAAGTTTCTGATGAAATGATTGCATGGAAAACAAAAGGTACCGAACTTTATCAGCAACTACCGCAAGATTGTAAAGATACTTTAAAACCTTGTGAGCCTCTTCGCACTCCTCAAAAGTTTAAGCCCGCTCAGCACGATTTTTATAAAACTTGGAAAGACACCGATAAATAATGGTACATAGATTTCGATTTATTAGAATAAACCCAGAATTCGATCAAGAATTTGCAGACTCTTTCCACGATGGACAAGAATCTGAAGAAAACATAAAACACCTTTGGGAAGACGAACTAGAAATAGCGGATGCCAAAGATGTGACCATTAAAAACCGAACACCTTATTTTCTAGAAGGCGAAAAAGAAGGAAAAGCGTTTAAATACGAACTTCCGAATATGTGTGTAACTGAAATTACCCATAAATCTGGT
>JBLWWK010000033.1:0-6689 GCA_048267965.1 Salibacteraceae bacterium
TAGATGTTTAGGTATTTTAGTATTAAACTTCATATCCTCTAATTTTGGATAAATGTACTTTAATAGTAAGTGCAATGGAAGTGCAATAATTAGACACTACACTTATCGCAAATACCTTTTACCACCAAATTCACATTCTCTGACACAAAACCATCTGGCACTTTTATTTGAGGTATTTTATGTTCTGTTAAGCAAATGGTTTCATTGCAATTATTACAATGAAAATGTAAATGCAAATCGTTTTTAATATCACAATTACATCCCTCTTCGCATAACGCATATTTTGTTATCCCTGTGCCATCGTCTATTTGATGGACTATTCCTTTATCTTCAAATGTTTTAATAGTTCTGTATAAGGTAGTTCTATCTGCTTTTTCAAAAGCATTTTCAATGTCACTTAATGTTACTGCTATTTCTTTTTCTGCAAGAAACTTATATATAAGCAAACGCATTGCTGTAATACGAATTTGTTTTGACTCTAATAATTGTTCTATTGTCTGCATAATTAATGTTCGTGTTCTGCTTCTCCTTTTTTCATTTCTGCGTTAAGGTAATAAGCATTGTTATAGGCAAATTGTGTGTTACTTTCTATATCTTCAATAAATTGAACCGATACCCAATCACCATCTTTAGTACCTAACACAACTTCGATAGGTTTAAAGCTCCAATCGTCATTTTCTTTTTCTACTGAAAACACATAATATCTTTCGCCTTCTTTTATAATTGCACTTTCTGGTAAAGCTTTTGTTTGGGTATTATCTACTTGAATTTTACCTTGAATATACATACCAGGAATTAAATTACCTTTTTTGTTTTCTATTTCTGCGTGAACGTGAACTGCTTTTGGGTTGTCCTCAAAGGTTATGCTTACGGAATAGATTTCTGCGGTAAGTTCTGTATCTGGTATAGATTGTACCGTAAAGTTTACTCTTTGACCCTTCTGTACTTTATGGACATCTTTTTCAAAGACCATAAAATCGGCGTGAACGTGATGCGTATTTACAATTTCAAATAATTCGGTTTGTGGCTCTACATATTGACCTGTTTTTACTTCAACTTTTTGCACAAAGCCTTCTATTGGACTTCGCAATGCTATGCGCTGTGCAATTGTTCCATTGCGAACTGATGTAGTGTTAACGTTGAGTATTCTTAATTGCGCTTCTAAACCATTAACCATTGCTTTTGATGCTTGATATTCTGCTTCTGCTTTCTGGAAATTAGCACCAGAACCAACACCAGCATCGTATAATTTTTGTTGACGTTCATAATTTTTCTTTGCAAGCTCGCTATTGCTATAAGCGTTTAAATAATCCGTTTGCGCTTGTATGATATTTGGGTGCGATAGATAAGCCACAACTTGACCTTTATTAACCTTATCACCTTCAATCACTTCAATTGAAACGACATTTGCACCAACAACAGTAGTAATAGCTGCTTCGTTTTGTGGTAGTACTTCTAACGTTCCGTTTGCCTCTACATAGCCGCTCATATTACGTAATGCCAACGTATCTATTTTCATTTTTAAAGCATCGAATTGCTGTTGTGATAGCATTACTTCTTCGCTTTCATTATGTTCTTCGTCAACTTCTGTTTTTTCTTCCTCATCGTGGGAATGACCATCATTCTCGTTATGATTTTCTTTATTTCCGCAAGCTGAAACAAAAATGGTTAACACCATTACGGTAAGAATTTTATATATTTTATTTTTCATTGTCTTATTGATTAAAATATTGTAATTGAAATGTGCTTTCTAAATAGTTTACTAATGCAGTCTGTGCTTCAAGTTCCGATTGAATGGCTTCTTTTATCAACTGCGTAAATGCAGTATAATCTATTTCGCCTTCTCTGTACGCCAGTAATGCACCTGTTTTTTGCTCTTTTGTTAATGGTAAAACTTGGTCTTTGTAAAACTCCCAAGATGTTTTCCATTTTATATAGTTTTCTTTAGCCTGAACAAACCTTGATTGTACTTCCTGTTTTTTGAACGCTACATTGGTTTCTGCTATTTCTTTATCAATTTTGGAACTTCTAATTTGTGCTTTGTTAGTACCTGATAAAAACGGAATGGAAATACCTGCTTGATACGTGTAAAACCCTGAATTGCCATTTACTTTCTGTATACCACCTTGAAGATTGAACTTTGGCAAATTATCTGCTTTTGCAGCTTTATATTTAGCTTCCGCTTCATCTACAATGTTCTGCGACATACTGTACAACGGATGGTTTTCAATACTAATCGTTTCCATATCACTATCTATCGCTACCTCAAATTCATCTGAAACTGTAAAAATTTCTTCTGATACCAACCACAAATTGAATTGCTGTAAGGCAATAAGGTAATCACTATAGGCTTGCGCTTTTTTATTTTTAATTTGAAACGCTTGATTTTTTGCTGCCGAATATTCTAATTTAGAAATGGCTTCGACTTCATAATTTAAAGCTACTGCTTGTTCAAATTTGGAATAAATGGAATCCAGTTCTTTATACAAGTTATAGTTCCGTTTCATTTGATAGCATTTAGACCACGCTTTTTTTACTTCCAATTCCAGTTCTAATTCGGAAAGTTGAAAGGCTTTTTGTGCTAACTGAATGCGTTGTTCTTGCAGCTTCTTTTTTGTACCAATTCCAAATAAATCAATGTTGGATTGACCAACACCTATGGTTGTATAGATGCCATTACCACTATTAATTTCTTCACCACCTGTAAAAATTTGAGTCGTTCCGAAATCATAGGCAGTCGCTTTTAATTGCTCTTGTTTTGTAATTTCCAACTGCTTTTGTTTGAGCAATGGATAATTACTTTTTGCGAGTTTAACAGCTTCCTGTAATGAAATTTCGGGAATTGTATCATTCAACTCTTGAGCGTTACTTTGTGGTGAAAAGCCAAACAGTAATAATACAACTGCTGTTGCTGTTACTAACTTTTTATTTGGCTTAAACGTAAAAGATTTATTTTCTACCCAATGGTATAAAATAGGTAACACAAATAGTGTTAGCAAAGTTGAAGTTAATAATCCACCAATAACTACAGTTGCCAATGGACGTTGTACTTCTGCACCTGCTGATGATGAAATCGCCATTGGTAGAAAGCCTAACACATCTGTAAAAGCAGTTAGCATAATAGGTCTGATTCTTCGTTTAGTGCCTTCAACAATTCTGTCTTTTAGGTTGGTTACTCCTTCGTCTTTTAATTCGTTAAGTCCACTTATCATTACCAATCCATTTAAAACTGCAACGCCAAACAACACAATAAAACCAACACCTGCTGAAATACTAAATGGCATATCACGCAACCATAAGGCTACAACACCACCAATGGTTGCCATTGGAATGGCTATGTAAATCATTAAGGTTTGTGGTAAAGATTTTAATGCAAAGTATATTAGAATAAATATGAGTAACAATGCAATAGGCACAACGGTTTGTAATCGGTTGCTGGCACGTTCCAGATTTTCAAATGCACCACCATAGCGAATAAAATAACCCGATGGTAGTTCCAATTGTGCATCTAATTTTGATTTTATTTCAGTTACTAAAGATTTTACATCTCGACCTCTGACATTGATACCTACATAGGTTCTTCTGTTGGTATTGTCTCTACTTATTTGCATTGGTCCTGCTTTGTAGCTTACATCTGCAATTTCACGTAAAGGAATTTGAGCACCTGAAGGTAAATTGATGTACAGGTTTTGAACATCTGTTATATCCTTTCGGTTTTGAGAACTTAAACGCACCACTAAATCGAAGCGTTTTTCACCTTCAAAAATCACACCTGCTGTACCACCTGCAAATGCAGATTGTACGGTTTGATTGAGCGTATTTATTTGAAGTCCGTATTGTGCTAATTTATTCCGGTTGTAATTGATGGTCATTTGTGGTAAACCCGTTGTGGCTTCCGCTTTCATATCTCCAATACCTTCAGTACCTGCAATAATTTTAGATATTTCTTCAGCTTTTTGGGATAGTATGTCAATGTCTTCACCATAGAGTTTAATGGCAATATCTTCACGCACACCTTCAAGCAACTCATTAAAACGCATTTCGATAGGTTGAGTAAATTCATAATTAACACCAGGAACGATTTCAACCGCTTCTTTCATTTTCTCAATCAATTCATCTTTTGTCTCTGCTGTTGTCCATTCGCTTTTAGGTTTCAGAATAACAAAAACATCAGCTAAATCCATTGGCATTGGGTCGGTTGGTATTTCAGCAACACCAATACGACTCACAATTTTTTCGACTTCTGGAAATTTGGCTTTTACTATTTGTTCTATTTTGGTCGTAGTTTCAATAGTTTCTGTAAGTGAGCTACCTGGTTTTAAAATAGCGTGAAATGCAATATCACCTTCATCGAGTTGCGGGATAAATTCACCACCCATTCTTGAAAACATAAAAACAGTTATCCCAAACAACACAACTGCAATACCAATTACCCATTTACCTTTTCGCAAGGCTCTAACCAATAAAGGTTGATATTTGTCTTCAACCCAATGTACAAATCTATCTCCATAAGATTTTTTATCATTTTTTGGTGCTCTTAACACTAAAGCAGACATCATTGGCACATAGGTTAAACACAGTACCATTGCACCAATCATAGCAAAAATAAAGGTCAATGCCATTGGTTTAAACATCTTTCCTTCAATACCTTGTAAGGCTAAAATGGGTAGAAAAACGATAAGGATAATCAACTGACCGAAAAACGCAGCGTTCATCATCTTTTTTGAAGCATTAGACGCCACTTTATCTCGCTCTTTGGATGTAAGCTGTTTCTTTTTTAGTACTTGTGATGCAATGAGAAATACTGTACTTTCTACAATAATTACAGCGCCATCAACTATAATACCGAAATCTATTGCTCCCAAACTCATTAAGTTTACCCAAACATCGAACACGTTCATTAAAATAAAAGCGAATAATAAGGATAATGGTATTGTTGAAGCAACGATTAAACCACCTCGCCAATTACCCAATAAGAAGATAAGCACAAAAATAACTATCAATGCACCTTCAATAAGATTTGTGGTTACAGTAGAAGTTGTTTCTCCAATTAATTTACTTCGGTCTAATAAGGGTTCAATAATTACACCTTCAGGTAATGACTCTTCAATTTGAGCCATTCGCACTTTTACATTCTCAATTACATCGTTTGAATTAGCGCCTTTAAGCATCATAACCAAACCACCAACTACTTCGCCTTCTCCATCTTGGGTTAAAGCTCCATAGCGAATAGCAGCACCAAATTGTACCGTAGCAATGTCGCCAACGGTAATTGGAATATTGTTTGTGTTTTTAACCGTAATCTTTTTAATATCCTCTAAACTACGCACCAAACCTTCTCCACGAATAAAATTGGCTTGATGGTTCTTTTCAATATATGCTCCACCTGTATTTTGATTGTTAGCTTCAAGAGCTTCAAAAACATCGGTAATTGTTAAACCAATAGCTTTTAATTCGTTTGGGTCTACAGCTACTTCGTATTGCTTAATTTTTCCACCTATAGCGTTTACCTCAACTACACCTTCTACCATAGCCATTTGACGCTGTACAATCCAATCTTGCATTGTGCGCAAATCAGTAACCGAATATTTGTCTTTATACTCTGGTTTTACTTTAAGTGTGTATTGATAAATTTCTCCCAATCCTGATGAAATAGGTCCCATAGTTGGCTCGCCAAAACCACTCGGTATTTGTTCTTTAACATCGTTTAGTTTTTCTGCTACTAATTGACGAGGTAGATAGGTTCCCATATCATCGTCAAAAACTATAGTAACCACAGATAAACCAAAACGAGAAATAGACCTAATTTCCTGTACATCGGGAAGGTTGCTCATTGCCACCTCAATAGGATAGGTTACAAATTGTTCAATATCTTCTGTACCTAAATTGGGTGCTTGTGTAATAACCTGTACTTGGTTATTGGTAATGTCTGGAACAGCATCTATTGGCACTTTGGTCATACTCCAAATACCTGCTCCAATTATGGTAAGCGTAAGCAAACCAATAATGAATTTGTTATTGATTGAAAAATCAATGATTTTATTAATCATAGAAAATGTATTAATTCAGTTAAACTATTCGAAATAATTCTGATATAAGAAAATAGAATTACACGAAATGAAATGAACCCTTTAGGCTCAAAATTGGATATAGCTATCCATTAAAAAACTGAACTATACTTTAGGTGGCTGGAAAAGTGATTCCAAATATCTGGAAGTGAAGTTTACTTTATGTAAATTATATTGTTTTTTCTCTTCAAACTTTAGTCGATTGGTTAAAGCCAAATTATTGTTAGCAATAATTAAAACTAAAGGGTGACAGCATTGATTATAGGAATGGACTGGTGTATTCTCCTTATCTGGGTTGTGATGATGCTCTTCATTTTTTGCATCGCTGTCAATGTAATCTTCAACTACATAATCAAGGAAAGAGTCTCCATAAACTTTATGGTCTTGATAATGGGTAATAAGGTTTGAAATTTCTTTAATTGGACCACAAAAGTCCATATCTATGCTTATCCCTTGAAAAAAGAATAAAATAGACATTGATATGGAAACAAATATTTTCATATAACTTATACAAATATACAAATTATTGAATGCAATGGTTGTGCAAAGAAAAAAGGCTTCGGATTATAAAAACCATAAGGTTTCTTGACCAAAAGGTGGTATTTCCTTGCTTTCAAAACG
>JBLWWK010000034.1:0-5601 GCA_048267965.1 Salibacteraceae bacterium
ACTAGCCTATGATTTTAATTTTGCTTTATGTGAGATGTTGGGAATGCATTACAACGTTCCGTGTATGGTGTCGTAGCATCCCGGAGGGTGCTATGCACTATACACATTGTTGTATGCCGTTTTTATTTTATTCATTTCGTTTTTAGCGTAGGCGAGAAAGCTCTTTGCAACCGCACGTAGGAGGATTGCAATGTGCTTGAACTTGCGTTGGCTTATTCAGTTAATGTTAACTCCTTTATTAAATCCACAATTTTATTGTTACTAAATTGAGTTTTAAAGTCAATTTTGACACTTCCGTTGAAGAACTGTTCTGCATGTTTAATCTTTTGTTTTTCTTCTTCTCGCAAACTATCTTCTCCCTGTACATTTTTTGTTTCAACTATGAAATGTAATTTCTTGTCCCCATTCTCGAAGTTCAGTACATAGGCAAAATCAGGTGAATAGCTCTTACCGCCTGCAACTGGTATTTTAATTGAATTCTTCGGGATCTTTGTAAACACAACAACCTCTTTAATTTCAGTTTCTATGTTTACTTTTTCTAATTCTGAATCATAGAACAACTCTTCCAAGAAATAACTATCAGCAACTTTAGAATCTGCATGAAGAACCCCAACGTCAGCAGCGTTTATCTCTTTAAGTACTTTACCTGAACTATCCGTGAATTTTGTTGGATGAATAGTGTTCGACACTTTTTTATACTCGATACTGAATTTATCAATGGCGTTGTACATTAAATAGTTATCAAAATTTTGTTTGATAATGCGAATGGTAGAAGTATTCAAGTACTGGTTTATATCTATCCCAGACTCAATCAGGGATGCATGAATTGTTTTAAGGTTTATATTCAGAGTTTTAGAGAGGTCTCGAATAAAATCGCTGTATTTCATGGTTGAAACAGGAGTAATTTCATTATCTAAAACGGAAATTTCATCTGTTGTTATTGCTTGACGATCTTTGATCTCCACCTTTGTTTTTCGCTCGCGAATGCCTTCGATAGAAAAATTAGTTTTCTGATCTTTAAAAAAGGATGTAAGTAAATTTTGAAAATCTGATTCCTTTTCAAATTTGTATTCTAAAATCACTTTTTCATTCAGTTTCTCCCATAAATCTTTTAACTCATGGTACTTATCTGTTCGAATGGTAACTTGCTTTTTGGTGTCTGTTGACTTTCTGACCTTGTTTGACCCAACTCCTTCAAAGATTTGAGGAAAATTACTCTTGATGTACGTCCAACCTCCGTATTTAAACTTATTAGTCCTATTGACTACATTGTGCTCGTCTAGTTCTTCCAGAAGATCATCTTCATTCGTATCATAGACTTCACATATTTTTTTGAGTAACTCATCAGATAGCTTTTCAGGTTCTTTTTCAATAGATATAGCACCTGACTTTTCATTAATCTCATTAACTAATCTATCTACAAAGTCATTTTCAGTAAAATCCACAAAGTAATTCAAGAAGAATTGCTCATCCTTAACCCGATTGCCGTATTCATTGACAGGTAAGCGTAACCCACGACCTACTTCTTGAAGTTTAGATATATCACTACCGCTACTTCTTAATTTACATATCTGGAAAACATTAGGATTATCCCATCCCTCTCTCAATGTCCACTTGGAGAAAATGAATCTTCTCGGATTTTCCAAGTCAAGCATTGCTTGTTTATCGTGTAGGATCTCATTTACCTCTTGCTCAATAGCTTCATCTTTTTCCGAATTGTCTTTGGAGAAATATCCTGCGTGAGTAAGTGAAATGTCTTCCAACGTTTTTTCTAAATATGCTTTGTAGAATTCATTGGTTTCCGTTTTAAGCAGCGTTTCAACTTCTGCTTTGACTAACTGTTCTAAAGTCGATTTAATGTATCCAGATTCACCACGGTATTCCTCAATGTTATCAATGAAAAATAAGGTTAAAGGTTTAATTCTCACATCTCGTGTTAAGTAGGATTTTTCTAATTCAAAATGATGCTTTACGGCTTTTTGAATCATTATTTCCTGAAGTGTCTGGGCGAACGAATATGGATTGATCTTGTCTCCTTTTTTTAAATCTAAGCCATTTGACAAAGCAACTTTTGATTTTGTAAGTTTTTCAATTGTCAAATCGGTCATTTCGGAATGAATCCGCAGTAAACTCCCTTTTTGAATGAGTTTGACTTTTTTCTTTCTCCCATTTTCATTGAGTTCAAAAGTTGCTTCTTTACCATCAGTGTCTATAAGTCTTACAATGGCATTTTTTCCGTTTTCAAACTCTGTGATATGACCAACAACTCCTTTTACTAGATTTTTGTTAAAAGAATCAACTGCCGACAAGGTATATACTAGGTTTTCATACTCTTTCTCAGGGAATGTTGCTCCATACCTTAAAATGAATTGAGGATTCATCTTCTGGATATTTTCCCAAGTTTTATTGGCTTGAGAAAATTTATGGGGTTCATCAATAATTAGGAATGGATTTACAGCAGCAATTCCATCAAACGGCACAGTATATTTATCAAATAGCCCTTTATCAAGACTTTTCTGCATTGTATCAGAGTTAATCATACCTGCATTGATAATCATTACTTGAATACTATTCTTTTCAAAATCTCCTGAATTAACAAAACTGTTGACTGCTGGAGGCATATAAGACTTTTTACTCTTATTGCCTTTTTTACTTTCAACAATATGGAGTTTTAAGGTTTTGCCATATTGTTCTTTGAAATGCTCTCTTGCGCTATCAGACTTTAAGAAGTCCACCGTACCTGCCTTAATAGAGAGTGTAGGAACTACTACAACAAATTTGAAGATTCCGAAATTCTTATTGAGTTCAAAGATGGTTTTGGTATAGGTATAGGTTTTTCCTGTACCCGTTTCCATCATAATATCAACAATGTTGCTTTTGCCATTTCTTATTTCTCCAATACCATTTTGTCCCTGTATTTTTATGATGTTTTCAATGTACTGATAGCCATCATCTTTATTAAGAATTGGATTAATACAGTTTTTATCTGCACCTTCTGCATTTAATAGCTGTAGGTGTTCAAAAACAGCCACAGTACTATTTACAGCCTGTGATTGATGGTTTAGATTCTTTTCAAAATTAAATCCCTTCATGCCTAATATCTTGTTATAAAGTCAATGTCAATATTCTTCTTATTAGCATAAGACTTAATGTTTTCAGAAATTTCACGGAGATTCTTACTATTGAAATGATACCCGAAGGCTATTATTGAAGTAGGATTGAAATTCTTATCCGAATCTATTTTCTCAAGTAACTTTGAAAGATTCTTAGTTGAGAACCCCTTATCCATTAGGTAGAGTTTACTATTTACATAATGACCTGAATATCCATCGAAATCATGCGTTGTAACTTGTTCCGTTAATGGAGAACCGTCAAAAGTTTTCCATGTAATGAGAAGAGCTTTAATATCTTCTTCATTCAATTTGGTTTCATCAAATAGTTTTGTTTGATCAGATAATTCTTTTGAATCAAATCCATAATCTTCCCAAATTGATTTTGTTTCAAACACTTTAAAACCAAGTTTTTGATGTTCAATTTTTGGGTAATCACTTAATAGACTTTTTGAGCATAGAATTATTCTCTGCTTGGTTATATCAAAAATACTAGGTGTCTCAATGCCTAATTCATTTTTTACAAATTCAAAAGCTATTTTATTCCTTTTAGAATCAATTAATTCTGGAAGTTGGACAAGAATAAATTTTCTATTTCCTCCATCACTTATATTTAATCGTAAAACTGCCTCTGCTGTTGTACCAGAACCTCCAAAAAAATCTAAAACAACATCTTCCTTGTTCATTCCGATTTTTATTAAATCCAAGATAAATGGAACAGGTTTTGGTCCTTTAAAAATTTTCTTTCCGAATAGATTTTTTAATTGAGTTGTAGCCGTTGATGTACTATAATCAGATTTATAAAAGAAAGACTTTGGTTTTTTAGTGGGCAGATCGCCTAATTCAGGTCTTTGTTTCCTATAAAATTGCCAACCATTTGAAGTCTCTTTTAGAATTAGGTTATGTTTTTTCTCATTAAATGTGGTTTTACCCCAATACCAAGACAATTCTTCGCCTTCTGGATTTATTGGGTAGATAACGGTGTCAGACTTCTTATGAGGTTTGTCGTCATCTGTAATATAAAATTCGGCAGTTTCTTCATCCAAAAAAATTGGATACCATAAATTGGGTCTTTTTGTTCTAGGTGCATTTTCACCAGTAGCCCTTAAATTATCAGCCTCCTTATACAGTCCATACTCATCTTCTTTCCAATCATTCATGATTTCCTCTTCATTCAAGTCGAATTTATTGAGGACACACTTTTCTTTATTTTTTGCATAAACAAAGAAATATTCGTGTGTTTCAGCAAATCCAAAACTATCCTGATTCCCTTTTAGGTTCATTACTGTTGGTATCTTAGAAACAAAATTCTCTTCTCCAAAAACTTCATCTAGTAAATACTTAAGTTGCGTTGCCTCATTGTCATCAATTGAAACAAAAATGACCCCCTCATCAATTAAAAGTGTTTTCGCCAAATAAAGTCTAGGATACATAAAAGTCAGCCAAGCAGAATGAGAATTGCTTTTACTTTGAGTAAATTCAATAATTCGTTTAGCTTTTGATTCATCTATCCCCGCAATTGTCATTAGCTCACTTAAAGAATACTTTCTTGTATCCTCATACACAAAACCATCATTCCCCGTATTGTAAGGAGGGTCTATATAAATCATTTTAATTTTTTCATAATAAGCATTTGTTAAATGCTTCAAGACTTCCAAATTATCTCCCTTAATCAGTAAATTTTCAGAATCCTTATTTTCTTTTCTCGAATTGAATTCTTCATCTTCTTTAAGCAAAGTAGTAGTCGGGTCGCTAGCTAAAACACGAGCATAAGACTTTCCTAGCCAGTCTATGCCATAACTTTCTTTGTAAAAATCAATTTCATTCTCAGAAAGTTCCTGTTTGAATTTCTCAAAATCAAAGTTTCCACTTTTATCAAAACATTGCCCAAAATGTTTTTTCAGAACCTCAATATTTTGGTTCTGAACTTTTATGTTGTTTGTAATATTTTGTTCCTTGCTCATGTCTAGCCTTTATTAGTGTCATTATCTTGCAATAAGTCTTTTACACTTACATTAAGTATTTCTGCAATTTCATATAGTACTTCTAGTCTTGGTTGCTGTCTATTTTGGACATAACCATTCACCATATTGTAGCTTTTGCCTAGCTTTTCAGCAAGCCAAGTCTGCTTGATGCCTTTCTCTTCAAGTACTTCTTTTATTCTGTTCATTTCGTTTTAGAATTGTAAACCGCCAATTTAATAATTTAGATTTAATATATCGTATTTCGTGATATAAAATGTTTGAAATACTTAACGGGGTGGCGGTGGGGAAGTGAAAGCTCTTTTGATTTTGTGAGGCACGAGCAAAATTAAATGTGCTTGAATGTGTGGTGGCTTTTCTTTTTTTTCATGGCATACAACGTTCCGGCTATGAAACGGAGGGATTAGAAAGCCTCGTAACAGTCCACCGACAAATTACTACGAAAGTAGAAGAGAAGCGAACCAACCTACCGAAACCCTATGTTTTATTAGCCATTGTTAGGCGCTGGT
>JBLWWK010000035.1:0-5262 GCA_048267965.1 Salibacteraceae bacterium
CTTTCTTTTTCGGGCCAATTTGTTGTACCTGCAAGGAATTGGCCGTAAAACCCATTGTACATTCATGTAAATCAAAACAGATCACTTAAATTTAACCGAAAAGGGGTTTCTGCGCAGACTCCCGTTGGCAACAAGCTAAAAAAACATCGAACTTCAAACAAAAACACGTAATCATTTTCATATATCGAGATTTATCAATATGTTTGTAGTATGAATTTGAAAACGGCAACAGAAATTGGTAAATGTTTATCGAACCAAATCAGGTTTCAGATATTGGAATGGCTGAAAGAACCAGAAAAACACTTTCCACCACACGAAACATTAAAACACTTCAATGATGGTGTTTGCGTTACCTATATTCAAGAAAAAACGGAGTTATCTCAATCGACTATTTCAACATATTTGACCAATATGGAAAAATGTGGACTTTTAATTTCAACAAGACACGGAAAATGGTCGTATTTAAAAAGGAACGAAGAGACTATTAAACAGTTTACGGATTTTCTAACATAAAAAAATTTGATATTACATATCGACATTTCGCAATATGACAAACTATGATATTATTAATTGACATATTAGGTTGGTCAGGTTCAGGATTGATAATCCTTGCCTATGCCCTAACTCTAATCGAAAACAAAAAATATTTGCACTATGGCAAGTATTTAAATTTGCTTGGAGGACTTTTAATAGCCATAAACTGTTATTACTATAGTGCGATTCCACCATTTGCAACTAATCTACTTTGGAGTGTCATTGCAACTTTAACGATATATAAGTCAAGAAATATAAAAGAGAAATGTAACAAGACTAAATGTTTAACTTAAAAATAAAACAATGAAAATTTTAATAATTGGAGGAAATGGAACAATAGGAAAAAAAGTTGTTTCGCATTTTAAACAAAAAAATGAAATTTTAATCGGTGGACGAACCAATGGAGATGTGGCTGTTGACATTGCTGATAGTAGCTCGATAAAGTCAATGTTTGAAAAAATTGGAAAACTGGACGCTATAATTTGTATCGCTGGAGAAGCAAAATGGGACGATTTCAATAAACTTTCTGAAGACGATTATTATATCGGACTAAAAAGTAAACTAATGGGACAAGTTAATCTTGTACGTATTGGACAGAATTATTTAAATTCAAATAGTTCCATAACTCTATCCACAGGAATTTTAGCAGATGACCCAGTTGTAAAAACAACGAGTGCTGCTATGGTAAATGGCGGAATTCATAGTTTTGTTCAAGCTGTTGCACTCGAAATTGAAAACGGAATTAGAGTAAATGTCGTTTCTTCTGGAATGGTGGAAGATGCTTATGAAAAATACAAAAACTATTTCCCAGGGCACAATCCAATACCAATGAAAAAAGTAATTAACGGATATGTAAGAAGTGTAAACGGAAAAGGAAATGGAGAAATAATTAGAATTTACGACTGAAAAAAAGCCAGTTGCCAACAACTAAGTATTCGGTCCGCCGATAGGCCAGGGTTGAATATTTTGTTGACGGATCCAGTCTCCCTCTATGGGGAAAACGTTTCTTTCTTTAATTATTTTCGATTTCTATCTTGGCAGGCTTGCCGTGGTTTTATGTTGGTTTCAGAAGTTCAACATTTTTTTAGGGGCTTCTATCTAACTTTTTTATCAGCTTGGCAGACTGTTCGGTAATTTTTTGGTTGAATATTTACCCTATGGACATGCGCTCTCCTCTCGCGTTTTGCAAGTAGTTCTTAAGGTAGGTCAGCAGATGTTAGGTTTTCCTTCCAGCAATTTGGCGGCCCGCGTCCATCGAATGTCATTATGGTGACCAATTTTCCCTTTTTACAGCTCGGGCATATAGCATTGAGCAATGGAGGCTTTTCCTCATTGAGTTTTAGCGGCTCTGTGGCCAACATTTCTTGAAGGACGGGCAGTTTTTCTTTCTTCCAGCTACTGCTCAAGATGCCGTAATGCCGTATCCGTGTAAAACCCTTGGGAAGAACATGTAGTGCAAATCGGCGTACGAACTCTTTCGTGGAGAGCTTGAGCAGTTCTTTTTGACCTCCTTTTTTGTAGTTCTTCATCTGGAAAGTTACCGTTCTGTTCACCTTGTCGAATTGCTTGATGCGGTAATTACTGATAGCGATCTTATGCGTATACCTGCCCAGGTACTCCACTACATATTTTGGTGTATGGAACTGCTGTTTTGCATACACCACCCAATCTTTATCAAAGAGCTTATTGTAATTTTCCCGTGGAACGGGCACCTTTTCCTTGCGCAGCTGTGCGACATATTTTGCACGGAACACGACGCTCATCGATTCCACATTAAAGAGGTATTTCCCCTTGTTCTTGGCAGGTTTCCAATTTCCCGATCTGTTCACACCGCCACCGGGGACAATACAGTGCAAATGGGGGTGTAAGCTCAGGTTTTGGCCCCATGTATGCAGGATGGCGATCATGCCCATTTGTGCGCCAAGGTGTTTTGGGTTCGCACCGAACTGTACCAGGGTTGCCCAGGCCGCTTTGAACAGGCTCCCATAGATTATTCTAGGATGGGACAGGGCGTACGTGTTCAGCTCTGGGGGCAGGGTAAACACCACATGGAAATAAGGCACATTGAGAAGTTCGCTTTCCCGGGCCCGTATCCACTCCTCCCTTTTATGACCCTGACAGGTAGGGCAATGACGGTTTCTGCAACTGTTGTAACTGATGTGGAGTTTATGGCAGCAATCACACTTATCTATATGTCCGCCCATGGCTGGGGTACGGCACCTACGGATGGCATGTAGGGTACGCCTATGCCAGCCCGTAAATACGTGTGACGAGATCTGGTCCCGCTCCATCTCCAGCACATCGGCCACCTTGAAGTGGCTGCGCATTATTCAAAAAGCGTATCGAGCGGGCTGAATTTGCGCGAACTCCCGGTGTTTGCAACGTGCAGGTACACTAGGGTTGTCTCGATAAAAGCATGCCCCAAAAGTTCTTTTAGGCTCATGATATTGAGCCCTGCTTCCAGCAAATGTGTGGCATAGGTATGGCGCAAGCAATGGGCGGTGATGGTCTTGTGGGTGTTAACCTTACTCCTGTTTTCTTTGATCACCCATTGTATCCCGGTGGTAGTAAAGGGCCGGGGCGCCCCATTGTCGGTTACCTGACTATTGAATAGGAAGATCCGAGGAGATTCCGTTGCAATATATTTTTTGAGCCCACGTGCCAAGTGTTTGCTAAGGGGCAGGTACCGATCTACTTTGCCCTTTTGTTTTTTTACAAAAACGGTTTCTCGGCCAAAGTCAATGTCGCATAACCGCAGTGCACACAATTCGTAGCTACGTAGCCCACATCCGTAGAGCATCCCAAGTATCAAGCGGTGCTTCAGGTATTTGGGAGCCTTGAGCAAAGTGCGTACTTCAGACTTGCTCAGCACTACGGGCAATTTATTCTGGCGCTTTATTTGCGGAAGCTTGACATGCCTATCTTTTATTCCCAAGACCTTATAAATGGCACGAAGACTGAAAACGGTGTGCTTAAAAAAGCTGTCGGATGGGGTCTTGTGCAAGTTCTTGCAATGAAAAAGATAATCATCGATTAGCTCGGTAGAAAGTGTCTCCGGGCTTTGTTTGTAATGCAGGGCCAAATGTGCCAGGCACCGCGTGTAGTTGTTCAAGGTACTCTCGGCCTTACCGTTGATCGTGAAACTCTTCCTTAATTTTCCGAAAAGGGTATCAAACCCAGGAACTTCTGCGATAGCGGTCTCTACTATCGTTTTACTTTTTTTTGTACATAACGATAAATTTTAAGTGTACCATAAATATAAGAAATGTTGTATTTTGCTCTGGAATGGCTTCCGACCGGTAGGGAGGATTCGTTCAACACCGTATAAAATTAATTGCTTGGTTAAAGCCTACTTACGAAAGTCCTCGCGGACTTTCTATCTGTGATTTATTTGCTAACTTTAGTGCTTAAATCACGCAACTAATCTTATACAAACACGTTAGCGGAAATATGTGGGGTGAAAAAAGATAATCTTCGGGGCTTTACCCATTTTTGCTTTTACCCTATAATTTTCCAATCTGTACGCAAGCAGTACGTTTATCAGCAAAGCAAAAATCCACGGTTTGCAAATGGTTGGTTAGTCCTTTGGGTATGGCCTGGGATTTTGAATAAGAGCAGCGGTTGGGCTAACCGCTTTTGCCGCCAGTACGGAATCGTTGCGCAATCGGTACGCAGGTCGACCTTTGGCTTGCCCTAACCCGCGAAAGCTATTAACGAGGTAAAGTATAATTATGTCTGCCAGGTCTGGGCTGGTTTGAAAATGCGGCAAAAACTACGGGGATTGTTCCAATGGCTTGTCCGTATGGGTAAGGTTTGGGATTCAAACAACCTCTAACAGGGGCTATAATTCAGTCTTACCGTATTCAAAAGATAAAATTCATTACTTTTAATCCGGCACGATTCCTTGCCTGAAAAATCCTATCGGATTTCCCAGACCGAAATCATAGCCTTAACGTTGTAGCCAATGCAAAAAAAACGAGAACGTGAATGGAAAAAACAACATTTGAAATTACCAAGATGGACTGTCCTTCGGAAGAAAACCTAATCCGAATGAAATTGGATGGAATTTCAAGTATCAAAAATTTAGACTTTGACATTTCCAACAGAAGACTGACCATTTTCCACAGCGGACAAATTGACCAAATCGAAAAATCAATTCTCGAACTGAATTTAGGCGGACAAAAACTAACAACTGAGAAAACTGACCAAACAGAGTTTAAAGAGAATTCAAATCAGAAAAAACTTCTTTGGACAGTTCTTGTCATCAACTTTGCTTTTTTCGTAATCGAAATGACGACTGGACTTATTTCCAAATCAATGGGACTGGTTGCCGACAGCTTGGATATGCTTGCCGACTCGTTCGTTTATGGAATTAGCCTTTTTGCAGTTGGAGGAACCCTAATAAGAAAAAAACGGATTGCAAAAATTGCGGGATATTTTCAGATTACTCTTGCAATTATTGGATTTGCAGAAGTATTGAGACGATTTTTCGGAGCGGAAAAACTTCCCGATTTTACAACAATGATTTTCGTTTCCATTTTAGCGTTAATTGCAAACGGAATTTGCTTGTATTTACTTCAAAAATCAAAAAGCAAAGAAGAGGCTCATATGAAAGCAAGTATGATTTTCACCTCAAATGACGTAATTATCAATTTGGGAGTTATTACAGCCGGACTTTTGGTCAATTGGCTAAATTCAAATAAACCTGACCTTATTATCGGAACAATA